>DKGY01000037.1 GCA_002453475.1 Clostridium sp. UBA6758 | reverse complement strand
CATTACCAAGGTTTCAATAAAAAACATAAATGCCACATTTTTTTGTGGAATACCTAATAATATGTATGTTGCAAACTCTCTTTTCCTTCTTTTTATCATGTATTTATTTACATAGCCTATAAGTACTACCTCTAAGGCTGTTATCATATATGTGGCATACTTCATCATGACTTTTAGCATTTCAAAATTATAAGAATCCTCTGTTATTAATTCGTAATGTGAGCTTGATAAGGACATAAAAGCATAAAATAAGCTTACACATATAGTTAATGTAACAAAATAGATTACATAATCCTTGATAGAGCGTTTTGCATTGCTTAAGGCCAATTTAGCGTACATCTCTCACATCGCCTCCCAACAGTGCAACAACATCTAGAATTTGATTAAAAAACTGCTTTCGGGTGTTTTGCCCTTTTACTAATTCCGTAAAAATTTTACCATCCTTAATAAATAAAATTCTACTGCAATAGCTTGCTGTAAACGAATCATGAGTTACCATTAAGATAGTTGCCCCTATTTCTTTATTCAAATGTGAAATCATTTCAATAAGCATTTGGGCTGACTTTGAGTCCAAAGCACCAGTAGGCTCATCTGCTAAAATAAGCTTTGGATTTGTAATCAAAGCCCTTGCACAGGCACATCTTTGTTTCTGCCCTCCTGAAACCTCATAAGGGTACTTTGAAAGAATATCCTCTATACCTAAGTTTTCAGCTACAGCCTTTACCTTGCCATCTATCTCTTGCTTTTTA
Source organism: Clostridium sp. UBA6758 (assembly GCA_002453475.1). Lineage (GTDB taxonomy): Bacteria > Bacillota > Clostridia > Clostridiales > Clostridiaceae > Clostridium_J > Clostridium_J subterminale. Next base: position 32,247 of record DKGY01000037.1, on the reverse strand, counting down.
TGCCTGTTGATTGTTAGTGCTAAAGCTATATTCTCATGAATTGTTAAATTATCTAAGAGATTGAAATCCTGAAAGATGAACCCTAGATTTTCCCTTCTAAACTTTGCAATATCCTTTTGATTAATTTCTATTAAATCTTTTCCATCTATATAAACATGCCCTGAACTTACCTCATCAATAGTAGATATGACGTTCAGCAAAGTTGTCTTTCCAGAACCAGATGGTCCCATGACTCCAACAAATTCTCCCCTAGAAACATGAAAACTTATATCATCAATAGCCTTTACCACATTTCCCTTGTTCCCATAATACTTTTCTAAATTTTTTATATCTAATATTTTATCCAATATCATCACCTCAATAGTATTGTACATGATTTTATCTCTGCTTGGTTTTGTTTAATCTTACTTTTAAGTTACAACTTTGTCACCTTGAAAGTAAAAAAGAGCCTATATGGCTCCATCCTTACAAAAGTTTCCCTTAGGAAAAGTAATCACGATTTCAGTATATACATTTTCCTTTGAATCTACTGCTATTAGTAAACCTAGTTTATCACACAGTTTTTTGCAAAGGTATAAACCTATTCCTGTAGAGTTATTATTTTGCCTGCCTTTATTTCCTGTAAACCCCTTTTCAAACACACGCTCAACTTCATTATCCGGTATTCCTATGCCATTATCCTCAATGATAAGCTGAATACTATTCTTAATTTCTCCAGTATAAATCTTAACCATAGGAAAATCTTTTTTTCTATACTTTACTGTATTAACTATTATTTGATTTATTATAAACTCCAACCACTTACTGTCACAATAAACATTTTTATCCAGTCCAGCTAAATCTATATCTATATTATTTATAATAAATATCTGCTTATTTCTTATAAGCACCCTATTTACACACTGCTCCAGTGAAATCTCCTTAATAAGATAATCCTTCTGAGCTTCCTCACATCTGGCATAAAACAAAGCCTGCTCAACATATCTATCTATATTCTCTAATTCCTCTAATATAACTCTAGAAGTATCTGTCCTATTATTTTCTTCTATTAGCTTAATAGCTGCTATGGGTGTTTTTACTTCATGAATCCACTGCTCTATATATTCTTTGTATTCCTTACGCTGAGTCTTAACTTCATTTATTTCTTGAAGCATAGACTTACCAGCCTTCTTCATTAACCAATAATAAGGAACTGCATCCATAAAGGGAGGAACATCAATTATTTCCCCTATAACATATTTCTTATCTAGCTTGTTAGCAGTTTTTAAAATTTCATTATAGTATACCTTTCTTTTTCTATATTCGTATATTAAAAATATGCTATACACTACAATCCAAGTCAATGCAATAGTAATTATAGTGTCAAAGGTATTTCCTACACTAAAAATAAGGGTACTTAAAGTAATCAATGCTATGAAATTCAGCATTATAGCTTTAATTCTTTCTTTTAAATAATCCCCTAAACTCATATTATATACCCTTGTCCTCTTTTAGTTTTTATAAAATCACTAATTCCTATCTCTTCAAACTTATTTCTCAGTCTAGTTATATTTACTGTGAGAGTATTGTCATTTATAAACATGGCACTATCCCACAAATATTCCATAATATCTACTCTGGATACTATCTTCCCTTTGTTAATCAATAAGTAATGAAGTATTTTAAGTTCATTTTTAGTAAGCTCTATTTCCTTATCCCCATATTCTACATTGCTAGACAGTACATTTAATCTAACACCGTTATATTCTATAAAGTCGTTTGCCTTTTCACTTGGATATACTCTCTTTAACAGTGAGTTTATTCTAGCTAAGAGAATTTGAGCATTATAGGGTTTTGTGATAAAATCATCCCCACCTAAGGTTATGCTCATGAGCTCATCAATATTAGTGTCCCTGCTTGTGACAAATATAATTGGTATATTTGAAAAGCTTCGTATTTCAGTGCATATTTTAAACCCATCATCATAAGGCAAATTAATATCTAGCAGAATCAAGTGCGGACTACTTTCCTTCACTAGCTTAGGTATATTATCAAACTCATTAATCTTCATAACAGAATATCCATTACGTGTCAAAAGAATTCCTATCTCATTTTGCAATTGCTGGTTATCTTCTATTATCATAATACTGATCATATATTATCTTTAGTGAGAGTGCATGGCAAACCCCGAAGTCTCACTAAAATTCCCCTCTTTCTTTTTGTACTATTTAAGAAAAATGTAAAACATTATCTATCTATGTCCTTCTAATCTAGCCTTAATATATCCCATATATGTCATTGTTGAACTATCAGATATTTGAGGAATTTCAAATCCGCATTTTTTATAGAAGTCATAGTTTTCTGGAGTTGTATGCACCCACCAATTTCCATGGGGTAACTTTTCTAAACACAGGTCCACAAGTTTTTTACCTATGCCTTTTCCTCGATAATCTTCCTTAACAGCCAGGTCTTGGATTGTTGCAGTCATAACTCTATCTGACACAACCCTTACCATAGCTATCATATCTTCCTTATCCCAGACAGTGAAAACCCATGATGAATTTTTAAAGCAGATTTCATACTTTTCATCTAGCCATGACGGTTGACTTGTAGACACCCAACCAACCTCATCATACATTTTTTTAATCGTATCCCCTTTAAGCCCATCTGTTCCTTCTCTAATAATCAATCCCTTATAATATTGATACATAAGATACCTCCTTTTTCCTTTTTGATGCATAATCCCTCATTTCCGGAATCACACCTCCGGCAATTGTCGCGCCAAGTAGCTTGTTACAGCCTTTTAAGGATTCAATTTCCTCGCTAACATATTCAAAATACAAAAAATCGCCTCCAATGCTGCAATTATAGCATAAGCACCTGGTTACTTTCTTTTCAATTCAGGATATTCAATTCGTATTTCTAATATATGAGGATAATATAAATAAGCAGTAGTTCAAATTTATATAGCACTAAGAAATCATTTTCTCTATTAACTTCATTATTAATAATATATATTTAAACTATCTTTTGTATACAGTAAATAACTTTAAATCTATCCTATAAGTTGGAGTTTATAGCATTTTTAAACTTCAATAATAAATAATTTTTTATTTTTCTATCAATTCATTTATAGAATGTATTATTGGGTATTTACTTATTAGTTCTTGTGAATTATATACATCAATTAATATTGGAATCATACCAAATTCTTCTGCTGCCTTTAAATTAGATTCACTGTCATCTATAAACATTGCTTCTTCTGGTTTAATTCCTAGTTCTTCAATTGCTATTTCAAATAAAATCTTTTCTGATTTATATGAACCATAAACTGATGACATAACAAATGTTGAAAAATGTTTTCGTAAGTCATTATTTATAAAAACCCTTTCTAAAGATGGCCATGTGTCTGAAACAACTCCTAATAAGTATTTATCCTTAAGAACATTTAAAGAATCATTTATATCATCAAAAAATAGAAATTTATCATCATTATAAACATTATCCTTTGCTAATAACTCAATAATTTCATTATTTATATTAGGATAATTTATTTCTTTTAGTACAATTTCATAAAATTCCTTAAACATTGAATACTCTTCTTCTTCTGTTTTGACTAATAAAATTTTATTAATATGCTCACAAGCTTTTCTCATTGCATTATCCATGTTTTCTTTAGTAAAGGTGAAATCTTCGCTATCAATTATTTTCATAAAATTTGGTGTTATAAACCAATGTCCTGTTCTGGGAACATTTAATGTTCTCCCTGAATCAAACAAAATTGCTTTTACGTTATTCATATAAATTCTCTCACTTATCACTATACTTCTACCTTTCTATCGTCATAAACCATTAGCACGTATCTAAATTCCTATTTAATAGTTAGTTTTACCACTAATTAATTTGCACTTATATTGATTGACCTCCAATTATTATATCTCACATAAATTAGTGGGTAAATCATTTAAAGAAAAAAGTTCCTCAACCACATTAAAATTATGGTGCGGAACTTTATATGCTATAAAATATCTCATATATTTAATTATCTAAGTTTAGTAAAAACCTCATTTACTATTAGATTCTGAGGAATAATCTTAATTTATTACGAAAAAAAGTCCAGCAAGTAATTTGTTGGACTTTGTTAATATTATATACTACACTTCCAGCATCTGCTTTAAGTAAAGTAGCCATGATTCTAATCATCGTTGTTTTCCCTGCTCCATTGGAACCTAGTAAAGCAAAGATACCTCCTTGCTCTACTTCAAAATTTACTCCTTTGAGTACCTCTACATCTTTGTATGATTTTTTTAACCCTTTAACTTCTATAATATTTTTTTCACTATATTTCCTACTATTCAATATAATATCCTTACTAATGTCTTCGTCTTACTTCTATACACATACCTCTTAGAAGCTTATCTATTAAAAATTTATAAGTGACATAAATTCATAGGGACATAAATTCATTTTTAATGCATAATGCTTATTTTACCTTTTAAATCTACAATTTTTTGTCATAAAAAAGAGCCAATAATTGCAATTTTACTCACATATTATCGGCTCTGCATCTTAGTGTCTGGCTCTTTAATAACTGAAATATTAAATTGTTTTACATTAATTCTAGTTTCCTGTTTGCACTTAGGACAAAATAGTGGTAAGTTTTCAATCATTGTATCATCACATATCTTAACCCTTGTTTTATTACCACATACCGGACATAATATCCACTCATATTTACGCACTCTAGCACCTCATTTATCTCATTTTATCAATAGCTTTTTTCATAGCCTTGTTAACTTGTTGGTCATCAGATTCTTGATATATATCAGCATAAGTCTTTGATTCTTTTATTAAATCGTCACAAAAACCCGCTACATCACTGCCAGTAACTTCTAGCACTCCTTTACCCAATGCCGCGCCATCTTCAAAAANNATTAACTCAGCAGTTCCGACCTTAAAAATATATTTTTGAATCTCTTTATAAACTATCTGATAATCTTTCGGTAGAGCTTTAACACGCTCCATGTGTGCTCTCCACTCTTTCTTGCCTTCTATGATATCTTTTATTTTCATCTTATCCTCCTATTTACCCAATTTTTTAGCGATTTTATTGTTGAGTTGCTTGCGCCACTTGTCACGAAAAGACTTTGACCCTTCTTCTCCTACTAACTCTGAACAAAAACTTTTGATATCATTACCTAAAACATCTTTGACATTCTGTCCGGTTGCGGCTGTTTCTTCTAGCATATCAAGGACCCCATTAAGAATTGGCATAAGATTGCGACCTGTGAAATCTCCGTAAATTAAAAGATTAGTATTTATTTCTTCCCATACATTTTGATAATCAGCTGGTAGTTTTCTTACTCTCAATTCAAAGGCTTTAAATTCTTTAGTCATATCATTTCCCGTAATTTTATCCCAAAAATTCATTATTTCCTCTCCTTTAACTCATTAATCTTTGTCGAAACAAACTCCCATTTTGACCAGAACTTTTCTAGTTCTTCACGCCCTGCCTCATTAAGAGTGAAAAACTTTCTCGGTGGTCCCATATCTGATTTCTTTTTTGTAATTTCCACCAATTTATTTTTCTCAAGTCTCACCAAGATGGTATAAACTGTTCCATCTACAACATCCGAAAATCCTAGAGCATTTAGTCTCCTAGTAATTTCATAACCATATATTTTCTCATGACTTATAATTTCAAGAACACAGCCTTCCAGTACACCCTTTAACATTTCCGTTATATTTTCCAAATAAATCACCTCTTTACTATTTAGTACTACTTGTATTCGGTATTACTTACTACCACTATATAGTATCACCGACTAGCTATGGTGTCAATATGATGTATTTATTTTTTTACGTTTATTTTTACCCTTAAATTTTAAATCATACTAAAAATGACAACAATCACCTTGTAATATAAGTCTATCCAATACCTTTCTATACTTGAATATAATTATTTAAATATTTTGTCACGTTTATATTTTATACACCTATTAATATTACTACTATACATAAGTTTCCCACAAATTTAACACCATTATAATCCCCTTGTAATTAAAAAAGTAGGAGTATCTGCTCCTATCCTTGAAGTTCTTGATATATTAAAATTGCTTATTTAATCTACTCAATAAATTCCTATTTATCTAATAAATTTCCTAATAATTTACTAAAATAATTATAACACAAGCCAATGATATTTTTTATATCATTGGCTTGATTATAATATTTTATAACTTTCTTTTAATTTTGGTTCTCCATGGATACGCTTCACCGTAACGGGTATAACGTAGTTTTTTTATTTTTTACAAAAAAGATAAATAGACTTACCTCCTTGAGATAAGCCATCTAATATCTTTATAATAACCCAAGCACTCTATAGAAAGTTGAGTCAACCAAACTATACATTCTGCTCATAACTTTGCTTCATTTTTCTCCATTGTTCTGCAATGCTTTTTTTCTGCCTCACTTACCCCTAAAAGCACTTGTTTACGAAGAAAGCAAAGTCCAATTTGGGACAGTAAATTTCTTTACAGCCCATGCACAATTACTGTCCTGTTATTAGACAATACAGAGTGGCTGTATCATCATAACAAAACACCTCAAATTTATTTTGTTAATACAAAAGATTATATTCCCCTTACCTTTACATTAGACTAAAAAAGTATAAAGACTATTATTCTAATACATTAACACATCTAAATAACTAATATCCGCAAGTTTCTAGTTTTATTATAATTCTAATCAACTATATCCTCACTGTAAATACTGAAAAATAAGTAGAATCCCATCATCAGGGAATTCTACTTCCTTATTGTTTATGGAATATTTCTGTACCTTGCGACTGTATATTATGCTATATTAATTAGATAAAGCGAATATATATTATGCAAATATTTTTTATCTCTAAATAATTCATAACTTGAACCAGATAAAACAAATCCAAGATTTTCAGCAAGGCGGATTGACCTTTTATTGTCAATAGAAATGCATGCACTTATCTCTTTTATATTCATATTTCTTGCGGCGAATGCGATGATTTCTTTAATCGCTTCTTGCATGTAACCATTTCCCCAAAATTCTTCCTTAAGGTCATAACCTATTTCAACTTTACACTCCTTATGATTCCAGCAATGAAACCCACATGTACCCATTTTAACCCCGTCTGATTTTCGTACCATAATCCAACGGTGCTGCAATCGTGGTTCAAGCTGTATATAAAAATCAATAATTTCATCTGCACCTTCAACATTAGTTAATGGCTCTGCATCAAACAGATATCTGTTAACTACATCATCTGAAAATTGGCTAAATATAATATCTCTGTCATCTCTAGATATTTTCTTAAGAACTAATCTTTCTGTTTCTATATCATAAAAAAGCATCTCTTTCTCCTTATATATAAAAATTTTTTATGCTTAAATGAAAGTTAGAATTTAATTGATTAAGAATGTTTTATAAAATTCAGCTTTAATATATCCTAGTTTTAGTGCAAGCTTTTCTGAAATATCATTTGCTGCAAGCCATTGAGCTTCTATATCATTTTCTAAACAATATAGCAATAATTTTGCGCTTACTGCTGTCCCCAAGTTCTTATTTTTGAATTCAGAATGTGTCTCAATTTCTATATTGATCATCTTTTCAGATGCTGCCATTGAAGTAACTGCACTAATAATCCTATTATTATATTTAACGCAGAATCCAATACCACGAGTCAAGAAATCATCAATAGAACAGAAATGCTCAAAAAAATAATTATTATTTATATCTATTGGTAATTGATTTGCAAGCTCTTTATCAATTCTTAAAATTTTATAATCATCATCAATATTTATAGCTAATTTAAACAAGTACTCTTTGCTAAGCGAATATGGCAACAATTTGTCAAATGGTTGATAAGATATTCTATCTTTAAATTCATTATAAAGTAGTTTTTCCCATATTTTATTCTCAGGTGTGACTACACTAATAGGAGCATGTCTAACTAACTCAATAGCTGCTATGGAATTTGGATTTCCACCTAATATCGTATAAGCACCTGAGTCTAACCTGGACACTGTAGGTTTAGTTTTACTATCAGAATATGCATGCCCCGAATGTCCCTCTAAAATACTTTTTATTACAACAGTATCATATCGATTTTCTTTAAATAACGGAAAGAGGATTTCCCTTTTGCTTTTATCAATTGAATAAATTTCAGTCATGAAAAATCACATTCCTTCCATTGTGTTCTTTACGAAGATTACCAAACAAATAGCAAATTATTCAGTCACTTTGCAGAATGCACCAAATTTATTGTTCCATTCAAAACCATTTACATCAGGAATTGAAGTTCGGTTCATTGTACTTTATGGAAATTATTTCTGATTACTTGTAAGGTAGCGTTACTTTATTGAAATGTAATAATTAATACAGTTTTCATTTTGATTAATAACCTCATAATCACAAATTTCAGAAAGCTCAAATTTGGAATTAGGAAGCCAAATACCATCAATATAGTCATATACAGGTTGATTTAGACTTTCACCGTTTAAAGTATTATCCTTAGTATCATAACTAAAAACGGCATATTTAGCTTTTGGTATAACCTTCTTCACCATACCTTGAGAGTTATTATTATATTCTGACACTTCAACACCATAAAAATAAGTGTAATTAATCTCATCAATCTCTTTACTTATATCTTGTACATCATAATCATAAGCTGCATAATACAACTCGGTATTTACTCTGTTTTCAATCTCCTCTGCCATTTCCATGAACTCATTTTTTACTTTTGATAAAAGTCCAAATTTTATATTTCCTCCCTGATTTATTTTTCTTGCTATACCTAAAAGTAATCTCTCCTCTTTACAAATAATCTCTGGTTCTAATATTACCACTCCATTTTTATTATTGTTTGAAAGTAAATTGATTCTTTCAAACAGGCATGGCTCTGTTTTAACTTTCCGAAAACTACTTGGCGATTCACCATAAGCCAATTTAAAAGTTCTTGTAAATGCTTCATGTGATTCATAACCATATTCAAAAGCTATTTCTGTTACACTACGTTTTGAAGTTACTAAATCATACATTGCATTACTTAACCTTCTTTTGCGAACATATTCTTTTACTGAACAACCAACAAGTGCTCCAAACACCCTGTAAAATNNGAATAACCTGCAACTTTAGCTATCTTTTCCAACTTAATATTTTCTTCTAAATTATTATCAATATAGTCTATTGCCTTTTGAATATTAATATAGTAACTCATAAACCCACCCCACTTTTACCATATATCTAAATAATACATTATAAAGATAATAAATACTTGATATATTTTATCATCTTTATGAGATATTTAAATAAAAAAATACAAGTCAAGAACTATTAGGCTTAATCTTTTCTTGCATATTGCTCACCTCATATTTCTTTTATTCTTGTGTATATATTCTTCATAATAGGAAATTCACTACTCACATAAGTTTGTAGGAGTAAGTTCTATTTGCAAAATCATAGATTTTGAATATCACTTATGGGATGATTCTAGAGTAATATTTTGAAATCCGTAGTGAATGGTTAGGTCGGTTTTGAATGTTTTGATTTGCATAACTCAACTAAAGATTTAAAAAATCTAAGTTTCGATCCTCCTGGGTCACTATAGCTAGAGGGTGGTATTGGATATGTTTGATACTTCTATAAAGTGTGTACCAATTATTTATGTGATTAAATTGGTTTTAAAACATAATCTTTTCATATATCACTTAAAGATTAAAATTAAGTGCCTTGGTATTGATATAGAAGCTAAAAGCAAAGAAAAAAGTGCCCCATCATGCAAAGAATAGCACTTTTTCTTAATTAATCTTCAATTAATTTCATCCAATAGCCCTAAAACAAAATAAATGTACTCCTCAGATTCGCTGTGGAGTTTCTCTAATATTATTATAAAAAATAAACTTAAATAGTTGTTATATTTAAAAACTTATATCTTAGTAGTATATAGATTGGAATTTATCACAAACTCTCATAAGAATTTTCTATTACATTTGGCAAAAGTGTGTATATATTGCAATCACACAATTTATCAAAATAATTTTTCAACTCTAAAAATGCTTTCCATTTATCAATAGTGAAATCTGGTAAGCCATGCCTTAATGCCACATCAATTAATCTTTTCTCCATTATACAAGCACCATTTGGCAATGATATTGCATCACACAATTGTATTAATCGGTCATAATCATCATATACCGTATTCTTTATAAAGCGTGACAAGAAAACCTTTTGTTCTTCTGTACAATCAAATTCTCCAAAAAAAGTATTTACATCTTGTATTGGATATGAATGTGTTAAACATATTTTAGCAATCTCTTTTTGATTTAAGCTCATCATATAATCATATCCGTCAATCGTATGCATAATTGATTTTATACCTTCTCTGCGACCTATATCATGCAATAATCCCATAACATAAGCCTGATTGCTATCTAATATGTCAATTTTATCTGCAATCAATTTAGCATTCAATCCAACAGACATGCTATGTTTTATCCACGGTCCTGGATTTAGTTGTGCACCTATTGACAGTTCTCTTTCTGCTTCTTTTGGACTTAACATAATATCTCCTTTCATAAACTAGCTTTTTAATATATTAAATTTTTATTTCTCCACAAATTCAAGTTTATCTGCCTATTAACTGTATTATAAATTACTATTTACCTTATGCTTAAAAGTTTGATTATCATTTATTTCAGCTCTTTCAATTATAACATATTTTGGAATCCTCCACTGCTAAACTTATTATATTTTATACTTGTAATACGGTATTTTTACGTACAAAAATAGCCTTAGGCAAGTTATATCAATACCTAAGACTACTTTTTGCATTTGTTTATGGTACGGTTCACCTTCCCCTAAGTAAATGAGCTTAGAATTCCATATATACAATATAATTAAGACTATTTTAAATTCAAGTTTATATTAAACTTTCTATAACACTATGTTAAATAGCATTCTTTATATAAATAGTAATTTGTGCAACTATTCGCAAGGAGATGTATTATTCAACCACTGTGCCTTGGTGATACAGGTAATAATTTCTGTTCTTACATCACCCATCAAAGGCCAAGGCTTTTCATGATTGGTACGATAATACTTAAACCCACATTTCTCTTGAGCACGAACCGATTTCTCATTTCCCTCAAAGTACCCGCACCAAAGTGTATTAAGTCCAAGGTCTTCAAAACAATAGCGCATCAATTCTCTAATGGCCTCTGGGATAAGCCCTCTCCCCCAGTAAGGAACGCCAATCCAATACGCGATTTCCCCTTCGTCTGGTCCGATGCCGAAATCGCTTGCTTCTCCTATTAAAAGTCCGATACATCCAACAGGTTCTTCTTGCCCTTTCGGAACAATTGCATAGATCCCTTCGTTAGAAAACACGTCCCTGATGACTTCTCTGCTATTCTCAATGCTTGTATGAACCGGCCACCCAGCTATTGGACCAACTTTAGGATCACTGGCATACTTATATAGAGCAGGTGCATCTTCAATTCTCCATGGTCTCAATAGGAGACGTTCTGTTTTTAATTCCATTTTAATTTTCATATCACTCCTCCTAAAAATTCTTATTTTCCTGTTTCATCTATTTATCCAGGATATAAGTACAGTAAAAGATAAATTTCAATATAATAGTTAATCATTATTTTATCTAATAACCGACATCAAGCCACCTCTATTCATGTAATTTTAACTATCCTAAAAACTTTTTCTTATTTTTCAAATCTCTACTACACAATACTTCAAGATTCTAGAATATATTTTTACATTCAAATCGCAAACATATTAATCTTGGTATTTAATAGTGCTTTTGAAGTTATTTAAGATTATGCTTTTATTTTATAATTTTAAATACTATAATCATATCCTTAAGAATAGGTATAATTGTTTTTTCCTATCTAAAAAAGAGATTCTACCAAAATGGTAAAATCTCTTTAAATTTATTTATTCACTATTTTTCTTACTGAATCATATGATAAATAATAAGCCTTAGCAATATTGCTTATTGTTGCTCCATTTTTATATTGATTGATTATATCTCTATTACGTTTCTTGTAGTATTCTCTTGAACCACTACCTTCCCCCCATTTTTGTCTCTCACCTGATGCAGGAATATATAATAGTTCTCCATCTACATAATTCAAAATTTCCTTCAATAATTCCTTTGGAAGCACATCTGCTGCATTAATATATTTCATATTCATACTCCTTTACTTAATTAATTAAATAAAGTGCAGAATCAGCAGCTAATGCAACTTTTTAGCCCACACAGTTGANNTAAAATTATTTCCAGACTTCAGATTTATAAACATACCTACCACCTCCAAAATTTCTGAATTAATAAGTATGAGTATAGCATAGCTTGTATCTATGTCAATGCTTAATATTTCAAGTACTTCTTTTAATTTTGATTCTCCATAGATACGGCTCTCCATATCGTAAATTAAAAAGCTTAGACTTTTCCATATACAATATAATTAGTAATATTTCAAATTCAAGTTTTATTAATCTTTCTATAATACTATGTTAAATAATATTCTTCCTATAAATTAGATCATAATCTTTTATACAAATTGAAATTTGACTACTTTGTGTTATTACCATAATCTAAAGATGTATTAAAACTTCAAAATATACTATTCTATAATATATGCACTAACAATTTCACCATAGTAAGCTGTGTGAAAATCTCTATTTGCTCCATGAAATGAGCTTTCTACATCTTGTGGGTAAAATTTACTTCTATTTTCTTCTGTAATCTCATTCTTATTTTGTTTTTGTTTATATACAACTTTGCATTCAAGTGTTAGTGGAAGTTCTTTGATAGCTGGAACTGAAATTCTATTAGGTGATTCGAGTGACAAGTTAAGTTCACTGATCTTATCAGTTACATGACCAGACTTTGTACCACAGATAGATAATATTTTTCTATTAAACTCACCGATTGGTATGTTTATAGTGAATTCAGGATTTTTTTCAAGTTGTTGTTTCGTGAAACGATTCTCTCTTACGAAAACTGTAAAAATCGGCTTTTCCCATTCAATCCCCAGAGTTCCCCATGAAATAGTCATAGAGTTAACTTTATCATCTGCTTTTGTTGTTAATAAAATACCTGTTTTAATAGATTTCATAATTTCATTGGCATAATCGAATACTTGTATCTCTTTTTTCATAATATCATTCTCCTTGTAAATTTGATATCTCTATGATAAATTAGTATATAATTAGTAGCAAGTATGCACTTTTTAGTTAGATACTATCAAAAAGGAGAGTAAATATGGACAATGACGTAAATGTTAAACCATTTGCTTACGCGATGTCTTTGATTGACGGTAAATGGAAATTTATCTATTAGTCAAATAGATTTTTCAATATGCCTTTACTAAAAATCATAACATAATCCAATAATACTTTTATATCATTGCATATTTTAATATCCTGCAGACTTCTTTTAATTTTACTTCTTCACAAATACGGTTCACAGTAACGGGTATAACGTAGACTTTTAGTCTATTTTCAAAATAAATATAGGCTTACACTCACTTGCATAAGCCAATTTACATACTTTATTAGAAATTTATAATTTTGTACTTGTATGACGCCTAATAAGAATATTGTATACTATGGATTATCTCATTTGGCGTGGCTTGCATCACTGCATATTCATTGTCACGATGATTTCTTCTTCAATTCCCTCAATCCAATCACGTGGAATATTTTCTCTGTTTATCAATGCCAACATTACTACTATATCCGCTATTTTTGACAGTTTATACCAATCTTCAGGTAATGCACTTTGGCTTATAGCGTTATAACCCTTAGCAAAATCACTTTTTATTTTATCACCTATATATTGAGAATAATTCTCTCTGTTTCTAAAAAGTTTCCCAATATCATAATAACGTGGCACGGAAAAGCAATATTCAAAATCAATAAACCATGGTGTATCATATACGTCTATAAGAATATTGGAAGGGATAAAATCCCCATGGCAGAATACATTCTTTTCAGATATTCGCTCTATTAAGTTGCGATTAGCATCAATAAAATGTCTTAGATCTCGCTTTACTATTTCATTCAAGTGATTTCCCGGCATTCCATCAAGAAAAAATTCATATTGATTTTCAAATTGTGTTATTTGTTTCTTAATACATAAATCAACATTTAATAATGCCGTACAAGTGTATTCCTTTCCATGCAATAACCCAAGCATGCTTCCGATTTCATAGATAACATTGTTTGGAAAACCTTTGTTTTGGGACACATACTCTCTCAATGTCAATCCATCAATGTATTGAAAAATCGCATAAGTATTATCAATTATGGCTTTACTGTTATCAAAATCCAGTACCTCGGGTACTTTAATAATATTGTGAGCGTGCTTATAAGCTGCTATTTCAATATCGCTATGGTCATTGTTTTTGGGATAAATTTTAAGTAAATACTTTTTGTTGCTCGCTTCAACAATATAATTGCTTGTACTCATTCCGGCTGTAATTGGAACTATATTTTGAATTAGAAGTCGGTTATTGTATTTAGAGAAAATAGCGTGAATATATTCCGTGTTTATGGATTTAAAGTCAAATAATCTATCATTATTTTGTGACATGTAATCACCTCACCTAATATAAAAAATTATTACTATATACAATTTTTATATTTTAAATTTAAACTTCCAGATAAATTGGAATTTGTCAGGTTCTCATTATGCTTATAATCTGATTAGTGCTCATCAATGTACTGATTCAGCGCGTTGTGGTACACATCGATGCTTGTCTCCTGCGGCTCGGTTTCTTCGTTTAAAACCAGATCAACCATATGGTGCGGAGTTTTCCCTCCTATGGTCATGGATTTAATGCAAGAAACACAATAGACTGCAACACTCTGACAAGACATCTGGGCGGCTCGCTTTTTTTGCAGCTCTGTCACTTTTTCAATTGAGAGCTGCGGATAGAAATTATCGCCACAACAGATGGACTTCGTTCCACTGTATTCGGACTCGATGATTTCTATATTCATTTTCCGTAAAATGCTTCTGACCGCGGCATGTACCTGGGGTTTTGTTCGGTATGAGCAGGAGTCATGCACAGAAACTGTCAGTCCGGCATGGTCTGGCAAAGGCAGATTTTCGATGCTGTCCAGTACTTCCCATAGAGAAATGGTCTGTATACCTTCATATAAGGAACGAAATCTTCTGTCGCAGCCTGCACAGTTATTGATGATAGTAGCACCATGAGGTAGTTGAAGATTATGATGGCAGCAAATGTTATGTAGCTGCACCGACCCGAAATATTTACCCAGCATATTCAGTATTTTTTGCTCAGATTCAGGTTTGTAAATACTGAGTGCGCAGCCAGGGTTAAAGTAGCATTTTCTCATATCGATGTCGGAAATATGAATACTCGGAATCTGGATTCCATTCATTTACTGTTCCTCCTTTCGTTCAAGCTCCAGTAGAGCTTTTTTCATATCAAGACCACCTGCATAACCAATGAGATTTCCGTCTGTTCCCACTATTCGATGGCACGGAACCACGACCATCAATGGATTTTTGTTGTTCGCCATGCCAACTGCGCGGCTCGCTTTTGAATTACCAACCACCGATGCTATTTCCTTGTATGTACAGGTTTCGCCGTATGGAACCTGACAAAGTGCATTCCACACTTTTTTCTGAAACTCCGTACCATGAAGCTCGTATGGGAAGTCGAAGGTCCGGCGATGTCCTTTGAGATACTCGCGCACTTGGTCAAAAGCCAGATCGGAAAGCGTCGAATGTTCGTTATCGACATCGATTTGATCCACTTGCTTTAAAAAAATGATTGCTGTGTCGGTATATCCAATTTTCAAAATTCCAAATTCAAAATCATAGAAAGCGTATTTGCTCATTTTTGATGCTCCTTTCTGTATGCCACAGGAGATAATCCTGTATTATTTTTAAAAAAGCGATAAAACGATGACAATCCCCCAAATCCTACGGAATATGCGATGTCAATAATCTCGTCATTGGTGTCTGAAAGCAGCTGTTTTGCTTCAGCCAGGCGCAGATTGCCCACATATTCAGACAGTGTAACGCCATATTCGTCCTTAAAAATTTCAGACATGCGGCGCTGGGATATGCCCAGATGCTGAAGCTCGTGATTCAATTCACATCTCTTGTGAAAAGAATCCTCCAGTAGTCGCTTTGCCTTTTCTGCGATTTCTTTGATTGGCTGATAATCTAAAAGGTCGCTTCTGCATCGCTTGCAGGGACGAAAGCCAGAATCTTTCGCTTGTTCCGCGGTATAAAAAAAGCAAACATTTTCACGTCTTGGTATCTTTGATTTGCAGGATGGACGGCAATAAATCCCAGTAGATTTAACTGCATAGAAAAAGATACCATCATAGGACGCATCATTTTCGGATATTGCTTTCCACATTTCTTCCTGTGTCATTTCTTCGGCACCTCCTTTTTCCTTTTTGGTGCATAATCCCTCATTTCCGGAATCGCACCTCCGGCGATCGCCCAAAGATACAAGCTTGCCACAGTTCCATAGGGCGAGTATCGTCTTGCGTATTTCGCAAACTTTTTTCGATCGATGCTTCTGTGATGATACAACATCCGCATTCCACGGTGAATGGCAAGATCCCCGAAGCTTACAACATCGGGCCGCTGCATACAGAAGATCATGATCATTTCAGCAGTCCATATGCCGATTCCTTTGAGAGCTGAAAGTTCATTTATGACCTCAGCATCAGACAGATACTGGAGTGCATCTATGTCAAATTCTTTGCATCTAACTTTCTCTGCAAATTCTTTGATATATCCGGCTTTTTTGAAGGTCATGCCAAGTTTTTGGAGTTCAGCCAGTTCAAGAGAGTATATCGTATCGGCATTAATAATCTTAATCATGTCATTAAGCCTTTGCCATATGGTCGCCTGTGCAGAGGTAGAGATTTGCTGCCCGATGATATGATGAACCACGGAAGAGAAAAGATCGCTGTCAATCTCCCTGTATATATGTCCAATCCTATCAATCGCCGCGCCAAGCAGCTTGTCACGACTTTTTAAGAATTCAATTTCTTTGCTGCCATATTCAAGATACAAAAAATCACCTCCAATGCTGCAATTATAGCATAAGTATCCGTTGACTTTCTTCTCAATTCAGGATATTCAATTCGAGAGGTAGTACAATTCGGATTTCTAATATATGAGGATAATATAAACAAGCAGTAGTTCAAATCCATATTTATATAGCACTAAAAATTATTTTCTCTTTTCAATTTGTATTGTAAAACTTGGTCTATAGAATTTTTCTCATATAATATCGTTTATGTCCATTAGGAACATTCTCCAATTCTCCAAATATTTCGTATCCATTTTTTATATAAAAATCCTTTGCTTGAAAATCCATTGTTTCTAAATGAATAAGAGTACATTTTTCTTCTCTTGCAATTCGTTCGACCTCATTTAATAGTTTTGAACCATGTCCACTTTTTCTATGATTTTCGCTAATCCAAAGCATATCTATATACAGGGTATTCCAACAATAAAACAAAATGCAGTTTATGCCTCCTATGACATTACCATCTTTGTCCTTCAACACTCTATTAACTGGAATTTCAGAAGCAATTTGTTTTAAATGTATTACTGCTGAATTATACTGTATAATTCCTTTCCAGACTAAATCTTCTTCATCCTTTGTACTTTCCTTAATTTCATATAACTCCATTTTATACCCTCCTATATAGATTAATTATTGATAAACATATATTACCAATATACATTGATATTATATTGTAATTTAATACCAAAATCAATCCTTTATAATTAATCAAAAAACAGCACTAATACTTGTGAATATCACTGCTGCTTTAATGTTATTATTTATGATATTTTTATGTTTTGCACCTTAAATCAGAATCCGTTGCCTTTATAGATACACCTTCTTGTTTACTTATATAATTTACTAACTTATCATTTATATCTAGATTTAGTGAATATACTTATCTTAACTCATTGATTGTTATCTTAGAAATGAAACTACATTTTATATTATCGTAGTATGTAACATACGTTATTCTAAACGAAGAATCTTTATTAAATCATATATAACAAAAATGATGAGTATTTATTTTAGACTTCCATTAATGAATATTATGATTAATTATTATACAATTTATAATAATTAAACTTACACATATCACCATCATATGGTATTACTTTGGCATCAACATGTTTAAAGCCAAGTTTTTCTATTGTAACTTTAGATGCAATATTTTCTGGTTTTACGACTGCAGTTAGGAACTTTATTTTAGTATTCTCAAAAACCCACTGAATTACTTCTTTGCATGCTTCAGTTACATATCCTCTCCTTTGATAATTATCAGAAATACCATAAAAAATTTCAAATTCATTGTCTAGTTCAGCTTTAGGAATAATACCAACAAAACCAATACATATGCCTTCAATCTTATGTTCAATTGCTAATATTATAAAAGGCTCAGCAGCATCAAATTTTTCATTTACTCGATTTATCCAAAAAAGTGCCTTAGATTCATCACGTAAGATCATATCAGACATCTAATATGCTACTTTAGGCTGCTGACTATAATATACTGCATCTTTGGAATCAGATGCTAAAAACGTTCTGAGAATTAGATCAGGTGTTTCAATACGGAAATTTATCATTTCTATTTCCCCCTTACTTCCTTATAAATACTATTATCCATTAATTTTATTATACCGAATAATGGTATTAATTTAAATTTTTAACATAATTGTGAAAATCATTTTGAAAAACCTCGCTTACTTATGATACAGCTCACCGTATCACTTACTACTGATACGGTGAACTGTATCAGTAGTAAGTGATAACACTTTTAATACATCCGTTAGTAGTATTACGAAAATCGCATAATTCACTTTCTTGAATTACGCGATTTTTAACTTATAATTATTTAATTGCAGTTTATTTTTTGAGTATCTACGTTAATACTTATAACTTTGGTTCTGTATGTCAAATCCTTAATAGCTTTTATTTCATGAATTACTATTTTCAGAATAAAATTTTAGGGCTTCTCCAATAAATTTAGATGCACCACTGCCATATTGCTTATCAATGGCTTTTATCCATGTGAAGTTTGATAAATAAAGCTCTGCCGTATGGCCCCAATGATTCTCTCCCTCATCCACTTTGTAAAATTCTTGACTTTTTTTAGCTGCATCTGATATTTCCTCAACAATTTGTTGAACCTCTTTCGAATAAGGATCTTTACTTAAATCTGCTACAAGCTTTTCATATAATGTTTCTAATTTAGGCTGCTTATCTCCCAAATAATTTTTTAGAGCTTCTCCGATAAATTTAGATGCACCATTTCCATATTTCTTATCCACTTCTTCTATCCACTTAGGATATACCAAATAAATTTGCACCATATAATACCAATGATCATCGCCATTATCCATTTTGAAAATTTCATAATCTTTTCTAGCTGTATTTGTTATTTCTTCAGCAATTTCTTGAATCTCCTTTGAATAAGGATCCTTACTTAAGTCAGATACAAGCTTTTTATATAGTTCCTTTAATTTAGGGTGCTTATCTTCCAAGAAATCTTTTTTAAATTCATCATATTGCTCTGCTAAAGTAAACGTAGCACTATTGTTAAGATTTTTCTTTAAAGCCTTAGCATATTTTTCAATACTTCCATATTTCTTTATAGCCATTTTAGCAATTTCATCTTCCTTAGATTTAAATTTTTCAATATGGTCATTATATTTATCTACACTACCATAAATTTTAATTACCTTATCTTCGTGTTCTGTTTTAAATTCTTCCAATACATTATAATATTCACTCATATCAAATTCTTTAAAATTCATTGTGCTCTCTCCTTTTAATGTTTTATTTATAAGCTCTATTAAGCCATTCAATCTTTTTCTTTTTAAAATAAGCAACTTTTTCTGATTTTTTAGTGCTTGCATTTTATCAAAATATGGACTCAACATTATCTCTTTAACATCTTTTAAAGGTATATCAAGCTCTTTGAAAAATAAAATTTGCTGCAGAGTTTTAAGAGCTTCATCATCATAAAGTCTATATCCTGCCTCTGTAATTTCACTTGGTTTTAATAATCCTATTTCATCATAGTAATGTAATGCACGCACACTTACTCCTGTCAAATCCGAAACTTGTTTTACTGTTCTCATTGCTACACCTCAAAGTTTGATTTTACAGCTATCAATATTATCTAATACTCAGCCGGCTATGAGTTTTTGTTAATATACTCAAGATATATTTTTATATTACACTATGACGTGGTGTTAGAGTCAACGCTTTACAAAAGAATTTACAGACTCTTTAGTTTTCTTGTTTTTCAAGTTTAAGCAAAGAAGGCTCATGAAAAAAGAGGCTGTGACAAAAGTATTTTCATACTTTTGTCACAACCTCTTCTACTTTATTTATGGTAAAGCTCACCGCAACTATTTGAAGTGAGGTTTTAATTATATAATTAAATTTACTAAAATAAAAAGAATAAAATATAAATTAAAAATCAAAATTATCTGGATCTGGTCCTACCCTTAAATCTTGGTTTAAGCTATCTATCTTATCAATATCAACCTTACTTAGATTAAAATCAAATATACCTATATTTTCAATTAACCTTCTCTCATTTGTAGATTTAGGAATAGTTACTACTTGACTTTGTAAATCCCAACGTAGTACTATCTGAGCTACTGTTTTATTGTACTTTTTAGCTATTTCTTTTAATATCTCATTTTCTAATAATCCATTACCTGCCATTAAAGGTGACCATGCTTCAACTTGAATATCATTTTCTCTGCAAAATTCTCTAACCTTTTTTTGACTTAAGTAGGGATGTAATTCTACTTGATTTATAACAGGTTTTATTTCAGCATCACCTAATAAATCTTGAAGATGATGAACTTGGAAATTACTTACTCCTATAGCTCTAACACGGCCTTCTTTATATAGATATTCTAATGCTTTCCAAGCTTCTTTATATTTTCCTTCTACTGGCCAATGAATAAGGTATAAATCTAAATAATCAACACCTAATCTATTTAAGCTTGATTCATAAGCTGCTATGGTTGATTCATATCCTAAATCAGCATTCCAAACCTTAGAAGTTATAAACAAATCTTCCCTTGAAATCCCTGCTTCATTTATACCTTCTCTTATTCCTTCTCCCATAGCTTCTTCATTTCCATATATAGCGGCACCATCAATGCTTCGATATCCATTTTTTATTGCCACTTTAACTGCATTTATTAATTCTGAACTATCCTCTACTCTGAAAACCCCAAGTCCTAATCTTGGCATTTCAATACCGTTGTTTAAAGTAATTGTACTATTCATATTATCTATCATATTAATTCTTCTCCTTCCAAACCTTTAATTATTTTTTATTCATATATTTATCTTATGAAATTCATAAAATTCTTATTTTCTCTTTTTGGTGCTTCAATATTATCTTTCCCAAATTCAACAAGTTTCATTAGCCAGGCCATATTCTTACCTAATACTCTCATTATTTGCATTCCCTCACTATCTTGAAGAACCTCATTTTCTGTTCTACCATAAGCTACATTCCAATAATTTGATGTAGGCATTAACATTTCTGAATAATTAATATAATTATTCAATTGATCAAATACCGGAACTCCTCCTGATCTTCTAACTGCAACAACACTTGCTCCAACTTTATGTCTAAGCATACCGTCATTTACTGACGTTACAAGAAATGCACGGTCTAAGAATGATTTCATGGTTCCTGCAATAGCAGAATAATGAACTGGAGATCCTAATATAATCCCATCAGCCTCTTTCATCTTTACAATCCATTCATTAACCTCGTCCTTATCGATGACGCATTTTTCATTCTTATTTCTACTACATCCACCACAGGCTAAGCACCCACGTATAACCTTATTCCCAACGTGAATAATCTCAACCTCAATATTTTCTTTTTCTAATTCTTTTGCTACAATCTCTATTGATTTATACGTGTTACCATCTTTTTTAGGACTTCCATTAAAAGCAACTACCTTCATATTACATCTCCTTATATCTGTTTTTTTATCTCTCAACTTATGTTCTCATTATATAAATGCCTATAATACTTAACAAGTACGCACTTTTACGTTAGATGACTTACCTAAAGGTAAGATTTATTAGAATACCTTATTTACATAGGAAAATAATTTATTAATATAACAGCCAATATTCTTTATTTACATTAAAAATTCTAGTATAATATCTTATGTAAAAACATTTGAAAGTAGGTAATTTAATGATTTCTTTCAATAACAAAACTTATGTTTGTTTATTAGATTTTGCAATGGATTTTATACGTGGTAAATGGAAAGCTCTTTTATTATGTAATTTATATAATGAGCCCAAAAGATTTTTAGAGCTTCAAAGAGTTGTTAAGGGCATAAGCCAAAAAATTTTGAATGAAAATTTAAAAGAATTAGAAAATGATGGATTAATAGGTAAGGTAATCTATGCTGAAATTCCACCTAAAGTTGAGTATCATTTAACTGATAAAGGGAAAGAAATTACTAAGATTATTAAAGAATNNAAAACTCCTATGTAATCACATTGTACATAGGAGTTTTTCTTGTATTAAACTCTTATAAAATTATTGTTTTTTAGCTCCCCAAAAGTACAACTCCCCATTCTCATCTTTAGAAAAAGCATAACTCTCATCTATCCAAGTATGATGAAATTCTGTTTCTGATATCGGATACATAGGTATAATATATTCATCATCTATAACAAAAAACATCTTTTCCTTGTCTCTTCCTACAGTGAGTTTTTCATTATCACATTTATATACACCCATATATTTTTCATATACCTGGTAATCTAAATCATATTTTAATGGTCTACTTGGAAATTGATATTCTTCTTGAAATACTATAGCTGCAAGGATCTCTGCAATACGCCAAACTGCTGTAAATCCATAATTACTTAATACAATAATACTTACTTGTTCATTGATGTATCTGTCAAATCCAGTTATGAATCCCAATCCACCGCCGTCGTGACTTATCCTCTTGCGTCCGTACATTTTATCTATAAACCATCCATAGCCATAATCATTATCCTCAGTACCTCTTTCACCAGAATTTGCATATGGTAAAAATATAGTATCAAGTGTTTCCTCTGAAACAAGTCGTCCATTATATAAAGCTTGATCCCATATTAGCATGTCCTCGACTGTAGAGTAGATTTCCCCAGATCCAAAAGTTGTATCCATGTTTACATAATCAGTATGCATTAAATCATTATCATTTAGATAATACCCATTAGCTAGCCCTGGTACAATTGCTTTATTTTTTTCAATACCAGTATTATTCATATTTAACGGTTCAAAAATGTTCTTCTTTAAAAACTCATCATAGGTTACACCTGAAACCTTTTCAACAATACATCCAAGTAAATAGTATCCATAATTAGAGTAATTCCACATTTCTCCTGGCTCACACAGAAGAGGTTTATCCTTAAATACATTAAACATATCTTCATGTGTATGCTTAGACTTACTATACATTATTGGAAAGTTTTGTCCAAATAAATATTGAAGACCGGAAGTATGAGTTAAAAGATGATGTATAGTTATTCTTTTGTCTAATTCTTTATATTCAGGAAAGAACTTATAAATTTTATCATTAACACTCAACAATCCTTTTTCTTGTAACATCATCACTGCCATAGCAGTAAATTGCTTTGTTATAGAACAAATTCTAAATTTGGTTTTTGATGTATTTGGAATACTATGTTCTATAGATGCCTGTCCATAGCCTTTTTTGATGATAGTCTCACCCTTTTCAGCTACTAATATCGAACCACTAAATGCCCAAGTGTTACAGTATAATTCCATAAAATCATTTATTTTTGTTTTAAGTAAACTGTTCATTGGTGCCCTCCTAATTTACATGCTTTATTTTCTAAGTTCTATTTAATCTAATTTTAGACCTCTGGAAATTAAGTTACAATAGTAGAAAATATTTCTATATCATTTTTTACATAAAAGCTACCACCCACTGTAAGAGTAGTAGCTTTAACCTAAAAGTTTTCTTTCTTCCGAAACAGTGATTTCTAGTAGCTTATTGAATTTACTCAATGAACTTTTTACCACTTCATATGGTATGTTTACTGAATCATTACTTTTCAATTCCTTTTCCACCTATATCATATGCTAGTGCTATAAACAGTACTCACGTCAAGACTTTAGACCAAAGTCTACGTCATTTATGATACGGTTTACTCTTAATTATTCTAAATTTCATCATATACACTTTTACTATATCCCTCACTTAATTGTAAACATTCTAATATAATAGTTCTATGCTTGCTATTTAAATGCTGATCTTTGACTTCTTCCTTTTGAACTTAGTGATATAGTATAATCACTAAGTTCTTATGTATAATTTTACATTAAATAGGAATATTTATTACTATTTTAGAAATCATAATTAGCAATTTTATATTGAATATAGAATTACTACCTACATTGCTGAAGTATTGCTTCTAATGAAGCTTACTTCAGCCTTACCTGAATGTAGTTGCCATACATACCAGAAAGCATAAGGAATTATTATTATACCGTTAAATATTCCCCATCTATATAATATATCTGCATTAAACCATGATGATGCATCCATTACAGCTGGGAATAAGTTAGGTAAACAAGCTCTAATTAGTACGTGAGCAGATAAGGTATATATACGAGCTGCGATATAGAGTTCAGGTTTTCTTTTAATAATTGGATATATTTCTGCTGCCAATAATATGCATATAGAGCTAGCAAAGTATTTACCAGTTTCACCATATACAAAGCATAAATTCCAAGTTGTATATAATAAATTCCAAGCTATAGTTGTATAAGCTATAAACATACTATTATCTTCAGCACTTAATTTAAAGAATTTTCGTCCATTTGGGAATGGAATAGTAAAACATAATAATAATCCACAAAGCGCATTGCCATAGTTTTTTAAAGTAACATCTTTTATGGTAGCTTCGGCTATATTTAAGAATAGTACTGCATAAATGAACCAAACTATCCAATCCTTTCTCATAAAGTCCCAGAACTTTCCTTCGTATTGTTCTTGATCAGCTACACGGAAAAATCCTCCTATTATAAGTGGTAATATAGCACTGAATGTTTTTGCCCAACGAAACCAACCATTTATACCTCCCATAAGCCAAAGTGGAAAAGTAAATAAAGAGGCAATCCAGAAGATAGCTGCAAATTTATAATGTTTCCTCATATATTCAATCATGAATAAAAGTAAAATAAAATAAGTTCCCATGGAAATTACATATTCCCAAACAGGAATATTCATATTATACACCTCCTCTTTTAAAGTATCATAATAAATATTCCTATATTTATATATTATTACATAATATGGTTAAGCGCAACTGATATTAACTTACCGTTTATGTTTTCTATTACAATCTAAATTAATAAATTAGTTATAATAAAAGATAAAACTCTAATGTGATTATCACCTTAGATAAACTTAAAAGAGATACCGTCTTGAAGGTGGTATCTCCATATAATTTATATATTAAATATCTGAACGCTACATTCTAAATCATAATGTTTTTCCTTTAATTCTATATATTTGATGCCTTGATTTTCATAAAATTTTGTCCAAAAATTCACTGCAGGATTATTACTTGATATTTGCTCAATTCTATATTTTCCTTTGCATGTATCTAGTAAAATTCTAATTGCAACATTTCCTATACCTTTCTTTCTAAAACCCTTTAATAGAAACAGCTCATGAACAACATAATCGATATCTCTTGGAGCATATTTTCCAGTATTAAAAAGAACAAAACCTGCCACTTCGCCTTGATATGTTATAAAATAAGGAGTTAAATCCTCTGATTTAAAATACATTTCTAAACCATCATATTCAAATTTTCCATCTTCATTAATTTTCAAATCATCTGCAAACTCTGATAAATCATGTAAATATATACTCATCAAATTCTCTAGCTTTGTCTTTGATTCTATGGTTACTAGTTCTAATTTTATTTCATTTAAATTCATTTCATAAATCCCCCTATTTTATAATATAATCGTAAAATAAATAGCATGCTAATTCTCATTTTAATTAGCATGCTGATTATAAATAGGACATTATATTTAACTTACAATGTCTACTTAAAATCAGATAAAGTTTCCTTATAAACCTCTCTAAGGAAAACATATCATGACTTTAAATAAATCTTCAATTTCATAAACAGTTATGGGTTAATTATGAGCATAATCTCTTCTGTTCTCTTATAATACGTCTTATACTTTGCTCTGATAAGTAATACATCTGTGCTAACTTTCTTATAGACATACCCTCATTATTCTTTTGAAAAATTTCTATATCCCTATTTTTTAACATATCTTTTGTCCCACTTTTTTCTCCCCAAGCCTTCTGATTATCATTTTTTCTTGGTATATAAACAAATTCTCCATCAACATATTCTTGTATGGCTTTTATTATATTTTGTGGTAACACATTATTTGCTTTAATATATTTCAAATTCTTGCCCTCCTCTATTTTTATAGATTTGATGCAAAAACTACCAAAAATCAGTAATGTGTTACAAGAGCCTAAGTTAATTAACATTTATTTATAAGCAATTTTTTTAAATTAGGCTCCTGACAAAGCATTGCTTTCTTATTTCATAGTAGCCTTTGCAGGAGCAAGTTTTAAAACTTATGAATATCCTATTGATTTTCATAAACCCACCGCCTTTCCTATTTTAATTATACATTATCAGGTTTATATTAACAATATTGGTTAATCTTATAAATAGTTAACTTGAATATCATGTCTTAAATTATAATTTTTGAAAATTCTACGTTACTTATGGCACAGTTCCCGTGACGAGTATAACATAGAGCTACAAAATAAAAACTACTCAGTTTTACTAATTTTTTAACNNCGACTTATATGGATTTTTTACTAGGCCAGGAAGCCCTTACCACTATTGAGTGGGCTTTGCGTGCTATTATTGCTTTTTTCTTTTTAGTTATTGTTGCAAAAGTCTTAGGACAGCGTAGCATCTCCCAATTAAGACTCCTTGATTTTGTCATTGCTTTAGTAATTGGAAATATTATTGCCCATCCATTGTCTGACGAAAATCTTGGGTTAAAAGGGTCCATCATTTCAACAATTGTATTAGTTGTCCTATATCTTGGTGGAGTATTTTGTGTTCTAAAATTTCCATTTATGAAAATACTTATTAATCATAAACCAATCACAATTGTCAAGGACGGAGAAATTATTTATAAAGGATTAAACAAAGCAAGGATATCTCTTGATGTGTTATTAGAAGAATTACGTGAAGAAAAAGTAGAAGATATAAAAAAAGTAGCATTAGCAATTTGGGAAGCTGATGGAAAGTTTTCTGTTTTTTTAGATCCAAAATATGAACCCATCACTCCTTCATTCTACCAAATGGAAACAGAAGCTTTTGATTTGCCTAGAACAATTATTAAGGACGGTAAAATTAATTACGAAGAGCTAAAGCAAACTAATAAAGATGAAGGTTGGGTTGTTTCCATTTTAGAAAAATCATATCAAACTGATATAAAAAACGTTCTACTTGCCACCGTAGATAATAAAGATAACCTAAAAGTTTTTTTATATAAGTAATCCAAAGAGGCTTAAACATATCCATTAATATTACGGATCCGTTTAAGCCTCTTTTTTCTGAAAAAACCCTCCTTACTTAGGGTACACTTCACCTTACCGCAAGTAAAAAAGTCTTGATTTCCTCATATACAATATAATTAACAATATTTTACTTTCAAATTTAATTATGTTTTTTTGCAAAGAATAGGATAGACATTTTAAGCCTATCCATCAATTTTCATTTCTTAATTTTTTAATTTTCTCTATATTTTACTGCTAATCTTTCTTCTGCCATATTTTTAATCCAATGAATAATATTCTTCATATAAATTAAATACTAATCTTTTATATAAATTGGAATTTAACTAGTTCTCATAAATATAAAATTATTAACGCATTTAATACAAGCATTTTCATTCTAAATTATGAATCACTCAGTAAACTCCCATTAATTATAAATTCTAAAAAGTCATCTTTCCCTTCAAAAAATGAACTGGCTTTTAGCATTACTTCTTTATCCGGATAAATTGAATCTATTTCTTCGCTAGTGGTCTTAAAATAATTACTTGAATAATAGACATTAATATTTGTATTAGATAAATGAATTTCTTTAACCTCTCCAAAGTGATTAGGCTGTCCTCCAGTTGCTTCTCCTACTAAAATAGCATTTGTCTCATTTCTTAAGTCCATTGCATTTAATATAGCTGAAGAAAATGTTTCTCTGCCGATAATGGCATAAATCTTCCCCTCTTTATTAATATCCTTTCTTTGCTTTATAGCCTTTAAAAAACTATTAAAAATGATTGAATTACCTCCACCATTGTCTCTTAAATCTATTATCAACTTATCTGGATTACTTTTATCAATAACTTCAAAGACATCTTTAGTAAAATCTTTAAATGAGTATTCCTTCATATTGCTACAAGAATTATATTTAACATAAACTACATTTTCATCTTCTATATACTTAAACCAATACATATCATAAGCATTCTGTTTTGATGTTGGAAAATCATTAATAAGGTTACATTGTGATATAAATTGTGTATTATTAATCTCTTCATATGATAAAGCCTTAACAGTAATCTCACCATCAGTAAATGTATATGTTATTTCTTCACTATCAATTAGTCCACTAAAGGTTAGTAAATCAAAGTTTCTTAATGCTCTTGAAAACTTATCTTTAAATATAGCCTCATTATCTTTTGCTACATAAGTCTTAAGCATTTCCCTTGCTTCTTCTACTGTATAACCATTTATTGCTATTAATTTATTTCCCCAATAATCTTTATATTCTAATGCACCATCTATTAAATAAACTCCATCTTCAAACTCAAAAAATCTTATGGGATATAACTTAGTATTATCAAATCTAACATTTGTGTGACTATCATTTATTGAAACTATTATCTTTACTAATTCACCTTTTATTTTTTCATCTGTATAATTAGAAATATTCTTTAATAATCTATCCATATCTTCATCAAATTCTTCCTTCGATTTATAAAAGAATAAATTCTTATGCTTCTTTGGTAACTCATCTTTTAGGAACTCAATATCCTTTGTCCATTTTTCATTTCTATTACTACTAGAGATTGTTGGTGAATTGGTTACTCCATTAAATATTTTATTTATAAATATTGCAGCTATAATTACTAATAAAATTATAACTCCACCAAATATAATTAATGTCTTTTTCTTTTTATCAGTTTTCATTTAATATCCTCCATATATTAACTACTCGACAAATTCCTATTTACCACTCTAACTTAATTATATAGTTACACTTTCACATTATTATCTTTGTAAATTTAGCTATAATTATGCACATTAAAAGTGCTACAATTGCCTCTCCAATTCCCATGAAAAATTGATAAATAACAAAATCTAATCCCCAATTTGAAAATTGTGAAGCACTGACTATAACTTCCTGCATTCCTAATAAGAAAATCAAAGAAAAACATCCACCAAAACGTACCCCTATTTCTATGTTAGATAGCTTTGAATTTTTCCCAAATATTTGTGTTACTATAGTTCCTTGTGTATAAATCATAATAAAATACAGTGATGCACCCATCTCAAACCCAAGAATTTTAACAAATATGCTATTAAAATCTTCAATATTTAAAGTACTAGGAAGCATTGCTTTTGACATAATTGCAAATAAAATTGCTCCAAGGATTGCTGTAATATTTGTTATAATAATCTTATTTTTACTAATAACCTTGCTATCAATACCCCCTACTTATAATACTTTTTATTTTTGTATTTAATTTCCAATTATTCACTACCAATTATAACATAAGCCAATGATATTATCTCAATATCATTGGCTCATTTTTAACGTATTATTGATATCTTCTAATTTTGCCACAAGCTATATTTTACGTACATCTCCACACTATCATCAGGTAAATCAATATTATATACCTAAAACCCACATTATCCTAACTATTTTTCCCAATACCTTGGTCTAATTAATGAATCTGGCAATTTCGTATTAATATCACCTTTTGCAGTATTTATTTGAGACTGAGTAAGAAATACACTGTTTTTAAGATTAGTACCCCTAATGTTAGTATCTCTCATATCTGCGCCTATTAAGTTTGCTCCTCTTAAATCATTTCCACTTAAATCTGCTGCTATAAGTAATGTTCCTCTTAAGTCGGCTCCTATAAGATTAGTTTTCTTAAGTTTTTTACCAATAAAATTCTTACTTCTACTTAATTCTTCTTGATTTTTCAAATTAAAATTTTCCTTAACTAACTCACTAGCCTGTCTTAACAACACATTTACTTTCTCTCTATGGGATACTATGTCTAACTCCATTAAATCCTGAGGGCTTAAATTAGTTATTTCCTCCGTTTCCCTAATAATTAAATCAACTTCTTCTTTAATACTATAAGCTGGCTCTAACATAGAGGCTTCTGTAAGATACCATAACATTTCATGTAATTGCCTCATAACTAAAAATACATCAAACATCTCTTTTGCTAATTGGGAAGAACCTCTCCAATTTTCACCTTTATATGTTATTTGAGCTACCTTTTGACCAGCTCCAAAACAATCATATGCAGTGCACCCTTTAAGCCCTTGCTGTCTAAGATTATTGTGAACTAAGCAAGTAAAATCTGATTTTAAATTTATACATGGCTTTCCTGCCACCTTATCTGTTGGAAACCCTTCAGATGCTGAAAAATATAGTGCAACACAACAAAATCCAAAACACTTCTCACAATTAATTCTAAAGTTTTTAAATCTTTCTTTATTATATGCATAACTATTTGTAGTCATTATATTTATTCTCCTACCCTTATATAATATCTTCATTAAATTATACTCGCATAAATATAATTATTCAATTAAAGAACGTAGACCTATTCTTTTAAAAATCTATTTTCTTTAACCTCATTTATTTATACTACAGTTCACTGTAACTACTGCAAATCCCTATAATATTTTGGATATCTATCACTTTTATTTTTATTACAAATATTTATTGCCTTTTCCTTACTAAGTGGAAGTATGCCTTCTGATTGCTTAAATACTTCCCTATTTACTTTTTGAGCAAAGCATCCTACTTTAGGGTTACCCATATAATTTTTCATTTCAATCCAAAGATTTTTTATAGACTTTTCTTTTACATTTTCAAAGCTCATAGAAAGGAAACCACAAGAATTTGAACTCTTTCTTAACTTCTGCTGTCCCAATAGAAACTTAGAGCATCACTTAGTAGTATAAATACTTTTTAGTTGACAATATTATAATAAATAACTTTTTTAACATGAAAGTCGATAGTTTGAAAGGAGAATACCATGGAGAATCAAAATAACAAAGGAAGTAACCAGATAAAAAATGCAAAAGAGAAACAACTAGATGAATTTAAAATGGATAACCAAGGAAAAAATCTTACCACAAATCAAGGGGTTACAATGTCACAAGACGAATTTTCATTAAAGTCAGGGTATAGAGGCCCAACTTTAATGGAAGATTTCCATTTCAGAGAAAAAATGACTCATTTTGACCATGAGAGGATTCCAGAAAGAGTTGTGCATGCACGAGGCACAGGAGCACACGGAGAATTTCAACTATATGAATCAATGAAAGAATATACCAAAGCAGGATTTCTACAAGATCCTTCTGTGAAAACCCCTATATTTGTTAGATTTTCTACTGTAGCTGGATTTAGAGGATCTGCAGATACAGTTAGAGATATAAGAGGTTTTGCAATAAAGTTTTATACTCAAGAAGGTAATTATGATATAGTTGCAAATAATATTCCTGTTTTCTTTGTTCAAGATGCAATTAAATTTCCCGATTTTGTTCATGCAGTAAAACCTGAGCCAGATACGGAGGTTCCTCAAGCTTCTAGTGCTCATGATACCTTTTGGGACTTTATCGCAAATAATCAGGAATCTGCTCATACCGTTATGTGGGTTATGTCTGATAGAGCAATTCCAAAAAGTTACCGTATGATGGAAGGCTTTGGCGTACATACCTTTAGATTTATTAATGAAAGTGGGAAATCTACTTTCTTTAAAGTCCATTTTAAACCTGTCCTTGGGGTT
>DKGY01000096.1:39449-46227 GCA_002453475.1 Clostridium sp. UBA6758 | reverse complement strand
GTTGCTATATCCTATTCCCAATTCTCTGCCTATAGCATCTCTTCTTTTTTTAGCATCTTTATCTGATGTCAATTTAAAAAAGTGCATATCTTGTATTGTAAACTCATGTCTAGGTTCTTTAAGTTCACACTTCGCTCCATTTAAAGCCTTGATAATAGTTTCTGGTGAAGCATTCTCTACTCCTATGTTATCACCTTTTCTTCCTTCGCTTTGAGTTATATAAGCATGTTTAATATTAGGAACTCTTTTAGTAATAATTCTTCTTATTTTTTCTCCAGCAAAATCAGGGTCTGTTAAAACTATTACTCCCTGTCTCTTATTAGCCTCTTTTATTCTTTCAATGACCTTACTATTTATACCAAATCCACTAACTGATATTACTNNCTCGGCATCAACAGCTCTTTTTACAGCTGTTACATCATCTCGTCCCTCTACCACAATTACTTCCTTAATCATAAAAGCCTCCGTCCTGCATTATGCTATATAAAATATTATGTAACTTTAATATAAAATTTATATATATATTTATATGTGTTTTTACATTTCACAATGTAATTATATCATAGCATATTTAGTTTTATACAAATTTACATAAAAGAAAAAATAGGAGCATTTGCTCCTATTTTAAAATATAAACGTTAACCTGTCTTCTTCCCCAGTTAACAGCTTCATCATAGCTGTTAACATATACATCAACTTTATTACCTACTATGGCTCCCCCTGTATCTTCTGCAATGGCAAGTCCATATCCTTCGATATAAAGTTTTGTTCCTAACGGAATTACTCTTGGATCTACAGCTACAGTGCTGTATCCATCTGGATTACGTCTAACAGTTGTACCTGTTGCTGTTACAGTACCTGAATCTCCCCTATCGGAAGTATAAGCAGTTGACATACAAGATATCATGCTTGAATATGCAAAGTCTTGACCATTACTACCACGTGATGGTCTTACAACAGCTAAGGTTCCTATATCTATTATCTTATTTATAGGATTTTTACTTACAGCCTCTTTTACAACTCTTCTATTAACCTCTTTACCATTTTCATACACAACCTCTGTTGTGATAGTTCTTTCACCATTAGAACCATCTTGAACTACTTCTTCTACACCTTGGTTAAGTTCAGAGTTTTTTCTTGTTTCAGTTTCAAGAGCTATTGGTTGAACTTCTTTTAATAGTTCCTTCTCTACCCTTGTAACTTCAACAGTCATACCTGCTTGTAAGTTTTCATCTATAGATGGAGTTATCTTGTCCTCTTGACTTATTTTAATATTTTCAGCTTCTAACATATCTTTTACTGTTTTCTCTGCTGATGCTATTGATAAGTTTTTTCCATCTACGATTATTTCTACATCTACTGCCTTATTGATATAAATTATGTCACCATCATTAACTTCGCTGTCTAGTTCCACAGAAATTTTATCCTTCTGAGCAACTGTTATGCCGTTGTTATCTAATACAGTTTTTAAATTTTTGGATAGTGTAGTTATTTCTACTTTCTGACCATCAACTACTACTTCGACGGTATTCCTTAACCCCCAAATAGTAACTGCAGCACTTAATAGAATTAACACAACAACGAACACCGTCTTTGGCCAAATTGAAAAATTGCTTTTCAATTTATCTTTGAATTTAATCATCATAAAGATTACCTCCCTCAGACAAGAGTACTTTGCTATTATATATTAGATACCTTAGTTATGTCAAATTTAGCACTCTAATCATTGAATTGACTGAACTTAATGCATACTATGCATAATAAATAGTAATTAAAATAATAGCTTTTTTGTGTTATAGTTTCAGTCTTTTCGGGGTGATAAGTACAGGTTTATACTATACATATGCAAAAACAAGTTCATTTATTCTTTATATACATTTGACTTAAAAACCAACAAAATTTATATCTATAATTTAATATATCAAGAACTATATTTCAAAATTTATATTTCAAATTATACCTCATTACTTTAGATTAAACAAGTTTTTTGTGTTAAAAATTGTAATTTCTTCAATTTGTTTTCTATTCATACCTTTAATAATAGCTATTTCCTCAATAATAAAGTTTATATAACTTGACTGATTTCGCTTTCCTCTATTTGGTGTTGGAGCCATATATGGACAATCAGTTTCTACTAATAATTTATCTAGAGGCAATTCCTTTACAACTTCTTTTATAACCTTAGAATTCTTAAAAGTAACTACTCCAGTAACCCCTATATAATATCCTAATTTTAAACATTCCTTAGAGAATTCTACACTTCCTGAAAAACAGTGAACTACACCTATTACCTCAGGAAACTCCTTCAGTATTTCTAGAGTATCTCCATGGGCATCTCTATCATGAATTATTACAGGTAACCCAAACTCTTTAGCTATACTCATCTGCTCCCTAAAAACCCTTTTTTGTACCTCTCTTGGTGGATTTTCCTCCCAATAATAATCTAATCCTATTTCTCCTATTGCAACTATCTTATTATCCATAGCTAAGCTATTTATTCTCTCTTTAACTTCATCAGTAAATTCATCAGCATTCTCAGGATGAATTCCTGCAGCTGCATAAATGAAATCATAGTCTTCAGCTAACTTTACAGACATTTCAAGACCCTTCAAGCTAGAACCACAATTTATTACTCCTATTACACCTTTATCTTTAATCTCTTCTAAAACAATATCTCTGTCATTATCAAATTGTTCATCATCATAATGCGCGTGTGAATCAAATATCATATTATCCCTACTTTCATAAATTTAATCTTATCTATAGTGCGTTATTATTTTATCTTATACCTAACTACCTCTAAAGCCAATTTTCATTTGATATATATTATATCTTAAAATGATTTTTATATATAGATATCCCTTATTTAAAAATGTCTATTTTCTATTTTTTAAAGACAAAATTCAGTAAGATACCAAAACTTTATTAAAACTTATATAGTCCAGATTATGTTATAATTATATAGTTATATTTATACTATTAAAAGTTCGTCTTTTAATATAGAGGGGGTAATTTTATGATTTTTGATAGTCATATTCATACTTATTTTTCTACTGATTCTAATATGAAGCTCACTGATGCTATTAACACAGCAAATAAGCACAACATTGGATTAGTTATTACTGACCACATGGATTTAAATTATCCTAAGGAAGTTGGATTTCACTTTAATGTAGATGAATACTTTGAAGAATACGGAAAATATAAAAATGATAATTTATTGCTTGGTATAGAAATTGGAATGTCTGTAGATTATAGAAAAGATAATGAAAAACTTATAAAGTCTTATGACTTTGACCAAGTTATAGGTTCTCAGCACACAATAAACAATATTGATATTGAATACCAATATATTTATGATGGTTTATCCTATAGTGAAGTATTAAATAACTATTTTCAAGAGATTTGCAAATGTATAAAAGCTCATCCATACATAGATACTTTAGGTCATATAGATTTTATATCTAGATATGCTCCTGTAAGTGATAGTGAAATTTATTATGATAAATATAGAGATTTAATAGATGGCGTTATTAAAGTTTGTATTGATACTAACACTGCTATGGAAATAAATACTCGTAGAATAAAAAGCAAAGTAGCCTTTGATAATCTAAGAAAAATATATAGCAGATATAGTGAATTAGGTGGAAAATATGTAACTATAGGTTCTGACTCCCATACCCCTGTTTCTATTAATAATAACTTTAAAGAAGCTCTTTTATTATGTGGATTATGTAATGTTAAGCCCGTATATTTTAAAAACAGAAAACCTGAACTCTTCTAATTGTTCAGGCTTTCTATTTTTTTACTCTATGACTTCTCCCTTAACCTTTACTCTTCCCCCATCAGGACATGAAAGCTTAAACTCCTTTCTGCGTTCATCCCCAAAATCTAAATCTACTCCATTAAGCAAAGTATATACACTTGGATAAATATTTTGCCATAGCTCATGACAAAGCGGAGGACAAATATCTTCCACTTCATATATGTCTCCTTTTTTATGATATCCACACCTACACTTACTTTCTAAAACCATTATTCTTACCTTTCCCATATAATTCTCCTTAATAGTATATATTTACCTTTAATTATACAATAAAAAAAGCTACATCCAAAGGATGCAACTTTTTTTATTAACGTACTATTGAACCTGATTCAATGTCACCTGGATCTACTACACATAGTTTTGAGTCATCATCTGTAGCCGCAGAAAGGATCATACCTTGAGATATTTCTCCTCTTAAAGTTACTGGTTTAAGATTAGCAACTAAAACTACATTTTTTCCAATTAAATCTTCTGGCTTGCAGTGCATTGCAATACCTGATATAACTTGACGAATCTCTCCACCCATGTCTACTTTAAATTTTAAAAGTTTCTTAGCCTTTTTAACTGGTTCACATTCTAAAACTTTAACTACTCTAAGGTCTATTTTTTCAAAATCATCTATAGTTATTTCTTCCTTGATTGGAGTTATTTCTTTCTTTTGAGCTGCTTTTTTAGCTGATTCAGCAATTTCTTCAAGTTCTTTTATTTTAGCTTCTACATCTATTCTTGGAAATATTACAGCTCCCTTATTAACATTAGTTCCTGCAACAGTACCATCAAAAGAAGTTAAGCTTTCCCATGTAGAATTAGAAATGCTTAATTGCTCATTTATTTTAGTACTTGTTGTTGGTAAAAATGCTGAAGTTAAAGAAGATATTATTCTTAAACTCTCACATAAGTTATAAAGAACTGTAGCAAGTCTTCCTTTTAAATTTTCATCCTTACCTAATATCCAAGGAGTTGTCTCATCGATGTACTTATTAGTTCTTCTAATTAATGTCCATATATGATCTAATGCATCAGAAACTCTTAAATGCTCTATATCTTCTTCAACCTTCTTAGGTACTTCTAATGCAACGGAAATTAACTCTTCATCAATAGCATCCTTAACTTCTGGAGCTGGAATTACTCCTCCAAAATATTTCTCTACCATAGTTACAGTTCTTGAAACTAAATTTCCAAGGTCATTAGCTAAGTCTGAATTAGTTTTCTTTATGAATATTTCATTGTTGAAAAGCCCATCAGAACCAAAAGGTATTTCATGTAACAAATAGTATCTTACAGCATCTACTCCAAAGTGATCTACAAGTATCACTGGATCTACTACATTTCCTTTAGATTTAGACATTTTACCACCATCAACTAAAAGCCATCCATGACCAAATATTTGTTTTGGTAACTCTAATCCTAATGCCATTAACATGATTGGCCAATATATAGTATGGAATCTTAATATATCTTTTCCTATTAGATGTACATCTGCTGGCCAGAACTTCTTATAAAGCTCAGTATCTTCTTGATTATAACCTAATGCAGTTATATAGTTTGAAAGGGCATCTATCCAAACGTAGATTACATGACCATTATCAAATTCAACTGGTATTCCCCAATCGAAAGATGTTCTAGATACGCATAAATCTTGTAATCCTGGTTTCAAGAAGTTATTTACCATTTCATTTTTTCTTGATTCTGGTTGTATAAAATCTGGATGAGATTCTATATACTCTAAAAGTCTATCTGCATATTTAGACATTTTGAAGAAATATGCTTCTTCTTTTGCCTTTTCTACTGGTCTACCACAGTCTGGGCACTTTCCATCTACCGCTTGAGTCTCTGTCCAGAAAGCTTCACAAGGTGTACAATACCAACCTTCATAAGAGCCTTTATATATATCTCCTTGCTCATAAAGTTGATTAAATATTTTTTGTACAGAACTTTTATGATAATCATCAGTAGTTCTAATAAATTTATCATAACTAATATCCATAATTTTCCAAAGATCTTTAATTCCAGCTACTATTTCATCTATGTATTCTATTGGCTTAACACCCTTTTCTTCTGCTATTCTTTGAAGTTTTTGACCATGTTCATCTGTTCCTGTTAAAAACATTACTTCATGACCTGTAAATCTTTTAAATCTTGCTATAGCATCAGCTGCCACAGTTGTATAGGTATTTCCTATATGAAGATTAGCTGATGGATAGTATATTGGTGTAGTAATATAAAATGGTTTATTTGTCATCTTTCTTCCTCCCAAGATATTCATATTTTTTATTGGATATAATTTAGTATGTTTTATATTATAATTTTCATTATATATTATACCCACTCTTATGATGATGAAACTCTTTGTTACATCCTATATAATTAGCTATTACTAGCTTAGAAATCGTTATCCAGGTCGTAGCCATTCTTTACTCCCACTTTGAAGAAGATGGGAGTATTAGAGCGGATAGTCATCGGATAAAAAAATCTCTATGCAGAAATTTTCCACATAGAGACGTTATATACGCGTTACCACTCTAATTTATATCTACTTCACAGTAGATACCTTCATAAGTAACTCCAGCTTTAGCTTTTATTACTTTGTCCTATAAGGGGGACTTCCCTATTTTCCTTGGTGCTTACACTTCAGAAAATCTGCTCCAAGACCATGTTCCTAAACTTCTTTTTCGCTAGCTTTCACCTATCCTAGCTCTCTTTAGAAAATTTCATTTAGTACTCTTCTTTTCTTCGCATTAAATATCAATATTAATTAATATGATAATACTATAATTATTTTATGTCAACGGTATAATTAATATAAATATAAATTAATTAAGCTTATTAATTTATTAATAAATACTAGCAATATAATTATTAATAATCTGCCTTTTAACATACCTTTAATCTCACCGTTAAAATATGTAATAGCCTGAAACCCGCATGATCAGAACAACTATTTAAATAGTT
>DKGY01000096.1:39062-39394 GCA_002453475.1 Clostridium sp. UBA6758 | reverse complement strand
TATACAAATATTTATATAGGAATATATTTATATAGTTATTAATTCACTTTCATGAATTTCTATACCTTATTTATTTTTAATACATCTATTTTTTTTCTCAAATATGAATTATTATTATATATGTACCATAATTTTCTTATATTATTTTTAAATAATTAAAAGGGATTTTTTAAAAAGGAGGCAATTATATATGGAACTATTAAAAAAGAACCTTTATTTAAATAAATCTACGGTAAAGGATGTACTTAAATTATCCTTACCAGCTGTAATAGAAATGTTATTGTATACCATGATATGGACTGTTGATACTATGTTAATAGGGCAATATGGAG
>DKGY01000096.1:3465-39039 GCA_002453475.1 Clostridium sp. UBA6758 | reverse complement strand
TGAAGTCATTTATACATTTACTAATATTTTAGTTGCTCAAAGCTTATCTGTTGGAATTACTTCTATTGTAGCAAGAAGATACGGTGCTAAAGAACTAGATAAGGCTAATGAATATGCAACTTTAGGATTTTGTTTAGGTTTCTTAGTAAGTATGGCTACTACACTATTTATCTTTTTATTTAGCAAGAAATTATTAGTCCTTGCTGGTGCTGAGCCAAGCATAATAGGATTAGGTACTACTTATATAAACATTGTATGTATTGGACTACCATTTAATATGTTATCTAGTATGTTAAATGCCGTTAATAGATCCTATGGAAATACTAAAACTCCAATGATTGTTTCTATTGTTATGCTTGTAGTTAACCTTTCATTAGATACTATATTAATCTTTGGTTTGCTTGGTTTCCCAGAGCTTGGAGTTAAAGGTGCTGCCATTGCTACAACTATAGCTAATATATCAGGATTTATTTATTCAGCTATATATACCTATAAAAAATCTCTAATAAAAATTGAATTTAAATACTTAAAGAAATTCAGTGGTGCTAGAATAAAAAATATTACTGCTTTATCTATACCTGCTGGAATGCAAGAAGCTGCCTATAGCTTAGCTAGACTTTTTACAAGTATGATGATTATGCATCTTGGCACCATCGCCTTTGCTGCTAACCAAATCACTTTGACCTTAGAATCTATTTCTTTTATGCCTGGATGGGGATTTGCTGTTGCTGCTACAACCCTAGTTGGAAATAAAGTTGGTGAAGGTGACTATAAAAAAGCCAGAGAATATGGTCGTACGGCTATGATTTTAGGGATAGGTGTAATGGGTATTTTTACATTACTATTCTTACTATTCCCAGTGCAACTTATTAAAATGTTTATAGATAGTAGTAATACTGAAGTTATTTCTCTTGGAGCCACTTGTTTAATGATAGCTGCTGCAGAACAACCTGCCATGGCACTGTCAATGATAGTAGGAGGAATTTTCAAAGGTTATGGTGATACTAAAACTCCATTTATTATAGCCTTCATAACCTCTTGGTTTATAAGACTTCCACTAGTATTCATATTCATTTATCTACTAGGTACATCAATAACAGTATTCTGGATTATATGTCTTATTCAATGGTCTATAGATGGACTTCTTCTTTATGTGTTTTATGTAAAGAAGCTAAAGCCCATAAATAGTCACATATCAAATCTAGACTAAAATATTAATAATCTATATATTAAAACTGCCTAATAAAGCATGCTAATGTTCTTTATTAGGCAGTTTTATTTATCTCATTAACATTACAGCTAAATTAACTGCTAGGAGTACTGCACAAAAATCAACTATTAAAGCTACCCATAAACTGTGTCTTACCTTCTTTATGCCTATAGCTCCAAAATACACAGTGATAGTATAAAATATAGTTTCTGTACCACCCATTATTATGGATGATAAAAATCCTAAGAAAGAATCCGGTCCATAGTTTTTTACTATATCGGTGAAAACTCCAATCGCTCCACTCCCTGACAGTGGTTTTATAAATATTAATGGAACAATTTCTGGAGGTATACCTACCACATTAACAGCTGGCTTTATCAAGTTTATAACATAATTCATTGCCCCTGAAGCTCTAAAGCAATTTACTGCTATAAGCATAGCTAAAAGATAAGGGAAAATCCTTACACATACATTTATTCCTTCCTTAGCACCTTCTACAAAACATTCATATACTTTTACCTTCGCAATAATACCATATAGTACAACAGAACCTATAATTATTGGAATTATCCCCTTTAATAAATAATTAAATATATTTTCCATGACATATCCCTCCTTTAAAAGTACCTTTGTAAAAACTTGCATAGAATAATTCCAAGTATAGATGCAAAGGTTGTGGTACATAGTGCTGGAAGGATTATTGAACCTGGATTTCCAGAATTAAATGCAGCTCTAATAGAAACAACCGTAGTTGGTACAAACTGAATACATGCTGCATTTAACACTAGAAATAGTACCATATCGTTGCTTGCTACATCTTTATGACCATTTATCCTATCCATTTCCTCCATAGCTCTTATACCAAAAGGGGTCGCTGCATTAGATAATCCAAACATATTAGCTGTAAGATTCATAACTATAGCTCCTAAAGCCTTATCATCTTTTCCTGCTTCTTTAAATATTATTCTGAGAATAGGTTTTAACAATCTGGCTAATTTGTCTGTAAGTCCACTTCTCTCCGCAATTTTCATTACCCCACACCAAAGGCACATCATTCCTAATAGCTCTATGATAAGCTTAACTGTATCTGATGTAGTTGATACTATAGTTTTAGATAAAAGCTCTCCATCTCCTGTAAGCAAACCAAAAGCTATACCTATAAATAAAATTCCGAACCATATTACATTTATCATATAAACTCTCCCATATCTTAAATAAATATATGTTTATATGTAATGTATATGTGCTTGTTCCAAATAATATTTAGCTTTTTTATTTTATAGAAAATTCTTATCTTTACCTTCTTTGGCATAAAAACTGTTAATTTAGGAAAAACTATTAAAAATCATATTAGGAGGTACATTATGGATTTAAATGAAGTAATAGAAATGAAAAATCAAAACCCTGGAGCTACTGGCTACTATAACAATAGAGAGTTATTCATTAGAAAAGTTTATGATAATTCCGGTCTTGTAGAAGTTGTTGATTTAGTTAGTGGAGAAGTATATTCCCTTCATAGTAGCAAAATTGATAAGTCTTATGCTAACTCCTATAACTCATTTCAATAAATTTATAGTTGAATTTAAATCTTCTCAATGATAACATTTAATGTATAGATTAAATTAAACAATTAAAGGAGATTTTTTATGAATGAAACTAATTTAATGCAAGCACAAAAAGAAATTGATGAAGCACTTTCTACTATTGAAAAGTTAGAAGAAAATATTAAGTTTAATTCTGTATCTGAGGATATGATAAAAGAAAACTTTATTTCTCTTGCTAAGAAAGTCCAAGAAATTGAATCTGTTCTTAAAAATGAGGGTATCTTATAATTAAATATTTACATAAAAAAAACCTGTGTTTACAC
Organism: Clostridium sp. UBA6758; assembly: GCA_002453475.1. Lineage (GTDB taxonomy): Bacteria > Bacillota > Clostridia > Clostridiales > Clostridiaceae > Clostridium_J > Clostridium_J subterminale. The sequence goes on along the minus strand of DKGY01000096.1, from coordinate 35,962 downwards.
AGGTTTTTTATGTTTACTAATATCTTTTAGCAATTTCATATAATAATCTTGAACCTACTCCTGTTGCACCTTTTGAGAAATATTCTCTATTTGGTGTTTGTGATGCAAAAGCTGTAGCTGCAATATCAAGGTGTAACCATGGCTTATCTTCTACAAATTCACCAATAAATAACCCTGCTGTAATTGCACCTGCTCCTACAGGACCAGTTGAATTAACTAAGTCTGCATTACCAGTTTTTATCTTTTCTTTATATTCATCAAAGGTTGGGAATCTCCAAACTCTTTCATCACACCCTAAAGATGCTTCCTCTAAAAGTGAATAGAATTCATCATCATTAGTTACAACTCCTGTAGCTGCACTTCCTATAGCACCACCTACAGCACCAGTAAGAGTAGCTATATCAACTACCTTAGTTGCATTCTCTTTTCTTATTATATAAGTAACTGCATCTACTAGAGTTAATCTACCTTCAGCATCTGTATTTATAATTTCTATGGTTTTACCATTCATAGTGTTAATTATATCTCCAGGTCTATATGCATCTCCTGAAATTAAATTCTCACAAGCAGCCACTACAGCTACAATGTTTTTCTTTAATCCTTTCCTTGCTATGGTAGACATGGCACCAATAACAGCCCCTGCTCCACCCATATCACTCTTCATAGTCCACATACTACCTGGAGTTTTTAGGCAATATCCACCTGCATCAAAGGTTAATCCTTTACCTACAAGCCCTAATATATTATCTTTATTATCAGTATCAGCCATGTATCTCATGACTATTAACTTAGGCTCATTTGAAGAACCTTTTCCTACAGATAAGAATGACTCCATACCCAAGTTCTCAATTTCTTCTTTATTATATATTTCAACTTGGAATCCATACTCAAGACCTAACTGCTGAACTTTTCTAGATAATGCATCTGGAGTTAAAATGTTAGCAGGCTCATTTACAAGCTCCCTCGATATTAAATTTCCTTCTGCAAGTAGTTTTCCTTCTCCTACAGCTTCATTTAACTTAGCTAAATCTTGTTCCTCATGGAATATAATTCTTACTTCTTCCAGTGGTACTTCTTTTTTATCACTTTTATATTTATCAAAATTATAAGTAGTCATTATTATGGATTCAGTTATAGCCTTAACCTTTTCATAGTTACAACAACAATCCATAGATTTTACATGTAAATCTAGAACTTTTATTTTTTGTTTAATAGTCTCCTTAATTAGTTTAGAAGTATTATTTCTAACATTATCTACATTACACTTTGCCTTTTCACCAAGACCTACAAGTATAGTTTTTTGTATAGATCCAGCTTCTACACTAGTTAATGTATATGCATCTCCTTTTTTGCCAATAAACTCTTTGTTTTCACTTAAGCAACTAAGGATATTATTTAATTTATCACATGGAAATCCTTGTTGTAACTCCATATAATTTTCAAATAAAAATATACCCCTGGAATTATTATGTGATTGAACATTTTTTAAGTTCTCCACTTTTATATTCATATTAATCACCTATCCTTTCAACACTGAATATATCTGGTTATACATTCTATACTTAAATAGTTTCTATACTTGGTTTCTAAATCCTTCTAAAATATCCTATTTTTCTTCTTTATATTCATCATATTGTGGTTGCGTAAATCCCCTACCTACCACTTCTCTCACATCATTTATTATTATAAAAGCTTCCTTATCTACTTCTTTTACAATTCTTTGAAGCTCAATTAATTCTTCTGTAGAGCATACAATATACAATATATCTTTACTTTTTCCAGTATACACGCCCTTACCATTTATGCTAGTTATTCCTCTATTTAAATGTCTCATTAATTCTTGTGCTATTTCATTTGATTTTTCCGAGATTATATGTACTTCTTTAGAGTAGTTTACTCCCTCTACTAAGGTATTTACTACTTTAGAAACTATAAAGATAGATATTAATGCATACATGGCCTTTTCTACTCCAAAAACAAATAAACCTACCAATATTATCATTCCATCTATATACATCATTATTTGATTTATAGGTACTTTCTTTAAATAGTGTTTTATAATTATCGCAAGTAAATCTGTACCTCCTGTTGATGCAGATGACCTTAATACTAAGCCAACTCCAGTACCTATAAAAAGACCTCCAAATACGCTTGATATCAATAAGTCAGATTGAACTGGTGGAATAAAACTAGTATACCAAAGGGCAACAGATACATAAGCTGCTCCAAATATAGATTTTTTTGCAAAATCCATCCCTTTTATTTTTATTCCAACTATAAATAGTGGTATGTTTACAATTACATTAGTTAGCCATAATGGAATGCTAAATACATAATCTAATATGATAGCTAACCCTGATATCCCTCCGGTAACTAAATGCTGTGGTGAATAATATACATTTATTCCTATAGCCAGTATTGTTATACCAACCATTATTATTAGATAATTTTTTAGTTCGCTTTTGTAAAAAAAATCCTTCATTTTGTCCTCCCACTTATTTTATGCTATACTATATTATTTATGTTACATTAGTTTTATAGCATAGATTTGTACATGTTGCAAACACTAATTTCAATTATACTTTTATTATTATAATAATTATATAGTTTTTAGAGTTTTTTATATGTATTTTTTATATGTTATGCTAAAATTTAATTATTATATTATAATGAGGAGTTTTTATGGATAATTATACTGTTTTTCTAAATATTATAAACCTTATATTTGTAGTAAATATTGCTTTTGCCATAATTGTAATTATATTTGAAAAAAGAAATACTAGTAATACTTGGACGTGGCTTATGATAATGTTATTCATACCATTTATTGGTTTCATAATGTATTTATTCTTTGGTCAAAATCTTCGTCGTAAAAAGTTCTTTGTTTTAAAAAAGGAAGAAGAGTCTGTTCTCATGCAATTCTCTGAAGAACAGAAGCGCCTTCTCAGCGACAAAACTATAGTAAATAATAACTCTCTATTAAAAGAATATCATGATGTAATAAATTTAAATCTATATAGTGATAACTTTATTGTTACTACTAATAATAAAGTAGATATTCTTAATAATGGAAACGAAAAATTTCCTATCATGATAGATTCTATAAAGAATGCGAAAAATTTTATTCATATTCAATACTATATCTTTAATGATGATAATTTGGGCACTGAAATACTAAATCTTTTAGTTGAAAAAGTGAAGGAAGGCGTTGAAGTTAAACTACTTTACGATGGTATGGGCTGTATTCATAATAAAAAACACTTTTTTGATCCATTGATAAAAGCTGGAGGAGAAGTGTATTGCTTTTTTCCACCATTTATACCCTATATAAATGTGAGAATAAACTACAGAAATCATAGAAAAATATGTGTTGTAGATGGAGAACATGGTTTTGTAGGAGGTTTAAACGTAGGAGATGAATATTTAGGATTATCTAAAAAATTTGGTTTTTGGAGAGACACTCATCTTCATCTTCAAGGTGACTCTGTAAATTATTTAGAAGTAAGATTTTTAATGGATTGGCGTTTTGCAAGCAAAAAAGACTTTTTTATGGAAGAAAAATATTTTCCTAGAAAGCAATATATAGATAATACAGCTGTCCAAATAATTTCTAGTGGCCCAGATTCTGAGTGGTGTAGTATAAGAAATACTTACCTTAAACTAATAAACAAAGCTGAAAATTCTATTTATATCGAAACTCCATATTTTATTCCAGATGAAAGTATCTTAACAGCTCTTAAAATAGCATGTCTATCTGGAGTAGATGTTAAAATTATAATACCTTGCAAGCCAGATCATCCATTTATTTATTGGGCATCTAAGTCTTATATTTGGGAACTTGTAGAATGTGGTGCTAAATGCTACACCTATGACAATGGATTCATTCATAGCAAAATGGTATCGATAGATGGAAAAATGTGCACTATAGGAACTGCTAACATGGATATACGTAGTTTTAATCTAAATTTTGAAGTTAACGCCATAATATATGGTACAAGAACTACTTCAGAGGTTGATAAAGCCTTTGAAGCAGATATATTGCAAAGCACTTTACTTACATCTGAACATTACGCTAACAGATCTCTACTAATTAAATTCAAGGAAGCTATATCTAGACTACTATCTCCTATGCTATAAACATATATTTTAGTTAATATGTAGACCCTTTTAGTGAGTGTAATAAAATATTATGATTATAAATTAATACAAATATAATCATTAAATAAACCGTCATATCTATAACTGCTAAACGCTTAAAATAGATATGACGGTTTAAATTTTTTATACTATTAGTGGAGCATATATCATTAAAGTTAATAATGCATCAATTAATAAGCTAAGAGCAAATTTTGATATAAATATACCTTCAAACTCACTTGTATAACTATAGTATCCATAGCTATATGTTATAACTGCTATTAATGTACATATGATAATACCAATATAAACAGGAGCTATAGCAGATGGCAACATATATGCATATTTCACATAGAACATTTTTATTATAACAAAGTTCTTTGCACAAGTTGTTAGTGCCGCTACTATTAAATATGCAATCTTCTTTTTTTTATGAGATAGCTTATAATCTAAAAATGTAACCACTCCACTTAAAACTAAGCCTATAGCTATCCATGGGAATCCAACGACTATTATATACGCGAAGCTATTCATCAGCCCCTCAATGGTATAAGTAATAGCACTTTTTTTCTCCGAATCTCTTGGCAAATTATTTACAGCTTTAAATTCTTCATCCGTTGATGCTATCACAACATCATATAAATCTTCATCTCTAAAACTTAAGTAACTTATATAATTCTCGTTTATATAAGGATTAATGCACACTCCTCTTGTTCTTGTAACTGGCTCAACCTTATTTATTTTACCATCCTTTACAACAAAAGCTGCTATTCCTCTTCTTGATTCTTTCTTTCCATAAGAATTGTCTACTATAGTATAAAATTTCCCACCTTCTTCATCAGAGTAAGTTCCTACGGCATTTATTAGTTCATTTGATTCATTAATTCTTGGTTTACTTTCCTTAACCTCACCTCCAGCTATGGGAAATTCAAATAACCTACAAGAGTGAAGTTCACCTTTTACATATTGCTCAAACATTGTATAGCCATTTTCTCCATCTGAAGAACATGACATATTCTTATAAGTAACTCTATTATTTTTAGCTATTTCTTTCACTAGTATAGGTTCTGAAACCTTGCCTTCATTAAAAGTAACTGCCTTAATAAATGAGTTATCTTCCATATAACATATTAAAAATCCTTCTTTATTCTTACATGCTGAAAGCATGTCTATAGTCTTTACTGGAATAGATACAGCGTTATCTTCTAATGTATTTATTATTTCTAGCCTATCATTGTAGGCAACTACTATATTGTTATTATCTAATTGATACGTACTTTTTATCCCTTTAATATTTTCTCTGTTAACCTCATTTAAATCCTTATCCACATATATTTTTAATAAGTATCCTTCTTCATCTACTATAGAGTTAAGCATCAATATATACCCATCTACACTTTTAGTAAGTAATACATTGTTTATTAATTCTTCATTTACTTCGTATTCTTTGGTTTGTAAAACTTCTCCTATAGTATTTGTCGCAACAATATTAAGATTTTTATTATTTTCATATGCTACAATTATTCTATTCTCATCTTTCAAAATTACTGGAGCATTTTTCGTTGTTGCAGTTCCTATACTTACTTCCTTGCTCCATGTTTTAGATGGTGGTTGTATTTCTAAGTTATAGTTCTCCTTATAGCTTCCAATCAGTATCAATATACACGTCACTATAATAAGAGAAAATAAAATGATTTTTTTCCTTTTCATTTACCCATCTCCTTAAATCACTATATAGCTTGAATATATTTTGTATAAACTTAAGAGATTATTTCAATTAATTATAGGAAATAATCTCTTTTTTAAGTACTAATTAAACTGTATTTATTATATTATAAGTGGTACAAATACCATTAATGTAAGCAATGCATCAATTAACATGAATATACTAAACTTACCTAGAAATATACTTTCAAAGTCATCTATATATACAAAATATCCATATGAATATGCAACTAGTCCAATTAAAAAGCTTATCAATATGCCTACGAATGTTGGTGCTAAAATCGTAGGTAACATATGTGAATATTGCATATAAAAAATTTTATTTATAGTATATGTTTTTATTATTACAGTAATAACTGCTAATATAATATACATATACCTCTTCTTTTTATCGTCAAATTTGTAATCAAAAAAAGATACTATTCCCGTTAAAACTAAAGCAGGAACTATCCATCTAAATCCTATTATTACAATGTAGGATATACTAAACATGAGGCCTTCTACTACATATCCAAGAGAGCTTACCATTTCATTCCTACGAGGTCCATTATTGGCATCCTTGAACTCCGTATTACTAGATGCTATATTGATATTATATAGCCCTTCCTTTTCAAAGCTAAGGAATGCTATATAATCTTCATCATTATATGGATGAATACATAATTCTCTTAGTCTAGTTAGCTTCTCTACATTTGAAACTTCACCATTTTTAATTTCAAAAGAAACTATAGCCTTTTGAAATTCCTTTTTACCAAAAGCTACTCCCATAGTTGCATAAAATTTTGCACCATTTTCTGAGTATGATCCTTTAGTATTTACAATGTATTTTGATTTATCAACTACAAGCGTACTAATCTGTCCTTCTCCTCCATTTATAGGAAACTGCATTACTTCCGTGGCAGAGTATTCATTTCTAACATATTGTTCAATAAGTAAATATCCATTTTCTTCATCTGAAGACAATGACATTGCACCATAAGTAATTTTATCAGCCTTAATTATCTTTTTAATAAGAAATGGTTCTGATGCCTTTCCATCTTTAACTGTAAATGCTTTAAATAATTGCTCTCCCTCTAAGTAACATACTAAAAGACCATCTTTACTCTTATTGGCAGTAATCATACTTAAATTTTCTACTGGAATTTCTACATTCTTATTTGATACTGTGTTTACTACCTTAATTTTATCTTTATAGGCTAAAACTATATTTTCACTATCAATTTGTTCAGTAAATGTAATTCCTTCTTCTGTTTCTTTTTTTACCAAATTTAATCCTTCATCTAGAACTAGCCTTTCTAAATAATCTATACTTGATTTAGATGAGTTATAAATCAACGCATATCCATTATCAGTTTTAGTAAACATTAAATTTTTAAGTAATTCTTCTTCCACAGCATACTCTGTAGTCTTTATTTCTTTACCATTTAAATCTGTTTCACATATTTTAATCTTTTTAGTATCTTCATATGCTACAAGTAACCGATTTTCTTCTTTTATAATTAATGGTGTATTCTTTCCTAACCCACTTCCTATTTTTACTTCTTTACTCCATTTTTCGGATGGTGGTTGTTTTAATAAATTATAATTATTAAAAAAATTACCAATTAGTATTATTAAAAATACAATTATTGTACTTATAAATAACATCCTTTTTTTATTCATACTACCCCTCCCCCAAGGTTATAAGGAAACATTAATTTCCTTTATTTTATCTATTAGTATAAATTATACTCCCTGTATACTGAATATTCAAACATATTTTCCCTAAATATTATATAATATTATAATATATTCTATTATAATATTAATCACTTTTGCTTTAATATTTTAAAATTATATTGTAAAATAAGCTTATATTGTAAATAAATTTAATTAGTTAATGGAAGGTATTTATATGCGAAAATCTGGTAAAGTAATTAACTTTGATGATGATAAAGTTTATGTAGTAACAAATAACAAAGAATTTGTTACCTTAGAACGAAATGATAAAGCTCCTATTAAAGGCAACATTTATGAAGGTACTATATACGTAGATAGGTCAAACCTTATAAAAGTATTTATAATACTAATATCTATTTGTGTATTGGTATTAAGTTGTATATATTTTATTTTCTTTTCACCTAGAGCTAATATAATACTTTCTTTAGATTCAAATATCAAAATAGGTATAAACAGAAATAAGATAGTTAGAATTACAGATTCTAGTGGATCTACTATAGGATTAGAAAGTTTAAGTTCACTAAAAGGAAATGAATTAAATTTAGGTTTAAATCTTTTACTTGATTCTGCATTAAAAGAAAAATTAATTCCTCAATGCGATGAGTATTCACCTGGAAGTATAGTTATATATATAACTAAGGATAATAAAAGAGAGCCTCTTAATTTTGATAACTTTAAGAAATATGCTTCAAAATTTAATTATAAAGTTATAGTTAATAGAAATGATAATGATCTTAATATTGATTAATATATTAATTCTATATCATAATATAAAACCCTAGTCAATTTTTGACAGGGTTTTATATTATACTTATTATTTATATACTGGTATTTCAAACTCTAATCGTGCTGAAGGACACTTATCTAATACCTGTTTAATATACTTAATTTGTTTATATGCCCAAGGTACATCTGTAGCATATTGATGATAAGGCGTTCCATACTGATCCATATTCCATCTCATTTTATATAATGTATTTTGTTTTGTTGAAGCATTTATGTATCTCCCAGCTATCCATTCAGCTCCACCTTTTATTGCTGCCTCTGGTGAAAACCACCCTGCATCATAGGCAGTCTTTGCACCTAATCCATTAGGATCACTATCGATTGCGCCAATTCCAAAAAAGTTGTAAACAATCTTATTATTATACTTAACGCCTTTTGATAACTCTGATGTTCCATGTCCAGTTTCTAATATAGCATGAGCTACTAAGTAAGCTGGACTTATATTATATAATTTACATGCATCTAGGAAAGCTTGTCCTTTCCCATTTAAAACTCCAGCTCCTGATAAAGAAACATTAAGGTTATCCGCAGTTATTCCTTCTACATAGTTTAATTTCATAAATTGATATATACCATAAGGATCATTTTTAAATCTATCAGGATTCATGTATTGTAAAATATCTGTTCTTTCTGCACTAGTATTATATCCAAAGGATCTTATATACATAGGTGAATTAGTTAACTGCTTATCCACTGCTTGACTTAATGTAAAATTGGTTTGAGCAGAATTCTTAATTGTCCATAATGAATTATTTATGCTTTCTGTTGAATTTGTGGTAGAAAACTCCTTTACAGTAGCTGCTTCTAAACTTTTTCCCTCACTATCATATAAGCCATCTTTTACAATTATGCTATATGTAGTGCTTGTACTATATCCTCCTGAAGGTGGTGCTATTTTTATCGCCTTATTAGTATCATTATAACTTAACCCCACATTTAAATAACCCCCATTTGGTGTAACAACCTTTACATAATTACTAAGATTATTTATTAAATTAGGATGTAATTTATTATTTAGATTTATTGTCCATGTTTTATTTATTGGTATATTTATTTGATGGTTTAAATCCTGTATATTTACTGCTGCAAATGCACTACCCGTTAATGCTAATGGTATCATACACATAATAATTACTATTAAAATGCTAGAAACTTTTTTTACTACTTTATTATTCATATTTCCCCCATATCCTCTAAAATTTTATTTATATAATATCTATTATATTGTATAATACTAATAACATTGATATTATGCTATAATTATACAATAAATTTAAAGTGAATGTAAGTAATTATATAATAACTAACATTCATTAAGTCTTATGCTAGGCGGTGATATAACTATATGGATAATGAAAACTTACTTAGACTTAATAAGTACATAAGCGAAAGCGGGATTTGTTCTAGAAGAGAAGCTGATAAGTTTATTGAATCTGGTAATGTATATATAAATGGTGTTTTAGCTACCCTTGGAACAAGAGTTAGTCCCACTGATACTGTAGTAGTTGATGGAAAAACTATTAAACCTAAGTCAAATAAAGTGTATATAGCTCTTAATAAACCTGTAGGAATTACATGCACATCGGAAACTCATGTTAAGGGAAATATAATTGACTTTATTAACTATCCCGAAAGAATATTTCCTATAGGACGTCTTGATAAACCTTCTGAGGGATTAATATTTCTAACTAACGATGGAGACATGGTAAATAAAATATTACGTGCAGGAAATAACCATGAAAAAGAATATGTTGTTTCTATTGATAAGCCTATTACAAAAGAATTTATTAATGCAATGGAAAATGGAATTCCTATACTAGGTACTGTGACAAAGAAATGTAAAGTTAGAAAAATTGGTAAATGTACTTTTAATATAATTTTAACCCAAGGACTAAATAGACAAATTAGAAGAATGTGCGAATACTTAGGATTCAAAGTAACTAGCCTTAAACGTATTAGAATTATGAATGTGTCCTTAAGTAATCTTGCTACTGGAAAATGGCGCTATTTAAGTTCTGAAGAAATATCTACAATCATTAATCTTACTAAAGATTCAATAGGTACCATATAAAGTTAACTTAACGCAAATAAAGGTAAATAAAAAAGAAGAGAGATAATTATTTTATTTTTATCTCCCTCTTTTTTATTTTCTATTTAAATCAAAATTCACCTTTAAATAATTCTGCAAATTGTTTATTTGCCATTATGTCACTATTTTCTTTCACTTCTTTAAAAGTTATTTCATAATCATCAGATACATCTGAATAAACTTCATATATCTTCTCTGCAGTATTGTTATCTCCATAAGTAATTACATATGCAACTTGATCTTTTTTTCCATTTGCATTTCTATAATATTGATATATCTTTGCCTTAGATTTGTCTATTTTCTTATCAGCTAGTACTTTATCAAGCTCTTCTTCTGCTTTTTTTGTGTATGCAGCTTCATCTTCATCAGAAAGTAATTTTAAAGTGTTTAATTCATTATAGTAATACTCTTTGTTAGCAAAACTGTTTAATAGTGATTCAAAACTCTCATAAGTAACTTCTGTTAATTCTGTACTTTCTTTTTCAGTAGACGCTTGCTCAGTAGTTTTAGCTGTTGAATCATCTGAAGTATTAGGTTTTGATCCGCAACCTACTAGCGCTAACCCTATAGTTGCTGTTAATACTAATGCAATTATTCTTTTCATTTTAAATCCTCCACATTTTCTAATAAAATTAATACTTAATAAATGATATACAGAATGGTCTATTGATCTTTGTATACATTTACATAGCTAATGTAAAATATTTAGAGTATTTTAACTCTTTGTAAATACATATAAAATTATATCATATTTTGTAATATTTTCAATACTATATTTCTACATAAATTTTTATTAACATACATTGTTAATAAAAATTTGTCGACAATTCAAATGAGAATATTTATACCATATAAATTATTAACTTGTCCATATTATCAACATTATCCACAGGTATCCTGTTTATAACTTAGTGAATTTAATGTTAATATACACATTTTCATCTTATTTCTCTATAATTTCCTCTTTAAGCTCCGTATATCCCTTATAAGTATATGAAATGTTATCAACATTATCAACAGTTATGTGAATAACTTGTTTATAACTTTTTTATTTAGACAACATTACTAAGGAGTATGGTTGTTTACATACTTAAATATTTTGTCTTTCTAATAGATAATAATAATTAAAATGTGTTAAACTTAGTTTAACATATTAATTTAATATATCATTTATTAATCATTGGAGGTTTATATATGCGAGTTGGTTTAGGATATGATGTACATAAGTTAGTCCCCGGTAGAGATTTAATTATTGGTGGAGTAAAAATCCCACATACCCTTGGACTTTTAGGTCATTCAGATGCTGATGTTTTAATTCATGCAATTATGGATAGTTTACTAGGTGCTGCAGCACTTGGTGATATAGGAAAACACTTTCCTGATACAGATGTTAAATTTAAAGGTATTTCGAGTGTTAAACTTCTTAATGAAGTTAGAGTCTTATTAAGTAAGAATAATTATAAAATAGATAATATAGATGCAACAATAATTGCTCAGCGTCCTAAAATGGCTCCTTATATTACATCTATGAGAAAAAATATTAGTGAAGCATTAAGCATTTCTATAGACCAAATTAATGTTAAAGCTACTACTGAAGAAGGTCTTGGTTTTACTGGCATTGAAGAAGGAATCTCCTCTCAATCTATATGCTTAATAAGTAAAATTTAACTTATACAATAAGGTATATGAAAAAATATAAGTCCAAGGTATTAAATTTCAACCTTGGACTTTTTAAAACATTTATTACATACTCTCTATTATCTCTTCTAAATCCTTCTTAAATTCTTCAAATGGCTTATTCTGCTTAAAAGACTTCAACAATTTAGCTACTGACTCATATACATATTCATCATCACTTATGGCTATGGTTTTAGCATTAGAATAAATATCCTTCACTTTTTTCTCAACTTTCATTCGCAATTCAGGTGATATATTATTATAGTTTTCATTTAGCTTTAATGCAACTAATACAGATTCATGGTTTATAAAGGTTACAGAAGATTGTATTTCTGGAATTTCTTCAACCTTTGCCATAATTCTCTCGCAGGTGGATATAGCATTTCTAATTTCCTCTTCTTTAGCTATAGGCTCATCCCTCATATCTTCTATAGTAGGTCCAGCTCCAACAGTATCACTTTTCTTACTATTACTATTACACCCCATAAGTACTACTGTTACTATAATTAATAATACTACAACAAATAACAATATATCATTTATTTTTCCTTTCATCTTATATCCTCCTATATATAATTATATTAATTTAGTTTCTATACTCTATAGAATTCACAATAAATAATTATATATAGTTTGGCTTATAAGCATAAGTATATTCCTATTCTAAATCATATCTACATCTCTTATACCGTATCTAAGTTCTCAAATATCTCTTTTGTAATAACAAAATTTCCATTGCTTTCAACTAAGTCAAATTCACTTATACTAGTTATTCTTTCCTCACTCTCAACATGAAATACATATCCAACTCTTCCGTACTCCTTAAAGAATATTCTTGATGACTTTATAACTCTAATGGGCTTTTTATTTTTATCATATATAATACTAGGAACATCATTAATCATATTTGCTTTCTCCTTACACCAGTTGTTAATTAATGATATATAATATTATCCTATTGTATAATTTATGACTATAATTATCAGTTATAATATAAAATTTATTTTCAAGATTTTCTATAAAAAATTCACCTCACTATATAAAATCTATAAGTAAGGTGAATTCTAGTCTAATTTGTTTAATTATTTAATATTTCTGCTACCTGGTTTTACATAAGGTATATCCTTTTTACATAGTGGACATTCTTCCTTATCGAAACTCTCTATTTCTAACTTGCATGCACTATAAACTGGAAGATTTAATACACAATTTTCAACTCTTCTATCAACTATACAACATACACCTAGAACTTCTGCACCTAACCCCTTTAGTACTTCTACAACTTCCATAGTAGATTTTCCTGTTGTAACTACGTCTTCTGTAATTAAAACTCTTTGTCCTGGCTTAATTTCAAAACCTCTTGTTAATGTCATTACACCGTCTTTTCTTTCAGTAAATATACCTGGCTTTCCTAGTTGTCTCGCTAACTCATAAGCAACTATTATTCCTCCCATAGCAGGACCTACTAACATATCTATATCTAAATCTTTAACTTGATTTGTAACTGACTCTAACACCTGTGCTGCCTTATCTGGGTACTGTAGTAGTTTTGCACACTGACAGTATCTATTACTATGTTTACCTGATGATAGTAAGAAATGCCCTTCTAATAATGCCTCACACTGAACTAATATATCTACAACTTTATTTTCCATAATATTTTCCTCCTATACTATTCCTCTAATTTCACTAATATCCTTAATATTTTCTTTTACTAAAAATCCCTCTATCCCATTTATAATTTCTATTGGAGCAAAAGGATTTATAAAGTTAGCTGTTCCTATTTGAATTCCTGTAGCACCAGCCATTATAAACTCTATAGCATCTTCCCAATTAGTAATACCTCCAAGACCAACTACAGGTACTTTACACGCCTTACATACTTGATGAACCATCCTTAGGGCCATAGGCTTTACTGCTGGCCCAGAGAATCCAGCATATGTATTATCAAATACAGCTTTTCTTTTTTTATAATCTATAGACATTCCTTGAAAAGTATTTATTAATGATAGTGCATCTGCTCCAGCTTCTTCGCAACTTAATGCCATTTNNTTAGGAGATAACTTTACCATTAAAGGTTTTTCGCATATCCTTTTTACTTCCTTTACTGCCTCATAGGCAACCTTTGATTTTATTCCCAGAGCCATACCACCATGCTTTACATTGGGACATGAAATGTTAAGCTCTATGATGTCTACATCAACTTGATTTAACTTTTCAATTATACTTATATATTCTTCTACTGTAGCTCCACCAACATTGGCTATTATATTAGTGTTATATTCCTTCATCTTTGGAAGTTCATCTTTTATAAACTTATCTACTCCTGGATTTTGAAGTCCTACACTATTAAGCATTCCACCTGTGGTTTCCTTAATTCTTATTCCATCATTACCTTGTCTTTCATTTAATGTTAAGCCCTTACTACAGATTCCTCCAAGTTCAGCTATGTCATAAAACTTACTGTACTCATCCCCAAATCCAAAGGTACCTGATGCAGTCATTATTGGATTCTTGAATTCTTTATCACAAATATTTACCTTAAGCATAACTTCTCCTTTAAAATTCTAAATCTAATCCATTAAATACTGGACCATCTTTACATGTTCTTTTATTTCCATTAACAGTTTTACATGTACATACAAGACAAGCTCCTATTCCACAAGCCATCTTCTTTTCTTCTGATATATATATCTTTGTCCCTACTTCCTTGCACATATTAATTACTCTATACATCATAATCTCTGGGCCGCAGCATAAAACTAAGTCATAATCTTTAGGATTAAATAGCTCTGTTACATACCCTTTATGTCCAACACTACCATCTTCTGTAGACACCTTTACTGATACATCTAATTCATTTATTTCTTCTAACCCATAAACTTCATCTCTAAATCCAGCAAATACATGAACTTCTGAATTCTTTATATTATCTACTAGATATTTCATTGGAGCAACTCCAATTCCTCCTGATACTACTGCAACCTTTCCTTTTATCTCTTCTAAATCAAAGCCATTTCCTAGTGGACCCATGACTTTAACTTCTTTTCCTGATATTAGATTACTTAATAACCTTGTTCCTTCTCCAACTAATTGATATAAAAATTCTATCGAATTAGATCCTATATTATGAATACTTATAGGCCTCCATAATATAGGTTCCTTTTCCCAAGATCTTAGCATATAAAACTGTCCAGGGTTTCCTTGAAACTCTCCCTCTATAGATAATTTAAATATCCCTTTAGCAACTTCTTTATTTTCTATTACCTTACACACTTTATATTCATAATTATCTTTTTTCATTCTACTGCTCCTAATAACTTATTCTAATATAATGCCATACAATAAAGTTGTATGGCATTAACTGTAATTATAGTTTATTTCTTTAAATTTTCTATAGCTGTTAAAATTTCATTTTTCATTCTAATAACTTCTTCCTTTGCATATTTAGCGAAATTTTCTTCACCGTCTACCTTTCCTTTGTATGCAAGCATTATACCTCTTGAAGAGTTAACAACTCCTCCATTTCCATCTTTAAGGTAAAGAGCTACATCTTCTGCTCTTCCACCTTGAGCACCATATCCTGGTATTAGGAAGAATGTACTATCTAAGGCATTTCTTATTTCTATACCTTCATCTACATGAGTACATCCTATAACTCCACCTATAGAACTATATCCATATTTACCCATATAATCTTTACCTAAACTATTTATAGTTTCTCCTACTACATTAAATACTTTTCTACCACCCTTAGTTTCTATATATTGAATATCCTTGCTTCCCTTGTTTGAAGTTCTTATCAGTACAAAAACTCCCTTTTCATTATTTTCAATATATGGTAAGTATGGCTCTATACTATCTAATCCCATATATGGACTTAGAGTTATAAAATCAGCTTCAAACTCTTCTGCAAAGTGTGCCTTAGCATACATCTCAGCTGTTTTCGCAATATCTCCTCTTTTTATATCTCCTATAGATATTGCTCCTCTTTTCTTTATATATTTTAAAGTATTTGAATATGCTCTTAGTCCTTCTAATCCATAAGCTTCATAATATGCTATCTGTGGTTTATAGCAAGCTACGTGATCTATAGTTTCATCTATTATAGCTTTATTAAATTCAAAAATTGCATCTCCTATATTTTCGAACTTTTTAATAAAACTTTTTGGTATATATGATATATCTGTGTCTAGTCCCACACATACATTTCCCTTTTCTGCAATTGTCTCAAATAGTCTATCTATAATCATATGGCACTTCCTCACTTTATTATTTTCTATAAACAACCTTCCCACCTTTTATGGTAGTTAACACTTCTCCATATACTTTCATCCCATTAAATGGAGTATTTTTTCCTTTTGATAAGAATTCTTCTTTACGTATCTCATATTCTTTTTCTAAATCTAGTATTACTAAGTCTCCATCATAACCTATATCAATTTGACCCTTATTAACTCCTAGTATTTCACTAGGTCTCTTGCTCATAACTTCACTTAGTTTACTTAAATCCATATGACCTGACTTTACAAGCTTTGTATAAGAAACTCCAAAGGCCGTCTCTATTCCTGAGATTCCTGGAGCTCCCTTTCTCTTATCTTCTTCAGTATGAGGTGCATGATCTGTAGCAATGCTATCCACATATCCATCTTTTATAGCATGGATTAAATATTCTATATCTTCCTTTTCTCTAAGAGGTGGATTCACCCTATATTCCAGGTCATTTGTTAAAGCTATATGATGGGGAGATACTTCACAAGTAACTTTATGACCCTTTTGCTTTGCTTTAATTATATATTCCATAGATTCTTTAGTACTTACATGGGAAAAGTGAACTTTACATCCTGCATGTTTTGATAAAGTTATATTTCTCCAAGTCATAGTATTTTCCGCTAGTCTCATATCTATATTAGATAAATTATGATTCTCGCAATGACACATAACGGTTATATCCTTCTCTTTAGCCTTAATCATAGCATTTAACATGACTTCGCTGTGCATAACATCTTTTCCATCTTCTGATATTACTTTAATATCACCTTTTTTTAATTTATCTAGATGGCTTATGTCATTTCCACTAAACTCATTAGTTATAGATATAACTTGATTGATATCTATTAATCCTACTTCCTTACCTCTATTTATAACATAATTAACTGTATCCATATTACTACATACTGGATTCGTATTAGCCATAAGATTTACCATGACATATCCACCTTTAACCGCCGCTTTAGAACCAGATTCTATATCTTCCTTATGTGTTAATCCTGGATCTCTAAAGTGTACATGCAAATCTATAAAACCAGGCATCACTATCTTTCCTTTAGCATCTATAGTCTCACAATCCTTTATAAGATTTCTTCCTATCTCACAAATTACTCCATCTTTTATATATATATCTCCAACAAAAGTTCCACTCCAGTCAACTACTGTACCATTCTTTATGCAAATCTCCATAAGTCTTCTCCAATCCTAATTATTAATATAATGAAGTTACTTTTTGTAAATCATCACAGTAATGACATCTATATTCCTTTGTTTCTTCATCTACTAAATAATGTATGTGATTTATGTTAGGCTCTATAGATGTAACACATCTAGGATTCTTGCACTTTATAACATTTTCAACTTTTTCAGGAAGTGTAAGCTTGATTTTTTCCTTAATTTCCTCATTTTCAATTATATCTATAGTTATATTAGGATCTATTACTCCTAATATTTCAAAATCAATATCTATTCTAGTTTCTACTTTTATTATGTCTTTCTTTCCACACTTATCACTATTAGCATTCATTATAAGTGCTACAGTGAAATCCGCTTTATCTAAGTTTAAGAAGTTAAATATTTTTATTCCTTCTCCAGCTTTTATATGATCTATTACTAATCCGTTTTTTATACTGTTTATAGTTAACATATTACTTCCTCCTTATATCCCTTAGTAAATTCCTAATAATTTTAGTATTAATGCCATTCTCACATACATTCCATACTTAGCTTGCTTAAAGTAAACAGCTCTATTGTCACTATCTACTTCATATGCTATTTCATTTACTCTTGGTAATGGGTGAAGTACTATCATATCTTCTTTTGCAAGGCTCATTTTCTCATTATCTAATATATAAGTATCCTTAAGTTTTATATAGTCTTCTTCATTAAAGAATCTCTCTCTTTGTACCCTAGTCATATATAAAATATCTATTTCCTTCATAGCTTCTTCCATAGTTCTAACTTGCTTAAACTCTATGTTTTTCTTCTTAAGTACTTCTTTCTTTATATATTCTGGTATTTCTAATTCTTCTGGTGATATTAGTACAAACTTGTTATTTTCATATCGACTTAAAGCTTTTATTAATGAATGTACTGTTCTTCCAAATTTTAAATCACCACAGCAACCTATTGTTAAATTATTTAGTCTTCCCTTTAATGTTCTTATTGTTAGTAAATCAGTTAAGGTCTGAGTTGGATGTTGATGTCCACCATCCCCTGCATTTACTACTGGAATATCACTATATTGCGCTGCAACCTGTGGTGCTCCTTCTTTAGGATGTCTCATTACAGCTATATCTGCATAGCATGCAACAGTTCTTATAGTATCTGCAATACTTTCTCCTTTAGCTACTGAACTAGCATTTGGTTCTGAAAACCCTATTACATTTCCGCCTAATCTATTCATAGCTGCTTCAAAACTAAACCTTGTTCTAGTGCTTGGCTCATAGAACAATGTGGTTAGTAAGTATCCATCACAAGCATGTATAAACTTTCTTGGGTCTTGTATTATTTCATCTGCTAGGTCAAATACTTCGTCTAATTCCTCTAAAGTAAGATCCATTGGTTCGATTAAATTTCTTCCTTTTAACATATAAAACACTCCTTTTTAGCCTCTCTGGGATAATTTAAAGGTATTAAGATTTACTTATAAAATTCAATAAAAAAAGCTTTCCTTAACAAGGAAAGCTATAAATATCTGTAAATACAACTTTGTATATGAATATATTAACATTGTAAATTTTATCATATTACAAATGCATTCATACCAAAATATTCTCTTCCCTTGCCGGCATCTCTGTACCGTTTTTAAAAGGATTCTCTATTAACTTTTATTGTTTTTATTTTACTTTAAATAAACTGCAATGTCAATACAGTTTATTATAATACCTTAATTTTATAAAATAAGCCTTATTTATGTGATTTAATCACATATTTTTTTTTTAAAATACTGTAATATAAATTATACAATATATTATAAATTTTATCTTAAGAAGTAAATACCAAGCTTATCAAATATTTATCAGGATAAATGTAAAACCGCATGGTATACTAAATAAAAGCAGATTATAAGGAGGATATTAAAATGAAAATAACTTTTGATAACGAAACTAAAGATGCCCTTTTGGAAAATTTAAACAAACAAGCTAAATCTGTTGTTAGACTAGCTATTGCTGGTTTTGGTTGAGGTGGCCCTAACCTAAGTGTTGTGCTGGATGAACAAAAATCAGATGATATTGTAGAAACTGTTGATGGAATAACTTTTGCAGTTAATAAAGATGAAGAGTATATTTTTGAAGATTGTATTGTTACTTACAAAAAAACATTCTTCGGAAAAACTTTTAGAGTAATATCTAAAGCTATAGGTGAAAGCTCTTGTAGCTAAAATATTTAAAAATAATGCACTCTTTAAAATAAAGAGTGCATTATTTTTTTAATATTTTATTTGAAGTACTTACTTATTTCCTCTATTGAATTATTTAACACTTCCGCTATATTTTCTAGTTCCTTAGAATTATTTAAATTTTCATGGGATATTGTTGAAGTTTCTTCCGAGCTTGCCATGGTTTCTTGGGCTATACCTGATAAATTTGTAATATTATCATGAATTTTTTCACCGCTATCTAAAATTACAGATACCTTAGAAACTACACCTACCATATTCTCTTTTACTGTGGATACATTTTTCTGAATAGTTGAAAATGCTTTATTTGTATCTTTAACTAATTGTTGTTGTTCATCATTAGCGTCAACTAATTCTTCTACTTCTAAAACCGATATGTTGGTATCTTCTTCTAGAGACTTTAATATATTTCCTATTTCTAGAGAATTATTTTTACTCTCAGCTGCTAATTTCTTTATTTCATCTGCTACCACAGCAAATCCTTTTCCACTTTCACCTACTCTAGCCGCTTCAATGGCAGCATTTAATGCTAGAAGGTTAGTTTGCTCCGAAATAGATGATATAACATTAGTTATTTGAGCAATGTTAGATGACTTTTCAGCTAATTCCTTCATAATGTCACTAACTTTTTTATTCTTATTCATAATATATTCACTTTTTTCAGATAATTTATGAACAATTTTTAGTCCATTGTCTATTACCTCATCAGCTTCTTCAGAGGATTGTTTAACAATAGTAGTTACCTCTTTAGTCTCTGTTATTTCATGCTTTATATTATTTACTAAATTAGTCTGGCTCTCAATTTCTTTACTAGTATTAGTTGCACCTATTGCTATTTCTCCTATAGATGAATTCACAATTTCTGTACTTTGCCCTATTAAAGAAACAATTTGCCTAAGTTCATTAGACTTTTCTTTAACTACATTATATACATTGGATAAGTCTATTAACATCTTTTGTTGTATCTCGCTACTTTCACTTAATTCTTCTACATTTTTATTTATATCCTTACTCATTTTAGATATAAATCTTGTAACTATTACAAGTGTTGGTAAAAACATTATAGTAGAACCTAAAATTCCACTTAATTCAGCACCATTTCCTAACTTTACTTGCATATATGCATATACTAGTATAGATATTAAATTTATTCCACCAACAGTAGTTATTAGTTTTATATCTAAATATAAAACTAAACTTAATATAAAAGCAAATCCAGCTGCAAAAGCAGATGCACATGATGACGTAAGTAATATATATGTATCTACCAATAAGAATCCTATAGCCATAATCCACCTCATTATATTATTTGATGGATTTTTTATATATAAGCATATAGCTATTACATAAGCGATTGATGCTACTAATATGTTATATATTGCAAATGTAATTTCTCTATCCCCATTATATACTTGTAGAATTGAACCTGTAACTGTGACAAACATGATACTCAAAAATACAATTAGCATTAATTTATTAACTTTTTCAACATGTTCTCTTTGCGTTTCTTCATATTCACCTTTACCCATTATAATACCCCCATATTTTTACTCGATTGAATTATCGTACCATTATATGTATGTCTTAATATAAATTTTAAGAATAAGACCATAAAACAAATTACCTAAGTAATTTGCTTTATGGTTTTATATAAATAATTTAGATTCTATCTTTTTTTCATATTCCGACCATGTATCATGTATTGTTTTATCTTTCACCTTTGATACCTTATTCATAGTAGCATCAATATAATCTGCATAATGCACTATAAAAGCCTCTTCAGTGTTAGGACCTTTAGGAGATCCATACTCCGG
The DNA here is from genome assembly GCA_002453475.1 of Clostridium sp. UBA6758. Classification (GTDB taxonomy): domain Bacteria; phylum Bacillota; class Clostridia; order Clostridiales; family Clostridiaceae; genus Clostridium_J; species Clostridium_J subterminale. The sequence continues at coordinate 14,343 of DKGY01000096.1, read as the reverse complement.
TTTTCCATGGTGCTGAACAATACATCCTTTAATTCGATTTTTGAAGTCCTCACTATAAAGTCCAGGATCATTTTTAAAGGCTTCTTCTATCATAGTTATACCTATAACTATATGCCCTTCCATTTCTCCTCTAGTAGTTGGTTTAAAACTTCCAATTGACGAATACTCATAAATTTTCCCAATATCATGAAGTTTCGCTGCTAATATAGCTATTTCCTTATATCTACAATTATACCTATATGAAAGCTTCCTTGCCCAATAGGTTACATTAAGGGTGTGTTCTGCAAGTCCACCTATATATGTATGGTGTTCTAAGCCTCCAATTGCCTGAGAAAACTCATTTATAAAGTCCTTGTTACCAAAAAAATATTTATCTAAAGACATAACCTCTTCACATTTAAATTGTCGAGTTGTCATTTCTTCTAATTCATCTAATATAGATTTTATATCTCTTTTAACACTGTTCATAAAATCATTTAAACTATAACTAGCTTTTGATAAATTTAGTTTTACTATATTACTATCTTTTATACTAACGCTTACTACATCACCTATATTCAACATATTATTACAATCATATTTACTTTTAAAGCTTAGTTCTCCCGTAATATCTCCTAGCGTATATGTTATTTCATCTTTATGTATAATTTTACCCTTTATCATAAGTAATAATTCTACTAAATCATTATTCCTACTATTAACTGCTTGAGTCAAGTAAATTGATTTCATATCTTCATCTCCTTATAAAGTCATCTAATATGTATCTTTTCATAAGAAGATATTTTTATTCTTTAATTTTTATAATATTTTTTACTTATATTTATCTTCAAATTCTTTTACCAGCGTAGTAACTAGTTTCTTTATATTACTTGCATGAGCTACTAAACTCATAACTAATAAAAACATTATTATTCTTTCTTTATCTTCATTGTTAAATTCATACTTTTCCAAATGCTTTTTAAATATTTCTTCTAAATACTGCTCTTCTCCAATAAAAGACATGTCCATACTCTTTTTCTGTAAATCACTAAATAATTTAAAAGAATCTTCCCATGAAAGAATATCATCTTCCCTATTATTTATATCATTAAAAGCTAATCTAAATACACTTCTTATTTCATCTGTTGTCAAAATAGGTCTCATATATCCTAATAGAACTAATTGAACTAAATGCAGTTTAGTATAACCTCTTTTTTTACCATCTTCTGGTTTAGAAATAACTTCACTTTTTATATAATTTTGAAGTATACTATTAGTAAAATTATCATGCTGAAACTTATCATTAAGATAATCTTTAACTTGTGATAAAAACAGATCATATTGAGGTAATTCATCGTACTGTATTATACTTTTTTCAATATTCTCATCTATCATTTCTGAAAATTTAGATACTATATCTTGAAATATAGCGCCATTATCCCTTTCTTTGTCATTCATTTTCATCCCTCGCTTTAATAACATTTTCAATATTTACCATAGTCATTAATTTTAATACTTATTAAATATATCACAATGTAAATTTTTGTACACTACTTCATATTAATTATAAAAGATAATCTCTACATTTACAAATATTTATAAAATAAAAGTCGAATTATTTATTCAAGTATTATGAATCCCATATTTATAATTCCTTCATATATAGAACACATATTTATATTATTAACAATAATCACATATTATTAACATATTATCTTAGATAATATCAACATTAATTGTTAATTAATATACACATGTTAAATCCTATAATTCCACTAATTTTTATCTTTCTTATATATTATCCACATTATCCACAGATAGGTTGTGCATAATATTTTTTATTTTCTGTATAAAACACTGAATTATATAACCATACTTCCTTCAAATATTGATATTTTTTGTAGAATTAGTTCGGAAACTAAATAAAATAGTTTTGAAAAGAGCATTCTTATGTTAAAATATTAAATTATAAGTTAAATTATTCATCTTTTCCTTATTATGTGATTAATATTACTATAATAGATAATATATTAATGGCATATAATGTAATAAAATTATTTTTTTTATCATTTTTTATTGACTTGTGATTTTTCTTGTATTATAGTTATTATATGGTATTAAATATAATATCTGTTAACTAATTTTATTTGGTTACATAATCAAAAATATAGGAGGAATTTATTATGAAATCAACTGGTGTTGTAAGAAAAGTAGACGAGTTAGGGAGAATAGTTATCCCAGTAGAATTGAGAAGGACTTTAGATATCGACGTTAAGGATGCACTTGAAATATACGTAGATGGTGATCAAGTTATATTAAAGAAATATGAGCCTGCATGTATCTTCTGTGGAGATGCTCGTGATGTGGTTAATTATAAATCTAAAAACATCTGCCAAAAATGTCTAAATGAATTAAAAAATCAACAATAAATAATAAATAATAAAAACGTTACTTAGAAATATAAGTAACGTTTTTATTATTTAAATCGTATCTATTATATAATATAGTTTTTATATGATAATAATATAATTCAAAACTATATTATTCTAAATTATCCAACTCATCATACAAAAGAGAGTAGGTAAATTTGCTTTTACACAAATCTATCTACTCTTCCTAAAATAAAAGATTAGCAATTAAATCACTGATCTTATTTGAATAAATTAATATCTTCTTGCTCCAGCATAATCACTTCTAGTCATAGGCGATATCTTTACAACCTCATTGTCTTGAGGGGCATGAAGATAACTATTGTTACCAACGTATATACCAACATGATATATATTTCCAGGTGTGCCAAAGAACACTAAATCCCCAGGTTCAGGTTGAGAAACTGGTGTTCCTGCATTCATTTGATCTTGGGCTACTCTAGGAATACTTATTCCACAATCAGCATAAACATATTTAGTTAATCCTGAACAGTCAAAAGTATTAGGTCCATTTCCACCCCATTGGTATGGAACCCCTAAAAATTTATATGCAGAACCAACTATGGAACTTCCTGAAGCATTTGGAGGTGCTACTACACTTGAATCACCACTGCCTCCTCTACTAGGTCTATTAGAACTAGTACTAGTACCATTATTAACATACTGACTTATTTGTCTCTTAGTCTCTTCTAATTGAGCTTCATTTTCTTTCACAGCGGCATCAAATAAATCTCTATTAGCCTCTGCTTTAGCTAAAGCCTTTTTATGTTCTGATCTTTTCTCTTCTAATTGAGCTAATTTTGTATTATTTTCTTCTTGTAATGCATCTAGCTTTACTTTTTCATCTTCAACTACTTTTTTCTCTTTTACAAGAGTTTCTTTCTTATCATTTAAACCACTAACAATTTCTTTATCAGAGTTTATCATTACATTTACGTATTTTAGTGTAGACATAAAATCTGATGCACTCTTTGAGTTTAAAAGCGCCTCAGCATAACTACCCATACCATTAATGTACATTACTCTCATTCTCTGACTAAATAATTCATTTTGTTTTTTTATATCACTTTCAGTAGCTTGTACCTTCTTGTTGCTCTCTTTAATTTTGCCTTCTGCTTCAAGGATTTCAGCATTCAACTCTTCTATATCTATAGATATATCTTCCATCTGAGAATTTACTGATTGTATTGAAGCTTCTATCTCATCAACTTGCTCTTGAGCACTTTTATAGCTGTTTGTGTTTTCTTCCAACTTTTGCTCATATGTTGACCTATCACTGTTTGGATCTGCAAATGCACTAGTTCCAACACAAGAAATAGACAATGCTAAAGCAAGTACTAATGATATACTCTTCTTATTCAAAAAAATTCCCTCCCCCTCATTTATAAATCTCATTTACCATTATAACACTATAATGATTGTTATCTCAAGTAATTTAGGAAAAAAATGAGACAACCATCTATTTTTTAATAGATATACAGTAAATATATTCAATATAGATTATCATATTCCTTCTAGATTGAAAAATTTTTTAACAAACTTTTGTCTATATATCAATTCCAAACTTATATACCTCTGATTTATGTAAGTTTCTTTCCTTTGCAACTTTTTTTATTGCTTCTTTTTTATTTAATCCTTGATTTATGCACTCTTTTATATGCTCCTCAATGCTCATATCTTCCCACTTAGACTTCATTTCTTCCATGATCTCAGTCTTACTTTTTCCTTCTAACACTAGTACATATTCACCTTTAGGTTTATTTTCTTTATAATGATCTATACACTCTTCTAATGTACCTCTTAATATAGTTTCATGGAGCTTTGTAAGCTCCTTACATATTGCAATGTTTCTATTACCTAAGTTATCTTTTATGAAACTTAAAGTCGATTCTAGTCTATGTGGTGCTTCATAAAATATTAAAGTTTCTTGCCTATCTGCTAACCCCTCTATAATCTCTCTTCTATCCTTATTCTCTCTAGATAAAAATCCTACAAATAAAAATTTATCTGTATTTAATCCAGAATAAACTAGAGCAGTAGTAATTGCTGTTGCTCCAGGGTACACTTCAAATTCTATATTTTCTTCAATACATTTTTTCACTATAATAGCACCTGGATCTGAAATGCCTGGAGTACCTGCATCGCTTATTATTGCTACATTTTGGCCTTCCATTAATCTTTTTATTATGTCCTCACTTTTCCCATTTTCATTATGTTTATGATAACTTATCAAAGTTTTTCTTATGCTAAAATGATTTAAAAGCTTTAAACTCTGTCTTGTATCTTCACATGCAATTATATCTACACTTTTCAAAGTTTCAAGCGCCCTAAGAGTTATATCTTTTAGATTTCCTATTGGAGTAGGAATTAAATATAATTTACCACTCACTTTTACTCACCTCTTCTTTTTTTGCCTTTTTAATCTAACCATTGTGAATTATACATTTCTTTAATCTCATCTGAATAAGAATCATCCTCCATATGTACATATAGTGGATCTTCTATTTTTAAGAATGCTCCTCCATCTCTTTGTCCTTCTACTAATAATATATTAGGTGCCTTTCCTGGCTTAGGATGAACAAATCTTATTCTCTTTGGTTCTATTTTATATTTTCTCATAAGTGTAAATATATCTACTATTCTATCCGGTCTATGGACCATAAAAAACTTACCATTATCCTTTAATAACGCTCTAGCTGCTATTATAACATCTTCTAATGTACAACACACCTCATGTCTAGCAATTGCACTTTTATCACTCTCATTGAGTATTCCAGAGCTATATAACTTATATGGTGGATTTACAGTAACTATATCTACTCTGCCTAATGATTTTAAAAGTTCCTTATCTTTTAAATCACCTTCTATAAATTTAATCTCTTGACTAAAATTATTATACTGAGCAGTTCTACTTGCCATCTCCGCAAATTCTCCTTGTATCTCTACACCCCTTATTGCCCCACATTGACTCTTACCTTTAATTATAAATGGAATTATCCCTGTTCCACTACACAAGTCAATAATAGTTGCATTTCTTTTTACCTTAGCAAAATTAGCTAAAAGAACTGCATCAATTCCAAATCTAAATCCCTCTTTTTTTTGTATGATATGAATACCCTTTAATTGTAGGTCATCTAATGTTTCATCTGTTTTTATTAGACTCATAATATAAAATTCCTTTCTACTACCCAAATTACACATATCTTATTATATAATAAGTTGATATGTTTTTCATCTTATCCATGATTTCAATAAAATATCTACTAATTATCCCAAAATATATTCTGAAAATTACAAAATCCCCTTGAGTAGTTATAAATTTCTAACCATCAAGGGGAAACCTTTTTATTTTTATATACTATAATATAGGGGGATGCAATATGTTTTTTATAGCATTTTATAAATAATATATACTAAATAAAACATATTGCATTTAGGGTTTATATTTATGATTTAATTTGTCATTTATCCGATGACTACCAGCTCTAATACGCACATCTTCTTAAAAGCTGGAGTAAAGAGCTGCTACATCCCTGGATAATGCTTTCTAAGCTTCATAGAAGCTAAGAACTCTATTTATATTATTACCAATATCAATAGAAATATACAATTATATTTAACTTATTACTTAAGTAGCAGTAATAACTAATAGTTTAATTTAATATAATACAATAATCATTCAGTATAATCAATTAAGAAAGGTTTGCATTATGGAAATATTATTTTATCCTTTTTCATCAGTAAATTTTCAATCAAGTACTTCTATATTGTTAGATGCATCATTTTTACTAAGTTTAGTTTATGATGATGATGTAAAACATACTGAGTGTATAGAGGTCTTCAGAATATTAATCAATAACCAGTGCAAACTTTTAGTTACAAACATAATCTCTGCTGAAGTTTTAAATCAAATTATGTACAAAATATTTATGATAGATATACGTCACAAAATCGATAAAGAAAGTGCCTTTAATTCTCAAACAAATATAAAACAAATTATATCCTCCTTTAGTAAATATGACAGAAAAATTATAAAAGATAAACGGATGGATAAACTAAGGGAAATTCCCTATAAAAAATATTTTGATAACCTGTCTAAAAATAGTTCTAAAAGAGATCTTCTAAGTGTTTATTATAAGACTGCCGTGACTATGCACAATCAACTTGAAAATACCGTTAAATATGAATATGTTGAGATAAATAAGTTCTGCATGAGTAAAACCAAAGAAATAATGGTTAAAAACTTATTATCTATAAATGATGCTACTCATATAGCTACTTGTATTTGTCATAATATAAATTATCTATTAACTCTAGATAATGATTTTGTCTATGCCAATTGTGATTCTGTTAAAATATTAAAAATATAACCATGTAGTGTTTCTACATGGTTATATTTTTTCTCATAAAATCCTAAACTACTTTATAAGATACTATATCAATTTAGATATATACTTAATCTAAATCTGACTTATTTATATAAATTATTTATTAGGTATACATAGAGTGTCTTCAACTTTTATTGTATCCTCACTTAAGTTATTATGTGATTTTATTAGCTCAATTCCCTTCATTATATCCATGCTAGATAGATATTCCTTAGATATTCTAAATAATGTATCTCCTGATTTAACAACATATTTAGTGTGATCAGTATGTCCTCCAGCATTAGCTGAAGCTACCTCTTCTGATTTTTTATCTGATGTTTTTTCCCCTGTTACTAATGAAGTTTCATAAGAAATAATAAGTTTTTGTCCTGTTGAAATAATATCGTCTTTACTCATATTATTTCTTGTTAATATCTCTGCTACTACTTCATTTGGGTCAGAGTTTGGCATGTAGGTTCTAGCTATACTATAAAGTGTATCATTAGATTTTACTGTATAGTATCCTTCTTTTACTTCTTCCATACCTGTATCTTTTTTATCTTCTGTTGTTTTATCCTTATCTTCTTGTTCTTGTGAAGTTTTGTCATTATCCTTTGTGCTATCAGTATTTTCTTTATTTTCATTTATAGCTTCGTTCTTCTTTGAGTCAGTGGTTGTAGCTGTACTGTTTTTAGTTTCTTTGCTTTGACCCTTATTTCCTATATAGCTTACAGAAAAAAATATTCCACCTAAAACAATTGCACAACTTATAGCTATTATTATTTGTTTTTTAAATTTCATAATTAACACCTCTCTATGTTTTAATGACTAATATTTAAATAATTAACATATTTATGTAAAATATACATGTTTATATTAATTTTTTTATTTTTACGCAAAAAAATCCTTGTAGCTTTTATATCTACAAGGATTCTAAGTAATTATATAACTGTGTAACCACTATTCTCTATGGATTCAATTATATCATCTATACTTATAAAATAATTGTCATAAACAATTTCTACTTCTTTTTTAGTCTTGTGTATTCCACAGGCTATGACCCCTTCATTTGCGGATATGGCATTCTTAACTCTTGTAACATCTTTACTTGTAACCATATCACAAATTTTAAGTGTAGTCTTCATATCCTTCCTCCTAATTTTCTTTAAATAGCTCTTTAATTAGTGTAGAGTCTTCAACTTGGTTTTCTAATTCCTTTAAGTCAATTTCATTAATAATATCTTCATAGCTACCAGATATTAGTGTTAAGTCATTTATACTAACTACTTTAATATCATCTTCACCATCTTTTAGGTTTACTTTTACTTTTACAGCCTCTTTAACTACACTATTAGAAACTACTTCACCTTTTCCATAGCATGTATCTACTATAGAACCCACCTTAGGCAATCTTTTTCTTATCCCTTCATATGTTTCTTGCTCATAATTTAAGCAGCACATAAGTCTTCCACATATACCTGATATTTTAGTCGGGTTTAAAGATAGGTTTTGTTCCTTTGCCATTTTTATTGACACTGGGGCAAATTCACCTAAAAATGTAGAGCAGCATAAACTTCTTCCACAAGGTCCAAGACCTCCAGTCATCTTAGCTTCATCCCTAACTCCAATTTGTCTTAATTCTATTCTAGTTCTGAAAATTGATGCCAGATCCTTAACTAATTCCCTGAAATCTACTCTACCATCTGCTGTAAAATAGAATATTACTTTATTATTGTCAAAAGTATATTCTACATCTATAAGCTTCATAGTTAAATCATGAGCCTTTATTTTCTCAAGACATACCTTAAAAGCTTCTTCTTCCTTTTCTTTATTTGTTTTATTTGCATTTATATCTTCCTCTAAAGCTTTCCTTATTACATTCTTTAAAGGAGCTACTATTTCACCTTCTCTGAGTTCCTTCATGCCAACTACACACTCACCAAACTCAATTCCTCTTGCAGTTTCAACAACTACGAAGTCACCCTTTTTTATATCTAAATCACCAGGATTAAAATAATATATCTTACCGGCCTTTTTAAATCTTACTCCTATTACTGTTATCATATTTAAACCTCCTGCATTCTCAGAACCATCGTTATAAATGCCAATGACGAGTTTACATTATTTTTTAAAGTTTTTCTTGTATCATCTACAACTTTAATCATACCATTTAATTTGCTTAATGAAAATATATTAACTAAATCTTTAATATCTGATATTTTATCAATATTTATTATAAGCTCTTCATCTCCAACTTCTTTATAAATAATTATATCTCTTATTATGGTTATAATTACATCTAAAATTTCCTCTTCCATATTTCTATAGTTATTAAAAAACTTTTCATACAATAAAGATGTTTCATAATCTTTATCCTTAATTTTATATATAAGCTCAAAAATTGTATTTCTTATTAGACTAAAATCTTCACTTTCTATTAAACTCTCTGCTTTTCCTGGTATTCCTTTTGCAAAAGAAATAGCTACTAATAACTTATTTTCTTCAATTTCTGTATATCTATTCTTAAGAAATAAAATCATCTCTTCATTTGATAGTGGCTTTAATTTATGTATACTACACCTAGATTTAATTGTATCCAACATACCTTCTAATTCTTCACACAGTATAAATATATAAACATTGGCCGGTGGTTCTTCTATAGTCTTTAAAAATGCATTTTGTGCTTGGAATGTAATTTTATCACCATTGTCTATAATAATAACCTTTTTATCTCCCTGAAAAGGTTTCTTATTACATTCCTCTATAATATTCCTAATAGTATTTACTCCTATGGATGCTTTTCCCTTATCTAAAGACCAATTAATTATATCTACATGTTCTCTTATTATATCTATTTCTAAAAGCTTTGATGCTATAAATTTAGCTAAAACACTTTTTCCTATACCTTTCTCTCCAACTAATATATGAGCATGAGTAAATTTATTATTATTAATTGCTTCAATTAAGCTATTTTTTATATTTTCATGACCTATCATACTCATTTGCTCCTTCCTATATAATAAATAATGTACAATAAGTTTAACCTATTGTACATTATTTTACTTAAATATATTATACTCTTAAAAACTTATCTACATCAACAACAAATATAGTAGCACCACCTATATTTACCTCTACAGGATACGGAACATATACTCCTGTAGATCCAGCAACCGGAGAAGGTGATGATATAAGTTGTTTTCTAACTTTGCAGATTTCTTCTATATATCCTAAAACAGTATCAACTTTCTCTACCTCTACACCTATCATTAATGTAGTATTACCAGCTTTTAAAAATCCACCTGTAGTTGCAAGCTTTGTAACTCTTAAGCCATTCTCTGTTAAGATATCGATTAAATCCATAGCATCGTCATCTTGAACTATAGCAATTATTAATTTCATATAATACCCCTCCTAAATATTTATTTATGCTTTATATAGGATTCAACTCTATTTACTATGTCCCTATGAATATTTTCTATAGAGTCATCTCCATTTATTAATTCTATTTTATCATAAATACTACTAATTTTTGAATATCCTTCAAAAACTTTTTTATGAAAATTCATACCAACGTTCTCAAGTCTATCTAATTCTCTCTGACTTTTCTTTCTTTCAAGTCCTTTTTCATATGGAATACTTATCATAAATACTAAATCTGCTTCAAGTCCTCCTAAAGCACAATCATTTATAGATTTCACTGTGTTTATTCCTAAATCTCTAGCGATTCCTTGATAAACTATAGATGAATATACAAATCTATCGCATAAGACTACTTTACCCTCAGCAATTGCAGGCTTTATTACCTCTTTTATAAGTTGAGCTCTTGCCGCTGCATATAGTAAAGCTTCACACATGTTATCCATTTCTTGGTTAGCATTATCTAAAATTACCTCTCTAATTTTTTCACTAATTTTAGTCCCTCCAGGCTCTCTTGTTCTTATAACTTCAACGCCTTTATCCACAAAATATTTCTCCAATAATTGTATTTGTGTAGATTTTCCACTACCATCTGGACCTTCTAATGCTATTAATAACCCTTTATTCAAACAACTTACCTCCAAACTTATCTTTTCCTATAGTTTTTATCCGATGACTACCAG
>DKGY01000096.1:0-3435 GCA_002453475.1 Clostridium sp. UBA6758 | reverse complement strand
AAGCTTCGAAGAAGCTAAGAACCCTGTTTATCCTACTTTATTATAATTAAGTTCTTTTCTTTAACTCCTAATAACGTAATATTATTATTGATATAATATCCTATTATATCAATAATATCTTTTGTAATGACCTCTCCTGGCATTATTAGTGGTACTCCTGGTGGATATGGAACAACAGCTTGTCCGCACACTTTATTTATAGAATCTTCAATGCTACACTCAAATTTTTTCATATTTAGAGTTTCCCAAGGTAATTTCTCCATTAATGGAATTCCATACTCCTTAGGCTTTACATATTGATTTATTAAAATATCCTTATTACACTCTTTAAGTGCTCTATAAAGTTTATCAAAATCATCTCTAGTGTTTGAAGTAGCAAAGATTAGTACTACATTTCTTGAGTCACTCATTTCACATTGTATTTTATTTTCCTTCAAATAGTCTAATAATAGATGCCCACTAAATCCCTTAGGTACATTTATGATATATCTAGTCTTATCTATATATACTTTCTTTCTAATAGATGTGTCCTTCTTAATTATATCATGCTCATCTATTATATGATAAAAACCAATGTTATTTATTTTTTCTCTGTATTCCTCACATAGATTAATTAATATACTGTAATCCTTACTTCCATACTTTTGCAAATAATATCTACTATAATCCATACTGGCAAGAAATACATATGAAGGACTAGTTGTCAAAAATACACTAGCATAAAAGTTAACCTCATCTAAAAGTTCATCACAGTTCACGTGTAAAAATGATGTTTGTGTTAAGCTTGGTAATGTTTTGTGAGCACTATGAACAACCATATCACAACCTAGTTTAAGTGGATTTTCAGGCAATTCATCTATAACTCCAAAATGTGCTCCATGAGCACAATCTACTAATACCTTCATATTATATTTCTTGGCCTCTTTCACTATTTCTTCTAACTCTGTACATATGCCATAATAATTAGGGTATGTTAATAATATTCCCTTAGCATCTTGATTTTCCTTTATTAATTTAAATAGATGCTTCTTATTAATAGAAAAAGGAGCATCATATTTTTCACTTACTTCATTCATAATATATATCGGTTTTAACTTACGTAATATTATACTATTGAATACTGACCTATGGCAGTTTCTTTCTACGATTATTTTATCGCCTTCTTTAAATGTAGCAAATATCATAATCATATTTCCTGATGTACTTCCATTAACTAAGANNGATTTTTTACTTTCATAGTAGTTAGCAAGTTGTTCTTGTCCTTCTTTTATTATGCCTGTAGGATTATGAAGATTATCTAAACCTTCTACTTCAGTAACATCAAATTTAATGAAATTATCTAATAAAATTTTTCCTTCTTTTGTACCTTCATATGCTTTTCCCATTTTATGCCCTGGCATAGCAAAATAGTTATTTTCTTCTTCTTTGTATTTCAATAGTGCATCTACTATTGGTAATCTTGGCACTTATCACTCACTCCTCTTGGTATAAGTTGAACTAGATTCTTTTTAATACAGTTCTTATAAAACTCATAGAAATCTGTACTAGTTTCTATTGTTAATAATCTTCTTTCACAGTTCTCACAAATTCTTCGTCCATATATAAGTATACCATTATCTAGAGGCTTTCTGCATATAATACATTCCTTATTCATATTTTTCCCCCTCAAAATTTATCCAATAGAGCTTGTTAGTCTATTATTATATTGTCTTTGAATAAGTCAACTTAGTTAATATAGAATAATTCTACTAAGTTTTACTCCATGTTAAGACTGTCTTAATTATCGCCCCTTATAATATATTTTATTCATGAAATTCTTTTTTTTATTTTGTCCAAAAAAAAAATTTCATCTTATAATTCATACTTTTTCTACTTTAAATAGCATCAAGTATACTGTTAATAAATTAATAAACTCATATGTCTATTTATCTACATAAATTGTCTAATTTTCTTGTATTCATAATTACTTTTAATGAAAAACTTATTGAAAGTCTTGATACTATTAAGATACCATTTATCTATAAATTTGTTACAGGATAATATAAGGATATGTGCACATACTAATTATATAAATCCATAGATATTGATAGTATTAATATCTATAACATTGTAGGGAGGGTTATAATTGAAACAAAACATTCTAAGTTTTTTATCTACTATAAAATCTGAAATCCTAGATATTAATAAATTTTTATATGAAAATAGTGAAAGTTGTTTTAATGAATATAAATCATCAGATTACATTATAAAACTTTTAGAAAAATATAATTTTAATATTGAAAAAAACTTTATAGATATCCCAACTGCCTTTCGTGCAAGAATTGGAGACAATCATCCAGAGATATGCTTTATATGTAAATATAGTAGCGGAAGTGATGATGGTCATATTTTTGGTAACAATGCCAATGCTACTATGTCTTTAGGTGCTGCTATAGGTCTATCCTCCATCATTGATAAAATAGGAGGTTCTATCGTAGTAATTGGATGTCCAGGAAAATATTCTAATGGATCAGAGATTGTAATGACAAAAGAGAATGTATTTGAAAATTGTAGTGTAATTTTTGCTCCACATGTAGATAACATTACATCTATTAATAATACTTCACAAGCATGCACAACCTTACAGCTTGATTATAATAATTTACTTATTTCTAATGATAACGCTAACCAAAGTTCATTAGATGTATGCTTACACACAGTACACTTTATAAACGAGCTAGTTAAAAATATCTCAAAAGAATGTTATATGGATCATTTAAATCTTACCTGTGATAATGCATTAATTGAATATCCTTCATCCGCTAAGGTTAAATTTGAGATTAAATCAAAAAATCATAAGTTATGCTATAAAATCGAAGAAAATATAAGAAACTACATTAAATGCATAGAGGATATTATAAATATAAATTGCTCAATTAAATTAATTGAGCTTCCATGTAAAGAACTTTTAGATAATAAAATAATAAATAAGTTGTTTGAAAGTAACTTAAAAGAAAGCGGATTAATTGAAATGAATTATGGCAAAAAAATGCTATATCCTTTAGGCATTGGTACCGTAAGCCATACTACACCTACAATATATCCGTCTATATCAATAGTAAATGATCCATCAATTCCCTGCCCTTCAAAAGAGTTTATGGATTTAACATTAACAGAATATGCTCAATATAATATATGGAAAGCTATTGAAGCCTTAAGTTTAACTGCTTTAGATTTAATTGAGCGTAAAGATTTAATCTATGAAAGCACTACCTCTCTTTGTGAAAATATTTCTAAAAATTTATAATATACAAAAAGCAAATTACTATGTACTATACTATACATAATAATTTGTTTTTTTAAGTCCAATAACTATATATTATAATTTAATACACAAAGTAAAAAGACTTGTAAACAATATGCTTACAAGTCTCTTTGGAGGCGCCACCCAGATTT
>DKGY01000100.1:7636-13348 GCA_002453475.1 Clostridium sp. UBA6758 | reverse complement strand
ATGCTCTATCCTGCTGAGCTACGGGCGCATATCATCTAATCTTTATTATAATAATATATTTATTCTTCGTCAATAGATTAATTTCTATATTTTACTATGAATCTTTTCTCTTAATGTTAATCAATTAATCCATATATACTATTTTAAAATAACATATCTATAGAATATATTATTTTTATGATTATATGCACATAATATAAAAATCTTTATAACTTTATATATTTGTCAGAAAAATAAATGATTTATTGCAGATTTTTATTTAAATCTATGTTAAAATACTAATATATTGTGATTTTGCAACAAAAAATTCAGAGGTGATTTTATAATGAAGAAGATTAACATAACCGAAACAGTTCTCAGAGATGCGAATCAATCCCTTATTGCAACAAGACTTCCTTTTGAAGATTTTGCACCTATTCTTAAAGATTTAGATGATGCAGGATATTATTCATTAGAGTGTTGGGGGGGAGCAACCTTTGACTCTTGCTTAAGATATTTAAATGAAGACCCATGGGAAAGATTAAAGAACATAAAAAAAATAGTTACTAAAACTCCTCTTCAAATGTTATTAAGAGGTCAAAATATTTTAGGATATAAACACTATCCAGATGATGTTGTTAGAGAATTCATTAAAATGTCTGTTTACCACGGTATGGATATAATAAGAATATTTGATGCATTAAATGACTTTGCTAATATAGAAGTTGCTATGAATGAAACTATAAAGCAAGGAGCTCATGCACAAGGAACTATAGTTTATACTGTAAGTCCAATCCATGATGTTAAAAACTATACTAAACTAGCAAAACAACTTGAAAATATGGGAGCAAACTCTATTTGCATAAAGGACATGGCTGGCCTTATAATGCCTTCTATAGCATATGACATAGTTAAGAGTATAAAGGAAACTGTTAAAATTCCAGTATTTTTACACTCTCACAGCACAAATGGTATTGCTGAAATGGCGTATTTTAAAGCTGCAGAAGCTGGTGTAGATGGAATTGACTGTTCAATTTCTTCATTCTCTAGTGGTACAGCTCAACCTCCAACAGAATCTATGCATCATGCACTAGAAACTGCTGGGTTTACTACTAGTCTTAATGTAGGTACCTTAACTCAAATAAATAATTTCTTTAAACCAGTTAGAGCAAAAGTTTTAGAAGCTGGATTACTAGATCCAAAGGTATTAACACCTCAACCTGAAGGACTTACAAACCAAATACCTGGAGGAATGTTATCTAATATGATTTCTCAACTTAAAGCTCAAAACTCTATTGATAAACTTGATGCAGTTCTTGCAGAAGTTCCTAAAGTAAGAGAAGACTTAGGATTCCCTCCACTTGTTACTCCAATGAGCCAAATGGTTGGAACTCAAGCTACAGTTAATGTATTAACTGGTGAAAGATATAAAATGGTTCTTAAAGAAGTTAAAGCTTATTGCAGAGGAGAATATGGTAAAGCTCCTGGTAAAATAAATGAAGAAGTTCTTAAAAAAGCTCTTGGAAATGATGCTCCTATTGAAGGAAGATATGCTGATACTTTAGAACCAGCTTTCCAAAAGACAAAAGAAAAACTCAAAGATATAACAACTAGTGAAGAAGATGTTCTTTCTTACTTAGCTTTCCCACAAATAGCTGAAGAGTTCTTTAAAAAGAGAAGTGAAAAGCCATCTAATGATGATATGAGAAAGCTAACTAATAGCGAAGTAATATAAATAAAAAAATATTAAATTTATTCAAATATCTCCAATTAAGATATATGGTTATATCTTAATTGGAGATATATTTATATATCTAATATATTTTCTGTTATAATATCATTATGTTAAATTTAAGGCAAACCTGGAGATGATTTTATGATAAAGTACTATGATAGAAAAAAGAAGACCTATTATAAAGAAAATGTAGCTGGTGGAGGTATACTTAATTTTATGTATAGTAACTCTATTGCTAAAACCTTTCTACCTGAAATTGCAAGTCGAAAATTCTTTAGTAAGCTCTATGGATTAGGCTGTGATAGTAAATTCAGTAAAAAATATATACAAACCTTTGTAGCTAAATTCAACATAAATATGGATGAATATGAAAAAAACATAGATGAATATAGCTCTTTTAATGACTTTTTTTATAGAAAGCTTTCAAAATGCAGTCGTAATATCTGTAAAGATGAAAAATCATTTATTTCTCCCTGTGACGGTAAACTCTTAGCTATAGAAAAAATTGATGAGACTTCTAGCTTTACAGTTAAAGGATTTAAATATACCCTTAATGAGTTATTCCAAAATGAAGACTTAAGTAAGAATTATTCTAATGGTACTTGTCTAATATTTAGATTATGTCCAACTGATTATCACAGATTTCACTTTGTTGATTCCGGAATTTGTTCTAAGTCTACATTTATAAAAGGCAAATACTACTCAGTTAATCCAGTAGCTCTTGAAAATATAAGCAAGGTATTGTCAGAAAATAAAAGAGAGTATAGTATTTTAAAAAGTGATAATTTTGATGATGTTATCTATATAGAGGTAGGAGCTACCTTTGTTGGTTCTATTATTCAAACTTATTCTTCATCATCCAAAATTAACCGTGGAGATGAAAAAGGTTATTTTAAGTTTGGTGGCTCAACAGTTATAGTTATGCTAAAGAAAAATATATTAAAATTAGATGATGATATACGTTATCAAAGTAATTTAGGAGTAGAGACAGCTGTATATATGGGCGAAAAAATAGGAGTAAGAATCTAAATTCTTGCTCCTATTTTTATAATTTAAACTTAAGTGTAGTATCATTTAATTTATCTGCATTTTCTTTGTTTTCAATAGCAGTATTCTTTATACTCTCAATATTTCCTACTATATCCATAGTTTTAGATGATATAGATGATACTCCCATAGCTCCCTCTGTAACTGTTGCTGATACTTCATCTATAGCAGTAACAATTCCTTCTATAGCTTGATTCAGCACTGCTGCTTCACTACTAAATTCATTCATAAAGTTATTGAATTGATCTGCATCTTTTTCGTATAAAGCTCCTTGCTCTATATTTTTATCATAATCATTAATTACTTGTTGTTCTATGAAATTGCTCATACGTCCAGCACTTAGTGCCAATTGTTCTACAGATTTATTTACTATTTTAACTATTCTTTGTATATCTGCTGCTGTTTTACCAGACTCTTCAGCTAGCTTTCTAACTTCATCCGCAACTACAGAGAATCCTCTTCCTGCCTCTCCTGCACGAGCCGCTTCTATTGCAGCATTTAGCGCTAATAAATTAGTTTGTTGAGTTATTTTAAGTATAGAATCAGCTAACTTATCGATTTGCTTAACTTCCTTTGAACTTGTTATAGCAACTTCCAACTCACTTTTTACACTATTATAAATATCATTTGATTTTTCTTTAGATTTTATAGCACTAGCTTTTATGCCCTGAGCTCTCTTAAGAATATCCTTAGTTATTTCATACCCTTCTAGTGCTTCATTCGCTATATTCTGTACACTCTTAATCATTTCAGTAGAAGATGCTGCAATTTCTTGAGAAGTTGCTGACGTTTCTTCTATACCAGAAGATACACTTTCAGTTTCAAATAATGTTTCATCAGCTTTAAATTTTAATGACTCTGTAGATTCTTCTACTATATTAGCATTATTAGTTAATACTTCAGTAGTTACTGCAATCTCTCCAACAACTTCCCTTAACACTTCTCTCATATTTATAATAGATCTATATATAAGACCTATTTCATCCTTAGACTTAATTATAGCTAAATTATCGTTAGTTAAGTCTAACTTAGCTGTTTTATTAACCAAAGCTGCAACCGTTACTATAGGATTTATAATTACATTCGCCATCACCATTATTATAATAGAACCTATAATAACTATAGCTAATGCTATTAATGCTATTTGTTTAACCATTGCCATTACCGGTTTTCTTATTTCATTACTACCAGCATCTATAACCATAGTCCAGTTTGTTCTAGGAACTAATCCATAAGATGACATTACTTTATTTCCATTTATCTTATATTCTACAGATCCTACCTCTACATTACTTCCCTTCATAGCCTTATCTACTATAACCTTTATTTCAGGAATATCTATCGTTTGTCCAATTTTCTCTTTATTGGGATGATAAATTATATTTCCAGTTTCATCAATAAGATATGCATAACTACTTTCTATCTCACCAATCTTTATATTTTCAATATAAGTAGAAAAACTCTCAGCATATACATGTAATGCTATATATCCTACACACTTACTATAATTAGCTTCATCTAATACAGGATACGTAAATACTAAAACTCCTTTATCCCCTGCAACAGATTTAATAGTATTACTTATCCACTTTCCCCCACTAGAACTAGTACTATGATAAGAATTATCAACTTCATTAGATCCAACTAAAGATTCTTCACTATCAGCTACTATATCACCTTCAGTGCTAACTAACGATATTCTGTCTACATGCTTATTGGCAGATATATATGACCTAAAGCTTTCATTTATATTTTTAACATCTTCTTTACTATTTTTTTTCTGATCATAATTTAATAAGACATTAAGATTATCCTTAGAATTTGATAGAGCAAAAGCCTCATTAGTCACTTTATCCATCATAACAGATATAGTTTGTATAGATGATGTAGTTATACCCTCCATATTTTCTATACTCTGACTTGAAATCGTCTTTGAGGAATTTATGTACATAATTGTACTAGTTGTTACCATTGATACTATGGTAAGTCCTATCATACTAATTAATATTTTTCTTTTAACACTAGTTCCCTCAACTTGTAATTTTCCTTCTTTATAAACCTTAGCTGTTGATTTTATACTGTTTATATTGTTACTTATATCATTAATTTTATCTTTATCTATTTTATTACTACTTTTAATTTTTTTACTAATTGAGTCTTTATGTCTAATTGTAATTTTACTGAATGCATTCTTAATACTTTTGCTTATATTTTTAGATGTACTTTTTAAATTAAATGAGCTATGTTTTCTTTTTTTTAAAGTCTTATCGGACTTCCTTTTAATCATAAATATACCCCCATATATTAATAATTTATATAATAATTATCGTATATGAAAGTCTATATTATATATACATTATACATATTATGTAACTAATATTAAATATATTTATCTATAATCAAATTAGTTAAATTATATAATAGTTTACATGCATATAATCCGGTATATATTTATTAGATATGATATTTTTTATATTTAAGGTCGAAATTTATCATATATAATAATGAATATTTGTATTAAAAAAAGTCATTGCAAATTACTTGCAATGACTAAATATGGCAGGGTGTGTAGGAATCGAACCCGCAATATACGGTCCGTAGCCGTATGTTATATCCATTTAACTAACACCCCAAAAGGTTATTTAAATAACTATTACATAATAACATAGAATCTTCATGATTTCAATAATTATTTTTTAATTTAGTTGCATCTTATTAAATCATAAAAAACAATAAACCTGATTCTTAAGTAAATCATTAAGAATCAGGTTTGTTAATATTTTTGGCGGAGAAAGAGGGATTTGAACCCTCGCGACGGTTGCCCGACCTACGCCCTTAGCAGGGGCGCCTCTTCAGCCACTTGAGTATTTCTCCAAAAAATAAAATGGCGGAGAGATAGGGATTCGAACCCTAGGTACGCTCACACGTACGCCGGTTTTCAAGACCGGTGC
>DKGY01000100.1:334-7474 GCA_002453475.1 Clostridium sp. UBA6758 | reverse complement strand
TTCAAGACCGGTGCCTTAAACCAACTCGACCATCTCTCCATTTCCTACAAGGGTTATTTTATCAAGAAATAGCCCTTGTGTCAACAATATTTTTAAAAAACTTTATATAAATTCTAAAAATATATTTTTATTTTGTTATTTTTTCACGCCCCATGTATGTTCTTAATACCTCTGGTACTGTAACACTTCCATCTGCATTTTGATAATTCTCAAGGACTGCAGCTAAAGCTCTTCCTATAGCAACACCTGAACCATTTACTGTATGAACAAATTTAGGTTTAGCTTTGGGATCATCTTTANNTATTAGCACGTCTTGCTTGGAAATCTTCAAAATTACTACAACTTGATATTTCTACATACTTATTGTAACTTGGCATCCAGACTTCTATGTCATACTTTAAAGCAGCAGTAAATCCTAAATCTCCTCTGCATATTTTTACAATTCTATATGGAAGTCCTAACCCTTGTAATACACTTTCTGCATCCTGAACCAATTTATTAAGTTCATCATATGATTCTTCTTCTTTCGTAAATTTAACTAGCTCTACTTTGTTAAACTGATGTTGTCTAATTAAGCCTCTAGTATCTCTTCCAGCAGAACCAGCTTCTGATCTAAAACATGCACTATATGCTGCATATTTTATTGGAAGTTTATCTCCTTCCAGTATTTCATCTCTATAAATATTTGTTACTGGAACTTCTGCTGTTGGTATTAAAAAGTAATCTGTATCACTAACTTTAAAAGCGTCTTCTTCAAACTTAGGTAACTGCCCAGTTCCAGTCATACTACTTCTATTAACCATATATGGAGGAAGTATTTCATCATATCCATTTTCACCAGTATGAGTATCTAGGAAATAGTTTATTAATGCTCTTTCTAATCTTGCTCCAAGTCCCTTGTAAACAGTAAATCTAGATCCTGTAATTTTACCTGCTCTTTCAAAATCTAATAAGTTATTTTCTGTACCTATAGTCCAGTGTTCTTTAGGATCAAAATCAAACTTTCTTATCTCTCCCCACTTTTTAATTTCAACATTATCCTCATCATCACTACCATTTGGAACTGAATCATGAGGTATATTAGGTACTCTCATCATTATATATTCTATTCTTTCATCTATTTCATTTAAATCCACATCAAAATTCTTTATTGTATCTGAAAGTTGTTTCATTTCTTTCATAGTTTCTGATACATCTATACCTTGTTTTTTTAATTTAGGAATTTCTGCTGAAGTTATATTTCGTTTATTTTTTAATTCCTCTACTTCAATTAATATATTACGTCTCTTTTGATCAAGCTCTACAACTTCATCTATAAGAGATAAATCAAAGCTTTCTCCTCTATTTTCCATTTTAACTTTAATTTCATCTGGATTATTTCTTATTTTCTTTAAGTCTATCATTGTTATTCCTCCTACCCTTTTCTTGTAATTATATTTTTATATAAATAAAAAAGCCTTTCACCCCACCTAAGGGACGAAAGACTCCGTGTTACCACCCTAATTGAATAAAATTAATTATTCCACTCGAAAATTTAACGACAAACTTAATGCCGTACTGCTCATCACAGTCCCTCAGAGGTGGATTCATAATATTATATATATCAGTTTACACCAACCACTGACTCTCTTACATATATAATTACTACTACTATTCTCTTCAACGGTTTATAATTTATTACACTAAATATATGTCTATATTATTCCCTAACATATTTTTTGTCAATATAATTATTCGTTTTTGTAAGTATATTTAGTACATACAATATCTACGCCTGTATTAAGTATATTCTTACATATAACATCACCTTCTGATGTCTGCGGCCCCACATATATTCTACTTAAACACTTAGAACATTCAAGCCATAAACTTTTATCTATAGGTTCGCTACTTTTTACTGAAACTACCCTACACTCTGGAGATCCTTTTACTCTCACTATAGTTGTTAATATATCCTTATCCTTCACTTTTTATTACCTCACATCTCATCAAATTCTTTTATTCTTGATAATAAAATGGTTGAATCCTTTGAATTATTAACCACTTCTGTAACTCTTTTATCCATTTCTCTTGCCAAAATTTCAATTATTTTATCCTTACAATAACACCCATCACAACTTCCAAATCCAGCTCCTGTTCTTCTTTTTACCCCTGTTACTGTTCTAGCTCCCAAAGGTCTTCTAATAGAGTCTACAATCTCTCCTTCGCTAACCTTTTCACACTGACATATAATACGTCCATACTTGCTATCTAATCTAATAATTTTATTTCTTTCTTCATTTGACAGATTTTTAAATTTAAAATATTCTCTTCTTTTATCATTAAAATCCTTTTTAAATTTACAATTTAATTTTTCGATTACTAACTTCGATATATTCAAAGCTAAATATGGAGTTATAGTAACTTTAGCATAATGATTAACCTTAATGTTTATATATCCACTATTAATTATATCATCTTGTATATTAACAGGTTCATCAAAAAGTCGCCAATCCCTTACTACTTTTATGTCATTTTCACTAATTTCTTTAGTAAGAGGTTTTATCTTTTCAATCACTTTGTCATAGTGAACATTTTTATAGCTACTATAAGCCCCTATCATTTCATTGTTAATTGTAGGTCTTATATATATTCTTTCATTTTCTCTTACATCAAAAACTATGTTAGAATATAATTTTTCATAAGACTTGTCAATAACTACATATTTCAAATATTTTCCTTTACCATCCTCTTTATTGTTTTCATTAACTAATTGTAGATTTTTATCTTTAGTTGTATCAATAACTATCTTACAAGTGAATTTATTTTTATTTGTTTTTATTTTGAATCCTTTATTTATACTATTTATAGATTCAACCTCTTCTTGTAATCTAAAATTCACTCCATTATCAAAAGCAATTTCACCATAAGCTAAAGCTAAATCATATGAGCTTATTACCCCTGTATTGGGTATATATATTGACTTTATTATATTTCCTTCTATATTAGGTTCATACTCCAATATTTCTTTTCCTACAAGAAGTTTTACATCATCAATTTTTTTTGCTTTAGCTCTTTCATACATTTTATCAATACTTTTAGCTTGAAACTCATTTCTTGCTATATATAAAGTTCCACACCTTTTATATGGAACTTTAAATCTTGATGCATACTCCTCCATTAATAAATTTCCTTTTCTAATAAGCTTAGATGATAATTCATCCTCACATTCTAGTCCATCATATATTGTTGCTGTGTTTATAGAAGGTGTATCATTACATATATCATAATCTTTTTCTATAACTGCAATATTAAGGTTATATTTTGATAATTCATAAGCTATAGCACAACCTATAATTCCTCCACCTAATATCAATACATCATAATCCATAATTTCCTCCACATATGCATGCTAATATTACTTTATATAATTATTCTAGCCGCTCTATCTTCCATTTTACTACGAAAGCTGTAGAGCGGCTAGTCATGTTATTTATATAAATTTATTTTGATAATTCGTCAATTAGTTTCCCTATTTCATTTATATACTCACCATACTTTGACCAGTCACCATTTTTTTGAGATTCAATAGCATTTGTATATGCCTCTTTTAGCTTTTCTAAATAACCAGAATTTACCTTTTCGTCTTGACTATTATTTTCTTTACCTTCATTATTAGTGTTATTTTCACCAGCCTCTATATTAAACATCTTTGTAATAGCAGTTCCAATATCTTTTTCAAGTACTAGTTTATCTCCATAGCCAACTATAACATTTTTCATTTCTGGTATACTATTTTCACCAGCAGCTCTCAGATAAAGAGGTTCTACATATAATAAGGAGTTTCCTATTGGTATTATTAAAACCTCCCCAAATTGAACCTGAGAGCCCTTAGTATCCCAAAGAGATAATTGTTTAGATATTTCTGGGTCCTGGTTTATTTTTTGTTTAAATAACATTGGACTATATACTGTTCCTCCAGTTGGAAATTTATATAAAAACATTTTACCATAATTATCTCCATCCATTCTAACACCAAACATACCAACCATATTGTCTCTACCTTTAGTATTAAAATACTCTAAAATAACCATCTCTTCTTTATCTTCTCCAGCTAATTTAGTAGTAACATATGAAGCTTCTGATTTTACTTCATCTCCCTCAATTGTAGCTACATCACTAGCTATAGACCATACATCATCCCCATTATAGAAAACTCCTGGATCTGAAACATGGTACTTAGATAACATTGCACACTGAATTGCAAATAAATCTTGCGGATATTTAAAGTGAGATTTAATTTCATCAGGTAAAGTACTTAAGTCTGTAAATAGCTTAGGAAATATCTTGGCATATGTTGAAACTATAGGGTCTGTATTATCTGTTATATAAAATTTAGTTGTTCCATCATATGCATCAACTACAACTTTAACTGAATTTCTAATATAATTTATATCTCCCATAGGTTGCGAAAATGGGAACTTATCGCTTACAGTATATGCATCTATAACCCAATAAAGTCTATCATTATTTATAACTACATATGGGTCTTTATCATATCTTAAAAAAGGTGCAATTTTATTAACTCTTTCTACTATATTTCTATGAAGTAAAATTTTACTGTTATTAGTTATATCCTGAGATAATAAAAATTTGCTGTTTTGTTCCTTTATAGCAAATATAACTCTGTTTAGGTAATTCATTGATATACCAGCTTTACCATCATAATTATTAGTGGCATTCTCACCACCTACTGGATAATCAATTTCTCCTAACTTAGTATTTACTATACTATAATCATTAGTGTTTTCCCCAAAATATATTCTTGGATTCTCTAATGAAATATCAGTTTCATTTTCAATAGGTATATTACTCATAATGAAATCTGGTTGTCCTTCACTTGTTACTGAGTTAACTTTACTCATAACAACACCATATCCATGAGTATATGATAAATGTCGATTTTGCCACGTTATTGAGTTTTCATCTAACTTTTCGAAATCAATTTCTCTTGGTGCTATGAATACTTGATTATAATTTCCATTAATATTATATCTATCAATATCTATATCGTTAAACTTGTAATAATATCTTATATATTGAAATTGATTATAAAATTCTAAAGCAGGTCGATATGAATTAACCTTAATATTTTCAACTATATCTTTATTTTCTTTTATACCTGTAGCATCTAAATCATTCTTTATTTCAAAATTATTTTCATCAATTTCATCAATATTATAAGCCATATTAGTATACTCTATATTCTTGGAAATATAAGGTTTTTCCAAAGTTTTTTCATTAGAATTAACAATAAATTGTTGGATAACTCCTGCTGCAACACTTTCCCCAATCATTAGTACAAATACTACTATTACTGAAAATATTATTGGTTTAACTTTTTTAAACATTATACTTAAGAATATTAATACAGCAAAAATAATTGAAACTATAGAAATCACTTTATAGAATTTTAAAGATACGTTTACATCTGTATAACTTGCTCCAAATACTATACCCCTTGAAGAATATGCTAAGTTCCATCCTTTTATCATATATCCTAAAGATATAACCAACATAAGTAATGCGGCTATTACGGCAAGTTGTTTTCCTGCAAAACTCGTTATACCACTAGTCATAGATTTAAAATTTACAATCTTAACTGATCTATCAAAATGATTATTAATTTTATCCCTAGCATTTAAAAGAATATAAATTACAAAAGTAGCTATTACAAGTAAAACCAATAATGAAATCATACTACTATATAAAGATTCTATTAAAGGTAATTTAAATGTAAAAAATGATATATCCTTATTAAATATAGGATCATTAACATTAAATTTTGTAGAGTTGGTAAATTCTAATATCTTGTACCAATATATATTTGCAAAACTAAAAGAAAAGAATAGGGATATAATAAAATTTATTACTAAAAAGATTTTAAATCTTTTTTTCTCTTTAATTTTATCAACTTCCACTATCTTTTTTAACTTTCTAATATTAGGTATTAAGCTTTTATAATATAATGTTATGCCTATAAACATTACTAAAAATGTAGGAAGCATTAGTTTTAATATAGATAATAACTTAGTAAAATAAATTGAAAGATATCCCAATTCACTAAACCATTGATAGTCAACTATTATATTTATTCCAGCAATGGCTAAAAACAATATAATTATTATAGTAGCAACTATAATACCTATAGCTTTTTTCTTCAAACCATTCACACCCCTTTTTATAATTCCTTAATTAAAAATCCTTTTTCATTTAATTCCGCTATTATATTTGATAAAACTCTATCATTTTCACATATTATTGTATGAAGATGAACTCCATTTGTTAATGCACTTAAGGGCTCAGCTTCATACTGCTTAAAATTACTATAAAAATTTTCGATGTCCATCATATTTTTAATCATAAGCATAGCCCGTATTTCTCCATAAAGAGGATGTTCAACTATTACATCTTCTACAATTGCACCATATTTAACAATAGTCTCAAGCTCATTTTTTACTTCTTCCCTTCCATGATTAACAGCTATAACTTTCTTTATGCTATTGATATTCTCCTTTAAAGCCATATATCCTTTTGGTGTAGATATAATATTAATACCCTCAGCTCTTATAATAGCTATATCCTTCACTATAATTTGACGAGTAACCTCAAACATTTCTGCTAATACCTGACCTTTTACAGGCTCCTGAGATTGTATTAATAAATTTTTTATTTTTTCTCTTCTTTTTACACTTGTCATAATCCCCTCCGTGTATATACAATATATATTATTTAAATAATAGTATATCATATCCCTCTGTATATTATTGTATTTTTTTCTTTTATTATTAAATATTTATTTTAATTATTTAACTTTTATTAGTTATATGTTTAATTTCTATCATCATACTTTCGTAAAATATCTAGCCATTTATTTTGTACTTTATAATTATGATGATTTCTTATAGCATTTAAAAATTCTTTATCATATCCCTTTTCTTTTAAAATTTTATATCCTTCTTCTCCATGATTAAAAAAAATATATATCTTAGAATTTCTATCACTATATCTCTTTATTTTCGTTTTTGTAAAATGATTTAGTAAAACTAAAATAGATTTATCTATTGGATTTAGAGGCATATGTACTTTACCTACATCATG
>DKGY01000100.1:0-316 GCA_002453475.1 Clostridium sp. UBA6758 | reverse complement strand
TTTTTTAATTTCCTCTTCAGATTCATTTATATATATATCTCTAGCTACATTAACTGAATGTTTCACATCATAAACTGGAAGTTTATATAGTAAATTCTTTTCATACTCATCTAAATAGTTATTAATAAACTCAATATCCTTTTTAGTTATTTTGGCAAATATACAATTAATAAACTGCTTAACTCTATTCATGTTAATTACTCCATCTTTATAATGAATCTATTTAATTATAATAATAATATAATAATTGATTAGTAATGAAAATATAAAAAAAAGCAATCTAAATAGATTGCTTTTGGTGGAGATAAAGGGATTC
>DKGY01000117.1 GCA_002453475.1 Clostridium sp. UBA6758 | reverse complement strand
CTTAATATCTCTGTACTTAACGCTGACTGTACCTCCAATGGCCATAACCTACCACATATAAGCTTTTGTCTCATCTCATTAATTAAGAACTCATTCACCATAATTTCCCCCTTTATAGATACATACTTTTATTAATTATTTAATTTAAATTACTGCTATTTCATTCTTTCTCTAAAAAAATCATCACAAAACTTATCCCATTTTATTTTATACTCTTCATGGGATACTAATTTAAGATCATATGGTGAGTAGATTTTCCTTTTTCTTGCCTCTTCTACAAAGCCTTCTAAGTAATCACCTGGTTCTGCTAAATATCCTTTTACTTCAGAATATCCCTTGCTTATTGCATAATAAAGTCTAGTATGTCCATCTAGAGATATAAAGAATCTTTTACCTTGGCTAAAGATATAATTTAATCTTTTCTTTTTCTAACAAGAGATTTATCATTCTATAGCCCATCTTTCCATTTTTACTATGGAAGATTTCCTTAATGTTATTCAGTACTAACTTCTTATTTTCATAAAAGGGGTTTTTACGCTGCTTTAAATAATTATAATAAGCATTAGGAAGGATTTTAAAACGTTTAAGAAACCGTCTAACACCAAATTCAACTTGATTTAAATCAATGAATTTATAAACTAATGGTCTATTTCCTTGGCGAAGAAGGCTACCACCTTTTTTAGAAAGGTATTTTCCTTTTCAAGATCAGCTGTAAGTTTCTTCAATCGTTTAATCTCCTCATGAACACTAGGAATATCTTATCATCGCATTCAATATATTCTTGCTCAAAAGCTTTAGTCCATCGTTTGATGATTGATTTTGCAACATTATATTCCTTTGAGATACTTGATAAAGTTCTTCCATCTTCTAAGATTAGTCTAGCTATTTTTCTCTGAATTCTTTATCATATTTTTTATTTGCCATTTATAACACCACTTTCTTAAATCTTATTATACTAGATTATTCGAACGAGTGTTACAACTTTAGTATATCACGCTAATGCTCACTTTTAGTGTCTACTAATATTAATAGTACAACATCATAAGCTGTAGATAATATAGAAAATATAAAATTAGAAACAAAAGAAGTAAGAGGATTTAGATATTTTCTTGTCACGTATAGTACTGGTGTAGATGTAAAATCATGTTCTAGTACAAAGTGTGTTACTGTAGGTAGAGGGGAAAAGGGAGATGAAAACATTTATGATAAAATGATTATACGATTGTTAATAGTAGCTGTATTAATTATAATTTTACCAATTCTTATTATAAATATTGATACATTTAGAAACTTAGCATTAAGTATATTTAAAAGCAAGGAAAATGCTAGCCAATATCTACAATTTATTGGTGCATTTTTAGGTGTAACAATTACTATTATTGAGACCGTATTAATTCATTTGAGAAGTGAGTATATTAAAGAGAAGAAAGAAAAAGAAAATAATTTAAAAGAGTTAATAAAGATCAAGGAGTATTTATGTTTTCAGCTTAAAGATGGTTTGGAAAAATTTAATAGAGCTAATCAGTCTAATAAAGATAAGGATTCCGGGTTAATGTATCATTTACCTAGAAACTTATATATTGATAAAGAATGGATGAGTAAGATATTTACACTGTATGATTTTATGGATAAAGATTTGTTCAATGATATTTGCAAAGCTTTTCAGTTATTAATCTCTATGAATAACACAATTTATGAAAGAGATCAATATAATAAAGACATTAAAGGTAATATTGATTTTTCTAAAGATGAAAATTATCAAGAAGAAGTACATACACAATCTAAAGCAATAAAAGCTCATATAAACGCAGTAGCACAGTTATATGATATAAGGATATATATTAGGTTCATTTATTGAATTAAAGATTGAATGACAAGTAAATAACTAGCACTTACTTAGTAAATAGTAGGTGATTTTATTATGTTAAAATGGAGCCATTTAATGTTAGTTGGGGTAACTAGCTATATTTGAAGGAAAAACAAAACCTCTGAATTGTTGTAATATCAACGATTCAGAGGTTTTGTATTAGCTTTTATGGTGCCGGTGACCGGGGTCGAACCGGTACGGTGTTGCCACCACGGGATTTTGAGTCCCGCACGTCTGCCAATTCCATCACACCGGCTAGTACATTTAGTATTTTACCACAATGTACTAAGAATTACAATAGTATTTTTACTATAAATAAGGATAATATAGAAGTAAATACTTATGTATTGAAAAATAGATACTCGATTACTATAATAAAAATGTAAGTAGTAAAATCAGATGGGAGACATGATTATGAAGAGGATATTAGATAGTATAATTGATGATTGTAGAAAATGGACAAGTAAAGGTGAAGTGGCCTCATATATTCCAGAGCTGGCAAAAGCTAATCCGGAAGCTCTAGGTATATGGGTTACAAATTTAGGTGGTGAAGAATATTTTGCAGGTGATTGGAATACTAAATTCACCATACAAAGTATGTCTAAAGTAATAACTTTAATGTTAGCCATTTTAGATAATGGTATAGAATACGTTTTCACTAAAGTGGGAATGGAACCTACAGAATCAGGTTTTAATTCCATAACTAACTTGGAAATTCATGAACAAAAACAACCACTAAATCCCATGATAAATGCAGGAGCTATTGCAACAGTGTCTTTAATTAATGGAGAAACAGCTGAGGATAAAATAAACAGAATACTTACTTTTACAAGAAAGATAACCGGAAATAATGATATTGGAGTAAATTATAATGTGTATGAGAGTGAAAAGAAAACAGGAAATAGAAACAGAGCGTTAGCTTATTATATGAAAGGCAATGGTATAATAGAAGGTGATGTTGAGGAAATTTTAGATGTTTACTTTAAGGCTTGCTCTATGGAGATTACTTGTAAGGATATTGCTAGGATAGGGGCTATGCTTGCTAATGATGGAGTTCTTTTGAATAATGAAAGAGTTATATCTAGAGAGGCTTGTAGAATTGTTAAAACCATAATGGTTACTTGCGGTATGTATGATGCATCTGGGAAGTTTGCCGTACATATAGGAATTCCCGCAAAGAGTGGTGTAGGAGGCGGGATAATGGCTGCAGTACCTAGAAGAATGGGAATTGGAGTTGTGGGGCCTGCTCTTGATGCTAAGGGAAATAGTATAGGTGGAATCAAGATACTTGAAAAATTATCCCATGAATTAGATTTAAGCATATTTTAAAAGGTGAAAAGTGATGCTAGGAACTATAGTTAATTCTATAACTGTGATTATTGGTGGAGATATAGATATATTATTAAAAAAGGACTTCTAGAAAGAATAAGTGATACTGTATAGAAAGAAAGTTTAAATCTAAAGATAAAAATACATCTATTTCAGAAGGACTGGTGACTGCTAGTTTATTATTTTGTGTAGGAGCTATGGAAGTAGTTGGATTTTTACAGATCAGATTAACGGGAAAACATGAAATTCTTTTCACAAAATTGATTTTAGACTTTGTGCCAGCAATTATTTTGCCAACTGTTATTTACTTGTTAAATAAGTATTTAGAGGTAATTAGAAATATGTATTTTGTATGATATGAACCTTCTGAATATAGATTAAAATCTATACTTAGAAGGTTTATTTATTTTTATTAGATTAAATAAAATTCATATTATATTTATAATATGGATAGATAAAAAATTACAGTTAAAAATATTAAGTTTTATTGTTAATATGATGAAGTAATGATATAATCATTTATTAAAAGATTCATGTTTCTTTACTTGACTTTAGATCCTAAAAAGTAAAGAATAATATAGAGGACTATAAGAAAAAATTAAAGGAATTTGATAAAGGTGCTTAAATAATTTGAATGGATGTGATTAAAATTAATAAAGAAAGCTTAGCTGTTTTAGATGGAAATAGCTTATTATATAGAGCGTTTTATGCTATACCAGAACTAACAACAAAAGAAGGGGTTTATACTAATGGGGTATATGGATTTTTAAATATGCTTCTTAAAATTAAAGAAGATATAAATCCTGATTATATCGTAGCTGCCTTTGACAAATCATCTAATACATTTAGACATAAGGAATATGAAGATTATAAAGCGGGAAGAAAGAAAACTCCTCCGGAGCTTTCCATGCAATTTCCTATAATAAGAGAAATATTATCCAAGATGGGGATAAGTGTATTTGAATTAGAAGGATACGAAGCTGATGATTTAATAGGAACTATATCTGTTTTGGCAGAAAATGAGGGTATGGAAGTCTTTGTAGTAACAGGAGATAAAGATGCTCTTCAACTTGCAACAGATAATGTTAATGTAGTTATAAATAAAAAAGGAATTACAGAAAAAGAGATATATAATAAAGAAAGATTTATTGAAGATTTTGGAGTGACACCGACTCAATATATAGATGTAAAGGGTCTTATGGGAGATAAATCGGATAATATTCCAGGAGTTCCAGGAGTAGGAGAGAAGACTGCGTTTAAGTTAATTAAGGAATATGGAAGCATAGAGAATGTTCTGATGAATATATCTAATATTAGTGGCAAGAAACTTAAAGAATCTCTTCAAGAATATAGTGAACAAGCGATTTTCAGTAAGAAATTAGCTACGATTATTACTAAAGTTCCTGTAGAAATACCTATGGAACAGTTAAGAACTAAAGGAGATTTTAATAATAGTGAAGTTAGGGATATGTGTTTAAGATTACAATTTAAATCACTTCTTAGCAAATTTGAAAATCTTTCACAAGATAATTCTGAAGCATCAGAAAGTCAAAGATCAGAAGCTGTTGATTTTAAAGTTATAAATGAAATTAAAGCCTTAAATGAAGTTATACCTAATATAAAGAATAAAATTTTTGTAAAGTTATATGTGGAGGATACTAGTAATTTTGCTAAAATTATGGTGAAGACTATAGGCATATTGTCAGAAGGTCAGGTATATCTAATTTATTGTGATAAATTGATTGAAGAAGACAGGGAAAGCTTTATAAAGGCTATGAAGATAATTTTTCAAGATTCTAATCTTGAAAAGATTACCCATGGTATTAAATATGGATATACAGCTTTTTTAAAGCTTGGTATTGATTTAGATCTAGTAAATTTTGATGTGGAAATAGCAGCTTACTTATTAGATTCATCAAAATCAGAGTATTCCATAAAAACACTTTATGAAGAAAGGTTAGGAAAAACCTTTGGTGGAGATGAAGACTCTCTTAAAGCAAATGAAATTGTGGCTCTTGAGAAAGTATATAGAATCTTAAAAGAGGAGATTAATAAAGAAGATATGGAAGAACTATTATTTAAAGTAGAGCAACCTCTTACAAAGGTTATATCTTATATGGAATATGAAGGCTTTAATATCAATAGAGAAGAATTGGAAGATCTAGGAACTAAATTTAGTGGAGAAATTGAAACTCTTACAAAAGAAATATACCATTTGTCAGGAGAAGAATTCAATATAAATTCTCCTAAGCAGCTTGGGAAAATATTATTTGAAAAACTAGACTTACCAGTAATAAAGAAAACTAAGACAGGTTATTCCACTAATGCAGAGGTGCTAGATGCTTTAAAGGATAAACATGAGATAATAAATAAAATTCTATATTTTAGACAAATTACAAAGCTATACTCTACTTATATAGAGGGACTTAAAAATGTAATAGATGAAGATGGAAGGATACATTCTAACTTTACTCAAACTGTAACTACTACTGGAAGATTATCTAGTACAGAGCCTAATCTTCAGAATATACCAATCAAAAATGAGAATGGAAGATCAATAAGAAGGGTTTTTATACCTCATGATGAAGATTCAGTAATTTTATCAGCAGACTATTCGCAAATTGAACTTAGAGTTCTTGCACATATTTCTGAAGATGAAAATATGATTAGGGCTTTTGGAAACAGTTTAGATATTCATACTTCTACAGCCTCAGAAGTATTCAATGTGCCAATTGAAGAGGTAACTAAGACTATGAGAAGTAATGCAAAGGCTGTTAACTTTGGAATTGTGTATGGAATAGGTGATTTTAGCTTGGCTCAAGATTTAGGAATAACGCGAGGCGAGGCTAAAAAGTATATTGATACATACCTTGAGAGATATGAGAATGTACAAAAATATATGGATAAAGTAATTGAAGAAGCAGAAGAGAACTCTTATGTAACAACACTTCTTCATAGGAAAAGATATATTCCGGAAATAAAATCCTCTAATAAAATTGTAAAGGCTTTAGGAAAAAGATTAGCTATGAATGCACCTATTCAAGGTAGCGCAGCAGATATTATAAAGATTGCCATGGTGAATGTTGCCAGTAAACTTAAATCCCAAAAGCTTAAAAGTAAATTAATTTTACAAGTTCATGATGAACTTATACTTAATGTATATAAGGATGAGCTTGACTCAGTAAAGGATATAGTTAAAAATGAAATGGAGAATGTACTAGATCTTAAAGTTCCCCTAGATGTAGATATTTCTATAGGAGAGACCTGGTATGAAGCAAAGTAATATATTAAAAATAGGTTTAACAGGAGGCATTGGATGTGGAAAGAGTACCATAAGCATGATTTTTAGGGAAAATAGTATTCCTGTTATTGATGCAGATGAAATTTCTAGAAAAGTACTTTTAAACCATCCAGACATTTTATTAGAAATAAGAAAATCTTTTGGTGATGAATATTTTGATGAGAATGGAGAATTTCTAAGGCGTAAAATGGGAAATCTAATATTTTCTGATAAAAGTAGGAAAGTCCAATATGAAAATATAATAATGCCTCATATTTTTCATGATATACTTAGTGAAATAAAAAAATATAATGATGTAGGAGAAGAAATATGCATCATAGATGCACCTACATTAATAGAAAATAAACTTCATACCTACATGGATAAGATAGTAGTTGTTATTGCCAGTGAAGAAATACAAATAGAGAGAGTTATGAGACGAGATAATTTTTCAAGGGAAGAAGCAATTATAAGAATAAATAATCAAATGAGTACAAAAGAAAAATGTAAGTTTGCAGACTTTATCATTGATAATAGTGGAAATCTGCAAGAAACTAGGATTAAAGTGATGAAAGTTATAAGCAAGCTTAAATTGATTAGGGGGAAAAATGACTTATAAATCTAATAGAAGGATCAGGAAGAGTATATTAATAATAGTTATAGCTATAATTATTATTGTTAATTTTAAAGTTATACTTAAAAACTTTTTTCCGCTAGAATATGAAAAAAGTATTATTGAATATAGTGAGATGTACAATGTAGATCCAAACTTAGTAGCAGCAGTAATTAATACGGAGAGTAAATTTGTAGTAGATGCAAGTTCATCAAAGGGAGCAATAGGATTGATGCAGATAATGCCAGATACGGGAAAATGGATTGCAGAAAAATTAGAGTTAACTAACTTTAAGGAAGAAATAATTGCAGATCCTGAGATGAATATAAGAATGGGAACTTGGTATTTGAAGAAATTAAGTAATGACTTTAATGGGGACTATATTCTTATATTAGCAGCTTACAATGGTGGTCCTGGAAATGTTACTAAGTGGCTTGAGGATGAGAAATATTCTAGTGATGGAGAAAACCTTCATAAAATTCCATTTAAGGAAACTAAAAGTTATGTTCAAAGGGTTAGATTTAACCATAAAATATATAGATATTTATATAATTTAGGTGAAAATGCTGAGTAAAACATATATTATAATAATTTAAAAAGTAAAATCCAATTTATTTATAAATTTAATTGGATTTTACTTTTTAAAT
>DKGY01000041.1 GCA_002453475.1 Clostridium sp. UBA6758 | reverse complement strand
ATATTCTGTAAGTAGTTCTAACGATTCTTCTCTTGTTATCATCATAATAACCTCCTCTAAAAACTTAGTTAATAATATTATATTTAAAGAATATTACAAATACAAATAATATTAAATAAATATAAATGAAAATAACAGTAATATCAGTGAATATTAGTGATGTTTTGTAATATTGTTACTTTAATATCTATTTAAACTTTACGTTTTTCAAGTTTTTAAGAAGGTTGTCTAATATATGTTCCTTTGTAAAGATATAAAATACATTAGGTAAAACCGTTCTTTCACCTGATGCTAAGTGTATATCCTTTGCATTTAAAGATACTAAATCTTTAATACTTAAATATGCCTGTAGAGTACATTGATTGAAATCTGTATATACTTGAATTTTATATTCTAAATCGTGGCTACCATAAAGAGGTGATGAATTTGGATATATTTCATAATCCCTTATACCAGCTCTATATTTATTAATATCTCCTTGATGGTTTTTGACACTTACCCAGCTATTTTTTATTTCTTCACCAATTTTAAAAAATGTAGCATTCATTATCTCATTATTATTCATGTATTTATCCATGTTATTTATTAATTCAGTGAGATTTAAAATAACAGGAACTCCTGGTAGCATTAAAAAGTATTGATTTAATTCAAGTCCCTTATAATCCTCATTATGAGCTATACACATACTGGTTTTGATTCCTCTCCATCTATTTCCAAGTGTATCATCTTTTTCAATAAACTTCACTTCAATATGCTCTTTCAGCAGTGATGCTCCATTTTCAACCCAATCTGCTGGAACATTTTGAATTCCACCGAACCATGGATTATACCAACTTCTTGGACCTACACTTGGGAATGAATTATCAAGCCACTCACTGCCCATAAATTCAAGGGAGAATATACCTGTTGAGAATTCAGGAGATGCCTTAATATTCATAACTCCATTGCTTATTGAATATACTGTAAGTCCCATTTCTTCAGTTAGCTGAGATTTGAACTCCATATTTTTAATGTAGAATACAGGTACTTTTCTTTCAAAGCTAATTGAATTAAAATTACTCTGTATATGAATCAGGTCATTTTCAAATCCCTTTTCTGAATGAATTGGAATATTTATATTGTTTATCTCATTTTGAACCTTTACATGAACTTCATGAAAAGAATTATTTTGAGATTTAACAATTATCTCTCCATTATATAAAAGATCTCTATTCTCAATAATATTTATATCAAAATTCTCATTTACGAAGGGGTTCTTATTGTTAACATCTACCTCAAAATCTTCAGCTAAATATAACTCATTTACCTCACTTGATTTTAGGGCAAATCTCCTAGCTTCACGCCAGTTCTTAAAAGTTGAAAAAGCTAAATATACAGGTTCAGTAATTCTTCTCTCTCCACCTTTTAATTTACCAATACTATGTTCAACATGGATAAACCAACCGTCAAACTCACATTTTAAATTCTTTGGCCATATTAGGCTTTCTTCAATACTTGAGAATATCCAATTTTCACTAATTTTCTCACTATCATAATATCCAGGATACTCAACACTAGGTTCTGTAGCTTTTATATTCTTATTACCATAAGGAATTGATGCTCCTTCAATTCTATAATGAAGGCTCTGATCTATATATATATCATCAAGTATTTCTTTATCAGAAGTATTAATCACTTCATAAGAATGTTCAAACATACCGTTATTAGATATTTTAAATATAGTTTTAACTGTTATATTCTTAAATTCACTTGAAACATATTCACCACTTAAAACTATTTTTTCATTTTCTAAATACCATTGAACATTTTTCACTAACAGGCTACTAAATTCTTGAGAAAATGGCCTTCCAAGTTTTGGATATACTATATATGTGTCTTTTTTCTTTTCTCCCACAAATATTTCTACTTGATTATAATTTCTATCAATGGTTAGTTTATATATCCCATTTACAATTACGTATTTCCCATCAACTTCTCCTCCAAAGGCAGCATTACGTCCTCTGAAAACTAGTGCATCACTTTTTTTGAACTGAACATTTTCACCTGATTCTAGTGTTACTTTAATATGGAGTTCTACTTGGTAAATAGATGGGTTTTTCAATACACACTGTACAGGTATTGAAACCTTTTGATTTTTTCTCATCTGAATTTTAAATATTCTTTTAGAAAAGTCTATATCATTACATTCCGGAAGTTCAAATTCAAAAACTCCATTTTCATTTAGGTAGCTTTCCATGTCAATATATATATTGAAGGCTTCCTCACTGTATCTTTCTAAGTCATCACATTCTAATGATATTTTTGCTGGAAATTTAGGAACTATTCCAAGTTTAAATAAAGCCTTCTTGCCATTAATAACAATATCTGCTACAACTCCTGGATGAGTTTTAAAATTGCCAAATTCCTCTTCTATTTCTGATAAGTAAAACTCGCCTTCAACTATTTCTTTTTCAACAACATTAATTCTTTTATCTAATGAAAATTTAATATTCTTATCATCCTTACCTATTATTTCAACATTTAATAGTTTACCTGTTTTATTAATAATCTCATAGGTAGCTTTGTAGCTCCTACCAAAAATTAAATTTTGTGAAGGTGTCCATAGAGAAATCATGTACTCATCTGTTTCAATAAGTCTTAGACCTCTACCCCTTCTTTCAAATTCCATTCTAAGCTTTTTACCACTCTTGTCCCAATTATACTCATAAAAATCAAAATCATTTTCCACCCTTCCATCAGGCTCCATATTGATTGTCCTTTTCATGTCATCATACCAATTTGCATCCTTAAAATAATCCTCCACTACCTCTGTATGCATAACTGTTGGAATAAA
The DNA here is from genome assembly GCA_002453475.1 of Clostridium sp. UBA6758. GTDB lineage: Bacteria > Bacillota > Clostridia > Clostridiales > Clostridiaceae > Clostridium_J > Clostridium_J subterminale. The sequence continues at coordinate 6,787 of DKGY01000041.1, read as the reverse complement.
ATTCATAAGATGAGTAGTATCCTGTCTGTTTTCAAGGAAATATCCACACTTTTTATATAAAGGTATTGCTTTTGTATTAGCTGCCCACGTATATATATCTAGACGAGGCCATTTAAGTTCAATCGTCCGTTCTACTGCTTTTTTAACAAGTACCTTACCAATTCCCTTTCCATGACAATCATATCTAGCGTTTAAACGCCTAATATGTAAGGCCCCCTCATCCTTTACATACCTTGAAAATGCACAGTATCCAAGTACCTCATCTCCTAATACAGCAAGATATGTGTTTATATCCGTTGAATTTTCATGTGCCGCTAGTACTGTTTCCTCTGTTTCATTTCCATTCTCACCATTCCACCCTTCAGTACTCCTCTGCCACATTTCTGCAATAGCCTTTGCGTAAGCTGGAGTGTATTCTACAATTTTTAACCCTTCCATAATTTTTCCCCCCACTATATTCAGATTTTGTTTGTTTTCTATAGTAAACNNTAAACAAGCTATTTAATCACCTCCATGACTAAATAAAAGGACTGCAAATGAACACTCATCATTTACAGTCCTTCAATTTTATAGATTTATTTTAAGCACCATTAAAAACATTTTAGGTAATTAAAAAAAGCTATAACTTCAAAAAAGCTGTACAGTTAAGTACAGCTTAAATCCAATAACATAAAAACATGACACAATAAATATAGTATTGTACATGATCTTTAAAATTAAATAAGGACAGTAAATGCTGTTGTTCTTAACATATCTAAATAACATTTTTGTACATAGCAAATAAACCTGTTTAATAGGTGCTACTATACTAATATGTCAAATTTAGATTAAAGGTTAAAAACAAACATAATCATATTACAATCTCCTTCTAATTAAATTACTATTCCATTATAGTTTTTATTTTACATTTAGTCAAATATTTATAAAATTATTTAAGTGCTTTTACTATCAACCCTTTCATACTAAAATCCCCAATCTTATAATATTTATGTTTAATGCTAAAATATTAATAAAGTATATATAGCTTCTTCTTTGCTCTTTACAAGTACGCACTTTTTTTACCTATAGAATACTGCAGATAAATATTAATGGTTAACAGAAGTAGATCACTGACAATTGTAAGCTACTATTTTTATTTATCCAATTGCTATTATTTAAATACAATCCCATAAATACCATTTTTACACTATAATAACTTTTTAAACTAATTATATATAATTTCATTTATACACCAAATTATGATATAATTTTAAATATATACAATATATAGTAATATATTGATTAAGGAGGAATAAAATGAAAACGAAGAAAAAAACAAAAACCATATCAATTTTACTATCTTTATCCCTTTTTATATGTATTGTTCCAGTAAACGCATTTGCAGTAAGTGAGCAAAAAATACATAGAATTTATGGAAATGACAGATACGAAACCTCAGTTGCTATTAGCAAAGATAGTTGGGAATACACACAAAACGTTATCATTGCAAACGGCACTAATTTTCCAGATGCTTTAGCAGGAGTTTCTTTAACATCTCTATTATCTGCACCTATACTTCTAACTGAAAGCAGTAAATTAAATCCAGTTGTAATAGATGAAATTAAAAGACTTGGAGCAAAAAATGCTTATATTTTAGGAGGAACAGAAGCAGTTTCTACTAAAGTAGAAGAAACCTTAAAAAGTCTAGGATGTAGTATTCACAGATTATCAGGGCTAAACAGAACTGAAACTGCTGCTGCTATAGGAAAAGAAATAAGTAACTATCATGAATTTGATACTGTTATCTTAGCAACAGGGTCCAATTATCCAGATGCTCTTTCAGTAGGTCCAATATCTGGAGGTAGTGCTATTCCAATTCTATTTACTGATCAGAATAAATTAAGTGAAGCAAGCAAAAATTTTATAAATAAATATAATATTAAGTATGTAGCTATCATTGGCGGAACTAGTGTAATATCAAGCTCAGTAGAAAATGAACTTACAGCTATGGGTAAAAATGCAAAAAGAATTTCGGGCGCTAACCGATATGAAACTTCGCTTCAAATAGGAGAAGTTTTCAAAAATTATACTAACCCTGATTATATTACACTTGCTACAGGTTCCAACTTCCCAGATGCATTAGCTGGAGGAGGTTTATCTTCTGCTATTGGTTCTTTACTTCTTTTAGTAGATAACACAGGTGGTAATACCTCCCTTAAAAACTTTATAAAAAATACTGGTTATGGTAATATGTTTGTTTATGGAGGATCAAGCGTAATATCCAATCAAACAATAAATGACATATCTCAATACTTAAGTAGTAATACTAATAATATAACCCTTAACCGAGAGAGTAATAAAATTCAAGGTATAAACACAACAGATATTAAAATTAGCAAAGATAAGTTAGAAAATAACGAATTTTATCAATTCAATAGAAGTTTATCAAAAAGAATCTCTATTGAAAAATAATATTATATAAAAAAGTTGTTCAAATGTAAATTTTACATTAGGACAACTTTTCCATTTTCTTCAATGATGCGTTTTGGACCCCAAGAATTATTAACTCCAATGCTTTCTGATAATGCTTCTTCAATTTCTTCTTCAAGAGCTGACATTTCTTCTCTACTTTCAAGACAATACAGATCTACTTTTGAAGCTCTAACTCTTGTAGCTGTTCTTGCAACGTCAATAGCAACGTTACCGCCACCAATTACAACCACGTCTCTTTCAAGTTTTTCATCATTACCTAGGTTTACATTACATAAGAAATTAACACCTATAGTAACCCCTTCTGAATCTTCACCCTCGATTCCAAGTTTTCTGCCTAACTGATTACTGATTGCAAGATAGAATGCTTCATATCCTTGACTCCTTAAGTATTTGTATATATCTATCTGGAATACTGTTACACAATGGTGGAGATGAATCACTTTAAATCTCCAATAACTAAAAGAAAAGGGACTGTAAATGAATATTCATCACTTACAGTTCCATATAGTTTTTATTTTACATTCTTTCAACACTTTCTATACCTAATAAATCTAGACATTGTTCTAATGCATCTTTAATTAAATTAATAAGAGCTAACCAAGAACCTTTTTTATTTTCATCTTCTTCAGATAATATTCTTGTATCATTATAAAATTTATTAAAATTATTTGATAATTCATAAACATATTCACATACCTTATGTGGTGCACGCTCTCTAAAGCTTAGCTCAATTACATCATTAAATTTAATTAATTGTAACATTAAGTTTCTTTCTGCATCACTTTGTGGTACTAATACATTTTTCTTTAACTCTGGTGTATTAGCTTTATTTAAAATAGATTTAATTCTTACTATTGTATATAAAATATATGGTCCTGTATTTCCCTCAAAGGAAGCAAATCTATCTATATCAAATATATAATCCTTTGAAGCCTGATTTGATAAATCACCATATTTTAAAGCTGCTAAGCCCACCTTTGATGATATTTCTTCAACATCTTCTGCTGCAATATTTTTATTATCTTTAAGTTTTTCTTTACCTGCTTCTTTAATTAAATTTATTAAATCTGCAAGCCTCATTACTCCACCTTCACGAGTTTTAAATGGCTTTCCATCTTTTCCATTCATTGTTCCAAAGCCTATAAAATCAAGTTCTACATTTTCATCTGCAATTCCTGATTTTTTAGCTGCTCTAAAGAATTGCTCGTAGTGAAGTCCTTGTCTTTTGTCAGCTAAGTATATTATTTCATCAGCCTTATAATCTTTAACTCTCTCTACAACTGTAGCTAAATCAGTTGTTCCGTATAGTGATGCACCATCTGATTTCAATAATAATAATGGTGGAAGTCCACTCTTATCCTCTTCCTTACTTACATCAATAACTAAGGCCCCTTCACTTTCATAGCAATATCCATTATCCTTTAAATATTTTATCATATCCGGAATAAACTTTTGTGCATCGCTTTCACCATTCCATAATTCAAAGTTAACATTTAATGCACCATAATTTTTCCTTAAATCATTAACAGAAACATTTAATATGTGTTTCCATAATGCTAAATAACCTTTTCTACCTTGTTGAAGTTCAACAGTAGCTTGTTTTGCTGCATTCATAACTTTTTCATCATTTTTAGCAAGGCTACTAGCATGCGGATAAATATCTTCTAATTCATCTATTGTAAATGGAGCTTCTTTTGGATATTCTCCTGTAAAACTCTCATTAAAATATGGTAAATTAGGATTACGTCTTTCAACTTCTGATATAACCATACCCATTTGAAGACCCCAATCACCTAAGTGAACATCTCCAATTACATCATGGCCTAAAAACTTAGCAATTCTTTTTATACTTTCTCCAATGATTGCTGATCTTAAGTGACCTATATGTAAGGGCTTTGCAACATTTGCTCCACCATAATCTACAAATATTTTTTTAACTTTTGTAGCAGATGAAGTTCCAAACTTTTCATCCTTATTCATTTTGTTAACATAGTCAATTATTAATTCATCATTAACAGTTATATTAATAAACCCTGGTTCTGCAATTTCTAATTTAGAGAAAAATTTATTTTCCTTTAACTTTTCAACAACTTCTTGTGCTATGATCTTGGGTGTCTTTTTATATTTTTTAGCATTAACTAAAGCACCATTGCATTGATATTGACATAAATCTGGTCTATTAGATACAGTTACCTTTCCTGATTCTTTATCATATCCAAGCTCTTCAAAAACACTTTTTACCATATCACTTATTTCATCAATAAATATATTCACACTTTACCTCCTATTTTTATAAATAATAAAAGCAGCGCCATTTCCAAATTCCCAATGACCCTCTCATGAAATCTATTTCAAAATGTAATTTTGCTATACCAAGATCAACGACTTCGCCATCAGAATCTCTTAAAACCTTAGCATTAATTCTTCCATATAACTTATTTTTAACTTTTTAATTGGCTTATCAATATAAGTTCTTCTTGAACGCCTTTTGTTAATAGCTTCTAGTCTATTCATAGTGTCTCCTTAAATGTATTTAATTTCTACATTAAAAGTATTTTTGTACCTACCTTATAAATAAGCATTTAGTTAATACCTATTATCATAGTATCTTATTTTCTTGCTAAATATAAGTCTATGGTGGCATAAACATTTAAAAGATTGACATTTTCTATAATGGCATTTTTAATTTCATTTTCAAATAATTGCTTTGTATTTGCTGGCATGCTCCTGTGATCTGAGTATGTATTTAACAGACAAATATAATCCTCAGCAGAAAACTTTCGTGTATGATGATATAACTTCATTTCCAAATTTTTAAATCCTAAATGTTAAATGCCTGTCCATATCATACCTCTAGTAAAATATTCAATATATATTTCTATATCATCTTTTTTCTTCTAAGTCTTACTTTAGCAAGCAACTATTTCTTTGATCATAAACTCTTTTCCGCATAATAACTCCCATCCTTCACTTGTACAGTTCGGACACTTACTATTATTCTCAATGATATTAAAAACTTTTTTACACTTTTTACAAATAGCATTTCCTGGTAATATCTCAATTTTTAATTTTGTGTCTTGTAATCGTGTACCATCTACTGCAGCTGGATAACAAGATTCAATATATTTAGGAATCATTGATGACAGCTCACCAATTTGGAGAACTATTGTATCAATTTTTGTTAATCCATTTTTTTCTGCGAAAATTTCAACAGTCTTAACAACTTCAATTACTACACCTAATTCATGCATTAAACTCACCTTTCTTATCTATGTAAAAAGGTTGAGGGTAATTTTATATTCCCTCACCTTTTTCCCTGTAATATGTCAATTGTTTTGTTTTATTTTTAAGAGTTTTTTGTGAATAACTTTTTAATCTTTCTAGCTGTGATTACACCTTTACGCTTAATTATATTTTTAACAATTATAGGTTTAAGTTTTTCAAGTGGTACACTTTGTGCATCATATTTTCTAAACAGTGTAATGGCATCAAACTTACATCTAGTTGTACATGCACCACAGCCTATACATTGATATTCATCTGTAATTGTAGCACCACATCCAAGGCAACGTTCTGTTTCCTTCATCACTTGCTCTTCTGTAAATGTATAGCGTAAATCCTTAAAGGTTTCTCTTGATTTCTTTCCATCTACATGATCGACTTTTTGTCTTGGGATACGGTCATATCCTTGTAGGGTTAAGTTTTCTTTGTCTAGTGCAGAATATGCTCTTCTATCACGACCAAGAATTAAGCTCTGCCCTGGTTGAACATAACGATGAATTGAAATTGCCCCTTCTTTACCTAAAGCAATAGCATCTATAGCAAATTTAGGACCTGTTAATGCATCCCCGCCAGCAAATACATCTGATTCTCCTGTTTGTAGAGTAAATGAATCTGCTTTTATTGTCTTATTTGAATTCAATTCTATTTTGCTATCTTCTAACAATCTGCCCCAATCCATTCCTTGACCTACTGAAATTAGAACATGATTTGCCTTAACACTCTTAGTGATCTCTTCATCAAAAACAGGACTAAATTTTCCATTGTCATCAAAAACTGAAAGACATTTTTTGAATTCTATTCCTACAACTTTTCCATTTTCCTCAAGGATTCGTTTTGGACCCCAAGAATTATNNCAACGTCAATAGCAACGTTACCACCACCAATTACAATCACATCTCCTTCAAGTTTTTCATCATTACCTAGGTTTACATTACGTAAGAAATCAACACCTGTAATAACTCCTTCTGAATCTTCACCCTCAATACCAAGTTTTCTGCCTAACTGAGCACCGATTGCAAGATAGAATGCTTCA
>DKGY01000088.1:98212-104498 GCA_002453475.1 Clostridium sp. UBA6758 | reverse complement strand
AACCACCCGCAGAATCCCCCTCAACTATATAAATTTCACATTCTGATGGATCTTTAGAAGAACAATCAGCAAGCTTACCCGGCAAACTTGTACTCTCAAGCACTGATTTTCTTCTAGTAAGTTCACGTGCTTTTTTAGCTGCTTCCCTAGCTCTAGCTGCATTTAAACCCTTCTCTATAATACTTTTACCTACAGCAGGATTTTCTTCTAAGAATGAACCTACAACATCTCCTACTATTGATTCTACTATTCCTCTTACTTCACTATTACCAAGCTTAGTTTTAGTTTGACCTTCAAATTGAGGATCTGTAAGCTTAACAGATATAACTGCAGTTAACCCTTCTCTAACATCTTCTCCACTTAGATTTTTATCATTTTCTTTTAAAAATCCAAATTTTTTAGCATAATCATTAAGAACTCTAGTTAATGCTGTCTTAAAACCAACTAAGTGAGTTCCACCTTCCACTGTATCTATATTATTTGCAAAGGAAAATAAATTCTCATTATATGTGTCATTGTACTGAAATGCTAATTCTACTGAAGTTGTATTTTTTATTCCTTCTATATAGACTGGTTCATTATGAATTTTTCCTTTATTTCTATTTAAGTATTCAACAAAGGATTTTATCCCACCTTCATAATGGAACTGATTTACTTTCTCATACCTCTCATCTGTAATTTTAATATTTATACCTTTATTAAGAAATGCTAACTCTCTTAATCTTTGAGACAATGTATCATATTCAAATTCAATAGTTTCAAATATTTCTTCATCTGGCATAAAGTGAATTATTGTTCCATGCTCATCAGTATTTCCAATTTTCTCAAAAGATGTAACAGTCTTACCTCTTGAAAAACTTTGATACCATATATGCCCTTCTCTTTTTACTGTAACTTCACAAAGCTCTGATAGTGCATTAACAACAGAAGCTCCAACCCCGTGAAGTCCTCCTGATACCTTGTATCCTCCACCACCAAACTTTCCACCAGCATGAAGTACTGTCATTATAACTTCAATTGTAGGTATATGCATTTTGGGATGTATGCCTACTGGCATTCCTCTTCCATCATCTATTACTGTAACTGAGTTATCTTTATGAATAATAACTTGTATACTTTCACAGAAACCTGCTAATGCTTCATCTATACTATTATCAACAATCTCATAAACCAAGTGGTGTAGGCCTCTGATGCTAGTACTTCCAATATACATTCCTGGTCTTTTTCTAACCGCCTCAAGTCCTTCAAGTACTTGTATCTGATTTTCATCATATTTTTCATTATTAACCATAGCTATCCTCCTAACTTAACCTAAAGTTCACAGTATGACACATTAGTCCTTTTACACAAAGTAGATGATGATATAGGTGACAAATAAATCTTACTCTTTTTGTTTACTTCAGCTATAATAAATGATTTAGGTTTGTCACTAGTTATACGTTCTACAAACCCATCTTCTTCTGCTAGCCTTATGAATTGGCTAGTGTCTGGACTATACATAGTAGATTCTATGTCAAAAATACCTATTATATCTTTAATTGGTACAACTATACTTTCGCCTAAGTGTAAAAACATAGTATTTCCCCCTAACTCCATCACATTATTTCTTGTACGCTTCCTTTTTCAACATTGAATATTTTCATGTTATTACCTTTTAAATATTTTTTTATTCCTGTAATTCCTGTACATGTTATTAAGGTTTGAATTCCATTTATGGATCTTAATATATATTCTTGCCTTTTTGTATCTAATTCAGACAATACATCATCAAGTAATAACAATGGGTATTCTCCTATTAATTCTTTTATTATGCGTAATGATGCAAATTTTATTGTCAAAACAGAAGTTCTCTGCTGACCTTGTGATCCAAATATCTTCACATCTATATCATTTATAAATATAGAAAAATCATCTCTATGTGGTCCTACAGATGTAATTTTTTTCTCTAGGTCTTTTTTTCTATTGCTTTTAAGTAGGTTATATAACTCGTCTTTTAGATTATCAATATCCTTAAGCTGCATTATATAATTAAATCTAATAGACTCATTTCCCTGAGTTATATCACTGTGAATTTTTTTAGAGAACTCATTTAATTTTTCTATATACCTAATTCTTTGAGCTATTATGTAACTCCCAAATTCAGCTAATCTAATATCATATATATCTATCATATCTATGTCAGCACTAAATTTCTTTAATATAACGTTTCTTTCATTTAAAATTTTTTTATATGAAGATAGACAATGGTAGTATTTTTTGTCCAGTTTACAAAGTTCAATATCTAAAAATCGTCTTCTAAATGATGGCGAATTCTTAACAATATCTAAATCTTCCGGTGAAAATATAACTACATTAACAACACCTACCATATCTTGTAGCTTAGATATCTTTATTGAGTTTATATTTATGGCTTTTTTTCCATCTTTAAAAATTTTAATGTTAACTTTTTTATCTAAACGTTCTTTTACTACATAAGCACTAATATATGCCTCGTTACTATCCCAATATATAAGCTCTTTATCTTTATTAGTTCTATGTGATTTTCCAACACTCGAATAGTATAAAGATTCAAGTATATTAGTTTTTCCTTGAGCATTATCACCTTGAAAAACATTAGTTCCATCACATAATTCTAAGGTAACATTTTTATAATTTCTAAAATTTATTAAATTCAAATATCTAACATACATAAAAACACCCACCTAAAATTATATCATAATATATATTCTAAGTGTGAAAATTACTGTAAAAATATAAATATAGCTAAATCTCCTAATTATAATAACTATAAAACTCAAAAGGCTGAAATATTTATCAGCCTTATGTTTTATACAATAATATACTCTTCTTCTTGAAATTCTATTTTATCACCTATATATAGCTTTCTTCCTCTTCTTACTTCTACTTCACCATTAACCTTAACATCTTCGTTTTGTATATAAAATTTAGCTTCTGACCCTAAGGTAGTAGCTCCAGTAAACTTCAAAAATGAGTCTAGCTTTATAAATTCTGTATCTATTTTTATTTCTACCATATATTTCTCACATCCTAATTATTATTAGCAACTCTTACTGGAAGTAATAAATAAACACTGTTATCACTATCTTGATTTCTTATTACACAAGGAGAAACAGTAGACGTAAATTCCATGGTTACATTTTCCTCTTCCATTATTTTAAATACATCAATTAGATATTTAGAATTAAATGCAATTTTAATTCCTTCCCCTTGCAATATTATTTGAACCTCTTCTCTCGCCTTTCCCAATTGAGAATTTGATGTTACAACTAAGGTTTCATCTGAAATATCAAATTTTACAAGATTAGTGTTTCCATCCTTCGCCATAAGAGAGGCTCTTTCTATACATCCTAAAATTTCATTTCTATTAACAGTAACTTTTAGATTATGTTCCTTAGGAATAATAGATTCATATTTAATAAAATCTCCTTCTAATAATCTAGAGATAACCTTAGTATTTCCAAAATTAAATAATATGTGGTTCTTTGTAAATGTAATTTGAACAACATCATCAGTATCTTTAAGAATTTTAGAAACCTCATTAAGAGTCTTTCCTGGGATAACTGATTCCTTATTAGATTTACAAGCCATAGATTCACTCTTTAATGCTACTCTAAATCCATCTAGTGCAACCATATTTAGTTTATTTTCTTTAACTTGAAGTAATACTCCAGTTAATATAGGTCTTGTATCATCTTGAGCAATAGCAAAAATGGTTGATTTTATCATATTTTTTAAAGTTTTTTGAGATACAGATAGTACCACATCTTCTTCTATACTTGGTAAGGTTGGATATTCTTTTGGATTTAAGTATACTAATTGAACGTTAGATTTTTGGCACTTTAATTCTACTTCATTACTATTAATTTCAGTTACTTCAACTATATCGTTAGGTAGCTTTCTTATAATTTCTCCAAATATTCTAGAGTCAAGAACTACTTCGCCCTCCTCTATAATATTAGCTGGTATCTTTGTTTCTATGCTAACTTCTATATCAGATCCAATTAAAGTTAATAACCCATCTTTTGCGGATATATATATACCTTGAAGTATAGGTAATGTTGATTTACCTGTAATAGCTTTTTGAACATCTGAAATTGCTTCTTGCAAGAAGCTTTTTTCTATTAAGAATTTCATATAAAAATCCTCCTCCTTATACACATAAAAAATTACTATAAATAGCTTAGATAATTAAATAATATTTAGTAGTAGTAGTAGTAGGGGCTGTTGATTTGTTGATAAGTACCTATAGGCTAATGATATCAACAATTTTTGTGTAAAATAAATTGTGGATAAACTAATTTTGAATTTTAGTAGTTATCCACAGTATTAAGAATATATTTTTTTTGAGAAATAATCCACAATAAATCTTTCAAATATTAATAACAAGTGTTATTAATTACTTTTGATTTATTCTTTTAGTTAATTCTGCTATAGCTGATTGCAGGCTTTCGTCTTTCTTTAGGTTCTGAGATATTTTTTCATATGCATGAATTACTGTAGTATGATCTCTACCGCCAAATTCTTCACCTATCTTTGGAAGAGAAGTATCTGTAAGCTTTCTTGAAAGGTACATAGCAATTTGTCTTGGAAAAGCAACATTTCTAGTTCTTCTTGCTGATTTAAAGTCATCTACCTTTAAGTTATAGTAGCTAGAAACGATATCTTGAATTAATTCAATAGTAACTTGTCTTGAATTTCTATTTGATATTATATCTTTTAAAGCTTCAGATGCTAAATCTACACTTATATCTTTATTTGTTAAAGAAGAATAGGCAACTATTCTTATAAGAGCACCTTCTAGCTCTCTTATGTTAGATTTAATTTGCGTAGCTATATATACCATAACTTCATTAGGAATATTTAAATTTTCTACATCCGCTTTCTTTTTTAAAATAGCAATTCTAGTTTCAAAGTCAGGTGGTTGGATATCGGCTATAAGTCCCCATTCGAATCTAGACCTTAACCTATCTTCTAATGTAGGAATTTCTTTTGGCGGTCTATCACTTGATAAAATTATTTGTTTATTAGCATCATGTAGAGCATTAAAGGTATGGAAGAACTCTTCTTGAGTAGATTCCTTACCTGCAATAAATTGAATATCGTCAATAAGAAGTACATCTACATTTCTGTATTTGTTCCTAAATTCAACATTTTTATCATCTTTAATAGAATTAATAAGCTCATTTGTAAATTTTTCTGATGAAACATAAACTACCTTAGACTTTGAATTAACCGTTTGTATGTAACTCCCAATAGCATGCATTAAGTGTGTTTTTCCAAGTCCAACTCCTCCATAAATAAATAGCGGGTTGTAGGCTTTAGCTGGTGACTCTGCTACAGCTAAAGAAGCTGCATGAGCAAACCGGTTGCTATTTCCTATGACAAAGGAATCAAAGGTATACTTAGGATTTAGTATTGCTGACATTTCATCATTTACAACTAAATTTTGTTTATTATTTGTATGCTTAGAAGTTGAGGTATCTAAATCAGAAGCTTCCTCAGAGCTTATAACAAAATTTATAGAGTATGATTTATTGCATGCTGCTTGAATAGAATTTTTTATTAAGTCTTTATATCTATTCACTAGGATATCCTTAGTGAAGTCATTACGAACACCAAGAGTTATAGTTGAATCAGTCATTTTTAGTGGGTCAATACTTTTAATCCAAGTATTAAAACTTACTTCGGTGAGTTCAGCTTTAAGTATTTCTAAGGCTTTTTCCCAAATTTCATTTACATAGGTGTTCATGTTATATCCTCCTCTTAAAATATTTATATCTATAATTAACAATAGAAAAGAGATAAAAATCCACAAGAGTATCAACAGAATAATAGATACATATAAAGTTGTTTACCATTGTTAAAATTTTTATTCACATGTTTATAATTTGTGTTTTATTAAATAATAAATTATACTTACTAACAATATATAATTATGAGTTATACACAGGTAAAAGTGGTGAAAAACGTTAAAAATCCATGTAAAAACACAAAAAAAAGAGAAAAAATAAGAGTTATTCACAGAATAATCAACAGATTGTGTATAACTTGTTCGAAAAATAACTTATCAACATCCATACATAATGATATCAAAAGATTGCAAGCTATTCAATAAGTTATCCACAAAAAATATAGTTTTGTGGAATTTTTATTAACAAGAGTGTTTAAAAACATAAAAAAATGACATATTAATAATGTTAGAAAATGTTCTAAATAGTTATCTTGACATAAGGGTTACTTACATTTATAATCTAATAGTGAAACT
>DKGY01000088.1:69581-98177 GCA_002453475.1 Clostridium sp. UBA6758 | reverse complement strand
TAGTGAAACTTAAAAAGTAGTGATAATTTAATTGCTATAAATGACATATAAGATGAAGGGGGTGCAAGCGCATGTTCATGACTTACCAACCTAAAAAAAGACACAGAAAGAAAGAGCATGGATTCAGAAAGAGAATGAGTACTGCTTCTGGAAGAACTGTTCTTAAGAGAAGAAGACAAAAAGGAAGAAAAAAATTGACAGCATAAGGGCCGCTAATGTGGCCTTTTTCTGTAATTAAGAAAGAGAGCAACATAGAAATATGAAAGAAGAAAGGCTAAGAAAAAACCCTGAGTTTAGATTAGTATATAGAAGAGGAAAATCTTTATCTACATCTTTATTAGTGTTATACGTATTCAAGAACAATAAAGGAATTAATCGGGTAGGAATATCTGTAAGTAAAAAAGTAGGAAAGAGTGTAGTTCGTAGTAGAGTAAAGAGGCTTATAAGTGAAAGTGTTAGATTAAATAAACAAGGATTAAAGCAGGGGTATGATCTAGTCTTTGTTGCAAGAAGTGCTTCAAAGGACAAGAGTTATAAAGAAGTTGAAAACTCAGTTAAATATTTATTTAAGAAATCAGGGCTTAATAATGTTGAAAAAAATATTACTAATAGTAATTAAATGTTATAGAAAATATATATCTCCCATGAAAGCACCATGTTGCATATACGAGCCAAGCTGTTCCTTATATGCAATTCAGGCTATCGAAAAATATGGTGCAATCAAAGGCGGTTTTATGGCTATTAAGAGAATTTTACGGTGTCATCCTTACCACAAGGGAGGATATGATCCGGTTAAATAGAAAGTATTAGGAGGGGTTAATTTGAATTACTTATCTGGTATCTTTGAACAAGTATTTTATTCGGTTCATAATTTTGTTCAATTAATTACAACAAATCCAGACATATCATTCGGTGTTGCAATAATAATATTTACATTTCTTGCAAGAATATGTTTGTTGCCATTATCTCTAAAACAAACTAAATCTACAGCAAAAATGAGTGCAATTCAGCCTGAAATTAAAAAGGTTCAAGAGAAATATAAAAACGATCCTCAAAGACAACAGACTGAAATAATGAAAGTATATAAAGAAAATAATGTATCCATGTTTGGTGGATGTTTACCAATGCTTATTCAGTTTCCTATTATGATAGCATTGTTTTATGTATTTAAAGCAATAGATTATCAAGGAGCTGGATTTTTATGGGTGCCAGATTTAGCACAAAAGGATCCAACAATGATATTACCAATAGTTTCTGGACTAACAACATATTTTTCAAGTAAGGCTATGCAACCAGCAACTGGAGATGCAGCTAAGCAAACTAATATGATGAATATTGGTATGTCAATTTTCTTTGGATTTATGTCATTACAATTTCCAGGAGCATTAGTACTTTACTGGACAGTAGGTAACTTAATCCAAATGGCACAATCTTTAATATTAAATAAAATTTATAAAAAGCCTAATACTAAATCGGCATAATAAAATCATTTTATTATTGGAAGGGCGGTATCTAAAGCATGAAGAGTATTGAAATAATTGGTAGAACTGCTGAAGAAGCTATACAAAATGCCTTAAAAGAATTAAATGTTACAGAAGAAAAAGTTACTATAGAAGTATTAGAAGAAGGTAGTAAAGGATTTTTAAATATAATAGGGGTTAAGCCGGCAAAGGTTAAGGTGACATTAAAAAGAGATCAGTTAGGTGATGCTAAAAAGTTCTTAAGAGAGATTCTTAATGCTATGAATGTAAAAGCTGAGATTCATATAAAAGAAGAGAATAATGAAATAAATATCAATTTAGTAGGTCCTAATATGGGTGTATTAATAGGGTATAGAGGAGAAACTTTAGACTCTCTTCAATACTTAGTGAGCTTAGTAGTAAATAAGAATCATGATGAAACATACAAGAGAGTAATTCTCGATACTGTTAATTACAGACAAAACAGACAGGAAACACTTAAAAAATTGGCACTTAAAATGGGAGAAAAGGTAAGAATTAATGGAAAAACTTTAAAATTAGAACCTATGAACCCATATGAAAGAAGAGTTATTCATTCAACTCTGCAAAACAATGCATATGTAACTACCCATAGTGAAGGTGATGAGCCTTATAGAAGAGTAGTTATTGAATTAAAGAAAGCCTAGCGGCTTTCTTTTTATATTTTCAAATAGTGTGATACAATAGTGATTTGTGGGTACAATTTATATTAAGTTATGTTGTAATATTAAAAAGGAGGGACTAACATGAAGGATTTTGATACAATAGGTGCTATATCAACAAGTATAGGGGAAGGTGGAATTGCCATTGTAAGAATTTCCGGTGATAAGGCTAAAGATGTTGTTGAGAAAATATTTCAAGCTAAGAATAGTAAGTCAATTAAAGATATGAAAAGTTATACCATGAAATATGGTTACATAATAGATGAAAATAATAATCACATAGATGAAGTTATAGTCTCATTTATGAAGGGACCTAGAAGTTTCACAGCTGAAGATACTATAGAAATAAATTGCCATGGTGGAGTAGTTGCTACAAATAAGGTTTTAGAGCAAGTTATAAAGCAAGGGGTTAGGCTTGCTGAACCAGGAGAATTTACTAAAAGAGCATTTTTAAATGGAAGAATAGATTTATCACAAGCTGAAGCTGTAATAGATATAATTAATGCTAAAACCGATTTAAGTATGAAATCAGCATTAATGCAAAGTGAAGGAGCAATTTCCAAGGAAATACAAGGATTAAGAGGGAAATTATTATCAACTATTGCACATATAGAGGCTACGGTAGATTATCCAGAGGATGATTTAGAAGAAGTTACAGCTGAAATGGCTATAAAAGATTTAGAAGCAATAAAAAAAGAAATAAAAGAATTTATAGAAACAGCAGAGGAAGGCAAGATACTAAGAGAAGGGTTAAGTACAGTAATTGTAGGGAAGCCTAATGTAGGAAAATCATCTCTTTTAAATGCTTTAACTAGAGAAAATAGAGCTATAGTTACAGATATTCCTGGTACTACAAGAGATGTTATAGAAGAATATATAAATATATCAGGAATTCCTATAAAAATAATTGATACTGCAGGAATAAGGGAAACAGATGATGTAGTAGAAAAAATAGGAGTAGAAAGATCAAGAGCTAAAATTAACGATGCTGATTTAATTATTCTTATATTAGATTCCAGCAATGACTTAAGTGAGGAAGATAAGGAAATTATTAATCATATAAGTAATAAAAAATATATGATATTATTAAACAAGAGTGATTTAAATAGTAAAATTACTCAAGTCAATTTAGAAAATATTAATTGCAAAAATATATATAGTATATCAGCTAAAACTGGTGAAGGTATAGATAAAGTTAGATCAGCTATTAAAGATATGTTCTTTAAAGGTGAGATTAGCACTAATAATATTATAATAACTAATACAAGGCATAAAGAAGCTCTTTTAAGAACTTATGAATGTGTTGAGAGTGCTATAGATACTTTAAATCATACTTTTGCCATTGATCTTGCATCTATTGATATAAGAAATGCATGGACATTTTTAGGTGAGATAACAGGAGACTCTTTAGAAGAGAATATTATAGACAAAATATTCAAGGATTTTTGTCTAGGGAAATAGAGGTGAGAGGTAAAATGATGAAATATTTAGCAGGAGATTATGATGTAGTTGTAGTAGGAGCTGGGCATGCTGGATGTGAGGCAGCATTAGCTACAGCAAGAATGGGACTAAAAACCTTAATGTGTACACTTAATCTTGATAGTGTAGCTCTTATGCCATGTAACCCTAACATTGGCGGTACTGCAAAGGGGCATTTAGTTAGAGAAATAGATGCACTAGGTGGAGAAATGGGGATAAATATAGATAATACTTATATTCAATCTAGAATGCTCAATATATCTAAAGGGCCAGCAGTCCACTCACTTAGAGCACAAGCAGATAAAAAAAGATATTCTGAAAGAATGAAGCATGTTATAGAAACAGAACCAAATTTGGATTTAAAACAACTTGAGGTTATAAGTATTGATGCACCTAATAATGTAGTTAAAGGTGTACTTACTAAGTATGGAGCTTACTTTAATTGTAAAACAGTTATCTTAACAAGTGGTACTTATTTGAAATCACAGGTAATAATAGGTGAAGTAGTAGTAAATGAAGGACCAAGTGGATTATTTCCAGCTAATGAATTATCTAAATCATTAATAGATTTGGGCATTTCATTAAGAAGATTTAAGACAGGAACACCAGCAAGGATTAATGCTAGATCGGTAGATTTTTCAAAAATGGAAGAGCAGANNGATCATTTTCATTTATGAGTGGAGATATACAAAGATCACAGGTATCTTGTTATCTAACTTATACAAATAGTAAAACTCATAATGTAATATTAAAAAATATAGATAGATCACCACTTTATAATGGATCTATAAAAAGTACAGGGCCTAGATATTGTCCATCCATTGAAGATAAAGTAATGAGATTTAGAGATAAAGAAAGACATCAATTATTTATAGAACCAGAAGGAAAAAGTACTGAAGAAATGTATGTTCAAGGAATGAGTAGTTCGCTTCCAGAGGATGTACAATTAGAGTTTTTAAAGACAATAGAAGGACTTGAAAATGTAGAGGTAATGAGAACTGGATATGCAATAGAATATGATTGTATAGATCCTACACAATTAAAATTATCCCTAGAGTTTAAGAATATAGATGGATTATTCTCAGCAGGTCAGGTAAATGGAAGTTCCGGTTATGAAGAAGCAGCAGGTCAAGGAATTCTTGCAGGAATAAATGCGTCTCTTAAAATTAAAGGAAAGGAGCCTTTAATTTTAAAAAGGTCAGATGCTTATATAGGTGTTCTAGTAGATGATTTAGTTACAAAAGGAACTAATGAGCCTTATAGAATGATGACCTCAAGGTCTGAATATAGACTTTTACTAAGGCAAGATAACGCTGATTTAAGATTAACAGAAGTGGGTTATAAAGTTGGACTAGTTAAAGAGGAAAGATATAAGGCATTTATTAAGAAAAAAGAAGAGATAGATGTTGAAATAGAAAGACTAAAGAATCTTCAAATAACAGGTAAAAAAGAAGTAAATGAATTTTTAATAAATATGGGCTCTGCCGAACTTAAAAAACCGACTTCATTATATGAATTAATTAAACGTTCAGAACTAGATTATTACAACATTAAGGATCTAGATCCGGACAGAAAAGAACTTAGTAGACAAGTTACAGAGCAAGTTAATATAGTATCTAAGTATGAAGGGTATATAACAAAGCAATTAGAACAAATTAGCCAATTTAAAAAATATGAAAATAAATTTATACCAGAAGATTTAAATTATAATGAGGTTAAAGGATTAAGAACAGAGGCTATTCAAAAATTAGATTCTATAAGACCAGTGAATATAGGTCAAGCATCTAGAATATCTGGAGTATCTCCAGCAGATATAAATGTTCTATTAATATTCCTTGAACAAAGAAGAAGAAGCTTAAACATAGATAATTAATAGATATAGTATTTAAAACTATAAAGAAATATATAATTACTAATACCTACTAATTATTTATGTTTATAATTAGTAGGTATTAGTTTAAAATAGAAATATATACTTAAAATTATATTAACACATATAAAACTTAATTATACGGAGGATTGAAATGGAGTATTTTGATATGTTGAAAGAAGCCTGTGAAAATGAAGGCTTAGTCTTTGATGCCACAATGTATAATAATTTTATTCAATATAAGGCATTAATTAAAGAGTGGAATGAAAAAATTAATTTAACAGCAATAATAGAAGATGAGGAAATTATAAAAAAACACTTTATTGATTCTATTAAAGTATTTGAATTTCCATATGTAAGAGAAGCTAAGAAAATCATAGATATAGGAACTGGGGGAGGGTTTCCAGGAATTCCTATGAAAATAGTAAAGCCTGATTCTTATATCGTGCTTTTAGATTCTTTAAATAAAAGAATAAATTTTTTAAATGAAGTTATTGATAAATTAGAGTTAAAAGATATTGAGACGATTCATGGTAGAGCTGAAGATTTTGCACAAAAGACAGAATACAGAGAAGAATTTGATTTGGCTGTATCTAGAGCTGTTGCTAATTTAACTGTTTTATTAGAGTTATGTTTACCATACGTAAAGGTTGGAGGATATTTTATAGCATTAAAGGGACCAGCTATAGAAGATGAAATAAAGGATTCTAAAGTTGCGCTTAAAGTATTAGGAGGAGCTATTGAAGAAATATTAGAGGTTAATATAGTAGGTAGTGATCTTAAACATAACTTATTAGTTATAAAAAAGGTTAAAGATACACCTAAAAAGTATCCAAGAAAAGCTGGAATAGTAAATAAGAGTCCTATAAAATAAATTTCTAGAAATATTTATATTAATTGTTAAATATAAAGAGGAATTTTGAGATTAATATAGAATTTTAATTAAAGATAAGGAATTTCATAAAAGGATGGTATAAAATGGAAAATACTATTAATTATATAGAGGTTGATTCAATATGTCCTAACCTTTATCAGCCAAGAAAAGTATTTGATGAAGAATCAATACAAGAGCTTGCACAATCAATAAAGGTTTATGGAATAATTCAACCATTATCAGTTAGAAAAATAGATGAAAATAATTATGAGCTAATTGCAGGTGAAAGAAGATTAAGAGCAGCTAAAGAAGCTGGATTATCAAAAGTACCAGTTATAATAGCTAATATTAATGATAAGGATTCTGCGGCAATTGCATTATTAGAAAATTTGCAAAGAGAGGATTTAAACTTCTATGAAGAATCATTAGCATATCATAATTTAATTAAAGTACATTCTTACACTCAAGAGCAATTATCAGAGGTTATAGGTAAGAAGCAATCTACAATAGCAAATAAACTTAGAATTTTAAAGTTAGATGAAAAAATAATTAGTACAATAATCGACAACAAGTTGACAGAGAGACATGCTAGAGCATTATTAAAAGTTCCCAATGATGAATTACGTAATGAGATATTAGAAGTTGTAATAAAAAATGGATTAAATGTAAAAAAAACTGAAGAACTTATAGATAGAGAATTACTCAAATTAGCGCATACTGAAGTTGCATCAGATGGCAAAAAGAGAATAAAAGGAGCATTTAGTCCAGCTATATATATTAACACCGTAAAGCAAGTTTTTGATAAATATGGCGTAGAAGCTAAATATAGATCCAAAGAATTAGATGACAGTATACAAGTTACTATAACAATAAAAAAGAAATAATATTTATATATTACTTTTTTAAAAGACTACAAAATGTTTCACGTGAAACATTTTGTAGTCTTTTATCGAATAATCAACTTTATATAAAGGGTAAATTATAACTTAGATAAATAAATATATTATCAGAAATATAAAATTAATGTATACCATTGTATTATTAAAGAGTATGAAAATAATTATTTTTATCTAAATATATAGATAAAAAAATAAATACTTATTAATTTGTGTAATAATTACTTTAAATAAAATCTATATCAATATATAATATAAATACATAGAAAAAATAAATTTATACTGATTAAAATTATTAAGAAGATAAAATTTTTAATATATAGTAATTTTAAGTAAAGTCTACTATAGATAAGGGGGGAGAATATGAAGGTAATATGTATTTTCAATCAAAAAGGAGGAGTTGGAAAAACAACTACTAATATAAATTTATGCTCGTATTTAGCGATGAATGGATACAAAGTTCTGACTATAGACATAGATCCTCAAGGAAATACAACTAGTGGTATAGGATTAGATAAAAGAAAAATACATTGTTCTATGTATGATGTCTTAACGAGTAATGTTTCATTGAAAGAAATTATCAAAAAAAGTGAAATAGTAGATAACTTCTATATTGCACCTTCAACTATGACTCTAGCAGCAGCTGAAGTTGAAGTTATAAGTCAAGATCAGAGAGAGAAAGTTTTAAAAAATAAAATTGATGAAATAAGAGATGATTATGACTATATATTTATAGATTGTCCACCATCTTTAGGTGTATTAACTATTAATGCTTTAACAGCATCTGATTCAGTTTTAATACCAATACAATGTGAGTTTTATGCTCTTGAAGGTGTTGGTCAATTGATGAGTACCATACAGTTAATTAAGAGATATTTAAATACTGGTCTTGAAATTGAAGGTGTAATCATGAGTATGTATGATAGTAGAACTAGATTATGTAATGAAGTAGTTGAAGAAATTAAAAAGTACTTTAATAATAAGGTATATGATACTTTCATACCAAGAAATGTTAAATTAGCAGAATCACCTAGTTTTGGACTTCCTATCATGCTATATGATGATAAATGTAAGGGGTCAGAAGCATTTGAAGCTTTAACGGAGGAGTTTATTAGTAGACAAGGAGGAAAATAGCATGAAGAAAACAGGAGTTTTAGGAAAAGGATTATCTTCATTAATTCCAGAAAATGATTTTCAAGATAGTAATAATGAACAGGTTATAAGTATAGATATAAATTTAATTAAGCCTAACAAAGATCAGCCGAGAAAACATTTTGATAATGAAAAGTTAATAGAATTAGCGAACTCTATTAAAGAACATGGAATAATACAACCCGTCATAGTGAGAAAAGAAAACCAAATTTATGTAATAATTGCAGGTGAACGTAGATGGAGAGCAGCAAAACTATTAAATTTAAAAGAATTACCAGTAATAATTAAGGATTTATCTGATGTAGAGGTTGTACAAATTTCTTTAATAGAAAATATAATAAGAGAAGATTTAAATCCTATAGAGGAAGCTACAGCATATAAGAAATTATTAAATGATTTTAATTTGACTCAAGAACAAATAAGTAAACAAGTTTCAAAATCTAGAAGTGCTATAGCCAATTCATTGAGATTATTAAATCTTGATGAAAGAATACAAGGATATTTAATTGAAGGTGTTTTATCAGAAGGACATGGTAGAACAATATTAGCTCTGGAAAATAAAGATGATCAATATATAGTTGCTCAGAAGGTTATTGATGAAAACTTAAATGTTAGACAAACTGAATTATTAGTAAGAAATTATTATATAAGTGATGATAATAATAAGTATAAGAGAATAAATAATAAATCGGAAAATGATATATATTATAAAGATATAAAATCAAAATTAGAAAATCATTTTAACACAAAAGTAAGTATAAGTAATAACTCTAAAAATAAAGGTAAGATAGAAATAGAGTATTACTCTCCAGAAGATTTACAAAGGATAATAGAAATTTTAAATATATAATGTTTCACGTGAAACACTTTTAGAAAGGATGAATGCTTTTGGAACAAATTATAGAATTTCTCAATCAATATAATGTATTTATAACTATAGGGTTAATAATATTAGTATTTGTATTAATCATTATTGTGATAACATCACTAATATCAACAAGCAAGATGAAAGATAAATATAGAAAAATGATGAAGGGAACTAATAATAAAAATTTAGAAGAATTAATAATAAATTCATTAGATAAAATCGAGAATGTAGAAGAAATAACAGATGAAGTTAAAGATATGTGTAATAAAACATCAAATATAGTTGCATCTTGTGTCCAAAGGGTTGCAATGCAAAGATATAAAGCTTTTGAGGATATTGGAAGTGATTTAAGCTATTCCATTGCTCTTTTAGATGGAAGAAATAATGGTGTAATAATAACTAGTATTTATTCAAGAAATGAAAGCATTACATATGCAAAACCTATTGATAATGGAATATCCAGATATGATTTATCACAAGAAGAAAATAATGTTCTTCATCAAGCTGTAAATACTAATAAAGAATAAATTTAATAAGGTAGAGGAACTAGAATATTCTAGCTCCTCTATTTTATTAGATTTATGTTCAAAGTTTAGTTCTAGAAATATGAGATAGTATATTGTAGTAATTACGTATATAGTGGTAAACATGAAACAACTAAATTACAGAGACTTGAGGCAAAGGTATTATATATATATATAAATATTTATATAGTTGTTCTATTCATGCTGGTTTAAAGTATTTGTAGCTTAGACAATTAAATTACAGGTATTTTAAAATATAAATAATTCTCATTATTATAATAAGTTGATTTTAATTAAAAGGAATTTTTAGAAAGTTTTATAAAATATAAAAGTGTTTTAATTTAATATAAAACTAAGTATTAATATGGATTATACAAGTAAAAAAGAAATAATAGGTGTTTCACGTGAAACATCTATTATTTCTTTTTACTTGTACTATTAGTCTGCATCTAAAACTTTAGGAACATCTTTATTGTTAACCTTGGAGTAAGATTTTCGCCCACCTATAGTTTTTATTATAGAATGGTATATTCCTGAAGAGATTACTTCAGCTAATTTCATTACAATATACAATCGAGTATTTTGAAGTACCATAAATTCTAAAGAGCCAGATATATTAACAATGCCAACAATACTTAAATCACCAACTGAAGGCAAATTTTTATTCAGAGCAGCTCCAGGATAAAGAGGCTTGGATTCTATTATAACTTTACCTACATTTTGAAGAACTCCTAGAGAAGCATCTACAGCTATTATATATGGATTATCATGATCTTTAAGTATTAAATCATTGGTTTCAGAAATGTTTTTTGCATGTACAGGGTTTTCTAAATTTCCATATATAAATACCTTATCTCTAATTAAAAATTTAAGTTTATCACCTACAAGTGGACCTAAACTATCACCTGTAGATCTATCTGTACCTATACATAAAATAACAATATCTCTATTATCTTTAATTACTTTAGTTAGTTCTTCTGAAAGAATTTCTCTTATGTCATATATAGAATTATCAGACAAAGCATCGAAAATAACTTTTTCCACCATGAGTAACACCCTCCTATACTAGAAAGTATTACCATAAAGTCAAATTTAATACATATATTTTTAAATCATTACAATCTTTTAATCGATGAATTTATACTACTTAAGATATAATCTATATCTTTTTCATCATTGAAATATCCAAAGCTGAAACGTAAGCTTCCATTAGGGTATGTTCCTATAGTTTGATGGGCTAATGGAGCACAATGAAGACCAGTTCTAGTTATAATATTATATTCAGAGTCAAGAATAAATCCAAGTTCACTATTATCAATTTTAGTTGAATTTACAGATATAGTTGAAGTTCTATTTTCAGTATTTAGATGACCATAAACTTTCATGCTAGAAATATTTAATATACCATCAATGAATTTTTGCGTTAGATAGTCTTCATGATCTTTAATTGTAGATAATCCTTCATTTTGAATAAATGTTATTCCGGAAAGAAGTCCTGCAACACCAGGTGCATTAATAGTACCACTTTCAAATTTATCAGGTAAGAAATTAGGTTGAATTATATCAGAGGAAACACTTCCTGTGCCTCCAACAATTAAAGAAGAACAAACATCACTCATTACATCATCTATAATAAAGCCACCTATACCTTGAGGTCCTAATAAGCTTTTGTGTCCAGTAAAGGCTAGAGCATTGCAGTTTAAATTTTGAAAATTCAAATCAAGTACACCAGCAGTTTGAGCAGTATCTATAATGAAAAATATATTATTTTCCTTGCAGATTTGTCCGATTTTTTCAAGAGGTTGAATAGTACCAATTATGTTAGAACCATGAGAAAGAGTCACAAGTCTAGTGTTATGTTTAATTTTGCTTTTAAACTCCTCTACATTAATTTCGCCCAATTCATTACATTGAATTATATCTAATTCAATTATACCTTTAGATTTTAATTCGTTTAATGTTCGAAGAGTACTGTTGTGGTCCATAGAAGATGTTATAACATGCCATCCTGGTTTAACCACACCTTTAATTAAAATATTTAAAGACATAGTGATGTTAGATGTAAAAACTACATTTTTAGTATCTGGAAAATTAAAAAGCTCGCACAAAGCATTTCGACATTGAAATACAACCTTATTACCTTTTAGAGATGAAGTAGATGCTCCTCTTCCGGGGTTACCACCTATATTTCTCATATAATTTAGTATATCATTATAAACACAATCGGGTTTGGGAAAAGATGTAGCTGCATTATCTACATAAATTTGCATAGTATTACCTCCTAGTTTAAATTTATCATATTTAGATATTTAATAAGTAAAGTTTATATATTCTAAATTTAGATATGATATATCCTATAGATTTGATATAATTAATATGTTAATTAAAACTTTTATTTAATAAGTCATTACAACACAATAATACAACATTATAATTAATATATACAACACCATAGTAATATATTAAATTGAGCATATTAATTAATAGGCATTAACTATACATTATCATCTAATATTATTTAATAGGGAGAGAAGGATTATGGAAAATATTGATAACAAAATTGACTGTAGAGGGTTAAATTGCCCAATTCCTGTGGTAAATACAAAAAAATATTTTGATACTTTAGAAAATGGTATAGGAGTAACTATTGTAGATAACGAAGTTGCAAAAAATAATATAGTTAAATTTGCCCAAGGAAATGGATTTAACTATGAAGTAAAAGAAGAAGGAAGCAATATATTTTATATAACAATTACAAAGGGAAAAGCTATACCAGAAGAATTAAATGTAGAGAGTTCTAAAAAGAAAGAAGAGACTTTTACTATTGTTATAGGATCAGATAAATTGGGAAATGGAAATGATGAATTAGGGGTAGCTCTTATAAAGAGTTATTTATTTGCACTTTCAGAGGCTGAAGTTATTCCAAATAATATAGTATTTTTGAATGCAGGAGTAAAGTTAGTAGTTGAAGGAGCCCTTACGCTTGATAGTGTAAAAAGGCTAGTAGAAAGAGGCGTAAATGTACAAAGCTGTGGCCTCTGTTTAGATTTTTATGGATTAAAGGATAATCTTGCTATTGGAGAAATTAGTAATATGTATGCAATAATTGAAATGATGAATAAAGGAAAAACTATAAAGCTATAAGAAATAGTGCTGGGAGATTAAGAAATGAAAGAATTTTTAATTGTAACTTTTAATAATACTCATGAAGCTATGAAAGCAGAATCAGTATGTATTAATGAAAAAATTAAGGTTACTATGATGCCAACACCAACATATATAACAAAAAGTTGTGGAATAAGTTTAAAGGCTGATACTGGTATTGTAAATAACCTAAAAGGAATAATAAAAGATAAAAAGATGGAATTTAAAACAATTTACCAATTTACTGATAACAAGTTGGTAGAGTTAAATATTGACTAGTATAATACAAAATAGTTAAAAGTAATTATAAAGCAATATAGTTTACAGATGTTTACATTTGGAAACACTGATATATAGGAGAAGAATATGAAAGAATTTGATTTAAATGATATTGTAGAAACTAAAAAAACACATCCGTGTGGTAGTAATAAGTGGGAAATAATTAGGATGGGTGCAGATATAAAAATTAGATGCACCGGATGTGATAGAATTGTTATGATTCCTAGAAGTAAATTTGAAAAAAGTGTAAAGAAAGTTATTAAGGATGATGAAAGTTAAGATAACAATATTGACTTGATAGTTATACTATGATATAATTTGATGATGTAATCCCTGCTGTGAAAATCACAGCCGTTAGTCCGGGGGGAGGAGGTGAAACTAATGAGAACATATGAAACTATATTCATATTACACCCATCATTAGACGAGGAGGCTGTTAAAGCTAACGTTGAAAAGTTTAAAGGTGTAATAGAGAACAATGGTGGAGAAGTTGAAAGCGTTGACGCTTGGGGTAGAAGAAAGCTAGCTTACGAAATCGCTAAAGTTAACGAAGGTGTATACACATTAATCAACTTCAAAGCTGACGCTGAATTACCTAAAGAATTAGATAGAGTATTCAGAATTACAGATGGTGTTATAAGACATATTATAATCAATCCAGAAAGCAAGTAGGTGGTATTAATGAATAAGGTTGTTTTAATCGGAAGATTAACCAAAGACCCAGAGTTAAAGTTTACTCCAGGTACAGGTACAGCTGTAGCCACATTTACAATTGCAGTCAATAGAAGATTTAAGAAAGAAGGGCAACCGGATGCAGACTTTATACCTGTAGTAGTATGGGGTAAACAAGCTGAAAGTACTGCTAACTACATGAGTAAAGGTAAACTTTTAAGTGTAGCTGGTAGAATTGAAACTCGTTCTTATGAAGCTAAAGACGGTGGAAGAAGATATGTTACTGAAGTAGTAGCTGATGAAGTAAGTTTCCTTGAATGGGGTGGCAATAAAACATCAGGAATGAATACTGGAGCTGCTTCTCACAATGATTCATCAATACCAACAGATTACTTTGGTGGAGGAGATATGACTCCGATTGATGATGGTGAGGATATGCCATTTTAATAATTAGGTAAGGAGGTAAGAGCAATGGCTTATGATAGAAATGATAAGAATGATAGAAGAAAAGGCGGAAACAGAAAAAGAGCTAAGAGAAAAGTTTGTGCTTTCTGTATGGATAAAGCAACTTCTATAGATTATAAAGATATCAATAAATTAAGAAAGTACGTTACAGAGAAAGGTAAAATATTACCAAGAAGAATTTCTGGAAACTGCGCTAAACACCAAAGAATGCTAACTGTAGCTATTAAGAGAGCTAGAAACATAGCATTATTACCATTCACAACTGAGTAGTAATAATTTATTTGGTAAAATAAACATATAGTTGATAAAACTAGTGAATCGTTGTTATTCACTAGTTTTTTGTTTTAATTGCATAATTACTGTGAAATAAAGGTAAATATACCTATAATCATGTTGCATAAATATTAAAAAAAATTTACAATAGACTTATAGCCTAAAGAAAGGATGATTCTTATGAGACGAGAAGAGTTTAATATTATGTCCAATATTAAGGTAATAGAAGGACTGAAGGCAGAATTAGTTTGTATTGTAGGTGATTTTTTTAAGTTATTAAGTAAAGGTAGCAATATAGCACAAGATGCAATTTTAGATTGTATATCAGGAGCAATAATAATATTATATATTTTAGCAGAGAAATTAGGATATTCTCATTTAGCTATTGATGAAACTATGAAGAAAAAATTAAAAGTTGGTATAGTAGAAGGTGATCCTCTTGAGAAAAATGGAAAAGAGCTTAGTAAGCTTTATGACCATATAAGAGAAAGAAATTAGAAGGAGGATGTTATGACACAAAAGATTAGTAAAAAAGATTTAACAGAGGCTTCATTGATGGCGGGTATTATAATTATAATAAATATTATTACATTATATACTCCATTTTTAAATGTAATAAGTTTAGTAGTATTACCAGTAATAATAGCTCTTATTTATTGTAGAAGTGGAATTAAATACTCAATTTTATCTGTATTAGCAAGTGTAATAATTAGTATGGTATTAAACCCGGTTTTAGCTATAATCTCAGGTATGTCTTATGGAATAGTAGGTATGGTTTTAGGTTATTGCTTAAAAAATGAAAAGAAAACATATAATACATTAATGGCCTTAATAATAGCCTGTATTATATCCATGATAGTTGAAGTTTGTTTAATTAGTATACTTGTTAGTAATGTAAGTATATTTCAATTTATAAATAATGAATTGAATACATATATACATGAATTGAAGGAGTATATGGCTCAAACTAAAGAAATTTATAGTAACATGGGTATGAGTGCTACACAATTACAAGTATTTGATAAAATGGGAGATATCTTTACAGTTGAGTTTTTAGCTATGTTAATACCAACTGTAGTATTTATAGCTTGTTTTATACAAGCATATTCAATTATATTATTTACACAAGTTATATTTAGAAAATTAAAATATACAGAAATTAAAGCATTAAGATTTTCAGAGTTTTATATATCAAATTTAGTTGGGGCAGGATTAATTGGTATTATTAGTATATGTGCAATACTAGGAAGTAAGGGAGTCACAGTAGGTTTGTTTTTATATAATACTATATTTATGCTAACAATTATGATATTGGCTATTAATGGAGCAGCTGCAACTGATTATTTCTTTAGAAAAAAACTAGAAATGCCTAAGGTAATGAGAATACTTCTAGTAGTTCTTTTGTTTATAATAGGATCATCTAAAATTTTAGGGATAGTAGGTTTCGTAGAAATGATGTTAGATTTTAGAAAGCTAGATCCATATAGAATCAGAAAGGCGTAATATATGAATAAAGAGAATTTTAATGAAATACTATTTAACTTTATAAAGAATAAAATATGTATAACTATATTAGTTATATTATTAGTAGTGTTTTTTATAACAGGTAAGTTAATTATTTCCAATATACTTCTTCTAATATATGTAGCCCTTCTTTTGTATACTATTTTCTACAATAGTAAAAAAGATAATTTTTCTAATAAGATTGAAAATATAACATACAAGGTTGACACTATTAAGTCTACAGCCTTTTCTAATGTGCCTTTTCCAACCCTGTTTTTATTAGAAAATGGAGAAGTAATATGGTACAACGAAAGCTTAGCTTTGAGATTAGAAAATAATGATATAGTGGGTAAAAATATAAAAGAAATAATTAAAGAGTTAAATATAAAATTAGCGTTAGAAGGAAAAAAATCAGAGTATAAAAATGTAATTTTTAGGGATAGAATTTATGATATTTATATAAGTATTATTCAAGATTATGAAATTAATGAAGGTAATAATCTTATGATAATTTCTTTTGATGATATTACAGATAATATTAATTTAATAAATCAAATTAATGAAACTAAAGAAAGTGTAATGCTTATAGAGGTAGATAATCTTGATGACGTTATTAAGACTACAGAAGAGGGGTTAAGACCACAGCTTATAGCAGACATAGATAGAACTATAAATAACTATGCTAATAGTCTAAAAGCATTAATAAGAAAATATTCATCAAATAAATATGTATTAACAACTAAAGATGCTAATATAGAAGCTGAGATGAATAAGAAATTTGATATATTAGATACAATTAGGGAAGTAAGCAGTGGAAATAAACTTACAGTTACTTTAAGCATTGGAGTGGGTAGAGGTGGAGAAAATCCAGCTGAAAATCATGAATTTGCCACTATAGCAAAGGATTTGGCCCTTGGGAGAGGTGGAGATCAATGTGTAGTCAAGAGCTTTGAAAAAGTATCTTTTTATGGTGGAAAAACTAAAGAAGTTGAAAAAAGGACTAAGGTTAGAGCTAGGGTAATTGGTCATGCACTTTTAGAACTGATAAATGAAAGTAGCAATGTAGTTATAATGGGACATCACAATCCAGATATGGATTGTTTAGGAGCAGCAATAGGAATGTATAGTACCATATGTTCTTTAAATAAGGAATGTTATATAGTTATGGATGAACCTCACGATGCTGTGCAGTATATGTTGGATAGATTAGATGAGGATGAAAACTATAAAGACACATTTATAAATATAAATGCAGTTAAAAATATAAAAAATGATAAAAGTTTATTAATATTAGTTGATGTTCATAATGAAAGTTATGTGCTTTCTATGGAGGTAGTAAATTACTTCAGTAGAATAGTGATTATAGATCATCACAGGAAAACGAAAGACTTTATACAAGGTACAATGTTAAGTTATGTGGAAACATATGCATCATCAACATCTGAACTAATAACAGAATTAATTCAATATATGGTTGAAAAACCAAAATTAAGAGAAGTAGAAGCAGTAGCTTTATTAGCAGGTATTTGTCTAGATACTAAGAATTTCTGTTTTAAAACTGGAGTTAGAACATTTGAAGCAGCAGCATTTTTACGAAGATTAGGTGCTGATACTGTAGATGTAAAAAGAATTTTTAGTGAAGCTTTAGATATTTATATAACAAGAGCAGATATAATAAAAACTGCAAAAGTTAAAAGGGGAATAGCTGTAGCTAAATGTCCACCAGAAATATCGAATTCTGTATTACCAGCACAAGCTGCGGATGAATTGCTAAATATTACAGGTATTCAAGCATCATTTGTTATTGCTAAAATAGAAGAGGGCACTTATATAAGTGGAAGGTCCTTAGGTGAAATAAATGTTCAGGTAATATTAGAATATTTAGGTGGAGGAGGACATTTAACAATGGCTGCTGCTAGAATTAAAAATACTAATCAAGATGAGGCAGAAGAATTATTAAATGATGCTATAGAAAAATACTTAAGGAAGGGTGAATAATAATGAAAGTTATTTTATTACAAGATGTAAAATCAGTTGGAAAAAAAGGTGAGGTTGTTAATGCGTCTGATGGATATGCAAGAAATTTCTTGTTTCCGAAGAAGTTAGCTCAAGAAGCAAATGATGTTAATATGCATATTTTAAATAAAAAAAATGAGGCTGATAGAAAGAAGAAATTAGCTGAAATAGAGGAAGCTCAAAAAGTTGCTAATGAACTTAAGGATAAAGAAGTAATTATTTATGCCAAGTCAGGAGATAATGGTAGATTATTTGGAGCTATAACTACAAAAGATATTTCTCAGGAAATGGAAAATCAATTAAATATAACAATAGATAAGAAAAAGATAGTGGTTAATACTATTAAAACTATGGGATTATATGATGTAGAAGTAAAACTATATCCTGAGATATCAACTAAAATAAAGGTTATTATAAAAGAACAGCAATAGATTCTAAAAACCGAGGGGAGGAAAGCATAGAAGGGATAAAAATCCTTCTATGCTAATAATTTTGAATATAAATTCAGTTGATAAATTAAATAATTTTAGCTTAGAAGAAGAATTAACTATGGAAGTAGAAATAGAAGTTTTACACGAAGTTATGTATAAGCTTTTAGATGAAGGTACTATTAGAGGTAGAGCAGTAAAGTTTAAGGTTCAAAAACACTTAAATAGTAAAGATATGTATAGAAAACTTTATGCTATAAATAAAATAGTTACTAATGGTGAAGGAATTAGTGTCCCACCAAGTGAGAATAATATAGAGGAAGTTTTAAAAGAAACTAGCTTGGAAATAAGTGAGCTTTTAGCGAAGAGATATGTACAAAATAAACTAGATGCAGAAGTAGAAAAGCAAATTATAGAAAAGCAGGACAAGTATATAGATGAAGTAAGACTAGGAATTATAAAGAAACAAAGGGGACCAGAAAATAGTAAGACATTAAAAAAATATGCAGAGCTTGAATGTTTAGATTCAAAGCATTTAACTCAAAATATTATGAGCATGCTTAGACCTGAAAGTTTTTCAGAAATAATTGGACAGGAAAGAGCTATTAAATCATTAATATCTAAGATGGCATCTCCATATCCACAACATATTATTTTATATGGACCACCAGGAGTAGGTAAGACTACAGCAGCTAGAATTGCGCTTGAAGAAGTTAAGAAATTAAAGCATACACCATATGAGAAGGATGCAAAGTTTGTAGAGGTAGATGGAACCACATTAAGATGGGATCCAAGGGAAATATCAAATCCCTTATTAGGTTCGGTACATGATCCTATATATCAAGGTTCAAAGAGAGATTTAGCTGAAAGTGGTACTCCAGAACCAAAGACAGGATTAGTTACAGAAGCACATGGTGGAGTTTTATTTATAGATGAAATAGGTGAATTAGATTATACTCTTCAAAATAAATTATTAAAAGTTTTAGAGGATAAAAGGGTTGAGTTTTCATCATCATATTATGATCCAGATGATGAAAGTACACCTAAATATATTAAGTACTTATTTGAAAATGGTGCTCCAGCTGATTTCGTGCTAATTGGAGCTACTACTAGAGAGCCAGGTGACATTAATCCAGCATTAAGATCAAGGTGCACAGAAGTTTATTTTGAGCCACTATCTTCTGTAGATATAGAAAAAGTTGTATTAAATGCAGCTAAAAAGTTAAGTATTAAATTAGAGAATGGTTTAGCAAAAGAGATAAGTAGATATACTATAGAAGGCAGAAAAGCTGTAAATATACTTGCAGATGTATATGGATATGTACTGTTAAACAATGAAGATAGAAATAATGTGGTTATAACTATTTCTGATTTTAATGAAGTAGCATCTAATAATAGATTAAGACCATATGAAGACATTAGTGATTTAGATTCTAAAGAAGTCGGACAGATTTTTGGTCTTGGAGTATCTGGATTCTTGGGATCAACTATAGAAATAGAATGTTCAGGTTTTGAGGCGAAAGAAAGAGGTAAAGGAACTATTAGATTTAATGATACTGCTGGTTCTATGGCAAAGGATTCTGTATTTAATGCAGCCTCTGTTATAAGAAAGGTTACTGATAAGGAAATCAGAGACTATGATATTCATGTAAATGTCATTGGTGGTGGAAAAATTGATGGGCCATCAGCAGGTGCGGCTATAACAACATGTATTATAAGTGCCCTTTTAGATAAACCATTAAGACAGGATATTGCGATAACTGGTGAAATATCAATTAGAGGTAAGATAAAACCAGTAGGAGGAGTATTTGAAAAAATATATGGAGCAAAGAGAAAGGGTATAAAGCAAGTAATAATCCCAAAAGATAACTTAAAGGATGTTCCAACTAATATTGAAAATATAGAGGTTACAGCTGTATCAACAATAGAAGAACTACTAGAATTAGTATTTTAGATACTTTAATTATTAAAACCCTGTAATATGATTATACAGGGTTTTAATTTAATTTTGTAAATAAATAGTTGGATTTTTTAATAACTACATTATAATTAAAAAGAAGGGTTTTATATTAAATAATGTAGAAAACATTACTTATTCATTGAGAGTATATATAGGAGTTTTCTTTTAATATATCGTAGGAGGTAATAATATGAGTGACTCACTTAGAACAATGCCACAAAATGTAGAAGCTGAGCAGTCGGTAGTAGGATCTATGTTAATAGATAAGAATGCTATTGCACAAGCTGCAGAGGTTCTTTCAGCTGAAGATTTCTATAAAGATGCTCATAAGACTATTTTTAAGGCTATTAGAGATTTATATAACAAAGATATACCTGTAGATATGATAACCTTGGTAGACTATCTAAAATCAAACGATATGCTTGAGCAAGCTGGAGGGGTAACATATATTATGGAAATAAGCACCTCTGTACCTTCTACAGCTAATCTATCTTCATATATAAAAATTGTTGAGGATAAATCGACACTTAGAAGGCTAATTCGAAGCTCAACAGAAATAATTGAAAATAGCTATAATAAACAAGATGATGTAGAATCAGTAATAGACTTGGCAGAAAAAAATATATTTAATATATCTGAAAAAAGAAGTACTAGTGATTTTGAACCTATGAGTACTGTATTGGAAAGAGGATTTTTAGAGATAGAAAAGATTTTTAATAATAAAGGCCAAGTAAATGGAGTAGCTAGTGGATTTAAAGATTTAGATACAAAAACCTCAGGGTTTCAGAGTGGAGATATGGTTCTGATAGCTGCTAGACCATCTATGGGAAAAACTACATTTTGTCTTAATATAGCTCAAAATGCAGCTATTAGGGATGGTAGGAAAGTTGCTATATTTTCATTAGAAATGAGCAAGGAGCAATTAGCATATAAACTCCTTTGTGCAGAGGCTAATGTAGACATGGTGAAGCTTAGAAATGGTGATTTAGATGATAGGGATTGGGAGAATATAGCAAGGGCTTCAGGACCACTTGCATCTGCTGGGATATATATAGATGATACAGCAGGTATTTCGGTCATGGAGATGAGGTCTAAGTGTAGAAGACTTAAAATAGAGCATGGAATAGATTTAATTATCATAGACTATCTTCAATTAATGTCAGGAAGCAATTCTGATAATAGACAGCAGGAAGTATCTGAAATATCGAGAAGTATAAAAGCTTTAGCTAAAGAAATGAAATGTCCAGTAATTGCACTATCTCAATTATCTCGTGCACCAGAACAAAGAGCAGACCATCGTCCTATGTTATCAGATTTAAGAGAATCAGGTTCTATAGAGCAGGATGCAGATATAGTTATGTTCTTATATAGGGAATTTTATTATAGTAAAGAGAAAGAAGATGAGAATATAGCTGAATGTATATTAGCTAAACATAGAAATGGTGAAGTTGGAACCGTAAATTTAGCATGGATAGGTAAATATAGTAAGTTTGGCAACTTAGACTTAGTTCATCCAGAATAATTTCAAGAAGATTTGGTGGAAAATAGTAATAGGTATAGTTATATATCATTTATATTTATTGCATATACTAAAGCCATATTACATAAAGATATATTAGCTATACTTTATGTGAGGTGAGATTACTCATGGTAAATGAGATAAAGAACAATAAATTAATAGATGGTAAGTTTAACAATGAAAAAGATACAAATTTTCAAAAGCATTCAGAATTAGATGATATTACTATAACAGAAGAATATGAAGATGATGTTGTAAGCCTATATAATAATGGGATTATGGAAAATACAAGTGATATTAATAATACAAATGAAGAAATAAAAATAATTAAGCCTAAAGAACTTTTAGGTGGAAAAAGTAAAGATTCTACATTAAAATCCAAAGATAAAGAGTTTAGTGAAAAAAGTTGGGGAGCAACGTTAGTGTTTTGTATACTTTTAGGTTTTATAGGTTTCCATAGGTTTTATGTTGGAAAGGCTGGGACTGCAATATTAATGTTACTTACACTAGGTGGTTTTGGCATATGGATTATAGTAGATTTAGTATCTATAATAATAAATAGTTTTACAGATGAAGATGGTAAAGTTGTTAAAAGAAAAAATGCCATAGAACAGCATTAAAAAGATGTGGTAAAACATATCTTTTTTAAGTATTATTGAATAATTTTAATAGATTTGATAATATTCATCTTATAGTACATGAAGTAAAGATTAAGGAGAACAGTTATGGAAAATAAGAAAATTGGTGAGTTTAACAAAGGGGATAGAATTGAAAATTTTTTCTTAGTAAAAAATGCAGAATGTAAAATTACTAATAATAGTACTACAAATAAATATTTAGATCTTATGTTAATAGATTCGACTGGAGAAATAAATGCAAAGCTTTGGGAATGTAATGAAAATATAGAAGCTTCAATAAAGGATAATATACTTGTAAAAATAAGAGCTGTAGTTAATGAATATAGAGGGAAATTACAGTTAAAGATAGAGAAAATTAGACCTTCTACAGAAGAAGATAATGTTAATATAGATGAATTTATACTAGTTGCTCCTTATAAGTCTGAAGATATGTTTGAAACCCTATTAGATTATATAGAAAAAATAGAAAATAAAGATATAAAAAGAATTACAGAAAGTATTATCAGTAAATTAAGTTATAAGTTAATGCATTATCCAGCTGCTAAATCCAATCATCATGCAATTAAAGGTGGTCTTTTATATCATATAACTACTATGTTAAATGCAGCAGAAAAATTATTAGATATATATAGTTATCTTAATAAAGATTTATTGTATTCCGGAATAATTCTTCATGATATAGCTAAAATAATGGAGATGGAATCTAGTGAACTAGGAATAGTATCCAAATATAGTACGGAAGGTCAGTTACTGGGACACATAATACAAGGAATTGGTTTAATTGAAGATGCAGCAATGGAAATTAATGCAGATAAAGAAATAGTTATGTTATTACAACATATGATATTAACACATCACTATGAGCCAGAGTATGGAAGTCCGAAGAAACCTATGATACCTGAAGCAGAAATGTTACATCATTTGGATGTATTAGATGCTAGAATGTATGATATGCGTAAAGCTACTAAGGATTTAAATCCAGGTGAATTCTCTGAAAAAGTATATAGCTTAGACGGAATAAGTATATATAAGTCATTCATATAAGGACGAACAATATAATTATAAAAAGTGTAGTATATTCTATAAGAATATACTACACTTTTTATGGTTTAAGGTAATATTATAATAAAAAGCTAATAATGCATATTAGACTAATAAAATACAGTATATAAAGCCATTTATATACTGTAAGTAAGTTTAAAGTTTATTATTACGAAATAATGAAAATATTCTACATGGGAATAGGGTAAATAAATATTGGGAAAAATAAATTTCTAAAGGAATATAGTTACGAAGAATTTTATGGGTATTATAAAAAATATTCGTATTTTTATTGAAAATACTACATCTCTTTGTTAATATATTTATGGGGTGATTAACATGTATAAAAATTATGATATTATAATTGTTGGTGCAGGAGCTAGTGGTGTTTTCGCTGCTTATGAGTTAACTGCTTTAGGTTCAAAGACTAAAGTATTAATGATAGAGAAGGGAAATAGATTAGAAAAAAGAAAGTGTCCTATAGATGGGAAAAAAATAAAATCTTGTATCCATTGTAAATCTTGCGATATTATGAATGGTTATGGTGGTGCTGGAAGTCTTTCAGATGGTAAGTATAATATAACTAATAACTTTGGTGGAGATTTATACAAATATGTTGGTAGACAAGAAGCCTTGGATCTTATGTATTATGTAGATAAGGTATTATGTAATCATGGTGGAAGTGATGCGAAGTTATATTCAACTGCTGATAGTACGCTAAAGACTGAAGCGCTAAAGCATGATTTACATCTTTTAGATGCTAAAGTTAGACATCTTGGTACCGATAGAAATGTAAAAATACTAGGCAATTTATATAATAAAATAAAAGATAATATAGAGATGAAGTTTAATACTGAAGTTATCGATATAGAAAAGCAAGGTAAGGAATTTATAGTAAAAACTGATGACGATGAATTTAGATGTAAGGATATAATAGTTGCAACAGGAAGATCGGGGTCTAAATGGATATCTAAGGTTTGTACTAAGCTTGGAATAGAGAGCAGAAGTAACAGAGTGGATATAGGTGTTAGAGTGGAGCTACCTGCAGCTGTATTTGAAGATATAACAGAAAAAGTATATGAGAGTAAAGTTGTATATAGAACCAAGAAGTATGGAGATTTAGTTAGAACATTTTGTATGAACCCACATGGTGAGGTAGTTAGTGAAAATACAAATGGAATAGTTACAGTAAATGGACATAGCTATTCAAATCCAGAACTTCATACAGAAAACACAAACTTTGCATTATTAGTTACAAATAATTTTACAGAGCCATTTAAAAATAGTAATGAGTATGGGGAATCTATAGCGAGACTTAGCAATATGTTAGGTGGTGGAGTATTAGTTCAAAGATTTGGAGATTTAGTACAGGGTAGGAGAACTAATGATCATAGAATGAGTAAAAGTTTTACTATTCCAACTTTAAAAGCTACACCGGGAGATTTAAGCTTAGTTATACCAAAGCGTCAATTAGATGCTATAATAGAGATGATATATGCTCTAGATAATATAGCACCAGGAACAGCTAATGAAGATACATTGTTATATGGTGTAGAAGTTAAATTCTATAATTCAAATATAGAAGTGGATAATAACTTAGAAACAAAAGTTAAAAGCCTTTATGTATTAGGTGATGGATCTGGAGTTACACATTCACTGTCACAAGCATCTGCTAGCGGTGTTTATGTTGCTAGAATATTAAATGAGAAATATAGTAAGCTAGTTTAGTTTATGGTAAGTTTTACTAATGATTAAAAGAAGGAGATGTGAAATATGTCATCATTTGTGGTATTAGGAGCTCAATGGGGAGACGAAGGAAAGGGTAAAATGACTGATTATCTTGCAGAAAGTGCAGATGTAGTTGTTAGATTCCAAGGAGGAAATAATGCAGGTCATACTGTAGTAGTAGGAGATAATGAATATAAGCTACATTTAATTCCATCAGGAATACTTTATAAGGATAAACTTAATGTAATAGGTAATGGAGTAGTTGTAGATCCAGAGGCTCTATTTACGGAAATGGATTATTTAAAAGGATTAGGAGAAAATATAACTCCAGAGAGATTAATCATAAGTGATAGAGCTCAGGTTATAATGCCTTATCATAAGGTATTAGATGCTCTTAAAGAAGAAGCTAGAGGAAAGAACGATATAGGTACTACTAAAAAAGGAATAGGACCTTGTTATACTGATAAAGTTGAGAGATGTGGAATAAGGGTATGTGATCTTATTAAACCAGAAGTTTTAAAGGAAAAATTACAAGAATATCTTCCAGCTAAAAATGATTTAATAGTTAAGATTTATGGTGGAGAAGCATTAAGCTTTGATGAGGTTTACGAGGCTTATTTAGAATATGGTAAGAGAATGAAGCCATATGTAGATGATGCATCAGTTAGAGTTTTTGATAGCATAAAAGCCAATAAAGATGTGCTATTTGAAGGAGCTCAAGGAACACTTCTTGATATAGATTTTGGTTCATATCCATATGTGACATCTTCTAATACAGTAGCAGGTGGTATATGCACAGGTGCAGGTATAGGACCAACTATGATAGATAGTGCTGTAGGAATTGTAAAAGGATATACAACTAGAGTTGGAAAGGGACCTTTCCCAACAGAACAAGAAAATGAAGTTGGAGATTGGATAAGAGAAAAAGGATTTGAGTATGGAGTTACTACAGGAAGAAGCAGAAGATGTGGTTGGCTTGATCTTGTTATACTAAAAAGTGCTGCTAGAGTTTCTGGATTAACTAGCTTTGGTGTAACAAAAATTGATACACTAGCTGGACTTGATAAAATACAAGTTTGCATAGGATATAAGTTAGGTGGAAAAGTAATAGACTACTTCCCAGCTAGTCTTGAAGATTTAGCAAAATGTGAACCTGTATATGAAGAATTTGATGGATGGGACGAAAGCATAAAAGAGGTTAGAAAATACGAAGACCTTCCAGAGAATGCAAAGATATATTTAAGGAGAATAGAAGAATTCACTGGTGTTAAGATATCGATAATATCAGTAGGGCCAAAGAGAGATCAAACTATGAGAATCGCAGACCTTTAAAAGTGTGTCATTGCGAGTTATATGAGAAAAAATTAACTCAAGTTTTAAAACTGATAAGAAATGCTTATATTTCTTATCAGTTTTGTTTTTTATAAATATTAATTTAAGTGGCATATAAAATTACACTAATTACACTAAATAATAGCTCTTATGTTAAATGTAATGTTAATCCCTTAGTGCATTATAAATGGCATTCACAGCAGCACTAGAGGAGCTCCAGCACCATTGTAAGTTGAAACCACCACAATCACCATCAACATCTAAAATTTCGCCACCAAAGTATAGACCAGAAGTCAATTTAGATTCTAAAGTTATATGGTTTACCTCTGTAGTATCTATTCCACCTATAGTAACTTGAGCATTTTCAAAAGAGTTTGTATCAATAACTTGAAATTTCCAATCACATAAAAGCCTATAAAGTTTAAACCTATCTTCATATTCTAGGGAATATGTAGGCATATGAATGTCAGTAATTCCACATTCTTTTAAGATAATAGGAATAAGCTTTTTATTTATAATTCCTACTAGATTATCTGAAATACTTCTATAGGAAAATACTGCAAAGTGTGTTTCAAGGAAATCTAGTACATGGTCATAATCTGAATTAAGTAAATTCACATGTATATAAACTGATGACTTATTTAGAATTCCTTTAGAAGCAATTCTACTAAGCTGCATAATTGGAGGACCTGATATACCATAGTCTGTGAATAAGATTTCACCAAATTCTTGGTTTTGAGTTTTACCATTTACCTCTATATTACAAGAGCTTTCAAATTTTACTCCAGAAATGGCCTTAAGTCTATCATAGTTTAGTTTTAATTGAACTATACCAGGTGTTAAATTTATTAAACTATGGCCAAAGTTTTTAGCTAGTTTATGACCAGAGCCATCAGAACCCGTTTTAGTATAACTTTTGCCTCCAGTACATAAGAGAACTTTTTTACATGTATATGTAGTGGAAGAAGTAATAATTTCAAAGTAACCTTTCTTTGTGTTAATAATATTTAAAACTTTTTCACTCATGTAAGTAGGTATATTTCTTTCAGATAAATTCATTCTAAGAATGTCTAGCACGGAGGATGCTTGGAGAGATAAAGGATATATCTTTCCAGACTCCAAGGTACATGTATATATTCCTATGGATTTAAAAAAATTAAGTGTATATTCTAAATCATAGGTATTAATAATATCTTTAAAAAAGTTATTATTATCACTATGAAATCTTGATAAGGATAAATTTTCGTTAGTTAAATTACATCGTCCATTACCAGTAGTTAATAATTTCTTACCTACTCTATCGCTACCGTCTATTATAGCGACGTCTATACTTAAATCTTTTGCTTTAATTGCAGATACTATGCCACAGGATCCACCGCCAACAATAATTAAGTCATGATACAAAATAAAATCACCTCAAGCCTTTAAATATATTTGATAACATATTAACTAATATATTAACTATAGTATATAGAATTATACTATATATTAAAACTATAATATAAGTTTATGATTAAATTAAAATATATTTAATAAATAATATATTTTATGTATAAAATTTTGAAGAAAAAAATAAAAAAAATTATTTTTAAAATTTTGTTGACAAAAGTTTAAAATTTTTGTATTATAATAAATGTCGGATGGCCCGGCAAACACAAAAGCAAAATGACATATGGCTCCTTGGTCAAGCGGTCAAGACACCACCCTTTCACGGTGGTAACAGGGGTTCGATTCCCCTAGGAGTCACCATACTAGGTCGCATAGCTCAGCTGGG
>DKGY01000088.1:0-69537 GCA_002453475.1 Clostridium sp. UBA6758 | reverse complement strand
CGAGTCCCTTCTGGGTCGCCAAAATACTTTTTAAAAAGTATTGACATTAGATGAAAAATCTGATAAAATGTAAAACATATGGCTCCTTGGTCAAGCGGTCAAGACACCACCCTTTCACGGTGGTAACAGGGGTTCGATTCCCCTAGGAGTCACCATATTAGGTCGCATAGCTCAGCTGGGAGAGCACCTGCCTTACAAGCAGGGGGTCACAGGTTCGATCCCTGTTGCGACCACCACATAATTTAATGTGGCCCAGTGGCTCAG
Organism: Clostridium sp. UBA6758; assembly: GCA_002453475.1. Lineage (GTDB taxonomy): Bacteria > Bacillota > Clostridia > Clostridiales > Clostridiaceae > Clostridium_J > Clostridium_J subterminale. The sequence continues at coordinate 69,273 of DKGY01000088.1, read as the reverse complement.
TTGGTTAGAGTGCCGGCCTGTCACGCCGGAGGTCGAGGGTTCGAGTCCCTTCTGGGTCGCCACTTATGCTGGCATGGCTCAACGGTAGAGCAGCTGATTTGTAATCAGCAGGTTGTAGGTTCGATTCCTATTGCCAGCTCCAAAGATTCTGAATTAATTCAGAATCTTTTTTATTTTTTGAAATAATACATAAGTAACAAATAAATATGTCTTTACAAACGAATATTTGTTCGTTAAAATGAGAATGTAAGTTAATTTTGAGGATGTGATATTTGTGGAGAATAAGTCCAAAAGAATAATATTTCATATAGATGTTAACTCTGCATTTCTATCATGGACAGCTATAAATTTATTAAGATGTGGAGAAAGTGAAGTAGATATAAGAAAAATTCCTTCTATAATAGGTGGAAGTGTAGAAGATAGAAGAGGAGTAGTTTTAGCAAAATCAATTCCAGCTAAGAAATTTAATATAATAACCGGAGAACCTATTGTAGCTGCGTTGAAAAAGTGCCCTCAATTAAAAGTTTATCCACCAGAACATAAACTATATACAAAGTTTAGTAATGATATGTATAAACTATTAAAGCCATATTCTGATTTTAGTGAAAGATATTCCATAGATGAGGTTTTTATGGAGGCAAGTCATTTTAAATATGACTATATGGAAAAGGCTAAAGAAATTAAAAGAAAAATAGAAAAAGATTTAGGTTTTACAGTAAATATAGGAATAGGAAATAATAAATTGTTAGCTAAGATGGCCAGTGACTTTTCAAAGAAGAATTCCATTCATACATTATTTAAAGAAGAAAGGAGAGTAAAGATGTGGCCACTTAAAGTAGGTGATTTATTTATGGTTGGAAAAGCAGCAGAAAAAAAGCTTATAGATTTAAATATATTTACTATTGGAGATTTAGCAAATTATAATTTAAGTATCTTAAGAAACATATTTAAAAGCTATGCAAATATAATTTATGAATATGCAAATGGAATAGATGATTCACCTATTAACTGTGATAATTATGTAGATGTAAAAGGTATAGGAAATTCAACTACTACAAGCAAGGACATTTTAAGTGTAGATGAAGCATTAAAGGTATTATTGTCACTTACAGAAAGTGTAGCTAAGAGACTTAGAGCTAATAAATCTTTATGTGGTATTGTGGCTGTATCAATAAAGTCAAATGTATTTACAACTTATTCTCATCAAAAAAAGCTATTAACACCAACAGATTCTACTGAAGAAATTTTTAATTTAGTAAAAGCAATTTTTAAGGAAATGTGGCGTGGAGAACCTATAAGATTATTAGGAGTCAGAGTAACTAAGTTAAGTGATAATAGCATATATCAGAAATCTTTATTTGATGATGAAAAAATAGATAAACAAAGAAGCCTAGATAGTACTATAGATAAAATAAGAGAAAAATATGGAGATTCATCCATAATAAGATCTACTTTTATAAGCTCAAATAATAAAAAAGGCTTCGAAGAAGAAAAGTTGGAAGACTATTTAATGATGGGAGGCCTTTATGATTCTTTTAAATGACAAAGACATCCTAACTTAATGTAAATATAAGTCACGATGTCTTTGTTTAAATGAAATTATCTAGAGGATGCTTTACTATTTAAGTTTTTTTGAAGTCTTATATCATCACCATAAAACTTAAACAAAGTAAAGTTACCAAAAAGTCTAGATGTAATACGTTCTGAATATATAGATAATAATTCATCTAAAGAAAAATTGCTAGAAATTAACATCTTCTTGTTTCTTAGTAGCTTTGTATTGAGAAGGTTAAATAGTTCAGATATAGCAAACTCTGATGATACCTCTGTACCTAAGTCATCTATTATAAGTAAATCACAATTAATTAGGTGATCTTCTAGAGTTGAGTTGTTATTAAATCTTATATCTTTTAGATTTTTAATCAACTCTTCAGAAGTCTTATATACTATAAAATATCCGTTATCTGTTAATTCTTTTGCTATACAGTGAGATAAAAAAGTTTTTCCAGTACCTGGATTACCATAAAAAAGAAGATTTTCTGATGTAGACTCAAAGTTTGCTATATATCTAAAGCACTGATTTACTATGCTTTTCATATTTTCTTTTGGACTATATTTTTCACGACCATTTCTTTTATCACTATAGAAGTCCATTTTAAAATTAGCAAAATTATGATCATCTGAAACTATAAATAGATCACTATTTCTATAATAAATACTATTAAGTTTTTGTTTATAGCAACTACATTTTTGTAATCCTATAAATCCAGTATCTTTACACCTATTACAATTATATTTAATATCTAAGTAATCTAAAGGATAACCGTTAGATACCAATAGTTCAGTCTTTTTAACTCTTAAATTAGTTATATTTTCTCTCAATTCTTTTAGATGTTGTTCTCTATTAGGTGCATCCTGAAAGGCTGCTAAGGAGACTTTAATGCATAGATTCCCAATATGATTTTCAATGTCATCTATTTCAGGAACACGTTTTTTTACTTCTGACTTTCTCAATTCTAAAGCGTTTTTCTGATTTTCCTTTATCTCATCATAAAGTTTCATAATTTCTAAATGATATTTATTAGTCATTATTATCCCATCCTAAAAGTTTTCTTTCTAAGTCTTCGAAATCATAGGTCCTTTGATCATAACTGTGAAATTTACCTTTACCTTTTTTTGAATTGGCATTAGAAACTTCATTAATAATAGGTTTAAAATTTATTTTTTTCTTATCTTTTAACTCAATATCTTGAAGAGTTTTAATGTTGTCTTTAAACCAACTATTAAGAATACCATCAATATATTTGAAGTCAGCCCTACTTAGTCTTTCAAAACATATGTCACAAGCTTTATATATAATTTCTAAAGAAAAATTATATACATTTAGCCATTTTTCCAAGAGCTCTTCTTGAGGCTTCATTACATCTCCATTTTTCAGACCTAAATAAGTTAATATTTTTCTTATATTAATCCATTTATCCTCATGTTTTTTTATATAGTCTTGTGCTTCATCTATATTGGTTATATTGTTATCATTCCAAGATATAGCTATTTTCTCAATATATCTATAGTCAGATTTTCCTTTAGAAACACAATATTCTATAAGTAAAAGTATAATTTCAGGAGAAAAATTAAAGTCATTTTGCCATCCAAGATAAGTAGTCATTTCTTTTGGCGAAAGTGGACGTGCTAATAATCTTTCTATATCTTGCAACATATCTTTAACCATAGAATTATCTAGCTCTTTTAATAAATTTACAGACTTTCGGTTATCGGGAGCCTTAGTCAGTTCTAAGAATTCTATATTATAATTTCCCATGTTATCTATGGGAACTAATCTTATAACACCTTCGTCATTCCAATAATTCCAAGCATTTATTACGTCAGTTTCTAATAAGGATAGAGCTGAAGCTATAAGAGTTGAGTTTACACCTATTTCTCCACTAACACAATATTTAAGACCAAGTAAATAAACTTTTATATACTCACCTCTAGCCTTTGTCATGAAGTTATCTATAAACACATTACTTACGGGAGTATAATCTAAATTTTTGGTTTTAAACATAAAAGTACTCATAGAATCTCAACCTTTCCATGTTATCGTAATATAATATTATTACATTACCCTCTCGTTGAAAACTAAGGTTATAATTATATATGTATATAATAAGTAAAGAAATTATTTTTTACTATGTAAATTATATTTTATTACTCATTTTTTATAACCTTTTAGAATAAGTTTCAATTAAGAATTATATTATAACCTTAGTATAACATATAGTAAACTTATTAGAAGTAAAATTTAATAATTAATAAATGTATAAATTTTAGCATATAAATTAATACTTTATTAATAATAAATTTGATTATTGATTTAGTAGTTATGTTTAAAATATTTGCAATGGGGTATATTATCATTGTAGTAGGGAGGTAATACAATGATGAAAAATATACTACGAGAATTAGTCATAGTATGTGTATCGATCTTATGTATTTTAACTATGATTACCATCAATCCGGTAGAAGCAAAAGAAAATGTAAAAGCAGATGAAAAAATAAAGGCAGTAGTTATGAAATCAGATGGTGTAGAAATCGGCATAGTTGCTGATGAATCTACAGGTAATAATGCTCTTAATAAAATAAGAGATATCTATATAGATACTTGTAATATAGATAATATTAAAGATATTACTGTAAATAATAAAATAGTATATGAAAAAATAACTTGTAATAAAGAAGATGTTTTAAGTGAAAGTGAAATTTCCAATAAAATAATAGGATACAATAATACAAATGATAACAATTTAATTAGCTTTACAGTTATAAAAGAAAATCAGGTTAGATATATACAAAAGACTAATAGCTCGCAAGTTGCTTTTACGCCTCTTAGTAGGGGAAGTGCCCAAATAAATAGAGAGGTTTTTTTACACAATTCAGTAACAACGCCGATAAAAGGTATATTAACTTCTACTTTTGGTGAGAATAGAGAAGGATATTATCATAAGGGAATTGATTTAGCTGCAAATACAGGCACTAAAATACAAGCTGCATTAGATGGGAAAGTGAGTTTTTCTGGAATAGCAGACGGGTATGGTAAAGTAGTAATAATCGACCATAGTGATAACTTGCAGACCGTATATGCACATTGTAGCAAATTAAATGTGTCTAAAGGAGATCAGGTTCTAAGGGGGCAGGTTATAGCCGAGGTTGGTAATACAGGAGATAGCACAGGCCCACATCTACATTTTGAGATAAGAGTAGATGGAGTTCCAATAGATCCTTTAGGATACACAGGGATAACCGAATATTAAATCTTTAATAAAGTCTAGATAAATCTAGGCTTTATTTTTGATAAAATGAATAAACTGTAACAAGTTAAATTATTTGTAAAAATAAAAGTAAAAAATATATATTGACTTTATTTTTCTTTAGTAATATACTTTGATTATCAAACTATTTGAAAGTCAAACAAAAGGAGAATAAAATAAAATGAAATCCTTAAATTCAAATAAACATGTGTTAAATGAATTATTAGTAACTATATTTAACGATATTTTGGAGATTGAACAAACAGCACTACAAGAAGGAGTACTTAAAGATTTATCAGTTACTGAAATACATACTATTGAAGCTATAGGAATGTATCATACAAGAACTATGACAGAAGTAGCAAATGATTTAAATATTACAGTAGGTACTTTAACCACAGCGATAACAAAACTTGTAAAAAAGGGATATGTGGAACGCACAAGAGGAGAAGAAGATAGAAGGTCTGTAATGATAGCCCTTACTAGAAAAGGAAAACTAGCATATAGGGTTCATGGAAAATTTCATCAGGACATGATTAATGAAACTATAAAGGGTTTAACAGATGAAGAGGAAGAAGTACTAATAAGATCTCTAGAGAAAGTAAATAGCTTCTTTAAATCAAAATACAATCTTAAAAAATAAGTAAAGGAGAATAAATGTGATTGGTTCAAGAATACTAGGAACAGGTTCTTATACACCATCTAATATAGTTTACAACAAAGATATAGAAAATATTGTAGATACTTCAGATAGCTGGATTAGAGAGAGAACTGGAATTGCAGAAAGAAGAATTTCTCTTGGAGAAGATACTTCAGAATTAGCAATAAAGTCAGCTTTAAAGGCTTTAGAAGATAGCGATGTAGATGGTAAAGAAATTGATTTAATTTTAGTGGCTACAGTTTCACCAGATAGTTTAATCCCATCAGTTGCATGTAATGTACAAAAGGAAATAGGTGCTGTAAATGCCATGGCTTTTGATATAAATGCTGCATGTAGTGGGTTTATATTTGCTCTAGACATAGCTAAGGGATACATAGAAACAGGTAGGGCTACAAAAGCTTTAATAATTGGAGCAGAGGTACTATCTAAAATTGTAAATTGGGAAGATAGAAATACTTGTGTATTATTTGGTGATGGAGCAGGAGCTGTAGTTATAGGAAAAGATTCCAAAGAGTATATAAGTTATATCAACTGTAAAAGTGTAGGATCTAAAGGTGAATCCCTTACTTGCGACATACTTCCTATGGAGAATCCATATGCTAAGAAAGTTATAAATAATAATAAGATTCAGATGAATGGAAAAGATATCTATAAGTTTGCTGTTAAGATTATGGAAGAAGAATTTAATAGAATTATTAAAGAAAGTAATATAAAAAAGGAAGAAATAGATTTTATACTTCCACATCAAGCTAATATAAGAATGATAGAAAGCTTTAGTAAGAAAGTTGGTATACCTTTATCTAAATTTATTACAAATTTAGATAAAAAAGGAAATACATCTGGTGCAAGTATTCCAATAGCTTTAGATGAGGCAAATATAAATGGTCAAATTCAACAAGGGAATAACATAGTAGTTATAGGATTTGGTGGTGGACTAACCTATGGTAGTGCACTGTTAAAATGGAATAAATAATTTTAAATTTATAGGAGGAATAAAAATGGTATTAGAAAGAGTAAAAAAAGTTATAGCAAAAGAATTAGGTGTAGAGGTTGAGGAATTAAATATACAAGCAAGTTTCACAGATGATTTAGGGATAGATTCTCTAGAAATATTTGAAATTGTAATGAGTTTAGAAGAAGAGTTTGATATTGAAATTCCAAATGAGGATATAGAAAACATTAAAAATGTTCAAGATATTTCAAGCTACATAGAAAGCAAAGTTAACTAAAACAAAGGGTCAGGTAGCTATCTATCTGACCTTAACCATAGGAGGTATATATGTTCAAATCAGATATATGTGAAGCTTTAGGAATACAATATCCTATAATTCAAGGGGCTATGGCTTGGATTGCAGATAGCACATTAGCAAGTAGTGTATCAAATGCGGGAGGACTTGGAATTATAGCTGCAGGAAATAACTCTCCAGAAAATGTTAGATTAGAAATAAGAAGAGCTAAAGAATTAACAGATAAACCTTTTGGAGTAAATATAATGCTCCTTAGTGATAATGCAGATGAGGTTGCTAAGATTGTTTGTGAAGAAGGAGTAAAGGTTGTTACTACAGGTGCGGGAAACCCAGGAAAATATATGGATATGTGGAAAAATCATAATATTACGGTTATTCCAGTAGTAGCATCAACAGGTCTTGCAAAACGAATGGAAAGAAGTGGAGCAGATATGGTAATTGCTGAAGGTTGTGAAGCTGGTGGACACATAGGCGAACTTACAACTATGGCACTTCTTCCTCAAGTGGTAGATGCAGTAAAAATACCTGTTATAGCAGCTGGTGGTATAGGTGACTCTAGAGGAATGTTAGCTGCATTAGCATTAGGTGCTAATGGATTCCAAGTAGGAACTAGGTTTCTTACAGCTAATGAATGTAATATCCATGAAAATTATAAAAATAAGGTAATAGAATCAAAGGATATAGATTCTATAGTTACGGGTAGAAGTACTGGGCATCCTGTAAGAGTTCTTAGAAATAGATTGTCTAGGGAATATTCAAAGCTTGAAAAGGCAGGTACATCACCTGAAGAATTAGAAAAATTAGGTGTTGGAGGACTTAGAAAAGCTGTTATAGAAGGGGATATAGATAATGGTTCTGTAATGGCAGGTCAAATTGCAGGATTAATAAAAAAACAAGAAAGTTGCGAAGATATAATTAAAGATTTTATAGAAGGTACTGAAAAATTACTTAAGTCTATGATAAATACATTTTAATTTTGAGAGGTAACTATGAAAAATATAGCATTTATTTTCCCAGGCCAAGGTAGCCAATATGTAGGGATGGGAAAGGAAATATATGAAGAATTTTTAGTGGCTAAGGAAGTATTCAATAAAGCTAACAAAATCTTAAATAAAGATATAGCAAGCCTTTGCTTTAATGGTCCATAAGAAGAATTAACTTCTACTGAAAACAATCAGGTTGCTATAGTAACACTTTCAATAGCATTATTTGAAATTTTAAAATCTTATGGAATAAAACCTAAGGTTGTTGCAGGATTGAGCCTTGGAGAATATTCTGCTCTAATCTCAAGTGAAATTATCAATTTTGACGAAGGATTAAGAGTAGTAAGAGAAAGAGGAATATTCATGAAGCAAGATAGTGATAAAACTAACGGCTCCATGGCAGCGATCGTTGGTGGGAAAATAGAAACTATAGAAAAAGTCTGTAATGAACTTAGTGATAAAGGAATAATAGGTATAGCAAATTACAATTGTAGTTCTCAAATTGTAATTTCAGGAGAGAATTTCTTAGTTGAAGAAGCTATGATAATTTTAAGGGATAAAGGTGCCAAGAAAATTGTTAAGCTACCAGTGAGTGGAGGTTTTCATACAGAATTAATGAAAAATGCATCTAAAAAATTAGGAGATGTATTAAGTGAGGTAACCTTTAATGAAAGTAATATAGAGGTAATACCTAATGTTACAGGAGAAGTTTTACAAAGTGCAATGGAACTTAGACAGTTGTTAGAATCTCAGGTTAAATCTTCTGTTAAATGGCAAAATACCATAGAAAATATGATAGATATGGGAATTGATACCTTCATAGAAGTTGGACCAGGAAAAGCCCTTAGTGGTTTTGTAAAGAAAATAAGTAAAGANNGTAAAAATATTAAATGTTGAGGATAAAGAATCAATTTATAGTACATTGAAGTATTTACAAGAAGCTCATGTATAGGAGGGGATATAAAAATGTTTAAAGGAAAGAATGTGGTAATTACTGGAGGCAGTAGAGGTATAGGAAGAGCTATAGCTTTAGAGTTTGGTAAAAAAGGGGCTAATGTGGTTATAAATTATGTTAGCAGTGATACAGAGGCGGAAAAAGTTGCCGAGGAAATAAAAAATCTTGGAGGAAATGCTATTTTAGTAAAGGGAGATGTAAGTAGTTTCGAAGAAGGAAAAAAACTAATAGATGAAACAGTAAAAGTTTTTGGAACTATAGACATATTAATTAATAATGCAGGAATAACAAAAGATGGATTAATTATGAGAATGAAAGAAGAGCATTTTGATAAGGTTATAGATATAAATCTTAAGGGCGTATTTAATACTTGTAAGAGTGCAGTATCTCATATGCTTAAACAGAGAAGTGGAAAGATTATAAATATTTCATCTGTAGTAGGAGTTGTAGGGAATGCGGGGCAGGCGAACTATGCAGCATCTAAAGCCGGCGTTATAGGACTTACTAAGTCAATAGCTAAGGAAGTAGGAGCTAGAGGTATAACTGTAAATGCTGTAGCACCAGGATTTATAAAAAGTGATATGACTGATGTATTAAGTGAAAAAGTAAAGGGTGGCATGTTAGGTTTAATTCCTTTAAATAGATTTGGAAATGTAGAAGATGTAGCAAGAACTGTAGCTTTTCTTGCATCAGAGGGTGGAGACTATATAACAGGTCAAGTTATAAATGTAGATGGCGGAATGGTAATGTAGTTATTTAAGGAGGACATATAAAGTGAATAGAAGAGTGGTAATCACGGGTATGGGAGCATTAACTCCTATCGGTAATGATATTAGCAGCTTTTGGGATGGCGTTAAGAATGGTAAATGTGGCATAGATTTTATAAAATCTATGGATGTAGAAAAATTTAAAGTTAAAATAGCTGCAGAAGTTAAAGATTTTGATCCTACAGAAGTAATTGATAGAAAAGAAGCTAAAAGAATGGATAGATATTGTCAACTGGCTATGGCTGCAGCAGAGGAGGCAGTAAAATCTTCAAATTTAGATTTAGATAATATAGATAAATATAGATTAGGTGTTTTAATTAGTTCAGGAATTGGTGGACTTGAAACATTAGAAAATGAATATAAAAGAATGTTAGAAAGAGATACAACTAAAGTATCACCATTTTTAATTCCTATGATGATAGAGAATATGGCAGGAGGAAATGTTGCTATAAAATATGGTGCTAAGGGACCATGCTTATCTGTAGTGACAGCTTGTGCTACAGGAACTAATAGTATAGGTGAAGCCTTTGAGATGATAAAGGCAAATAGAGCAGAGGTAATGATTACAGGAGGTACAGAGGCATCTATAACATCAATAGGTCTTGCTGGATTTACTGCATTAACGGCTTTAAGTAAGAGTGGGGATCCTAAAAAAGCATCTACTCCTTTTGATAAAAATAGAAGTGGGTTCGTAATGGGTGAAGGAGCTGGAGTATTAATTTTAGAAGATCTTGAGCATGCAAAAGCAAGGGGAGCTAAAATATATGGTGAAATTATTGGATATGGAACTACTTGTGATGCATATCATATCACTCAGCCTAGTGCCGATGGAGAAGGGGCAGCAAGGTCTATGCAACTTGCCATTGAAGAGGGAAATGTAAGTATAGAGGATATTTCATATATTAATGCTCATGGAACTAGTACTCCATATAATGACAAATTTGAGACTATAGCTATAAAGAATCTATTTAAAGAGCAAGCTTATAAAATCCCAGTTAGTTCTACAAAATCAATGACAGGACATTTATTGGGAGCATCAGGTGCTATAGAATCAATTGTATGTATAAAGGCTTTAGAGGAAGGGTTTATTCCAGCTACTATTGGTCTTGAAGAGAAGGATGAGGATTGTGATTTAGATTATGTTCCTAATGTAGGTAGAAAGGCTGAACTTAAATATGCTCTATCTAATTCTTTAGGATTTGGTGGTCACAATGCTACACTTTTATTTAAGAAATGGGAGGAATAAATGATGAATTATGAAGCAATTGAAAGGCTTATTAAATTAATAAATGATTCCGACCTAAAGGAATTAGAATTAGAAGAAGCTGGACTTAGAATAAGGATGAGCAAAAATGATTCTAGTAAAGTTTTTTATAATGAAGATGCTAGAATGTTAAATCAATCTACGATGATAGATAAATGTGATAGAGAGTTTGTTAATCATATTAATGTAAATGATGCTAATTCAGTAATATCTACAAAGCATGAAGAAATAATTACTGAAGAAATAGCTACTGAAGAGAGTAAATTAGAAGAATGCTTTATAGTTAAGTCACCTATGGTAGGAACATATTATTCTTCACCTACAGAAAATGGAGAACCTTATGTAAAAATTGGAGATTCAGTATCAAAGGAGTCAGTTCTTTGCATAATTGAAGCTATGAAATTGATGAATGAAATTGAATGTGAAGCTGAAGGAACGGTAACTAAAATATTTGTTAATAATGGAGATGTAGTAGAATTTGGTCAGCCTATAATGGCGATAAAACTTTAAAAATATAGATTATATAGAGGAGGTAATATAAATAATGTTAGATGCAATAGAAAGTGATGTAATAAAACTTAATATAAAAGAAATACAAGAAATAATACCTCATAGATATCCATTTCTATTTGTAGATCAAATAGAAGGGTTAGAACCAATGAGAAAAGCAGTAGGATATAAGAATATAACTATGAATGAATATTTTTTTCAAGGGCATTTTCCACAGGAACCCGTATTACCTGGAGTAATAATAGTAGAAGCACTTGCCCAAGTTGGTGCTATTGCATTACTTTATGATGAAAAGTTTAGAGGTAAGATAGCTTACTTTGGTGGGATAAAAAATGCTAGGTTTAAGAGAAAAGTTGTACCTGGTGATAGATTAAAACTAGAAGTTGAAATTATAAAGATAAAAGGACCAATGGGTATTGGTAAAGGAATTGCAACAGTTGATGGAGTAGTAGCTTGTGAATGCGAATTAACCTTCGCAGTAGGAGTATAAAAGTAAGAGAGGTAGCCATATGTTTAAAAAGATATTAATTGCTAATAGAGGAGAAATTGCAGTTAGAATAATTAGGGCTTGTAGAGAAATGGGAATACAAACTGTAGCTGTATATTCTGAAGGTGATAAAGAAGCTTTGCATGCTCAAATGGCAGATGAGTGTGTTTGTATTGGACCATCAGCCTCAAAGGATAGTTATCTAAATGAAAATAATATATTGAATGCTACTATTTTAAAAGGTGCAGAGGCTATTCATCCAGGGTTTGGATTTCTATCGGAAAATAGTAGATTTGCCAAGATGTGTGAAGAGTGTAACATTAAATTTATAGGACCCACAACGGAAAATATAAACAATATGGGAAACAAGTCCAAAGCCAGAAAACTTATGGAAGAAGCGAATATACCAGTAGTACCAGGTTCAAAGGGAATTATAAATAATGAAGAAGAAGCTATAGCAATAGCTAATGAAATAGGATATCCGGTAATGATAAAGGCCTCTAGCGGAGGTGGAGGAAAAGGAATTAGGATTGTAAATAATGAGAGTCAGCTTATAAGTGATTTTAATGCAGCAAAGAGAGAAGCAAAAGTTTCATTTAATGATGATTCGATGTATATAGAAAAATTTATAGAAAAACCAAGGCATATAGAAATACAGCTCATAGCAGATAATTATGGAAATACAGTTTATCTTGGAGAACGTGAATGTTCCATACAAAGAAAAAATCAAAAGGTGTTAGAAGAAGCGCCGTCAGTATTTATAGATGATAGTATGAGAAAAAAAATGGGAGAGACTGCAGTTAATGCAGCTAAATCCATAGGGTATGTAAATGCTGGAACTATAGAATTTCTGGTAGATAAGCATAAGAAGTTCTATTTTATGGAGATGAATACTAGAATACAGGTAGAGCATCCTGTAACAGAAATGGTGACAGGAGTTGACTTAATAAAGGAGCAAATTAGAGTAGCTTATGGAGAAGAGTTAAGTTTTTCACAAGAAGATATAAAAATTGTAGGTCACTCTATTGAATGTAGAATAAATGCGGAGGATCCGTATAAAAATTTTAGACCTTGTCCAGGTGAAATAACTAATTTATATGTACCAGGTGGAAATGGAGTTAGGTTAGATTCTGCAGTGTATCAAGGATATAAAATTCCACACTGTTATGACTCAATGATTGGTAAACTTGTAGTTCATGGTAAAGATAGAGAAGAAGCTATAAGTAAAATGAAAAGAGCATTAAGTGAATTCATAATAGAAGGAGTTAGTACTAACATAGACCTTCAGCTTGATATTTTAGCTAATGAGAGTTTTGTAGAAGGAACTTTTGATACAAGTTTCTTAGAAGCATATCTCAATGGGGTTAAATAGTTTAAATCTAAATGAGGTAATTATATGAAAGATTTAAGGTCATTATTTAAAAAAAGTGTTTATATAGAAGTAAAACCAAGTAATAAAGATGGAGATATAAAAAAAAGACCACAAGTACCTGATGGAATGTGGATTAGATGTCCTAAATGTGATAATACCATATATAGGGGAGATTTAATAAATAATTTAAAAGTATGCTATTCTTGCGGAGGACATTTTAGACTTACAGCAAGAGAAAGAATTAAGCAAACAATCGATGAAGGAACATTTAAAGAATTATTTGCAGATATGATTTCAGACAATCCTTTAGACTTTCCAGAATATACGGAGAAGGTAAGTAAGATACAAAGAGTTACTAATATGAAGGAAGCTGTTATATCAGGTATAGGGAAGATAGACGGTAATACTGTAGTTATATGTGTTATGGATAGTAATTTTCTTATGGGAAGTATGGGAAGTGTAGTTGGAGAGAAGATTACACGAGCTATAGAATTAGCAACAAAGGAAGAACTTCCAATAGTAATATTTACTTGCTCTGGAGGAGCAAGAATGCAAGAAGGAATATTTTCCCTTATGCAAATGGCAAAAACATCAGCAGCATTATCTTATCATAATGATAAAGGGTTACTATATATATCTGTACTAACAGATCCAACCACTGGAGGAGTAACAGCAAGTTTTGCAATGATAGGAGATATAATACTTGCTGAACCTAATGCACTTATTGGATTTGCAGGACGAAGAGTTATTGAGCAAACCATAAAGCAAAAGCTACCAGATAATTTTCAGACAGCTGAATTTCTTTTGGAAAAAGGCTATGTAGATAAGGTTGTACACAGGAAGGATATGAAGAGCACTCTTGGTACTATTATAAAATTACATGTGAATTAAAGTTACAAAGAATAGAGGTGTTGGAAGTAGATGGATAACAAGTTTAACTCGTGGGAAAAGGTGAGTATAGCACGTAGTATTAAGAGACCTACAGCACTTAACTATATTAATAGTATATTTGAAGATTTTATAGAGTTAAAAGGCGATAGAGGCTATGGAGATGATAGTGCCATAGTATGTGGTATAGCTAAATTTGAAAATAGAAGTGTTACAGTTATTGGAATACAAAAGGGCAATAGTACCAAAGAAAATATAGAAAGAAATTTTGGAATGCCAAAGCCAGAGGGGTATAGAAAAGCATTAAGACTTATGCTCCAAGCGGAAAAATTTAAAAGACCTGTAATTATTTTTGTAGATACTCCAGGTGCCTTTTGTGGAATAGAATCAGAAGAGCGTGGTATAGGAGAGGCAATTGCTAAAAACCTTATGACTATGAGTAACTTAAAGGTTCCTATAGTTTCTATGATTATAGGAGAAGGTGGAAGCGGAGGGGCATTAGCTCTTGCTGTTGCTGATGAGGTATGGATGCTTGAAAATTCTATATACTCAATTTTATCGCCAGAAGGATTTGCGTCTATTTTATATAAAGATGTATCTAAAGCTAAAGAGGCAGCTGAAATTATGAAAATAACATCTTCAGATTTACTAAGCTTAGGAGTTATTGATAGAGTTATTAAAGAACCTAAAGGAGGAGCTCAAGAAGATTCTAATAAAATGATTTTAAGTATAAAAGCCAATTTAAAAGAAGTATTAGGAAGATTGAGCAAAGAACCTATAGATTCCTTATTAACTAAGAGATATTATAAGTTTAGAAAGTTAGGGAAATATATAGAATAAATTAATAAAATATGGTAATATATGACTAATTATAATTTAGTATTGATGTAAATTGTTTTAACTTATAGTAAAATGATTATAATACTAATAATAATTGGTCTTATTTTATTTTGTTAATATATAATTAAATAAGTGATCAAAATCACTATTCTAATATAGAAAAGACCATAATTAAGATTAAGTAATTAAAATGAATGTAGTAAAAGCTATAAATTTATAAATGAGAGGAATATGATATATGAATAACAAAGTAGTTTTAGTAGTTGATTCTGGTAGTGACTTATCTATTGAATTTATAAATCAACCTAACATAGTAGGTCTACCTATTGGGTGTAACTTTAAAGGTAGAGATATAGAGGATTATTTTGGTCAAACTTTAGATATTAAAGAGTTTTATAATGGTTTAAGAGCTGGAGAGATGTATACTACATCTCAAATTAATGTATATAAATTTGAAGAGGCTTTTAAAAATATTATAAAAGAAGGAAAATCAATTATTTATATTGGACTATCTTCAGGATTATCAGGGACTGTAGATAATGCAAGGAATGCATTTTTAAGTGTGAAAGAAGAATATCCAGATAGTGATATAACTATAATAGATACATTATCTGCTAGTATGGGAATAGGATTATTAGCATATAAGGTTTATGATATGATGAAAGAAAATAAATCAAAGGAAGAGATAGTAGAGTTTGTGGAAGGAATAAAGCTTAAAGTAAATCATTACTTTACAGTAGATGATTTAAATCATTTAAAAAGAGGCGGAAGAGTATCAAGTTCTGCTGCAACAGTAGGAACTTTACTTAATGTAAAGCCGGTACTTCATATGGATAATGCAGGGAAGCTAATACCACTCAATAAAGTTAGGGGCAGAAGGAAGGCTATGCTAGAGCTTGTTAAAAAATTTGAAGAAAGAAGCATAGGAGAAGATCAGCTAATAACAATATCTCATGGAGATTGTTTAGAAGATGCAAAGACATTAGAAGAGTTATGTAGAAGAAGTGGAAGAGTCAAGGAGTGTATAATTAATAACTTAGGACCAACTATAGGGAGTCATACTGGAGCAGGATTATTAGCACTATTTTTTGTTGGTAATGGCAGAGAAGAGTAAACAAATCAGTAGATTGTGAGTATATAGGTATTATAGATGTTAAATTATGACCTAATTAACTTTAATATTTAAGATGGGAGGCTGATTATGAAGAGTACAAGATTACTTAAAATAATCAAAAATATCAAAAGAAAATCCCAACTTAAAGATGAGATAATCAATAGAAAAAACTATGTATATAATAGAGCAAGAGCTAAAGCTTATGCTGAAGCTTACGCCGAGACTCCTAATACAAAAGAATATCCTTTATTTAAGGATAATGATTGTACTAATTTTATAAGTCAAGTTTTAGTAGCTGGCGGAATGAAAATGAAGGGGTCAGATTATAGAAAGTTTACAGATTGGTTTTGCTATACTAAAGATCCAATGGCTTTAAAGAGAATTTCTCTAACATGGAGAAGTGCTGAATACTTTAGAAAATATTGGGGAAATAAAGATGGTGAAGGAAATAATATGGCAAATGAATTCAGAGAGTTAACAGTAGAAGAAGCAATAGCTAGGTTTGATGAACTATATACTTATATAATGATAGGTGATGTTATACAATATGCAGATAGCAATAAAAAGGTATATCATTCTCAAGTAGTACATGCTAAAGAGTTTAATATAGCATTAAATAGAAATGATTTATTTATAGCTCAGCATACATTAAATAGAAAGCATGTATCTTTATATGAATATCTAAAGTTATTAAAGAATAAAAAGGGAAGATATATTTATATTTATCATTTTTAATTTCTTTGAAAGTTTTGTAGATGTATTTCTACAAAACTTTTTTACTAATATTCACTATTAAAATATGGTAAGAAGGAATAAGTGATATAATAGAAGTAAAGCATATAGTATATAAAATACAATAATTTTATACTAGGTTTATACATAAATGTATGAGGTGAATTACGATGGAGGTTAATATGGATAAATTAAATAGAAATGATAGTTGTTGGTGTGGTAGCGGATTAAAATATAAAAAGTGTCATATGGAGCAAGATAAGTATTTAGAAAAATTAAGTGAGCAATATGGATATAAAATGCCAAGAGATATTATAAAATCACAAAAAGACATAGAGGGAATAAGAAAAAGTTGTGCTCTAACTAAAGAGATACTAGATATGGTAGAAGAAAGAATAGCAGTAGGAATATCTACAGAAGAAGTAAATAAATGGGTTCATGAATATACAGTATCCCATGGAGCATATCCTGCCCCTTTGGGATATCATGGTTTTCCTAAGAGCACGTGTGTATCTATAAATAGTGTGGTTTGTCATGGTATACCAGACGAAGAAACTATAATAAAAGATGGTGATATAGTTAATGTTGATGTAACTTGTATTTTAGATGGTTATTATGGTGATTCAAATAGAACATTTCTTATGGGTAATGTTAGTGATAAAGCAAGAGACTTAGTACAGACTGCTAAAGAGTGCTTAAAGGTGGGAATAGAGCAAATAAAACCTTTCAATACTTTAGGAGATATAGGATTTGCTATAAGTCAGCTTGCAACTAGCAAAGGATATTCTGTAGTTTATGATTATGGTGGTCATGGTGTAGGTAATGAATTTCATGAAGAACCTTTTGTACCTCATATAGGACAAAGAGGCGAAGGAATGATTCTTATACCAGGAATGACATTTACAGTAGAACCAATGATAAATGAAGGTGTGCCTGAAACTGTTGTATTAGATGATAACTGGACTGCTGTTACAGAAGATAATAAATTATCTGCACAGTGGGAACACACCATACTAGTTACTAAGGATGGTTATGAAATATTAACCTAACTTATATTTGCATACAATAATTTAAAAATTTAATGTTAAATTGAATATTTTTGTCTAAAAATAAAAGAAATTATTTTGTCATTAAGAATAGGTGTAAGTACATTGTTATGACATCGTATGGTATAATATGTAATAAAGATGGATTGTTAAGAGTCATTTAGCGATAATTTACATTAAACTTTTAATTATTTTAGGTAGGTAGGTACTAAGTATGAAGATAATTAATGAAAGATATAGAATAGTTGAATTATTAAATCAAAATAGAATTTATTCTGTATATGAAGCCATAGACATAGATAACAACATGTCTATGGTAAACATTTATGTCGTAAATAATTCTAATATAGAAAAGAAATTAATTAGTTTTTGTATATCTGAATATGAAAAAATACCTACTATAAAAAGTGATGTTATTAAAATTTTAGATTTTGGTCTAGTAAACAGTGTATATAACAAAGATAAGAAGGAGAATTACTATTATACTACAGAGGTATATAATGATTATCAATTATTACTAGATGCTGTAGAAGGAATTTCTGAAGAAACCTTAATTAAAGTATTTTTAGAAATATGCGTAGTGGCATATAATCAAAATTACAATTATATGAAAGTGGTTCCATTTAGTGATGACAATATATATGTAAGTTTAGATTTTAAAGTTAAATTAAAAGATAAATTAACTGCGCTTTTACAATCAAGAGAAATAGATATAGCTAGTCATTCAGAAGATATAGAAGATATTGTAGAGGGTGCTTCTAATAAATTTAATGAAGAAAGATATTATATAAATAGATTATGTGAAATATTAATTAATATTTCATTAAAAAACAAAGGAAGATATAGGGATTCCAAAATTTGCAAAATGATTATAAAATGCATGGAAAATAATGAAGGACAAGAATATAAAGAGTTATTTGGAGTAAAACTATATAATTTAATAGATAAACTCTGCAATAGTAAAAATAATTCTATAAGCAGCATTTTTGATATCATTAAACAAGTTAATTCAATATATAACATGAACTTTAAATATAAAGTTAATAGTGAAGGAAGAGATTTAAATTTTAATATACCTTTAATAGGTAGAAATGAAGAGCTAAAAATGATTATGGAGTCCGTAAATCATATAGTTAAATATCATGAAACTAAAAATATCATATTAGTTCATGGAGCAATTGGGGTAGGTAAGACTAGATTATTAAAACATATAAAATACATTATGAACATTAAAGAAAATAAAAGACTTAATTGTTTTTATATGAAAAGTAATAAAGAAGAAGCTACAAAGGTTACTATTACACAGTTATTAAGAAAAATAGTAAGTATTGCAGATAAAAACTTAATTAGCAAATACAAAAAAGAAATAATGCTTTTAGTTCCAGACATATATGGAGACGATAATCAGGAAAGTTTGGATTATTTTAAACTAGACAGCAAAGAGAGGCTTATGCTTATAGCTAAGATATCATCATTCATGCAAGAATATTACTATGATAATCCAGGACTAATTATCATAGATGATATGAATATGTATGATACATTAACATTAAATTTAATGCAATATATGTTGAATAAAACGTATTTTAGAAGCAATGTTCTTATTATTATAGGATATAGGGATGGAGATTGTCTTAATAACAATAATTTCACACAGTTTATTGAATACATTGCAGACAAAGTTGCATTAAATGTTCATCTTAGATCATTAACAGAGAGTGATTCTGCAAAGATGCTGAGAAATATATTAAATGTTGAAAAAATATCAGATGAATTTATAGGTACATTTTATAAATATTCAATGGGAAACCCATTATTTATAGAAGAATCTTTAAAGGATTTATGCAATAGAAAAATAATATATATAAACGAAGAAGATGGTAAGTGGCATAAGCCTAATAACCATGATATGTATATGCCAATGAATATGGAAAAGGTCTGTGAAGATCAATTAAAAGATGTGGACAAACTATCATATGAAATTTTATATATAATTTCATTCTTTTATACTCCAATGCCAGTAAAAGTTTTAAAAGAAGTACTTGGAACAAATGGAAGCTACGTAGATGATATAGTTGCTCAGTTGGTATCTAAGGGCATATTATATAGTAGCATAGGAGATAATGGATTTGTATATACATTTTACAATAAATTTTTAAGAAGCTATTTATATAAGGATTTAGATCAATTTTTAAAAGAAAATACCCATAGAAAAATAGTAGTAGTACTTGAAGGATATTGTTATGAGGAATTAAATATTTATATAGAAGAACTTATATATCATCTTGAAATCTTAGGGCTTAGTAGAAAACTTATACACTATTATCAAAAGAATGAAGAAAGATTAGAGAGTATTAATAGTGTAAATGAAGCTATAAGATGCAGCTTTAAGATTCTAGAAACCATTGATAAGTTTGAAAATAGAGATGAATTTATTAAAGATGAAATAGAAACTAATATGAATTTGGGTAAATTATACAATAGTATATCTGAAAAAAGTGTTGCTATAGAATATTATATTAAGGCTCGAGAACTAAGTAAACATCAGGAGCTGATAATTACTAGCATAGATATTATGACAGAAATGATATGGATATACATGGATTTATGTAATGAGGCAGAGATAGAGTATTATACAAAGGAGCTATCAAAATCACTAGAAAATGTAGATTATTTAAAAGGTACTATAGAATATTTAAGAATAAGAATAAGAAATTCATATAATACTGGTGAATATGAGAAAATTAAAGATATATGCAATCAAGGTATAAGTCTTTGCAAAGAAGAGCATATGGATTATAAAGTTGGTTTCTATAATAGTTATTGTAATGCATTAATTGCACAAAGTAAGGAAAAAGAAGCTTTAAAGATATTAAAAGAAACGGTTACTGAATGTTATGAAAGGAGCTACATCAAAGCATTACCAAGAATATATAATAGTATTGGAGTAATATATTGTGACTATATTCAATGTGGAGAAGATGCATTAAAGTGGTTTAATAAGCTTCATGACGTAAGTAAATGTGAGGAAAATAAATATTATGAAGTAACAGCTTTGTCTAATATAGGATTCTCAAAATATATTTTAGTAAATTATGATGAAGCATACAATTATCTTAATCAAGGGTCTAATATAGCTACTCAAAATGAATTAATATATATGAATTTTTATAATTATGTGTATATAGCAGCTACATTATATAAGCAAGGAAAGTATTCAGAATGCTTTAGATATATAGATATATGTAATAAGTATATAGAAAGAAATTCAATTTTTGAGCAAGAATTAACACCATACTATATATTAGAATATTATGTAAATTGCTTAATTGGTAAAAGAAAAGAAGCTATGGAGTACTTATTAGAAGGTAAAAAAGCTTTTGATAATACTAATTCTTTAATGAGATATAAAATGGAGCTACTGTGCATTATAAATAAGATACTTTTAGATAGAGAATTGAAGAGTGTGGAAGATATAATTGAGGCTAGTGAAAAGATATTATATATAGATTTAAGGGTATCAATGTTATGTGATGCAATTTTACAACTTCTAAATCAAAACCTAAATGGTATAGCTGTAGAAATGTTCAATTATATTAAAAATTTTGAAGATCAAATAAAGTCTAATCTCAATAAGTTAACATTAATATATATTGAAGCTGTTATAGATAAATGTGTTCCTATTAGCATTTTGGAAGAGACATTAGATTTATATAAGGAAATTAAAAATCCTAATTTAACTTGGAAAATATATTATAAAATAGGATATACCCACTATAACAATGGGAATAAGGCTAAAGCAGCTTTATATATTTCAGAAGCTTGTGATATAATACAGGATATTTTATTGCAAATACCTAAAAATTATAGAAAATCTTTTTTACAGAATGAAGGAAATATGGTAGCTTGTTTTGAAATGTTATTACAAATAAAAAGCTACTATAATCAAAGAAAAGGAATAAAGTTAGATCGAATAAGTATTAATGCAACAGAAAATATCGAAGACTTATTTCAAATTATATTAGAGAGTGATTTTATAAATGATGAATTTATAAAATCTTTAAAGAATTCATCTCAAGATTATTTAAAAGATATTGATAGTATTGAGGATTTGCTAAATAATTTATGTGGAAATAGTCAAGATAGTATGGAGATTATATGCAAGTATATAAGTTATATTAGCTTAGCAACTAAAACTAGTATAATAATAGAGAATAACAACAGATTTTCTGTAGTAGCAAGTAATGATAATATTTTAGAACTGCCTGAGGATATGTCTATAGTTAACATAGCTAGAAATAAGGGAATACCTATTAGGTTAAGCAGAAAAGTTATTAGTGATGCAAATGGGAATATATTAAGTTATGATATTGAAAATAATATAAAAGCAGCTATGTGTATACCTATAACTAAAATTTCTAGAAATAGTAGGGGTATGAGTAAATATGATTATAATCATGATGTGGTAGGATATGTATATGTAGAAAGTGGAAGGAAACTAAATAACATAAATCAGAACTCAATCGATCAGTGTGTAACTATAGGTAGAATTTTATACATGATAATTGATAAACTCAACATTAAGAGAAATTCCACTATAGACAAGTTAACTAATACATTAACTAGAAGATATTTAGAATCGTTTATTCATGAACAGATAGATAGGTCCTTTAATCTTAACTCTGAATTTTCAACTATAATGGTAGATATAGATAAATTTAAAACTATTAACGATACCTTTGGACATAGAATGGGAGACCAAGTATTAAGTAAGATATGTGAAGTAATAATAAAAAATATTCGACAAGTTGATGCAGTAGGAAGATATGGGGGGGAAGAGTTTATTATAGTATTGCCTGATACTGGTATAGAGGAAGCTAAGAATATAGCTGAAAGAATTAGAGTGAAAATTTATGAAGCCAAAGTTATGGGAGATAAGAGAGCGGTAACAGTAAGTTTAGGTGTAGCTAACTATCCTAATCATACAACTACCTATGAGGAACTTATCGAAAAAACAGATCAAGCTTTGTATGCAGCTAAAAATAGTGGACGTAATGCTACAAGAGTATGGGATGAATCCTATGGTTCTAAAATAAGCACTACTAATAAATTAAGTGGTATATTTGTGGGTAGTGAAAATCAAGACTATAAAAATGTATCTACTTTAATTGAATTCATAGATTTGATTAATGCAGAAGGGGATGTAGATGAGAAAATTGCCATTACAATTAATAGAATTACAGAAATTACTGAAGCTGACTCATGTACATTATTTACCGTAGAACAAGGAAAATTAGTAAATAGATATTCTAAAACTACAGGTAAAAATAATGATGAATTTGATGAAATGCGTAACTACAGAAGAATTATGTCTGCAATAGAATCTGAAGAAAATATTTGCGAAGTAGATTGGGACTATTTAGATGAATATGATGAAATTAGAAATATTCCTGATTTAAAATCTAATATTATAGTTTTACTTAAAGGCAAACTAGATATAATAGGAGTAATATATTTAATTGCATCAATCAATCATAAGGAATTTACTTATGATGAATTAAATTTTGTTAATACTCTAGGTAAAATAATTGTTCCAATCCTAAAAGAATAGGGATAGTACTAAATTCATAGGTATGAAATTAGAGAACTAGTTTCATACCTTTTATTATAATAAAAGTTGATAATTAATAAAAAGTTAAAAATCTATATTTTTACATGTGGTATATATAATATATAATTTAAATAAGAGTTATAGTGTTTTTCAATATAGATTAAAGTACTTATAAGTTATTTAAAATTTATATTAAAATATAATAATGAATATTAAAGTTTAGGAGATAAATAATAGTAGTACTATTAAAAGACAACATAATAAAATAGCTAGGAGGAGAAAGATGAATTATAATTTAGGAAAAATATATCATGGATTTAAGTTAAATAGAGAAGAAAAGGTTGAGGAAATAAATTCTATAGCTAGAGTTTTTATTCATGAAAAAACCGGAGCGAAGTTATTGCATCTGGAAAATGATGATTCTAACAAAGTATTTGCAATAGGTTTTAAAACACCGCCGAGTGATGATACTGGAGTTGCTCATATATTAGAGCACAGTGTACTATGTGGTTCACGCAAGTTTCCTACAAAAGAGCCTTTTGTAGAACTTATAAAAGGTTCATTAAATACATTTTTAAATGCTATGACTTTTAGTGATAAAACTATATATCCACTAGCAAGTAAAAATGAAAAGGACTTTTTGAATTTAATGGATGTATATTTAGATGCAGTTTTTTATCCTAATATATATAATACTAAGGAAATTTTAATGCAAGAGGGTTGGCATTATGAATTAGAAAATGATGAAGATGAGCTAACTTATAAGGGTGTAGTTTATAATGAAATGAAAGGAGCATTTTCATCACCAGATGGAATGTTAATGAGATGTATTCAAAAATCATTATTCGAACATAATACCTATGGATTTGAATCAGGTGGAGATCCAGAGTTTATACCAGATTTAACTGAAGAAGAGTTTTTAGGGTTTCATAGCAAATATTATCATCCATCCAATAGTTATATATTCTTATATGGTGATGGAAACTTAGATGAGAGGTTAGCGTTTATTAATGATAATTATTTAAGTAACTTTGAAAAAAAGGATATTGACGCTGAAATATTACCAGAGAAATCCTTTAAAGAAATGAAAGAAGTTGTTACTGAATACTCAATTTCTAATGAAGATGATGAAAATGAAAAAACATTTATGGCATTAAATTTTGTTACTGGAGAATGTACTAATGATGAATTATATATTAGTTTAAGTATTTTAGAATATCTATTATTAGAAACTCAAGGAGCTCCATTAAAACAAGCAATAATTGATGCTAATCTAGGAAAAGATGTATATGGAAGCTTTGATAATGGAATTTTACAACCGGTATTTAGTATAGTTCTTAAGAATAGTGATGAGAATAAAAAAGAAGAATTTAAGAATGTGGTATTTGATACATTAAAATCTTTAGTTAAAAATGGAATTGATAAAAAACTTATAGAGGCATGTATCAATATTACAGAATTTAAGTTAAGAGAAGCGGATTTTCAGGGAATGCCTAAAGGCTTATTCTATTATATGACAGCTATGGATAGTTGGCTACATGATGGAGATCCTTTAATTCATTTAAAATATGAAAAGAACATGGAAAAAATAAAAAAGGCCCTAACTTCAAATTATTTTGAACAGTTAATTGAAAAATATATATTAACCAATAAACATAGCTCATTATTAGTATTAGTTCCTAAAAAAGGTTTATCTGATGAAAAAGAGAAAAAACTAAAAGATGGATTAAAGGCGTATAAAGAAAACCTCTCTTTAGAGGAAATACAAGATATAATTAATGAAACAAAATCATTAATAAATAGACAGAATACTCCTGATCCAGATGACATATTAGAAACTATACCAGTATTATCCATAGATGATATAGATGAAGAAGTTGAAGAATTAGATATTATAGAAGAAGAGGCGTCTGGAGTGAAGCTACTTCATCATGATGCATTTACGAGTAAAATCGCTTACTTAGATTTTATGTTTGATAGTAGAACCATAGCACAAGAAGACATTTCATACATAAGTCTATTAACCACACTATTAGGAAAACTTAATACTAAAACCTATAGTTATGTAGATTTATCAAATGAGATACTAATTAATACAGGAGGGGTATATTTTAAAAATGAAGTATATGGTGACAGTAAAGATATCCTTAAATATAGTCCTTATCTTGAAGGGCATTGTAGTGTAGTAGTAGATAGAGTGCCAAGGGCTTTAGAAATATTGTCAGATATAATTAAGAATACCTCCTTTGAAGATAAGAAGAGAATAAGAGAACTGATAAGAGTACTAATATCAAGAATAGAAATGAGGCTTATGGATAGAGGACATCAAGTTGCAACTACAAGGTTAGGAGCTTATTTTTCTCCTGCTTATGCCTATATAGAAAAGACTTCAGGATATGAGTATTATAAGTTCTTAAAGGAGATAGAAAATAATTTTGATGATAGAATAGATAGCGTTATTCTAAAATTGGAATCTATAATGAAGAAGGTATTTAATAAAAATAGTTTAATAGTAACGATAACAGGTAAAGATGAAGAAGTTGATGCTGTAAAGAAGAATATATCTAAGATATTAGAAGTATTATCTGATGAAGAATTACAATTTAATAAGTATAGTTTCCATGAAGAAAATAAAAATGAAGGAATGCTTACTCCATCTAATGTTCAATATGTAGCAAAAGGATATAACTATAAAAAATTAGGATATGAATATACAGGAAAGCTATTAGTACTAAAGACTATAATTGGTATGGATTATCTATGGAATAAAGTTAGAGTACAGGGCGGAGCGTATGGAGCCTTTGCTAATATAGTAAGAAGTGGGAACTTAATGTTTGCAAGTTATAGAGACCCTAATATAAAAGAGACCTTAAAGACTTACGATAATGCTGCTAACTACTTAGATAATTTTACAACCACAAACAGAGAAATGCTAAAATATATCATAGGAACTATAAGTGAATTAGATATGCCATTAACTCCATCTATGGCAGGAGATGCGGCAGCTAGTTACTATATAAGAAGAATTTCTAAGGCAGATAGACAACAAGAAAGAAAAGAAGTATTATCAACTACAGTTAAAGATATTAGTAACTTCTCAAAATTAGTAGCAGATGTTATGAATATGAATTATATAGTAGTACTCGGTAATAATGGTAAGATTAAGGAAAATAAAGACGTATTTAAAAACTTAGAAAATGTGTTTAACTAAGGGGGGAGAAATTTAATCAGAGTTATAATTTGTTTATGAATTCTGACTAAAATTAATTATGATAAATGATAGTATATATGAAGAAGGGGAGATTACTCTAGAAGATACAATAGGAGAAATGCTAGTTAATAGAGGTTTAACCATTTCTACTGCAGAATCCTGTACAGGTGGAATGGTTTCATCGCGATTAATTAATTATCCCGGTATATCAAAAAGTTTACTTGAAGGAGTAGTGACCTATAGTAATGAAGCCAAGCTCAATAGAATTAATGTAAAAAGGGATACTCTTGAGAAATTTGGAGCTGTTAGTCATCAGGTAGCAGCTCAAATGGCTGAAGGAATAGCAAAGACGTCAGGGGCTGATATAGGAATATCAACTACGGGAGTAGCAGGTCCAGGAGGAGGAACTGCTGAGAAGCCAGTAGGAAGAGTATATATAGGACTATATTATAAAGGTAAAGTTACTACAAAAGAATTAAATCTTTCTGGAGATAGACAAAAAATAAGAGAGCAAGCTACAATAAGTATTTTAGATATGCTAAGACAAGAATTATTAAATGCTAAATTTATATAAAAAGTAAAGCACCCCATATAAGTAAGGGTGCTTTACTTTTTATGTTTATGCTTATTTTTGTTAGCCGTATTATTTACAATAGAAGCTAAATCTGTACCAAGTAAGTTGCTAATATTTATATATCCATTACCTTGTTTATATTTTTTATCATTTATCAAAATTGAATTTATTTTCAATAAGGTATATATATCATCAAAGGTAAAATCGTTGTTTATTTCAAATAATAGTGCACAAATACCTACTATAAAAGCACAGGATATAGAAGTTCCACTACGAATAGTATAAGGGGATGCAAGAGGTGTTGGATATATCCTTTCACCATCTCTCTCAGATATATAGTTACAGTCAGTGTTTAAAGAGATAATATCATCACTGGCAGCCACAAAGTCAGGTTTTTTTAATGTTTTATTAGAGCCACAACAGGAATAGTCACTTATTCTATAAGTAGAATCTGTATCTATGCCACCTATAGTAAGTACCTTATCAGATAGAGCTATACCTCTTATAGTATCTTCTTTATCTTCATTATTACCAGCAGGTACAACTATTATTATGTTTTTATTTCTAAACATAGTAAAAATTTTGTCATACAGAGATAGAATAAACTTATTTAAAGTTATTATCTCAAAAGGTGCGCATATTATCTTTATATTAAATTCATCAATATTATTATATAAACATTCTAAAGCAAATAAAGTAGCCGAAATATATCCTTTACCAAGCTTATTAAAGGCCTTCACCATAACTAAGTGGCTATCAACAGCAATTCCACGTTGTTTTGCTTTTTTATTAGTACCTTCTCCACATATTAATCCAGAAATAAAAGTCCCATGACCATTGTCATCATAAGGGTATGTTGAACCATTAATTACATCAATAAACTTTTTTACTTTGTTTGATGGGGTTGATAAATCTATGTGGGGATATACGCCACTATCAATTATACCAATGCCTATGCCTTTACCAGAGATATCCCTATTTTTTAACATTTCAAATCTTTTATTATCTAAAAAAATTCCATTGGCATGAAGTATATTTTTGTTGCATAAAAATGCTATGTCGTCAATACATATATATTTGACTTCAGGAAGCTCTATAATTCTTTTAATAGATTTTTTGTTAGCAAGTACACATAAACAATGTAAGGATTTAATATTATATAAAATTTCACCCTTTGATGATTTAATTTTTTTCTCTATTGAATTTTTGATGGTACCATATTTAATTATAATTCTATATCTATTATATATATCATTATCTATCATATATTTAAGATTAGGGTCAAGTTTTTTATTAAAAAGCATAAAATACTCCTTATATACTCATTACACTTATTAGTATATGTAAACTAAAAATATTTGTTAAAGGTTTTAGAGAGTATAAAAATTAAAAGCTAAGACTGGAAGTTTTTACGTTCCAGTCTTAGCTTTTAAAACTTTTTAAGTTTTATTATAAATTGTATATGTTCTTACACATAGAGTAAAAAGCTCTAGCAATAGGGGTAAGCGTTCTTTTAGAACTTACTATTAAGAAGAGATCTCTTCTTAAGTCTACATTTTCTACTCGACTTATACGCATGTCACCACTAATAAATCCATCATCACATAGACTTTTACTAATAATAGAAATTCCTAATCCTAGATTGATAAGTTTAAGTTGAGCATGGACACTATTTACCTCACAAAGAACTTTTAATTTCTTAGGGTCTATCTTATTAGCATGAAGCTGAGCTTCTAAAGTATGTCGAGTGGCAGATTCTTTTTCTCTTATTATAAAAGGATATTTTACTAAATCATCAATAGAAATAGTCTCAGGTAAATTTAATTTAGGATTAGAAACAATAACAAGTTCATCATCCATTATCTTATAACTATTTATTTTAGAATTATCTATGATTGTACCAACTAAACCAATTTCACATTTTAGATCTATGATATCTTTAATTATAGATACAGAACCTTGTTCTTTAATGTTAAATTTAACATTTGAATAGAGTTCACTAAACTTTGAAACAAGTGTAGGTAGTAAAGAATTACAAGGAGTAGTACTAGCAGCAATGTTTAAAACACCGGTAATATTATTATTGAAGTTAGATAGATCGGTGATAGCATTATTCCTTAAATTTATAATATCATTAGCATATTGTAGAAAAGATTCTCCTACAGGTGTAAGATTAACTTCCTTAGATGTTCTATCAAATAATTGAATATTAAGTTCTTTTTCTAAACTAGAAATATGAGAACTTATAGTAGGTTGAGATAGGTAAATAGCATTTGCAGCCTTAGAAAAACTTCTAAGTTTAGAAACTGTAATAAATGCTTCTAATTGTTTAAAATCCATAGTCTACCCCCTATTAAAAATAATTTGAGATTTAATATCTCGATTTATTTGAAAAAAAGTTTTTTGTTTATGAAATGCTAAAACTCCTTACGAAAAAATAGAAAAGATAGAAGCTATCCTTTCCATTTAAAAATTATAATTCCAGCTATCATTATGACAACACCAATGCATTCGCGTATTCCATATCCAGCTTCATTAGTACCAAACCAACCAAAATGATTGATAAGTGCAGCTGCAATAAGTTGGGCAATAAGAATAGCTGCTACAGCTATAGCTGGACCGAGACTAGACATACCTTTGATTACGGTAAAGGTAATAACAGTGCCTAATACACCAGCTAGAAGATAGATCTTGTTAGCATCTTTTAAGTTTCTAAAGGTACCGTCACCAGCAAAGAATAATACTACAAGTGCAGTTACAAGTGCAATAGCCTGAGTTAATACTGTAGTTTCCCATAGTCCAATTTTTTTTGAGAGTTCTGTATTAAATACACCTTGAACGCTCATAGTTACCCCTGCAATTATCGAGAAAATTATACCCCACATAAAGTTTTTCACCATCCTTTTAAAGATAGCTTACCCGAATGTGTATATAATTATTAAAAATTTAAGGGGTATATCTCTGCTTAATTTTATCAAGTATAAAATTTGAATGGTAGAAAAAATTTATTTATAATATTAAAATTCCTTTAAATCATAACTTTTAACTAAGGTATCTCGCCTATTATTAAGTTGTTTCCAAATTTCGATTTTATTTATCTTAGCGAGATTAAATAGATTTGTTTTATCTTTAGTTTCATCTAAGGTAAATAAATTGTTTGAATAAGCTTTTCTAATTGCGTTATTAGCATTAGAAATAGGCATATTAAAGTAGGATAGTGTTGAGAAATCTTTAACACTTATACCATGAGTATTAAACATGTCAAACATACTTCTAGATATCTTATTTATGTACCCTTTATCTTTAACTTTTAAATTTACAGTATTAGATGTATCGTTAATGAAAATATCATTATCAATTCCAACTTTAAATTTTTTATAAGGAGATAAAATTTTTGAGATTATCTCATCTAATTTATCAAGCTCTGCATTAGAAACAGAACCCAGAGGAATGTACAAATTAGATATGTTTTTATATAACTTATATTTCTTGTTTAAAAATTTTTGGATAGATATAATGTCATCAACAGATTTATCATCTACCAATGCAACTAAATAATATTTCATTTTTTCCTCCCGTATGTAGATTTTTATTATAAAGTATTATATCATTATAAAATACTTTAACGCTACAATTAACAGTATTATAACATATAATAATAGGTTATAATAGACATATAATAGTTAATTATATTTTTAACTATTATATCAATATAAGAATTAAATATAAAAATTACACGTATAAATTTAAAATTTTTATTAAAATATNNCAAAATATACGAACATTGTGATATAATTATAATTATGAGATTTTAACAATAAAAAATTAAGTTTAATTGACATAGATATAGATAGACATGGAATTAAGTTAACATATGTAAAGTATGGACATTATATAAATAGTGAGGATGATACCTATATGGAAAAATTAGTTATAAATGGAGATAATCCATTGTTTGGAAATGTAAATATTAATGGCGCAAAAAATGCAGCTGTAGCAATTTTACCAGCAGCAATTTTAGCATCTAAGGGAGTTTGCACAATAGAGAATGTTCCTAATATAGAAGATATAAATTGTTTGGAAATTATTTTAAAATATTTAGGATGTAAAGTACAATCAAGCTGTAATTCAATTAAAATTGATAGCACAAATATAGTAACAACCAATGCTACAATCCCAGAAGTAAGGAATATGAGAGCATCATATTACTTATTAGGATCACTATTATCTAGATTTAAGAAAGCTAGAGTAGAGCTTCCAGGGGGATGCCCTATTGGAGATAGACCAATAGACCAACATATCAAAGGATTTGAAGCTTTAGGAGCTACTGTTACAATAGAACATGGTGCAGTAAATCTTGTTGCAGAAAAATTAGTTGGAACAACTATATATTTTGATGTAGTTAGTGTAGGGGCTACTATAAATATTATGCTTGCAGCGGTTCTTGCAGAAGGTACTACAGTTTTGGAGAATGCAGCAAAGGAACCACATGTAGTAGACGTGGCCAACTTCTTAAATACTATGGGAGCTAATGTAAAGGGTGCTGGAACTGATGTAATAAAGATTACTGGAGTAGATGAACTTTCAGGATGTAATTATTCAGTTATACCAGATCAAATTGAAGCTGGAACTTTTATGATAGCAACAGCAGCTTGTGGTGGAGATGTTACATTAAATAATGTAATACCAAAACACTTAGAGTCTATTTCAGCAAAACTTGTAGAAATGGGAGTAGAAATTATAGAAGATGATGATAAAGTTATAGTTAGAAGTGGAAGTAACCTTAAAGGTGTAAACATAAAGACTTTACCATATCCAGGATTTCCAACAGATGTACAACAGCCAATGAGTACTCTTTTAACTATGGCTCAAGGTAGAAGCATTGTAAATGAAAGCATATATGAATCAAGATTTAAACATATAGATGAGTTAAAGAAAATGGGTGCCAACGTTAAAATAGAAGGTAGAATAGCTATCATAGATGGCGTTGAAAATTTGTCTGGAGCTAATGTTAAAGCCACAGATTTAAGAGCTGGTGCAGCTCTGGTTATTGCAGGTCTTGCAGCTAAAGGAAAAACTGAAGTTGAAGGCATTGAACATATAGATAGGGGATATTTGTATATAGAAGAAAAATTTAAAGCTTTAGGTGCAGATATTAAAAGAGTAACTATATAATTTTTATATTCATTTTAGATATTAGATTGAGGAGATAATTATGAAATTTTGCCCATTATTTAG
The DNA here is from genome assembly GCA_002453475.1 of Clostridium sp. UBA6758. Lineage (GTDB taxonomy): Bacteria > Bacillota > Clostridia > Clostridiales > Clostridiaceae > Clostridium_J > Clostridium_J subterminale. The sequence continues at coordinate 36,965 of DKGY01000088.1, read as the reverse complement.
TGGTAGCAGTGGGAATAGTATATTTGTATCAGAAAATAACAGTAACATTCTAGTGGATGTTGGAATGCCAGGTAAAGCTATCGATAAAGAATTGGGGGACATAGATATAGATCCTAATTCTATAGATGGTATATTTATTACTCATGAACATTCAGATCATATTAAAGGAGCTGGAGTATTTTCAAGGAAATATGATATTCCGATATATGCACCAAGTCTCACTTGGGAAGCTATGGAAGGAAAAATTGGGAGTATTAAGGGAAAAAACATAAAAATAATAGATGGTAAATTTACTGAAATTAAGGATTTAACCATAGAGAATTTTCCTATACCTCACGATGCAGTGTCTCCTAGAGGTTATAGAATACATGGTTTAAAAAAGTCATGTTGTATAGCTACTGATTTAGGTCATTTTTCAATAGAAGTAAGAATGGCATTAGAAAATAGTGATATGATTTTAATAGAAAGTAATCATGATATAGAAATGGTTAAATTTGGACCATACCCATATCCATTAAAACAAAGAATCTTAAGTGCTAGAGGGCATTTATCCAATGAAGATTGTGGTAAAGCTATAGTAGATATTTTAAAAGGAAATCATAAAACTATATATTTAGGTCATCTTAGTAAAACAAACAATTATCCAGAGCTTGCTTATGAAACTGTAGCAAGTGTATTAAGAGAAAATAATATTAGCGTAGAAAAAGATGTAGAATTAAAGATGTGTAATAGAGATAGACATAGTGTATTATCAGAAATATAAACAGAGTTCTTAGCTTCTTTGAAGCTTTAGAAATCGTTATCCAGGGACGTAGCCACTCTTTACTCCCACTTTGAAGAAGATGGTAGTATTAGAGTGGGTAGTCATCGGATAAAAAGCTTAGTTAGTAATAGGAGGTGTAGAATGAAAAAGAAGACCTTTAGTTTAGTATTAACAATAGTAGTAATTGTAATAGCATTAATTGTAGGTGGAGTTTACCTTGCGAAAACTATGAGTATAAAGAAAGATAAGGCAAGTATATTAAGTAAAGAAAAACTTGAAAATACTAAAGGAGCTACAGCGGATGATGGCTATATTGATATAACATTATATTTTGGGGGAGATACTGGAAAGTCTGAACTTATAAAGGAAGAAAGACTAATTAATAGTGAAGATTTAATCGGTGAGATGATTATGCAAGAACTCATCAAAGGACCAGCTAAAGTTAGTGAAAAAAGCAAACCGATTTTACCAAAGGAAACAAGACTTTTAAGCTTTTCTATTAAGGATGGTATAGCAAATATTAATTTAAGTCCAGAGGTTATCTTTAAGATGTCTGAAGTTCAAGAAGAAACAATACTTAAATCTATATCAAACTCTTTGAGTCAGTTAAAATCTGTGAGTAAAATAATGATTACAGTAGATAATCAAGGGGTTGAAAGTTTAGGTGGAAACTATAATATATCAAAACCATTTACCAAGGATGAAATAGTTACTTTAAAAATACAGAAATAAGATATTATTGAAAGATAAATAAAAATTTATTATAATTAATAAAATAGATAAACAAATTTTGTTATAAAGAAGGAGAAAATAACATGAGCATATATAGCAATTGGACAAATTATGTTGTAGAGTTTGTAAAGGAAAATGGAGAACCTGCATTTTGGAGAGAGTATGCAAAGGTTGAAAAATCAATATATACCAAAGCATTAGCAATTGATGGCGGTGTTATTAGTGGAAAGTTCTCTGAACTAGTTAAAGAATTTGACGTTAATGAAATTTACTTTATGGGATTCCTAGATGGAATAAATGAAAGTATAGATAAAGAATTAGATCTTGAAGCTATAGAAAGTGATTCAGAAGTTAGTTTTGAAATAGATTATGAAAAATTATACTTCAATATGCTTGATTCTAAAGCAGATTATCTTTATACATTATCACAGTGGGATAGAATATTCTCACCAGAAAAAAGAAAAGAGATACAAAAAGCTTGGAGAGAATCAAAAACTATAATAAATGAAGTTAAAATTGGTAGAAATGATGCATGTCCTTGTGGTAGCGGTAAAAAGTACAAGAAATGTTGCGGAAAATAATATAAACATTAGCCCTAGTGAAGCTTTTATTCATTAGGGTTTTTATTTATGTATTGTTGTAGGATATTCTATATATGGCTATAATATAATTAATTATATTATAAATTTACAGGGGGATTGTTTATGGATAAAAATATGAAATGGCTAAAGGAAAGCAGAGTTAATACTACAATTAATTCACTTAAGAAGAATGGTATGAATGGTTGTTTAGTAAATAGTCATGAAGAGCTAATTGAGAAAATTAATGAACTCACTAATGATGGGGATACTGTAAGTTGTGGTGGTTCAATGAGCCTATTTGAAACTGGAGTTATTGATTATTTAAGAAGTGGTAAATACAATTTCCTAGATAGGTATGAGGAAGGTTTAAGTAAAGATGATTTGAAAAAATTATATAGAGACACGTTCTCTGCTGATGTATATTTTACTAGTACTAATGCAATTACAGAAAAAGGAGAGCTATACAATGTTGATGGCAATGGAAATAGAGTAGCAGCTATGTTATATGGTCCAGATAAAGTTATAATTATAGCTGGAGTAAATAAAATTGTAACGAATATTGAAGAGGCCATTAAGAGAAATGAAAGAGTATCAGCACCTGCAAACTGCAAAAGATTAAATAGAGCAACTCCTTGTGTAAAAGTAGGCCATTGTATGGATTGTTATAGCGAAGAGAGAATTTGTAATGAGTATACTGTAATAAAAAGACAGGGAAATAAGAATAGAATACATGTAATTTTCTTAAATGAGGAATTAGGATACTAAAAGTTAAATATAGATATTAGAGTAGAGTTTATGATATATCATAAACTCTTTTTTTACAATTCTACGATATTTCATGAAAACTTAAGAAAAGTTAAGAGAATGAAAGCTTATCTATTTATATATACTAATAGCAATATTGAATAAATTGAAATTTGATGTAATATATTATTAGATAATGATTGTTAAATAACAAACGTTATCATGAGAATATAATTAAGGAACTTTCACAATATAATATAAGAATAAATTTTATTAAGGTGTAAATTATAGGAGGTCATGTATTATGAAAATTGCAGTAGTAGGATGTACACATGCAGGAACGGCAGCAGTAGTAAATGCAAAACAACTTTATCCAGATAGCGAGATTACAGTTTATGAAAGAAATGATAATGTATCTTTTCTTTCTTGTGGAATTGCTTTAAGTGTATCTAATGTAGTAAATGAACCAGAAAAATTATTTTATAATTCTCCAGAAAACTTAAATAACCTTGGTATAAATATGAGAATGAGTTATAATGTAACTGACATTGATATGGAGGAAAAGACAATTACAGCTACAAATTTAAAAACTGCTGATATAGTTAAAGAAAAATATGATAAATTAATTTTAACATTAGGATCATGGCCAATAGTACCTAATTTTGAAGGAAGAAACCTTAAAAATATATTACTATGTAAAAATTATAGTCATGCAAAAACAATTATAGAAAGCTCAGCTAAAGCCAAGAATGTAATTGTTGTAGGTGCTGGATATATAGGGGTAGAACTTGCTGAAAGCTTTGAAATAAAAGATAAAAATGTAACTTTAATAGATGCAGAAGAAAGAATAATGAGTAAGTATCTTGATGAAGAGTTTACAGATATAGCAGAGAAAGAATTTAGAAACCGTGGAGTAAAGTTAGCGTTAGGTGAAAAAGTTCAAAAATTTGAAGGAGAAAATGGCAAAGTATCTAAAGTAGTAACTGATAAAGGCAGTTATGAAGCAGATTTAGTAGTACTTTGCATAGGATTTATACCGAGTACTAGTTTAGTAAAAGGAAAATTAGATACTCTTCCAAATGGAGCAATAATAATAGATGAATATATGAGAACTAGTGTTAAAGATGTATTTGCAGCTGGAGATTGTTGTGTTGTAGAATATAATCCAGCAAGGGATAAGAGATATATTCCTCTTGCAACTAATGCTGTAAGAATGGGAACCTTAGTGGCTAAAAATCTAGTAAATCCAACTCTTAAGTATATGGGAACCCAGGGAACTTCAGGAATAAAGATATATGATAAATGTATAGCATCTACAGGATTAACAGAAGAGGTTGCTAAGAAAACTACATCTATGGATATTGACTCAGTAATGGTTAGTGAAAATCATAGACCAGAGTTTATGCCTACCTATAATGAAGCAACTATAAAACTTGTCTATGACAAAGCTACAAGAAGAATTCTTGGAGGACAGATTATATCTGATGAAGATTTAACTCAACACATGAATACCCTATCTGTAGTAATACAAAATAACATGACTATAGAAGAACTAGCAATGACAGATTTCTTCTTCCAACCACACTTTAATAAACCATGGAGTTTATTAAATACTGTAGCTCTTAAAGCATTAAAATAATAAATAAATGTATTGTTTATAACTTTAAAATAACTCATCATAATTGTTATGATGAGTTATTTTTATAGTAAAATGTATTATACTTTATTAAATTCAATAAAAGTAATAACAGTTAAAGTTTCTACGAAATCTGTTTATTAGAGTTAGATTCATTGGATTTGCATTTATTATAAAAATTATTTAAAAAGTTAAATATATCTCCTGAATAAAATTTATCACTGGTCTTTTTATCCATTTTAGATAATAAGATTTGGCGTGTAATAATGTCATTTAAGTTAACTTCTTTACAATTTTTCATAATATCATACATTATCATAAAAGTAGTAGTTCTCTCAAGTCCTTCTTGACCATGGAAATGGAGCCAACTGTTTTCAGGTTGATTTTTCACAGCATCAATAAAATAATTTACCATAGCATCAGTAGGTATACTTTTATCTGTTACAGGGATACGAATATAAGATAATGAATAAGCCTTAGTTTGATCAGATTCATTTTGAATTTTTGAAGGTATTACAACATCTTTAAAACCTTCTAAAGAAATAGGTTTATTAAGTGGAATAGAATTTAACCTAGAGTTTTCATCAGCAATAATTTCATTTACTGTTAAACCTTTGTTTGCATCGTTATTTGCATTTCTCCAACTGACAGGAATACCATCAATAAATCCATGAGATTCTTCTCTTAAATCAATAACAGTTATTGGATAGTTTCCTATAGAGCTTTTCATTAAAGGTATTCCGGTTTTAGAAAATTGACCACTACCAGAAATATTAAGTTTGTCTAGACCAGATAAATTTATATTCTCTGAGGGAGTAATTTGATCTGTGCTCTTACGAAAATATTTTGGTAACTGATTAGCAGTTGGAGAATCTATTGTTAAGGTTACAGTTGAAATAGGAGTAGCATAAGATATAACAGAACTAAAAGACATCATTATAGATAAAAGTATAGTTAAAGAAACAAATAAATTTATTTTGTTAAATTTTCTCATGTGTAGACACCACCTATATAGTATTTAATTAGCATCTATTATAATTTTACCTATGACATTCTAAATTATTCATAGTAAAATATAGTTATTATTTTATATATGATAATATAAAACTATAAAACTATATAACTATTTAACTAGTTGTTTTGTTCATGCGGGTTTCAGAGGTTTTACTATTTAAATAGCATTATGTGTTTATGAATTTATGAAAGAATTTAGGAGGAAATTTAGTGAATATAACATTAATGACAGTAGGAAAAATAAAAGAAAAATATTTAAGAGATGCTATAGATGAATATTCTAAGAGATTATCAAGATACTGTAAGCTTGAAATAATAGAGCTTCAAGATGAGAAAACACCAGATAATGCATCGGAAAAGGAAGAACTTCAAATAAAGGATAAAGAAGGCCAAAGCATATTATCAAAAATAAAAGATAATGCTTATGTTGTAGCCATGGATTTAAAAGGAAAGCAAATTTCATCAGAAGAATTTGCAGGTTTCATAGGTAACTGTGGATTAGAAGGAAATTCTAATTTAGTTTTTATAATAGGAGGAAGCTTAGGGTTATCAGAGCAAGTTATAAAAAGAGCTAATTACAAAATATGTTTTTCTAAAATGACCTTTCCACACCAATTGTTCAGAGTAATGCTTCTAGAACAGATTTATAGAGGATATAGGATAATAAAGGGTGAACCGTACCATAAATGATGTAGACTTACCTTGAAACTATTGATATGACAGGTTTTAGTATATGCTATAGTCGCCTAAACCCTATCATAAATTATTTAGAGACCTAATAACCTAAAGATGTACTTTAATAAAAAAGAAGTATGTGGTATAAAATTCATAATAATTATATAGTTGTAAGTGTATTAATATAAGAAGTTATGGTGCTAGATTAGGACAATACTCAATATATTTTGCACAACAAGCTAGGGAAAGTAGTTTAACATAATAAGGAGAGCTATCTAATGAAAGATAAATTCATTATAGCTCTAGAAAATAATGATTTAGATGAAATGAGGAAAATTCCAAAAGGTGATTTGCACAATCATATTACTAGAGATGGAAATAAGAGATATATTCAAGATTGGTCTGGAAAGCAGATACCTAAATGCTAAAGTTTAAAGATCTCAATGATATGAATAAGTGGAATGCGCAAAACATTAAACCTTTATTATTTGGTAGGCAAGGCTATGAGAAGAAAATCCGATAAGGGTATTAAATATAGATTAAGCAGTAATAAATTTGAAAAATTGTGCTTTTTAACTGTTACGTGAACGGTACAATAAATAAATGAGGTTCTTAAATGTATATTATACCTGAATGATAAGTTCAGTGCTTTATTTTATTAGAATAAAGCATATTAACTATTTTTTATAAATTTAATTATAGTTCTTAAATTTAAATAATAGAATCTTCCTAAAGTTAACTTTTGAATTATGATGAAATTTAAAGCAATAATAAAAGTATAAAATGAACAATCTGTATATTGGTCAAGTTCTTATCCTATACTATGCTTAGAAGAATAAATGATTGCGGTATAGGAAAGAAGGGATTGTAATTGCATAAAAAATTGAAGGTATATGTACTTGTTTTATTAACAATGCTAATAACTATTTTTTCATCTTTTACAGTAAGTAAAAATGTAGTAGCTGAAGGTCCTGATGAAAATAAAGTAAATCTTGTCTTAGATTCGTTAACTTCCGATAATATTCTACCTAAAAACTTTCGTAAAACTTCAGATTTAACAATTATAAAAGATAATAAAAATTTAAATCTTAACGGATTAGACAAATTAAATATTTCTGGAAGTCAGCAATTTTCTGAACACAACCTTTCACTTTTAATAAACGCTATAGGAACTTCATCACCAATAACGGTGGTGGATTTAAGGCAGGAATCTCATGGGTTTATTAATGGGCTTCCAGTTAGCTGGGCAGATTCAAAAAATAACGCTAATACAGGACTAACTAGAGAACAGGTTTTAGCAGATGAAGCTAATAAATTAAAAAGTATTGAATTGAATGTTCCTATTACTTTTTATAATCATCCTGAAAAAACTATGATACCAACAAAAGTTCAAGATGAAAATGAACTTGTTAGCTCTAAAGCTTTATCTTATAATCGAATACCAGTTAGAGACGGTGGAATACCTACTGATGATATGGTTGATTATTTTATAGAATTTATTAATGCTCAGCCTAAAGATTCTTGGTTACATTTTCATTGCAAACATGGTGTAGGAAGAACTGGTACCTTTATGATTATGTATGATATGATGAAAAACAATAAAGAGGTTAGTGCAGATGATATTATAAGGAGACAATTAGCGCTAGGGAACTATAATGAAAAGGCTATCCAATCTTTTTATAATAACGAAAGAATAGATTTTCTAAAAAAGTTTTATGATTATTGCAAAATAAATGGAGATAAATACAATATAAAGTGGAGTGAGTGGAAGAAAACTTCAAGTGTTAATGGAGCAGTAGCTTTTCATGCTGCTCCCATATTTAAGCTTTCCTCCAACTATATAAAAAATCCAATAATACCTAAGTTTTTATATGTTATATCCCAAGATACAATGACGTCCAGCGAGAAGACGATGGTAGCTAGCCTCCAAGGGATAGTTAATGGCCAGTGTTCTTCTCAAATATATACACTTAATTCTTATCAGCCTGATTATGAAATATGGCTGGAAGATTTAAAAAATAATTATAATGTATCTTATGAAATGCTTTCAGATCCCTGGAAATTATTAAATATATACAAAGACTATATAGATGGATATGTGCTTTATAATAATAGGGTATCAAAAGATCCTTCAATAAATAATGCTTGTTCTCTTGCTTCTTTAAATAAAGCAATAGCTATTGATGAGGTTATAGAGCCTAAATTAAGGAGAGAGGGTATAGTAAAAATTATTGGAGATTGTAGAAATACCGATGAAGCCTGGGCATATGATAACCTATGGGATAAAGGGTTAAATCATTCAATAGTAATTCAGCTTTCACCTGAAAAGGAAGCGCCATTAAGAGATTATGCTATAATGGCTAAGTGTCTAGTATTTTATGAAGATAGTATAGATAAAACAATCCTTAGAGATAAAATATTTTCTTCTATGCAAGATAACTCTATTTGTTTAGGCTGGGGGCCAGATGAGTTTATTAATGTTAGTACAGCTTCAAAATATGGCGTAAGTGTAGTTGCTGCAGACTGGTCTTATAATTTAACATCTTTAAGTGCTTTTCCATCACTGCCTGTCACTAAAAAATTCTCAGTATCACTTCCTAAAAAAAATGCACATTATGTTACCTTTATAATGTCTGATGGAGACAATCAACAATGGAATCTTGGAACAAACTATGGCTCTTCCAAATGGTTTGGTCATCCCAATAGAGCTAAACTCAATTTAGGCTGGTCAATGAGCCCTTCTATATATTATTTAGCGCCTACTGTTTTTAATTTATATTATAAAAGTATAAGCAATGAGAAAACTAATAATAACTTCATGGTATCCCCTTCTGGAAATGGGTATATTTATCCAAGTAAATTTGATCCAAGTAAATTAGACATATATATTAATGCATTAAATGATTATATGCAGAAGGTAGATGAAGAGTATGTGGCAATAATAGATGATTCAGCCTTCAATAACATTGAGCTTTGGAATAAGTTTACTAAAGAAGTTAGTATTCAAGGATTGTTCTATCTTGATTATCATAGACATGATAAGTATCAAGGAAAAATATTATGGTCTAATAATAAACCTATAGTATCTTGTAGAGATATACTTTGGAATAACCTCGAAAGTGAAGAAGAGTTAGTAAAAAAAATTAATGACAGAGTAAATTCAGGTGAGATAAATGTATGCAGCCAAGAGGCATATACTTTTGTTTATGTTCATGTTTGGAGCAAAGGTGTTAATGATGTTGAAGCGGTTATTAGAAGACTAAGGGAAAATCCTGATGTAATAATAGTTCCTCCAGAAGCATTTATGGAATTGATAAGGAAAAATGTAAAGTACTAGATGGGTAAAATAGCTGGACTAGACATTTTATATGAAATTAGGAGAGTACAGAACAATCGTTAATGTTACTTAATGTGTGAAATGTCTAAGGTATACCCGTTACGGTGAACCGTATCACAGATGAGGTAGACTTCCACTAAAAGCCATGATTTGATTAGTGTTAAGACACTAAAGTTATTAAAGTGCATTAAAAAGTGCTAATCTTTAAGGGAGTGGCACTTTTTTTATCTCTAGTTTTTATATCAGAATAAAAAGCTAATTTACAAAAAAGCAAAAGATGTCCTTAAAGTATTAATACTATGCATTATAATTAAATTACGTTGCAACGGGGAGTGAGTTTTATGAGTTATGTTGAATATCTGCAGAAATCCATAGATTACATTGAAGAGAATATTAAGCAGCCTATCACAATTGAAGCTTGTGCTGAGGTTGCAGGATTCTCAAAACATCACTTTTACAGGCTATTCACCTTATTTGTCGGAGTTCCATTAATGGAATATGTGAGAAAGAGACGACTAGCTTATGCAATGCAGGATGTGAACAGAGGAAAACGTATTATTGATATTGCGCTTGATTTTGAATATGGCTCAGAACGGGCATTCCGAAGAGCATTTCAAAACGAGTATGGCGAATCACCAGCTAAATTTAGGAACAAGCATTATGCTATACCAGAAAAACCAATACTTAAAGAAAATAAATCTATAATTTGGGGAGGAATAAATATGGAATATAATTTTAGTGATGTAAGGATTGAAAAACTGGATACTATGTATGTGGCAAGTTCATGTGTAGTCAGCGATAATCCTGAGGCAGACGTAATAAATCTTATGACAGAATGGATGGAAAATAATAATATTGACATTAAATCAAGACAATTCGGATTCGATGTTCCTGTTTCAGAAGAGCAAAGCCAGAAGGGTCTTAGAGGATATGAGTATTGGGTAAAAGTAAAAGATAATAATAATATATCTGAAGGAGTGAAACTGAAAAAAATAGATGAATGTGATTATGCGATTTTAAGAATAACAAACCCGTTTTCAAATCCATTTGAAGTTATACCTGCCGGATGGAGGAGATTAGCGGAGTGGGTAAGACTAAATGGATATATGCCCGATTGCAGTAAAAGTAAAGTCTATAAGGAACGATACTGGCTTGAGGAAAAGCTTGAGGGAAATGGTGCTACGTACTTGGACCTCTATTTTCCACTAAATTAATTTCACTTAATGTATTACTTTAACGGTTCTACGTAATAACCGTTACGGAGAACTGTACCATAAGTGAGCCTCCAAATTTTATATTTGGTTAGGTGAACTTACTCATTCGAACGCATGAGAGAAGGAGTTTCATTTAACTTAAGCTATAGTTTGCCTAAGACTATTTTTTTAGGTGAAAATACCGTATCATAAGAAAGAAGGATATTTAAATATAGTATAATTAAAACTTATCATGTGTCCTCATTACTTTCTTAACTTGTTTTGTTGAAATAATCATTGCAATCATATAAAGTCCTACATCAAAATAAGGAAATATATATAAGTTTATCAATAGATACTCTTATATAATTTTTGTGTAAAATATAGATATACTTGTAGAGCGGAAGTGAGAAAATGAACCATAAAATACAAAGAATTAATAGCTATGAGGATGATAGGTTTGATAAAGATATCTTAAATCAGCATGGTGCTTTTATTGTTGATGAAAAGTATAAATGCAGCTTTAAAATAATAAATAAAGATTCTGCAATTGTATTCTTTGATAAGGAGATTGATGTGTTTCAATTGATAGATAAATTTAGATTTTATTCTGAGCACATTATTAATTTCTATGACAAAAGTATGAAATTAATAAAAGCTTTTACACCTATTAATATATTTCATATAACTATTAAGGATATTCAGCCTTCACAGTTTTTTGTGGATATAGACAAAGTTAAAGCTGTAGAGTCTTTTATAAAGAGTGGAGAAGATATTACTGTTCCTTTAGCAAAAATAAAGGATTCTTTTATATCTTTGGATGGACATACTAGACTTCATTATGCAGTAAGTAAGGGGTATTCCAAAGTAAAAGGATATCTGACAGAACCAGGTGATTATCTAGAGGGCTTTGTAGAAGAAGCAAGGAAAAGAAAAGTTTATTCACCCTATGATCTTGAATTAATATCCCATGAAGAATATAAGATAAAGTGGTATAAGTTTTGTGATGACTTTTTCAGTGAAAGGGAATAAAAGATTGAAAGCTTTAATGTAATCTGACAGTAGATTTTATTGAGATAATAAGATATTTGTTATTAGTTAACTGCATTACTTTTCAAATTAAATTATTATATTTAGTATATTATGAAAAGGAGTAGTTAGAATCAACACCTTTTACAGACTTTAAATCTTTAAATACTTTTGTTACTTTATCAATCCTTAATTCCATTTTCAGTCCTCATAAAAAAATGAATAAACCCTTGTCTTATCATTAGTCTATCAATGATAGGACAAAGGTTTATTCACCTTTTATATAGGTTTTATAAAGAGTTTGGTAAATTAACATTAAAGGTTGTATGACTATTTACGCTTTCTGTTTCTAATGTTTCACCATGGCGCTGAACAATTTCTTTGGCAATAGCAAGTCCTAGTCCTGAGCCTGATAATTAATGACTAATATTAGCTGTTGGATATAGTGTAGTTCCTCCAATTGAAACATTTATTTCATTTGTCAATGGAACATTATATTCATTAATAACTGTTCTCCACCATTCCCAAGCAAGACCTGTACACTCTCTTGCAAAAATTCTTATATTTTTTGCATTAGCTGGAAGTGGAATTACTGTAGAGTAATGAGCTGTTTTGTCCTCCCAACTTCCATCCCATGTTTTATGTTCCAGTACTTCTTGTCCATTCTCATCATAGGAAAATTCATCCCAAGATATATCGAACTGAGCAACATATGCACCGTAATGGTCAAGATTTATTTTTCCTTTAGAATATTCAGTAGATGTAGTTTCAATATAATCAGTTTTGTTATGAACTGCTGCAACTGAATTATCTTTTAAGAAGACACTTGTATATGATATAGGATATGCTGGATTTTTAGGATTAAATTCAGCATTATTTTTAATTACATTTCGTATTTCTTCAAAATCCTTTGTAATAATCTTGTTATGCTCTTTAGAATCTCCACCTAATACAACAGCAGTATATGAGCTTTCTTCCAAAATATCATTATATTTTGATTTAGCCTCTACGCTATTATCATTAAGCAATGCTTTAAATGCAGCTTGTACATCCTTGCTTTTAGAGGTTGTTTCTAATTTAACATAAATTGTTCTACCATAGGCTACATTTGATACCATAACAGGTGGTGCTGAATTACTTACTCCTTTACGCGTTAACTCTTTAAAAGTAACGCTATCATCAAAAAGATTTGATGGATTGTTAGGAAGCTCTGCACTTACGGTATAAAATATTTGCTTATATGCGGCAACCATAACTTTCTTTTCTCCATTTGAAATTGCATCAAAATCAATTCCAAGTGAACCATTCATAACTTTAGCGTTAACATTCAGAGCACTTGATAGCTGAGATTTGCTATAAACCATAGATTCTGAGTACTGCATTCTTGCAGGCAGTGTATGTGTTGTTGAGTATTTCTCATTCCAAGTAGATATTAACCCATCTATTTCTCCAGACACATTAGCATATGTTGGATTTTCAACTGTTACTGTATTCTCTTTTTTCATACCTGGTAAATCTATACTAATATTTAAAGGTTTTCTTTTACACACCAATAAATTAGGTTGGTTTTCAACAAAACCATTATCGGCAAGTTGTAATGCTCCAGGATATGTGCGATCAGTCATAGAATCAATAATTGAAATGTCTACTGGCGAAGTTGTAAGTGATTTCTTATTGCGTTCAATTACTACAAATTTTCCTTTTGATCCTAAGCCTTCTTTTGGAACAAAACTTTCTATACTATCACCATTTGATGCCAGGATTTGATTTCTATCATAATTTAAGTTTGCTATACCACTATCAATTTCTTCTGATGGGCTTAGTTGGCTCACTGATTTAGCTGCAGGTCCTTCAGCAAAGATGATAAGTGGCTGTTGAATAATGCAAAAACTAACTAACAAGCATATCAATAATTTAAATTTCTTTGTATAATTTAAGAATTTCACACTAGTTGCCCCCTTTTAAATATATTAATAAATGCTCTTTATGAACAAATATTGTTATTTTTGCTATTGTTTTATATTTGTATATATTATACAATACATTTTCTGTATAATCAATGTTAATTTTGTATCAATGTTTTTTAAAATTCAAATATCTTTTTATTTCTATTAACTATATGTAAATTTTATAATGAAATAACATAATTTTCATGATAAGATTTATATATAGCGTTTGAAAGAGGTGAAACTCATTATGATAAACAAACTAGGTAACTACTCAGTGCAGTTAATGTAATCTGATAGCAGATTGTACTGAGATAATGAGATATTGTTATCAGTTAACTGCATTACTTTTCAAATTAAATTATCATATTTATTATATTATGAAAAGGAGTAGTTAAATGAATAGAGAAGAGTTTAAAAATTATTTAAAAAATGAGGAAAAGCAGGTGTTTCAAGGATGGGATTTTTCGTATCTTGATGGTAGGTGGGATGGAGAACATATACCGTGGGATTATGAAAAAATATTATTGTCTTATTTAAAAGCAGAACATAAACTTTTAGATATGGGGACAGGAGGAGGAGAATTCCTACTTACTTTGGACCATCCATTTTATAATACGGCTGTAACAGAGGCATATCCACCTAATGTTGCAATTTGTGAGGAGAAACTAAAACCACTTGGGATAACAGTTAGGGAAGTATTTGATGATGCAATATTGCCATTTGAAGATGCTTCTTTCGATATAATAATTAATAGACATGAATCCTATGATATTAGTGAAGTTAATAGAATCTTAAAGACAGGTGGGTATTTTATTACTCAACAGGTAGGTGTAAAAAATGATGTTGATTTATCAGAAAAGTTAATCAATAATTTTAAGCCATCATATCCGACTCATGATTTGAAGCATAATATTAAAGCTTTTAAAGATAACGGATTTGAAATTCTTCAATCTGAAGAGTCATTTACTCCTATACGTTTTTATGATACAGGAGCGTTGGTATACTTTGCAAGGATAATAGAATGGGAGTTTCCGGATTTTTCTGTTGATGCTTGCTTTGAAAACTTATGTAAAGTAGAAAGAGAATTAAATGAGATTGGATATATAGAAGGAACAGAGCATAGATTCCTTGTTGTTGCTAAGAAATTGGAAATGTCTAATAAGACAGGAAATATTTTACTTAATTATTAGAATAAGAAGTATTTTTATTTATAGATTACTCACTTGAGTGAGATAGGATGAATTGTACAATAAATAAATGCTAAATTTACGAAAGTTTAATAATAAATGATTTAAAAAAATTAACTCCAACCTTGAGTAGTCTGGAGTTTTTTGTGTGTATAAAATTATATTGTAATAAACCTTTGTTTTTTTATATTAATTTGATATAATATAAATTTATGGTAGTAAAATTACATATATTTAAATACACTTGTTAGTTTAGATTGCTATAGCGTGTGATAAATGAAGAATATTACTAAAGTAGGGGGCAACTTAGGGTGAATAAAATTTTTTCTTCGTTAAAATGCTTAGGACTTAATTATGAAGACGATATAGAATTATACACAAAGAAAGAAGATAAATACGATGAAGAAACAAAAGATAAAAAATCAACAAAAGTTGATATAAATACATTACTTTATGATAAGAAGGTTACTTGTCCAGTTTGTTTAAAAGCTTTTACATGTAGAGTTGTAAAGGCATATGTTCCCAAAATGAAATCAAAAGATACAGATGCTTTTATAAGATATGAGGGGGTAAATCCATATTTTTATGAGGTATTGGTATGTCCAACATGTGGATATGCAGCATTAAAAAATGATTTTCAGAAAATACAATCCTATAAGCGTGAGGTTATACTTGTAAAGATAGGCAATCAATGGCAAGGGAAAGAATATCCTCAAATTTATGATGAAGAGATCGCAATTGAACGTTATAAGATTGCGTTACTAAATGCAGTTCTAGGGGAATTCAAAGATAGTACAAAGGCCATGCTCTGTTTGAAAATTGCATGGATGTATAGGCTTTTAGAAAAGAAAGAAGATGAGAGAGAATTTTTAGAAAAAGCACTTCAAGGATTTGTTATTGCTTATGAAAATGAACGAACTCCAATATATGGATTGAGTATTTATTCTTTACAGTATATTATAGGTGAGTTATATAGAAGAATAGGGGACTATACAAATGCAAAACTATGGTTGGGAAGAGTTATCTTAAGCAAGGCAGATCAAAAACTTAAAGATAAAGCTAGAGATATGAGAGATTTGACAAAAGAATTAGAGATAAAGGTAAATGAAGCTACTTGTGAATAGAGACATATGATTGTATATTAATAAGGTATTTAAAAGACTTGTGGTCAACTACTACAAAATATTTAGATTTTAACTAATATTATAATAAAGCCTATAGTTTAATTTTGTGAAAACTATAGGCTTTATTAAATTCTTTATATATTAACCAATACCACCATATATTAGTCCTAAAATTATTACAATAATAGTTGTTGGTACAAAAACATATTTTCCAAAATTCATAAACCATATTCCAATTTTATATTTTGAACCTAAATTTAACTGAGCTAGAGTTTCATTTCTATCAAGTATGTAGAAGAATACAACAGCAGTTATTAATGCTCCCAATGGAGATAGCACTATAGTAATAAAGTTTGTGAAATTGTTAAATAAAGAACTGCTTAAACTTAATGGTATAGCTAGTATAAAAGCTAAAGTAGCTGTAATATAAGTAGTTTTCTTTCTACTCCAATTAGTTAAATTCATAATTGCTTCTACAGGTCCCTCTAACATAGCTATTGAGGATGAAATAGAAGCAAAAATAATACTTAAGAAAAATAAAGAACTTACTACTTGTCCTAATTTCATAGTCTGGAATATATTTGGTACAGTTACAAATAGTAAAGCAGGTCCAGAAGTAGGATTTAGCTCTAAAGCAAATACTGCAGGCATTATTACAAAGGCAGCAAGTATAGCAGCCAGAGTATCAAATGATGCTGTAGTGATAGCACAATTAGGTATATCAAAATTTTCATCTGTATAACTACCACACATAACCATACAACATCCTGTTAAAGATACTGTGAAAAAGGCTTGTCCTAGAGCCATAACCCAAGTACTTGGGTTTAAAAGGTAGGACCAATCAGGAGTAAGAAGATACTTTACACCTTCTATTGAACCTGGTAGACTTAATGATTTACCAATTAGAAGTATAAATATAATAAATAATAAAGGCATAATTATTTTATTTATTTTTTCTATACCCTTAGAAATTCCAAAACTAACTATTACTAAAGTTATAAAAACAGCTAAACCATGCCAGAATACTGCAATATTACTATTTATAAAAGTAGTGAAGTAAGACTCTGTATTTATAGTTAATATTTCACCAGTTAAACTTATGAAAAAGTATTTTAATACCCAACCAATAACAACTGTATAGAACATAAATATACCAGTTAGTCCTAAGGTCGGAATTATAGATATAATAGAGCCATGTTTAATATTTTTTTCTTTGAATATCTNNCTACCCTAAACTGTCTACCAAAGGAAAACTCAGCAATTAAACCAATTGTTCCAAGTAGCACTACGAAAATAAAGTAGGGTATTAGGAATGCAGCACCGCCATTCTCACCTAATTTATAAGGGAACATCCATATGTTTCCTAACCCAACGGCAGCTCCAACACATGAAAGAATGAAACCAAAGTTACTAGAGAATTTTTCTCTTTTTTTAGTATTTTGCAATTTTAATTACCTCCTAGAAATATGATATAAAATATTTATAATAATAAAAAAGACTCATAGATTACACTATGAGACCCTTAACCTAGGATATAAAAAAGCCTCATAGTTTATCTATGAGGCTAAATTTATTGCAACATAAACTCTTTAGCTATCATAGATACAAAACACTCCATTGGTGTGGTTTGTATCTATAATAATTGTTATATAGACACAAACCTATCTAAAAAAGCTAAAGAAAAAGCTATTATTTAATTTTGAAATTGATAGGTTCGTTTTTAAATTCATAATCTTATCTCCTAATACGATATTTTATGTAATGTATCATATCATTGAAAAAAGTAGAAGTCAATAGATATATACAGAATATAAATTTATAGGTTTTATAGTTATGAATGAAATATAGAAGAGTGGAATTAAAAATGATATAATAAATTATATGAAAATATAGTAATTATTTACAATAATTCTATTATAACATCATTACCATAAATTGGGGAGTGAGATTATAGTCAATATGAGAATTTAAAGGAGAAGGTTAAGATAATGAATATAAGAATTGAAAACAAATTAGATATATTTGCAGATTATACAATGCAATTAGGTAAAGTACTGAAATGGGATTATAGATTGTCACATATGCTATGTTCAATGCTATATACCAATGAGGAACGTATATTAGATGTAAATCGTATAAAGGAAATGAGAGATTACATTAAAAAGAATACGTCAATATTTTCTAGTTTTAAAGGAACTACTCTCCCAATAATAGCAACAATGCTATCTTTAGATGAAAGTCCAGAAATGCTCTTTACTAAAACTCAAATGTTATATGATAAAATGAAACAACAAAATTTTCGTGGTTCGGAGTATCTTACCATTGCGGCAATGCAAGTTGCTAAAATAAAAACTGAGTCTGAGCATGACAGGGTTATTAATCGCATGAAGGAATTTTATGATAGATTACGGAAAGTACATCCATTTTTGACAAGTACAGATGATTATATTNNNTTGGATTTGGCTATCAGACGTGTAGTAACTATAGAAGATAGACTAAAGCCTACCCTTGGTGGTGGAAATGATATGCAAGCCTTGGCACTTGTGTTACTTCTTGCGGATAATGATGATGATGAATTATGTAGGAAAGTTTTAGAGCTTTATAAATGCTTAAAGGATAAAAAATATAAATTACACTATAACGGAACAATGTCAACTCTTGGAGTTCTTGCCATGACATCTAGTGATATGTACCTCATAGCAGAAGAATTAGTAAATGGTGCAGAATATTTAAAAGATAAAAAAGGGTTTGGAGCATTTTCCATTGGTAAAGTGCAACGTGCTATGTTTTCTGCAAACTTTGTAGCACTTCAATATGTTGGTGATATGAAGAATAATCTATTAGAAGGAACTATATCTAATAATATTACTAATATTATTATTGCACAGCAGATGGCGACCATTGCCGCAACTATGGCAGCAACCTCAGCAGCAGCAAGTTCAGCAAATTAAAATATAAATATATATGCACCTGCGTATACACATAAAAGTCCGGTGAAGTAAATAACTAACTTCAACGGACTTTTTTTATTTTACTATTTTTTAAGTATGTAATTTATATTTTACTACGCTTACACTTATAATTGGTGAAATGATATACAATAACTGAAACAACAATGATTCCAACAGCGATACCTAAGGCCGTTTTAAGTGTACTAAGAGCATAAATATCAAAATTTGTTTTATTGCCCATTACAGCATAACTCATGGAATAATATAAGCTACCACCAGGTACAAGGGGTACGATAGATGGCAATAGAAATACAGTTGTAGGTGCTTTATGAAGTCTAGCTAAAACTTCGGAATATGTAGTAGCCAAAATTGCAGCTATCATATTAGATAAAAATATATCCTCACAATAATAAAAAGAAAGTAAATAGATACACCAAGTAATAATACCACCAATAGATGCATAAAGTATTCTTTCCTTTTTTATATTAAATAATAAGGCAAATCCGAGGCTACCTATGTAAGCAGTAATAATTTGAATTAAGTACTTCATTATTGTAATATACCTCCTAATATAATCAATGAAATAGCAAAACCACAGGCAATAGCTATGGCAATTAATATTGATTCAGTTAACCGCAATAAGCCAGCTATAATATCGCCGCAAAGCATATCACGAACAGAATTTATTAATGCAATTCCTGGAATAAGAAGCATAATATCTCCAATAATAATTTTGTCAACATTAGCTCCTATTCCTATTTTAGCAAATAAAATTGCAGCTAATCCTGTGATAATTGAGCAAACAAAAGTATATATTAATTGATTAATGCTTTCTCTTTTGATAAAAGTATCAATAAAGAATATAAGTATACCAATAATTGCAGTTGCAATAGCATCTAGGAGATTACCACCAAAAAAGACAGCAAAGCCACTAGAAGCTAATATGTATCCTAGACAGGAACTCCACTTTGTACAGTGTTGATTTACTGATAGCTGTTGTACTTTTTCCTTTATTTCATTGAAAGAAGGTTTAGTTTGGCAAATATATCTAGATAAGGAATTTAGCTTCTCAAGTTGACTAAGATCTGTTCCATAGGAGTAAATTCTTCGTGTTTGTGTTAAGGTTTCTTCATTACCAGTTTTTATAGTAGCTATAATTAATGATCTGATTGAGAATACATCTATGCGGTCAATTTCATAAACCTTACAAATACGAATAATTGTATCTTCAACGCGACTAGTCTCACCACCAACCCGTAACATATGTTCACCAATGTCTAGGGAAAGGCTTAGTATTTTGGACGCTTCAATTATAATTTCATTCTCCTTCATAAATGTCTCCTTTAAGTTAGTTTATATTCCCATATTTATAATATTAGAATATAAAGATTATTACAATAATATAGTTCTAATAAATTTTTTAATTTATATTTTAAATAAAATGGGTTAATAGTTATAATTGAAATGTGAAAGAGAAAAATGAAAAACACCTGAATAGTATTTTAACTAATCAGGTGTTTTTTATATTAAATATATGATTTACTCCAAGGGTGAAATTCCCTAAGTTACTACCAGAATAATCCACGTCTACAGCAATTGTTTCCAAAACCACCGAAACCGCCACAACCAAATAATATTAACCATATTAACCATTGGTTATTACCACAATCACAACCAAAATTAGAATTACAATTACAGTTTGTAAATCCTGTACAACAAGAGGTTGGACATCTGTCACAGCATGAATGTATATTACAGCAACAATTACAATCACATTTGCAATTAGAATGACGTCTCCTATGACTACTCATATATATTACCTCACTTTTTATATTTACTCCTAAGTTTATGTTTTGGGAGTATGTAATATAAAGGAGATTTTAAATGCATTAATAAATTATATATGGTTTATTAATGTATCTCAATATTACTATATGAAGATATTGAATTTAAGTTACAGAATAATGAAAATTAAAGTTAATATGTATGTGTAATAAAATTAAATAAGGTATATTTTTATGTATTTGTTTTTTATTGTATAATGTATTAAATGTAATATAGTGTTTAATGTTTAAATGTAAAAAGATAAGAGGAGAAAGTATGAAAGAAATATTATTAGTAGAGGATGATTTAGATTTATCAAAGGTGTTATCATCATCATTAAATAAATGGGGATTTGAAGTAAATTTAATAGAGAATTTTGATAGCATACTAAAAGAGTTTATAGAAAAAGAGCCACAGTTGTTAATAATGGATGTTAACTTACCTTATTATGATGGTTTTTATTGGTGTAAGAAAATTAGAGAGGTTTCAAAAGTACCTATTATATTTTTATCATCAAGGGATTCTAATATGGATTTAATTATGGGGATTAATAATGGAGGAGACGATTATATTACAAAACCATTTTCCATAGAAGTTTTAATAACCAAAATAAATGCATTGCTTAGAAGGACATATGATTATGCAGGGAGTGAGTCTATAATTTATTACAATGATGCAGTTTTAGATATAGAAAAATGTACATTTAAATACGGTAATAATACTATAGAGTTAACTAAAAATGAAATTAAGATATTGTCTGTTTTAATTAAGAATAGAGAAAAGGTTGTATCTAGAGATAAGCTTATGATGAGCCTTTGGAATGATGATGAATTTGTCAGTGATAATACATTAACAGTTAATATAACAAGGCTTAGGAATAAGATTAAAGAAATTGGACTTGATGATTTTATTAAAACAAAGAAAGGTATAGGTTACATGGTTTAATGGACATAGGAAGATTTATTAAAGAGAAATCATTAAGTATAGTATGCTTTGTAACTACATTTATAGTAGTAAATTTATTTTTATTTTGCCTAACTTCATTCAAGAATAATTTAGGAGATTTAATCTATATAGATTTTATTATTACAGTGATATACTTAGTGTTTCTATTTATGGAATATAGCAAGTGGAAAAAAGTATATGGAGATTTATATAAGTTGATGGATGATAATAAAGGGATTGCCATTAATGATATTAATGGGGAATCGTTAGAAGAAGAAATAATGACTTATATTATTAGGAGCAAAGAATATGACAAGTATAAAAATGTTAAATTATATGAAGAAAATTTAAGGGATATGGAAGAATATATTTCTAAATGGATTCATGAAATAAAGATTCCTATAAGTGCTTTAAATATCATATCAGAGAGAATAGAGGATGAGGATATAGGCCATAGTGTAAAAAATGAAGTTGAGAAGATTAATTTTTTGGTGAATTCAGTTATGTATGGAAGTCGATCCACAGCTTCAGCTGAAGATATATTCATTAAAGAGGAAATATTAAAAGAAATAGTAAAACAAAGTGTAAAGAATAATGCTTTTTTCCTTATTAAAAATAATATAGAAATTGAAATAGAAGATTTAAGTTATAATATTTACACTGATAAAAAGTGGTTAGCTTATATTTTAGATCAAATTATTAATAATTCTATTAAATATATAAAAGATTTTGGGAAGTTACAATTTTATGCTAAAGATGAAGGAAAGTATATAGAGTTATACATCAAGGATAATGGAATAGGGATAGCTAAAGAGGATATAGATAGAATTTTCAATAAAGGCTTTACAGGAACTAATGGAAGAAATACAGTATATAAATCTACTGGTATGGGCTTATACTTCTCTAAAAAAATTATAGAAAGGTTAGAGCATAAAATAGAAGTTGAATCAATTCAAGGAGAATTTACAGTCTTTAAAATAAGATTTTATAAAATATCAGATTATCTAAAAAGTTTGACCTAATTAAAGATGTACCTATGTAAAGGTAGATAGATGATGTGCTAGTTACAAGATTAATTATTTATGAAAAAATGTTATGATTAAACTTCAATGTTACTAAAATGTAATGTTAGAGCTTTAAAAGTAACTTTAAGAGAGGGAAAACCAATATAAAAACTATTAGAATTAAATTAGGGTTAGGTATGAATCTAATAAAAATTAAGTGTGATTATATTGGAGGAAAAAAAGTGAAAGAAATATTAAAATTAAATGATGTTGATAAAGAGTATGGAATTAAAGGTTTTAGGAATAAAGTTTTAAATAAAGTTTCTCTTACAGTTAATGAAGGAGATTTTATTTCTATAATGGGTCCTTCAGGATCTGGAAAAAGTACTTTATTAAATCTGATATCTACATTAGATAAACCAACTAAAGGTGAAATAATACTAGATGGAGTAGATATAACTAAAGTTAAAAATAAAGAGCTATCTAAACTCAGAAGAGATAATATAGGATTTATATTTCAAGACTATAACCTTTTAGATAATATGAACTTAATGGATAATATAGCATTACCTCTTGCATTAGGTAAGAAAAAAAGTAAGGACATAGAGGACAGAGTTATAAAAATTGCAGACTTATTTGGTCTTAAAGACCATTTGAAAAAATATCCCTATGAGTTATCAGGTGGACAAAAGCAAAGAGGGGCTGCCACTAGAGCCTTAATAACAAATCCTAAGGTTATATTTGCAGATGAGCCAACAGGAGCTTTAGATTCAAAGTCATCTTCAGATTTACTAGAATGTTTGAATAGGGTAAACAAGGAAGAGAAGGCAACTATTATAATGGTTACTCATGATGCACTAAGTGCCAGCTATTCAGACAGAGTTTATATATTAAGTGATGGAGAAATAAAGTGTCAACTTAATAAGGGAACTGATAGAAAAGAGTTTTATGGAAGGATAATAGATTTATTAGCATCTTTAGGAGGTGCAAAGTAATGAGTGTTTTCCAGATAGCCTATAATAATTTTAAAAACAACATAAAAGTGTATACTATGTTCTTTATTTCAATGGTATTTTCAGTAGTTATCCTAAGTAACTTTATGATACTGATGGATGGAAATGCTTTGAAGTATTTGGGTGATTTAAATGAAGAGTATGCAAAACTTGTAATACAGATGTTAACGTCGATACTTATAATATTTATGTTTTTCTTTATATGGTATTCATCAAATGTATTTTTGAGAAATAGAAAAAAAGAGATTGGTATTTATACTTTTATGGGGTTAGACTCTAATACAATAGGTAGAATCTATTTTATCGAAATTATGCTTATAGGATTAAGTTCATGTTTACTAGGTACAGGAATAGGTGTTGCATTATCTAAATTTTTTCAAATGATAGTATTTAAGATAGCTGAATTTGATATAAACGTTAATTTTAATGTAACAGTAAATTCGATAATATATACGGTTTTAATATTTCTTGGAATATTTCTATTTATGAGTTTAAAAGGATTTATAAGTATTATTAGAAGTAATGTGATAGACCTTTTAAATGATAGTAAGAAAACAGAAAAAATGCCTAAGATAAATTGGAAGATATATATAATTTCATTTATATCACTAGTCTTAGTTATAATTGCATATTATCTAATACTTAAAGATAAAATGAATGCATTTACTGCATTACTTTTAGTTTGTGCAGGTACTTACGGATTGTTTGGAACTGTGCTACCAGTAGTATTTAATTTCTTTATTAAAAGAAAATCTATTTTATACAATGGGGAAAACATAATAACTATTAATAATTTAGCTTATAGATTAAGAAAAAATTATACAACATATGCAACTATAGCAATTCTTACAGCATGTACAGTAACAGTATTAGGTACGTCAGTTGCAATGAAGGCATCATATGATGAATCAGATGCTAATAATAGATTATATTCAATATCTTTCTCTTCATTAAATGAAATAAACAATAAAGAAGATATTAAGAAAGTTTTATCTAGTATTGGAGAAGAAAAATATGAATTAAGCACTCAGGTTTTAAAGGCTAAAAGTACATTTAAAGATGTACCAAATTATAATAATGATGATTATATAGTATTATCTTATAATAAATTAATTGATATTTTAAAGATAAATGGGAATGAAGATAGCCTAAGCAAAATAAATGAAGATATGGTTAAGGATGATCAAGCAATTTTCATCCAGAGACCAGGAACAATAGCTAGTCTCCGTAGCCATGATAGCATAACTGTAAATGACATGGAGTTTAAAGTAAGTGAAAGTAGTATTAGGCTACGTACCTTTGGATCAGAGTTAAATTATATAACTGTTGTTGTAAATGATGAAAATTATGAGAAAATAAAAGCTAAGAGTGAATTAGTTAATTTCTATGGCATTAAGATAAATAATGAAGAAGAGCTTCTTAATATGGAAAAATTAGAATCTATCATAAATGAAATAAGTAAATATATTGATATAGAAACAACTCATGCCACACTAGGAATATATGAAAGTAAGAGAATTGAATGGATGAAAGGTATTTATGCAATAGGAGCATTCTTATTTTTAGTATTTATTTTAGCAGAAGCTAGTATAATTTATATTAAGATATACAGTGATGCAAAGGAAGATAAAAGTAAGTATAAAATATTATTGAACATTGGAGCATCTAATAAAGAGTTAAGAAAATCTATAAATAAAGAGGTTGCATTATTTTATGTAATACCAGTAGTAGTAGGCTTAATTCATAGTTACTTTGCTATTAGAACTCTAGGGAAATTTCTATCTCTAGATTTAAATAGTACTTATAATATAAGTGTATTAGTAAGTATACTTATATTTGGAGTTAGTGCAATTATCTCAATGAAGACATTTAAAAAGATAGTCAGGGTATAAAATATTCTGCTTATAACTTTCAGTTTATTTATTAATAGAGAGTGTTAGTTTTATATAGTAGAAGTAAAGTTTTTGAATAGATTAAAAAGATATTTAAAGTGATTCACTTTAAATATCTTTTTTTACTGAGCTTATTTTAACCACCAAGGGTAACATCTTGTTCATTATACCAGTTTAAAGCATTATAGAATTCTGTAGAAGTGAAATCAGGCCAATAGGTGTCTATTACGTAAAAATCAGAGTATACAGACTGAATTGGTAAAAAACCACTAAGCCTTCTTCGACCTCCCCATCTTATGATTAGATCAATTCTAGAAATATCCTCTGAATGTATGAAAGGTAGAATATGTTTATTAGAGGAATTGGATTTTTTCAATAGATTTAAGTCCCACTCCCATCCATAATGGATTAGGAAGTTTACCTTAATACCACCATTACCAAATTTTTTTCTAGTTGTAAAGGGAATTAAAGCTTTGGGAAAAGCACTTGATTCAGTATTCCCAATAACTAATATTTCACAATCCTCTTTTGTTAAAAGCATTACAGAATCAATGCAAGCTTGTATAAAAGCAAGCTTTTGATCAGAGGGACGTTTTGTGTTATCTATAGTAAAACCGTAGAATGTTAATTCTTTTATATTTTCTTTTTGGCAAAGTTTAAATACTTCAAGACCAGGATTTATGCCATGTTTATATCCTCTATCCTTGGTTAGGTTATTTGATAAAGCCCAGCGTCTGTTGCCATCAGGAATTATTCCAATATGATTTGGTACTCTCATATGACCTCCATAAAATTTTAATTATAATGTTATGGTTTCCATAAAAACATAAAATAAACATGAATTTTCATTTTATATAATTATTGTTTGAACTTCTCTGGAAATTGCTTGATTATGCCATCTGAAAGTGTATCAGCCAGCTTAATGATATGATCTACACCTTGATCATATGCTTTAATATCTGCTTTCCAATCCTTATTTACTCTTGCAACAACTTCATCTGTAAGTAGTTGTAGATGTTTATGCAACATATCTTTTAGAGTCTTATTTGAATAGTTAGGATTAGCGCTGCTTAAAAAATCAGCTATTTTATCTGCATTTTCGTACCATAACTTATTATACTTTTCAAAATCCTCTTTGGATCCACTTTTAGCTGCATTAACAACTTGACCAGCAATTGTTATATGTTCTCTTAATAATGATGCAAGCTGATTTCCAGCTTCTTCACCGTAATAAGGCTTAATTGAATTACCAATATCATCTTGATTTTTAAGAAGTCTTTCCAATACATCATCTCTATCTTCTAGAGAAGCTAAATCACTTATAAGAAAACTTCTAGTCCATGCTACATGATCCATCCAAAGTCTTCTTTCTGCCATTTGTAAGTCAGCCATGGATTTTGTATATAATTTGTCTTTTAAGGATATATATTCTGTAGCTTCACTCTGAGTAGGAAATAAGAATATAATGGATAAAAATAAGACAAATAATGAAGTTTTAAAAAAATTTTTCATTTTATACACTCCTTTTTAGTTTAAGTTTTAATTAGTGTATACAAATATATATATATCTATACGAGTAAATAATATTATTATTTTGTCAGAAGATTGTAAGACGTTGATGATAATATACAAGATATAGCAAATAATTATTGTGGAGTGATTTAGAATGAGTATATTAAAGACATATAAGCTAATTAAAATTTATGGGGAAGAACCTAATGTAGTTAATGCCTTAGACGATGTAAGTATAGATATAAATGAAGGTGAATTCATAGCGATAATAGGCACATCGGGTAGTGGTAAGTCTACGTTGCTTAATATGCTAGGAGGACTAGATAGACCTACTAGTGGTGATGTTTATATATTAGAAAAGAAATTAAGTGATATGAAGGATGAAGAACTTACAATTTTCAGGAGAAGAAATATAGGATTTATATTTCAAAACTATAATCTAGTTCCAATTTTAAATGTTTATGAAAATATAGTTCTCCCTATAGAGTTAGATGGTGTTAAGATTGATAAGGAATATGTAGACTCAATTATTGACACGTTGAGTTTAAAAGAAAAACTTACTAATATGCCTAATAACTTATCTGGAGGACAGCAGCAGAGAGTTGCAATTGCAAGGGCATTAGCAACAAAGCCTGCAATAATATTAGCGGACGAGCCAACAGGAAATCTTGATAGTAAAACAAGTATGGATGTTATTGGACTTTTAAAGATGACTAGCAATAAATTTAATCAAACTATGGTTATGATTACCCATAATGAAGAAATTGCACAGCTTGCTGACAGAATTATTAGAATAGAAGATGGTAGGGTTGCAGTGAGAGGTGATAATTATGATGTTTGAAAATAATAATAAGGAAGTAGTTAAGAGAATAATTAAGAGATCCATTAGAGCTAATAAAACAAGGAATATATTTGCTATTGTAGCTATAATTTTAACTACCTTTATGATTTCAACTGTATTTAGTATAGGAATTAGTTTTGCAAAAAACTATATGGTGATGAATTTGCGTATACAAGGTACAACGGCCAATACAACCTTAGAAGAAGCAACTAATGGACAGTATGAGAAATTAAAAAAACTAGATATTTTCAAAAGTGTAGGATATCAAATTAATGTAGGTAGAGTTAAGGCAGATTCTTTAGATAAGAATAAAACAAAAATAAACATAGAATATCATGACAGGATAGATTGGGAAAATCAAATAACACCTTGTATAAGTGATATTGAAGGAGATTATCCTGCTAAAGAAAATCAAGTTATGGCATCTAGGAAATCACTAGAGTTTTTGGGATTAAAAGATGCTAAAATAGGGGATAAAATAAAGATTTCTTATACAATAAAGGGAGAGGTAAAAGAATCTGAATTTATTTTAAGCGGTTATTATACTAACTATGATATTGTTCAAGATACAGGATATTTAATGGTTTCTGAAGAATTTATAAATAGTAAGAATCTAACATTGGAGAAAAATGGAACTGTATTTATGACTTTAAATAATAGGGAAAAAGATAATGCACCAGATATATTAGATTCAGAGATCAGGTGTAAAACAGGGCAAGAATTTCAATATAGCTATGATGTAACTGAAGAGTCATCAAGTACTGCAATTGTAACTATAATTATAATAGTAATTATTTCTTTATTCATAGTACTTAGTGGATACTTACTTATTTATAATGTTATGTATATATCAGTTACTAAGGATATTAATTTTTATGGACTTATAAAAACTATAGGGACATCACCACGACAAATAAAGAAGATAGTTAAAGGCCAAGTTTTAAGGCTAGCTACAGTAGGTATTCCTATAGGATTAGTACTAGCGGTTATATTTTCTTTTATAATTGTACCAATAACTATGGGTACTTTTAAGGATGGAGGATACAATGGAAGTGCAATGCCATCTGATATATCCTTTAACCCCATGATTTTTGTTGGAGCAGCGCTATTTGCATTATTAACAGTAATATTAAGTTGTAATAAGCCAGCTAAAGTTGCTAGTAGTATCTCACCAACAGAAGCGTTAAGATATTCAGGAGCAAAAATAAAGAAACAAAAGAAAAATAGAAAGTCAACTAATGGAGGAAAGCTTTATAAGATGGCTTGGTATAATGTGTTTCGTGATAAAAAGCGTGCAATAGTTGTATTTCTTTCATTATTTATGGGTATTATGACATTTCTTAGCGTAAACACTTTCCTAGATAGCCTTGGTGTAGATAATTTTATAAATAGATATAAGAAAAATGATTTTGAAGTTCAAAATATTAATACTGATAAGGAGAAATTAGATAAACCTTTAGTTGATAATATTAGAAGTATGCAAGGAGTTAAAAATGTTGCTGTTACAAAAGTAAGCTTAGCGGAGCTAGATATGACAGATAACTTCTTTTTACCTTTAATTGAAGAAGCAAGTATAAAGGAAGGTATGTCACAAGAAGGATTAAATGTATTTTTGAATAAAGTTAAAGAAGATCCAAGTATATATTTTAGTTGGATTCTTGGAATAGATGATGACCTTATAGAGAGATATAATGAAGAGGCTGAAGAGAAAATAGATATAGAAGAATTTAAGAAAGGAAACTTGGCTTTAATTAAGCCAATATTTTATGACGGAAAGAATAAGTCACTTTATAGTGAATTAAAAGGTGAAAATTTTAGTATTAAAGATAAAGACACCGGAGTTATTGCCAACTATAAAGCGCAATTTATCAGTTATACTAATGGAAACTTACCTTATGGATTAGGTGGAGTATTGGGTGCACCAACAATTTATATTAGTAATTCAGCTATGGAAAAGTTAGATAAAGATGCAGCTCATTATTTATTACAAGTAAATGTTGATGAGATATATGAAGCTAAAATTAAACAGCAATTAAAGACATTAACAAATAGTCGTGGACTATGGTTTGAATCTAAAAGTGATACAATAAAAGAGTTTAATAATACATCAATGGTAATGAAGATACTTGGGGGAGGAATTTCTTGTATTCTTATATTAATTGGAATTTTAAATTTCATAAATGTGATGATTACAGGAGTTAATGTTAGATTAAAGGAACTTGCAGTAATGGAAAGTATAGGTATGACTAAAAAACAAATTAAAAAAATGCTTACCTTTGAAGGTCTATATTATGCAAGTATAACTACTTTATTTATTTTCACATTAGGAATGGGAATTATATATGGAATGGCAGAATTAACAAAACAGATTGCAGATTATGCAGAGTTTGTATTTCCAACAGTTTCGTTATTAATCTTAGTAGTATTTATATTTGCAGTATGTTTAATTACACCTAGCGTCGTATTTAAAACATCTTCAAAAAAAAGTGTGACTGAACGTATAAGAGAAACTGAAAATTAATCTTAGGTGGCAGATTTATACAATCTGTCACTTTTGTTATAATAAAAAAGAGGTGATATAATGACAACAATTTTGATTATTGAAGATGATAAAATCCTCAATAAAGGTGTTACCTTTGCATTAAGAAAAGAAGGATATAATATACTTTCAGCTTATACTAAAGATGAAGGAAAGACTTTAATTCAAAATAATGAGATTGACTTTTTATTGCTAGATATAAACTTGCCTGATGGGAGTGGGTTGCAGCTATGTGATGATATTAGAGGAAGCGTCAATTTTCCTATTGTATTTTTTACTGCCAATGATACAGATGAAGATATGTTACAAGGTTTTGAAAGTGGTTGTGATGATTATTTAGCAAAACCATTTTCCTTGGAAATATTAAAACATAAAGTTAATGCTATATTGAGAAGGCAATCAGTTGATACTAAAGATATTTTTCAATATAAAGATTTAAAAGTAGATTTTGATAGAAAATCTGTTTTTGAAGGAAAAAATCAAATTAATTTAACTAGTACTGAATATAAGCTTTTAGAATTACTTGTTAGAAATAAAGGGAAGGTGATGACTAAGGAAATGCTTCTAGAAAAGCTTTGGGATGTTAAGGGGAATTTTGTAGATGAAAATACTTTAAGTGTAAATATAAGACGTATACGCAAGAAAATAGAAAAAGATTCTAAAAACCCTAGGTATATTATTACGGTTTTTGGTATTGGATATGTGTTTGGAGAGTAGCATATGAAAAGTAATTTTTATAAGATGAAAAATATGATTCAAATATCAATTATATTAATTTGTTTAGTATTTACTACCTTCATAGCTTTTGCAGTAAAAAATCTTAACGTAACTATTATCTCAACTCTTTTTTCAATAATAATTATTTTAGGATTTTATATGTATGAAAGACTATTTAAAAGCTATATGGAAGAAATACTTATAAAGCTTTCAGATATGTTAGCTATAATGGCTGATATGAAGGACAAAGAAATATTCTCTATGGTTGAAGATTCGGTTTTCTCAAAGCTTCAATCACAAACTATTAAGTTAAATCGAGTTTTAAAAGCTCAAAATAAACAAATAGAAGATGACAAGAATGAAATAAAGTCATTAATTTCTGATATAGCCCATCAATTAAAAACACCATTAACAAATTTAAAGATGTATGGTGAGTTTCTTCAATATGATAATTTGACAGAAGAGGAGAGAAGAGAGTTTCAAGAAACAATTATGGTTTCTTTAAATGAACTTAGTTTCCTGGTAGAAAGTATGATTAAAATGTCTAGGCTAGAAATTGGAGTAATTCAGATAAAGCCAGATTATGAAAGTTTAAATGAAACTATATTATTAGCAATAGGTCAAATACGTAAAAAGGCAGAATGTAAAAATATAATTTTAGAGCTTAATGAAAAGGATAAGGTTACAATTTTACATGATAGAAACTGGACTATAGAGAGTGTATTTAATATTCTAGAAAATGCAGTAAAGTACACAAAAGAAAATGGAGTAATTAATATTTCTATACAAAGTTATGAAATATTTGCAAGGATAGATATCGAGGATAATGGTATAGGGATTAGTGAAGAAGAACTACCTAAAATATTTAGTAGGTTTTATAGAGGGAAAAATGTTGGTGATGCTGAAGGGATTGGTATAGGACTTTATTTAGCAAGGAAAATTGTTTCAAAACAAGGTGGATATATTAAAGTAAAATCAAAAAAACAGGGAACTATATTCTCAATATTTTTACCTATTAAATAAATTAATTATCTTATAAGATTGGTTGACATTTTTAATAAATGAGCATAAAATAGTTTGCATAGGAACTAAAAGGTTCTAATGCGAACTATTTTTATTTATTTTATAGGAGATGATATGATGAAAAATTTAGATAAATATATTCTAAAGGTAGGAAAGAAAACTTTATTATTAATAGCAGGATTAGTTTGGGGATTTGCAGGATTTAGAGTATTTACATTAGGTCAAGGAGATGTACAAATAAATCATGGAAATTGGATTATTAGCTTAATTGTTGCTAGCATAGTGTTTTACGCATTCTTTAAATTCATATTTAGTAAAATGTCTAAAAAGCACACTAGAAGAATTATAAATAGTAGTTTACAAAAACATTGTGTATTCTCATTCTTCGATTTTAAGAGCTATTGTATAATGGTGTTCATGATATTCTTTGGAATAACTATAAGAAATCTCGGAGTTTTTAATCCTGTTTATGTGGGAACTTTTTATATGGGATTAGGCGGAGCATTATTTATGGCTGGAGTGTCTTTCTTAATTAATTCATTAAATTTCGAAAATACCAAGCTAAAATATAATAGTTAAATTTAGGAGAGGTTTATATGAAATATGATTCGTTTGAAATATCAATGCTCATAAAAGATATATATGCAAGCACCATCGGTATAGTTAGTGAGAATCTAAAAGATAGTGGACTTACCCATCAACAGATAATGGTCATTAAACTAATTGCACATAAGGGGAAGGTTAATATATCTCAATTGTGTGATGAGATGTCCTTAGCAAAGGGAACTGTTTCGGGTATAGTATCAAGACTAGAGAGCTCTGGATATGTAAAAAAGGTTAAGAATGAAGACGATAAGAGGAATACCTATGTTACATTTTCAGATAAAGGGATAGAATTTGCTAAGGAATTTAGAAATCAAATTAATCAAGGTTTTGATAAAATATTTAAAAATTTTACAGAAGAAGAAGTACTAGAAATGAGAGATTATTTACTAAAGATAAGAAATAAGATTAAGTAAAATCAGAAAAACAGGGAACTGTATTCTCAATATCTTTATCTATTAAATAAAATAATTATCTCATAAGATAAATTGACATTTTTAATGATTCAACATAAAATAGTTTGCGGAGGAAATGGAGTGTTCTAATGCGAACTATTTTTAATTTATTTTATAGGAGGTTAATTATTAAGTATTTTTACTGATGAATAGTAGATTATATTGAAGATAACAATATAATAGAAAAATTACAAAGGATAAAGGTGATTCAATGAGCATATTAAATAGCATTATAGGTATTATATTTATTTTTATAGTGGCATTCTTACTATCAAATAATAAGAAGAAAATAAACTGGAGAACTATTATTATAGGATTTTTAATTCAATTGGGCTTTGCAGTTATAGTTTTAAAGTCAGCTGTTGGAAAAAAAGTTTTACAGAAGATAGCGACAATGGCAACGTCAATTATCGGGTATGCAAATGAAGGAATAAATTTTTTATTTGGAGCAGCTATACCTACTAATGGAGGAATGGTTTTTGCTTTTCAAGTATTGACCGTTATTATATTTATTTCATCTTTAGTTTCTGTATTGTACTACTTTGGAATAATGCAATTTGTTGTAAAGATAATAGGTGGAGCTTTAGCAAAACTTTTAGGAACTTCTAAGCTTGAAACTTTGTCAGCAGCTGCAAATATATTTTTATCACAAACAGAATCACCTCTTTTAATAAAACCATATATCAATAAACTATCTACATCAGAACTCTTTACTGTAATGGTTGGAGGTGTAGCTTCAGTTTCAGGTTCTGTTTTGGTTGGATATTCACTTATGGGGATTCCACTAGAATATCTTATCTCAGCAAGCTTTATGGCTGCTCCAGCAGGACTTATAATGGCGAAAATGATATTTCCAGAAAGTGATGCAAAAGCCTTAGAAGATAAAATTGAATTAGGAAAAGATGATTCAGTTAACGTGGTAGATGCAGCAGCGAAGGGAGCATCAGAAGGGTTAGGTTTAGCGCTAAACATAGGTGCCATGTTACTTGCATTTATTTCTCTTATAGCTTTAGTAAATGGAATAATAGGATTTATTGGTGGACTTGCGGGGATAGAGGGATTAAGTTTAGAAATGATACTTGGATACATATTCTCACCAGTAGTTGCAATTATAGGAGTTCCTTGGAATGAGGCTTTAACAGCTGGGTCTCTTCTAGGACAAAAGATAATTTTAAATGAATTTGTTGCCTTTAGTAAATTAGGACCCATAATAGGTGAACTTTCACAAAAAACTGCAGCCATAATGACTTTTTCATTATGTGGATTTGCAAATATATCCTCAATTGCTATTTTAATCGGTGGAATTGGAGGAATGGCACCAAAGAGAAAGCATGAAGTTGCAAAGTTAGGATTAAAAGCTGTAGTTGCAGGTACTTTAGCAAATCTTTTAAGTGCAACTATTGCAGGACTTTTAATAGGATTATAAGACTATTAGTGATATGGTAAACATTATAAAAAAATTTTAATGATAGTAGTTCATTTTAAGATAATTATATTTTATAAAAATGAGATATATTTTTATTAAGTGTTAAAAACTTCATAATAGAAAATAACATTAAAATAAATAAAACCTATTGAAGTATGAAATAATAAGTTAAAAGGGTTTACTATTATTAAATCTAAAAAATAAGATTTCATTATATAATTATAATAAAAATAATTTTTTTAAATTACTTGACATTTGATTTATAAACATGTAAATTGATATTAACAAATTAAATTGAACAAAATTTAATTTATATAAATAATATCTAAGTAAATTGATTTTAGGAGGAATAAAAATGGCAAAGATAGTTAATTCAGCTGAATTTAATAATGAAATAAAAGATGGTGTTGTAGTAGTAGACTTTTTCGCAACATGGTGTGGACCTTGTAAAATGTTAGCCCCAATATTTGAAGAATTATCAACTGAGATGGAAGGTAAAGTTAAATTTATTAAGGTTGATGTAGACCAATGTCCTGATATAGCGATGAAATATAGTGTAGCATCAATTCCTACAATAATAGTATTTAAAGATGGAAACAATGTAAATACTACAGTAGGGTTTATACCAAAAGAAAGAATAAAAGAAATTGTAGAAGCTTATCTATAATAAAAATATAGGAGATTACTCCTATATTTTTAATCTGCAAATTTGGAGGATAGAGCTATGAGTGAAAGATATGATATTGCAATAGTTGGTAGTGGCCCAGCAGGAATATCAGCAGCTTTAAATGCAAAAATAAGAAATAAGAGTTTTGTGATATTTGGCAGTAATGAACTTTCAAATAAATTAGTAAAGGCTCATGAAATTAATAATTATCTAGGTTTCTATGGTAAAAGTGGTAATGAAATTCAAGAAGCGTTTAGTAATCACTTAAGAGCTATGGATATAAAAATAACAGAAGAAAAAATAAATAATATATATGCTATGGGAGATTACTTTGCTTTAATGGTAAATGATAAAATGTATGAAGCAACTTCAGTAATATTAGCTACAGGAATTCAATACGGTAAGCTGTTCCCTGGAGAAGAAAAACTTTTAGGTAAGGGGGTTGGATATTGTGCTACCTGTGATGCACCGCTTTATAAAAACAAAGTAGTTACAATAATTGCATATAGTAAAAAAGAAGAGGAAGAGGCAAACTTTATTGCTACTTTAGCATCAAAGGTATATTACATTCCTATGTATAAAGAGTTTGTAAATGTTCATGCATCTATAGAAGTAGTAAATGATACACCTATGGAAATAACTGGTGAAGATAAAGTAGAAAAGGTAGTTTTAAAGAATAAAGAAATTACTACTGACGGTTTATTTATACTAAGAGATAGTATATCTCCAGGTCAATTAGTTCCAGGATTAAAAATTGTAGACAATCATGTAGAAGTTGACAGACAAATGCAAACGAACCTAAAAGGTTGCTTTGCAGCAGGAGATATAGTAGGCAGACCTTATCAATATATAAAGTCTGCAGGAGAAGGAAATGTGGCTGCATTATCAGCAGTTTCCTATGTAGATTCAAAGGAAAAATAAAGGAAGAGATATTTGTATGAATTATTTATAATGTTATTCAAATTATTTGTTGTATTGACATATAAATTTTAAAATTGTAAAATAATCTCAAACAATATGATTTGTTAAAAATTAGTTTTAATAAGTCATTCTGTGAAATGGAGAATTTATATGAAGAATTGTGAATGTATTAAACTAGAAAATCAAATATGTTTTTCTTTATATGCAGCATCTAGAGAGGTAATAAAGTTGTATAAGTCTATTCTTGATAAGCATAATCTTACTTATACACAATACCTAGCTATGTTAGTGCTGTGGGAAGAAGAAAAGATGACAGTTAAGGACATTGGGAAAAGACTACATTTAGACTCTGGTACTTTAACTCCATTATTAAAAAAACTAGAATATATGGGGTTAATTACAACACATAGAGATGTAAATGATGATAGAGTAGTCATAATAGAATTAACAGGAGCTGGATTAAAGCTAAAAGGTGAGATTTTAGATGTGCCAGGAGAAGTATTTTGCAAATTAAATATATCTAATGATGAAGCAAAGGAACTTAAACGCAATTTAGATAATTTATTACAAAGTTTAGAGTAGTAGTACAAAAATTTAATAATTAGAATTAATATTCATACAAAGTTAGTTTTAGAAATAAATTATGGACATAAATAGAGTTCTTAGCT
>DKGY01000097.1:26269-26978 GCA_002453475.1 Clostridium sp. UBA6758 | reverse complement strand
TAGCCTTACATTCTTTACAATCCATTAACGGATCAGAGAATCCACCTACATGACCTGTAGCTACCCAAACTTCCGGATTCATTAATATAGCACAATCTAATCCTATATTATACGGATTTTCTTGTACAAACTTTTTCCACCATGCTTTTTTAACGTTATTTTTAAATTCCACTCCTAAAGGACCATAATCCCATGAATTTGCAAGACCTCCATAAATCTCAGACCCAGAAAATATAAATCCTCTATTTTTACATAAAGCTACCATTTTATCCATAGTTAATTCTTTTCCCATGTTCATTACCTCCATAAATGTTTATTTTATTATTAATTGCAATTAACAAATTAATAGTTGAAAAATAAAAAAACTTTAACCAATCAAGGGACGAAATTAATCCGCGGTTCCACCCTTATTAGCTAAAGCTCATCTTTAAAATTTATCACTAACTCAAAAGCTCCCTTCATAATATTGATTTGATGATTTACACCTACTACCATCTCTCTTTAAAATCTTTATTACTACTCTTCTTTATCATCGTTATTATTTAGTTTTTAATATTATCCACAAATCATATTATAATTCAAAATAAAATTAAAATATAAATATGGAACTTTATAAATATCAATTTTTATTATATTATCTACTATAACAAAATAAGCCGACTTAAAAGTCCGCTATAAACTATCTTATAAAAAAATGGCTCCGCGAAGA
>DKGY01000097.1:8347-26262 GCA_002453475.1 Clostridium sp. UBA6758 | reverse complement strand
TAATTTATATTTAAATTATATCATATTTAATGTAAATTTCAATACTATTTTTATAAAATTTAAAAAATAATTTCTTTCACTTACATTATATGAATATTTTATCCAGAAACCATTTTAATATACAACAATTATTTAACATATAATATTTCTTTGCTGATATTATATATTAAATTAATACCTTAACATTTTACCCAAAAATTATTAAAATATGCAATAATTTTTGGGTAAAATTAATTTTAAAATTATATATACTATTGTAATGGCTTCATTGTTGGGAATAGTATAACATCCCTGATTGATACTGAATCAGTTAAGAACATTACTATTCTATCTATACCAATTCCAAGTCCGCCTGTTGGAGGCATTCCTACTTCAAGAGCACTCATGAATTCTTCATCAATTAGATAAGCTTCATCATCTCCAAGTTCTCTTTCTTTAGCTTGTTGCTCAAATCTTTGTCTTTGAACTATAGGATCATTAAGTTCTGAATAGGCATTACAAACTTCTCTACCATATACAAACCCTTCAAATCTCTCAGTAAATGCTTCATTTCCACGTTTTTTCTTAGTTAATGGCGATATTTCTACTGGATAATCACAAAGGAATGTTGGTTGAATTAAATGTTCTTCAGCAAACTCCTCAAATAAAACATTTAATACATCTGCTTTTGTACAGTCTTTTAATTCTTTTACAAATTCCAAATGCTTTTCTTTTGCAATTTGTCTAGCTTCTTCGTCTGTCTTAACTTCATTAAAATCTACACCTGCATATTCTTTTACAGCATCAACCATAGTTATTCTTCTCCATGGTGGTGTAAAGTCTATTTCAGTTCCCTGATAATTCACTTTAGTAGTACCATGAACTTTCTCACAAGCATATGCAACTAATTCTTCTGTTATTTTCATCATATCGTTATAATCAGCATAAGCTTCATATAATTCTATCATTGTAAATTCAGGATTATGTCTAATACTCATTCCTTCATTTCTAAAGTTTTTACCCATATCATATACTTTTTCAAGTCCACCAACTATGCATCTTTTTAAGTATAACTCAGTAGCAATTCTTAAATACATATCTATATCTAAAGTGTTATGATGAGTTACGAATGGTCTTGCAGCCGCACCCCCAGCTATAGGAGATAAAATAGGAGTTTCAACTTCTAAGTATCCTCTATTATCCAAGAATTCTCTTACTGCTTTTATAATTTTTATTCTATTAATAAAAGTATCCCTTACATCTTTATTCATTACTAGGTCTACTTCTCTTTGTCTATATTTTAAATCTGGATTTTTAAGTCCATGCCACTTTTCTGGAAGTGGTTTTAATGATTTAGAAATCAAAGTTACTTTACTAGCTTTAACAGAAGTTTCTCCTGTCTTTGTTACAAACGGTATACCTGTAACTTCTAAAAAATCGCCTATATCAAAAGTTTTTGCATCTTTAAATTGTTCTTCTCCAACTCTATCAAGTCTTATATAAACTTGCATTTTTCCAGATCTATCATGAATATCACAGAATCCAGCTTTACCTTGAATTCTTTTAGACATAAGTCTTCCTGCAATTGTAACCTCAGTTTCTTGAAGCTTTTCATAATTATCCTTTATTTCTTGTGCTTCATGAGTTCTTTCAACTTTATATACGTCAAAAGGGTCCTTCCCTTGCGCTTGAAGATCAGCAAGCTTTTGTCTTCTGATCATTACTTGTTCATTATATTCAGCTTCTTGAGCTTGTAATTGTTCATTATCTGTTGCAACTTCTTGTAAATTTTCATTGTTAACTTCTGTAGCCATAAGCCATTCCTCCTAGTTCTTTTTTATGATTATCTTTTAATTTCTAATACTTTATAGTTGTTAATTCCATCTGGAGTTGATACTTCTACAACATCTCCTGTTCTCTTTCCCATAAGAGCATTTCCTACAGGTGATTCATCTGAAATTTTATTTTCATAAGGGTCTACTTCAGCAGATCCAACAATATAAAATTCTATTTCTTCATCAAATTCATAATCATATACTTTTACACTTGTTCCTATGCTAACTATATCTTTAGGAATTTCACTTTCATCTACTACAGATGCGTTTCTTAACATGTTCTCAAGTTGAATAATTCTTCCTTCAACGAAAGCCTGCTCATTTTTTGCTTCATCATACTCTGAATTTTCACTTAAATCTCCATATCCTAGAGCAACCTTTATTTTTTCTGTTATTTCCTTTCTTTTAACGGTTTTTAAGTATTCTAGCTCATCTTCAAGCTTCTTTATTCCTTCGTAAGTCATCACGTATTTTTTAGTTTCGCTCATATTTCTCTCCCCTTCAATCTTACTAAATAATTCTATATCATTATAAATACTCAATTGTATCATATATAGTCTCTATAATCTTTGATTAATTATAAAACAGCTGCAATTCCTTGTCAATAAAGGTATATTTATAAAAAAAATACTACTTTTCATAATTTAATTTATATTTTTCTAACAAATTATACATTTCATCATAGGATATAGCAGAATTGATTTTATCTTTAATTTCGGTACAATTTCTTAATCCTTTAATATACCATGCTATATGCTTTCTCATTTCTCTTACAGCCTTATTTTCATCAAAGAACTTTATAGCTCTATTCAAATGAGTAATACACATATCTATTCTCTCTGTATCAGTAGGCCTTACTATATCATTGCCATCAATTCCTTGTTTTATTTCTCTAAATATCCACGGATTTCCCATGGCACCTCTTGCTATCATTATACCGTCACAATTAGTTTGTTTCCTCATATTTATAGCATCTTCTGCCTCAAATATATCACCATTACCAATGACAGGTATGGAAACAGCTTCCTTTACTTGCTTTATTATATCCCAATCAGCCTTACCTTCATACATCTGTTCTCTAGTTCTTCCATGAACTGTTATAGCATCTACTCCTGCATCTTCTAAATATTTAGCAAACTCCACTGCATTTATGTTATTGGAATCAAAACCCTTTCTAAACTTCACTGTAATAGGTTTACTTGAGGCTTTCTTCATTTCTTTAACAATTTCACTAGCAAGTTTGGGATTTTTCATTAAAGCAGAACCTTCTCCATTTTTAACTATCTTTGGTACTGGGCATCCCATATTTACATCTATAATAGTAACTCCATCCATACCTTGAATAGTTTCACAAGCAAATGCCATTATCTTTGGTTCACTTCCAAATATCTGTAATGCTACGGGTTTTTCTTCATCACTTATTCTCATAAGAGTTCCAGTATTTTTACTATTATAATATAACCCTTTTGCACTAACCATTTCTGTATAAACTAGTCCACATCCCATTTCTTTACATATACCTCTATAAGATATATCAGTAACTCCTGCCATAGGGGCTAGAAATACAGGATTTTCAAAGCTTATATTTGAAATTTTCATTTTATCACCTATTCTCTATTCTTCTCGTATATAATCCTAAGTCCTTCTAAAGTTAGGAATGGTTCAACTTTATCTATAGATTCAGATCCTTCAGCTATAAGATTAGCAAGACCTCCTGTAGCTATTACCATAGGATTTTCCTCTCCTAATGCTATCATTTCTTCTTTAATTTTACTTACAATAAAATCAACTTGACCTATATAACCGTATACAATACCTGCTTGCATACTTGCTACTGTATTTTTACAAATAACTGTTTCTGGTTTTATAAGTTCTACTCTTGGGAGTTTAGCAGCTTTTTGGAATAATGCGTCTGAAGATATTTTTATACCTGGTGATATAGTTCCACCTATGTAATCTCCATTAGCAGCTACTGCACAAAAAGTAGTTGCAGTTCCAAAATCTATAATTACTAATGGTTTCTTATACATTTCATGAGCTGCTACTGCATTAACTATTCTATCTGCTCCTACTTCTTTAGGATTATCATATTTTATATTTATTCCTGTCTTTACTCCCGGACCAACCACTAGAGGCTTTTTATTAAAAAACTTTCTTACCATATGCTCTAGAGAATACATTATATTGGGAACTACTGATGAAATAATTACTCCTGATATATCATTAACATCTAGCTTGTTGTAAGAAAAAAGCTGAGCTACTTCTATCATATATTCATCAGAAGTTTTTCTATTATCTGTAGATAATCTCCATTCTATTATTAATTCCTTATTCTTATAAATACCTAATACTATGTTAGTATTTCCTACGTCTAATACGAATATCATAATCATGTCACCTCTATATAATTAAAAGCAGCTTTTAAGCTGCTTTTTAAATGTTCCTAATTATTATAACACATTTAACACTTTTACTATATAACTTAATTAACTTTTTTAAGTTAATACTACTTTATGTGTTAATGAATTTTATGTAATATCACTGTAGACTACTCTATTATGTTTTATATGAGATTATTACTATTTATTATATCAACCTCATCTTTAAAAATCTCATATAATTCTCCTTTTAATGTTCCATCACTAAAATTATTCATGATATTCAGATATATTTTTTTTAAATTATCTTCTTTTCTACTTAAGTAATTACTTCTAAGCTTTTTTTCTTTTTCNNAGTACTTTTTAAAACTTTGATATGATTATTATGTCTTACAATTGAATTTTGTGCCCTGTTGTCAATTTCTTGAATAGGTACATTTGCCAAGTAACTTTCATAGCTTCTAATAATCTCATTTTCTTTATTAATTAGAAATTGAATCATTGTATCTTTCATAATAATCTCCTCCTTTTTCCTATTATTATCAAATAAAAAAGGGGATATACCTTTATTTTAAAAGTACATACCCTTTTTATAAATTATTTACAATCTACATATTTAATCTTTATATTAAGCTCCAAATAAAGCTAATAATACACCTGCCGCAACAGCACTTCCTATAACTCCAGATACATTTGCACCCATAGCATTCATAAGTAGGAAGTTAGTAGGATCCTCTTTTTGACCTACAACTTGAGAAACTCTCGCTGCCATAGGTACTGCTGATACTCCAGCAGATCCAATTAATGGATTTACTTTCCCTTTAGTTAATTTACACATGACTTTTCCTACAATAACTCCTCCTGCTGTCGCTACTGCAAATGAAGCTACCCCAATTATAATAATTCCTATAGTTTTAGGATTTATAAAGGCTTCTGCTGTTGCTGTAGCTCCAACAGAAAGTCCAAGAAATATAGTAATTATGTTTATAAGAGCATTTTGTGCAGTATCTGAAAGTCTTCCAACTACTCCGGATTCTTTAAATAAGTTACCAAGCATTAACATTCCTATCAACGGTAGTAAAGCTGGTAATAATAAAGTTACTAATATAGTTACAACTATAGGGAATACTATTTTTTCTATTTGCTTAACTTGTCTTAGTTGTCCCATTTTTATTCTACGCTCTTCTTTAGTTGTAAGAGCTTTCATTATTGGTGGCTGTATAAGTGGTACAAGCGCCATATATGAGTAGGCTGCTACTGCAATAGGTCCCAATAGATGTCCCGCTAGCTTATTTGTTAAGAATATAGCTGTAGGGCCATCTGCTCCTCCTATAATTCCTATAGAAGCAGCTTCCTGTGGTGTAAAACCAAAAAGAATAGCTACTCCAAAAGCAAAGAAAATACCAAACTGCGCTCCAGCTCCCATAAGTACACTAGATGGATTAGCAAGCAATGGACCAAAATCTGTCATAGCCCCTACACCCAAGAATATAAGCGGAGGGAATATCTCCCATTTCACTCCTTTTGATAAATAATATAGTAATCCTCCTGCTTCCTTACCTATAGGCTCGGCCATAATATTGCCTAGTGGTATGTTAGCAAGTAACATACCAAATGCTATTGGCAATAATAAAAGAGGTTCGAATTTTTTACCGATAGCTAGCCATATGAAAACTAAAGATACTCCTATCATTACAGCTTGTTGCCATGTTAAAGCCGCAAATCCAGATGAGGCAAACAAATCTTTAATTACTTCAAAAATGTTCATTTAAATTGACCTCCTATTATGCAATAACAGCTAATATATCTCCAGTATTAACTGCAGCTCCTTGTGTTACATTTATCTCTACTACAGTTCCATCTGTTGGAGACATAATTTCATTCTCCATTTTCATAGCTTCCAGTACGAATAAAACATCACCTTGTTTAACTGTTGCACCCTTAGTTGCAACTACTTTAACTATTGTTCCTGGCATTGGCGCTTCTGCCTTTGCTCCTTCTGCAGTTGATGCTACCGGTGCTGCAGTTGATACTACTGGTGTTGCAGCTGAAGTTGACGCTGCTACTGGTGCTGCTGATTGTACTGGTTGTGCTGGTGTCACTTGCACTGGTTGCGCTGGTGTCACTTGTACTGTTGGTGCTACTGGTGTAGCAAACTCACCCTTTACTTCTTCTACCTCTACTTGATATAAATTTCCGTTAACTGTAACATTATATTTTTTCATACGAAATATCCTCCTAACAATAACTTCTATTTAATAGAAGCACTTCTCCAACTTGAATTATTATTAACCCTTTTTATACTCTTTATATTTAATTCATCTAGTGACTTACCAGTATGAGCAGATAATGATGCCATTATAGCTGCTACTAACTCATATTCCTTATTAATATCTACTGTTTGCACAGTATTATCANNGCATTAGATCTTTTTTTATAATCTCTTCCTAGCAAAAAGCTTTGTAATTTAATTATGAGCATAAGTGCCAATAACACTCCAAATACTATTATCATAGCAATGGCAGCTACACCTAATGCAAAGTATAAATTTTCTAGGGTGAAGTTTCTGAATAATGTTTCTTTCATATTATACTCCTCCTAAACTAGTGTACTACCATGTGTTTTAGGATATTTTAATTCTCTTTTACTTTGTAACATATCTAGCATAGCAAATATCCTTTGCTTGCTTTCACTTGGTTTTATCACATCATCTATTATTCCCATACT
The DNA here is from genome assembly GCA_002453475.1 of Clostridium sp. UBA6758. Lineage (GTDB taxonomy): Bacteria > Bacillota > Clostridia > Clostridiales > Clostridiaceae > Clostridium_J > Clostridium_J subterminale. The sequence goes on along the minus strand of DKGY01000097.1, from coordinate 19,343 downwards.
TGCCAAATTATAAGGATTGGTTACTTCATCATAGTATTTAGCAATTACATCTTTTTCTCCTTGTTTATGATCCTCTGAGTTAAATATCTCATCTCTGTATAGTCCTTTTATATATTCTTCTGGACTTGTTAAACATACTTTTGCTGTTGGCCAAGCCATTGTAACATCAAATGCTGATTCTCTTGAAGCTAATACTTCATATCCAAGACCATAAGCTTCTCCTATAATTAAAGAAACCTTTGGAACTGTAGCATCAATTAGTGAATACATAAGCTTTCCAATATTTTTAGCAAGTCCATTATTTTCTTCTTCTAAAGAAACTGATGCTCCTTTTGTATCTACTAAGCTTAAAATAGATATATTGAAACTGTCACATAATTTTATAAAACTTGAAACCTTATTTGCTCCTAAATTATCAATTTCTTTATTTTTAGAATTTAATATAACTCCAACTGTCAATCCGTTAATTTTTCCCAGAACAGTTCTAAAGTTAGTAGCAAAGCCTCTATATATTTCTATGATACTATCTTCATCAACTATAGTATTTAAAATTTCATCTAAAGAACAATTATCCTTTTCAACCATTTCATCAAGATTTAACTTACCTACATTTAAATTTAAATCTTCATTACTAACGGTAGGTAATTCTAAATTATTTGATGGCATATAAGAAATTATATTTCTTATAACTTGGAATGCTTCTTCTTCAGTAGCAGCATTTATATGTGCATTACTATTTCTATTAGCACTTACTCCATTGCTTACCATTGATTTATCCACATACTTACCTTCTTTTTCAGTAAGCTTACTTAAAGAAGATACACTTAAATCACTTATTTCATCTACAGCAACTACTACATCACTCATAGTTCCAAACAATGATGTTATACCATTACAAGGACCGCATATAACTGATACTCTTGGAACTATACCGCTTAGCTTAGCATACTTGTTTAAGACTAATCCATAAGAACCAAGTAATTCTATTCCTTCATTTAATTTTCCACCTATGGAATCAATAACTTGAACTACAGGAGCACCTATTTTAGCAGCATTATCAAGAATATTTATTATTTTTCTTCCCATAGTTTTTGTAAATGTTCCACCTTCTACCGTATAGTCACAGCTATATATAAATACTAGTCTTCCATTTACAGTTCCATGACCAGTAATTACACCGGCTCCATTGCCTGAAACAAGAGAACCAATTTCTACAAATGTTCCTTCATCTAATAATGCAAGAACTCTTTCTCTTGCTGTAAGTTTATTTAGGTTGTGTTGCATTTGTACTTGACTATCTCCACCACCTAAGTGTGATGTATCTTTAAGCGAATTAAACACTTCAAGTTTATTCATTTTACTGCCTCCTGACATATTAACTTTACCGTATATAATATTAACACATTTCACACCATTTGTATACATTAATTGCAAGTTTTAATTCATTTTTCTGTGAATTCCTTATTTTTAAAATTTCTATAATTCAGATAACCTTTATTATAGTATTCTGCTTAAATTAATTTTAATCCCTGTCTATTTAAATTTATAAAAAAAACTAATCCTATGAAATCATAGGATTAGTAAATAAATTTTAATTTTAAATTATTTGTAGTTAAATATTAAACCAAATTAATATATAATCTAATTTTAATATAATAATTTTAGAATAGACCTTCTATAGTTCCATCTTCATGAATATCTATTTTATTTGCAGCAGGAACCTTTGGAAGTCCCGGCATAGTCATTATAGCTCCTGTTAATACAACTATAAAACCTGCTCCATTTGATAACTTAACTTCTTTTACGGATATATTAAATCCTGTTGGTCTTCCTAATAAAGCAGGATTATCAGAAAGGGAATTTTGAGTTTTGGCTACACATATAGGCACTTTATGAAGTCCTAATTTTTCTATTTCACTAATCTGTTTTTTAGCTGATGCTGTAAAATCTACATCATCTGCTCCATATATTTCCCTTGCAATAATTTTTATTTTTTCTTTAATATCCAGTTCTTCATCGTATAAAGCTTGGAAATTGCTTTGTTTATTTCCAATAGTTGAAATAACTTTATTTGCTAAGTCTTTTCCACCTTCTGCTCCTTTTTCCCAAACTTCAGTTAAAGATACCTCCACTCCCTTAGTTTTACAGAATTCTTCTATGAACTTAACTTCTTCATCACTATCTGATATGAATTTGTTTATAGCTACAACTACTGGAACATTAAATTTTTGTATGTTTTCTATTTGTTTCTCTAGGTTAACAACACCCTTAGATAATGCTTCTACATTTGGAGTATTTAATTCTTCTTTTTTAACTCCACCATGATGTTTTAACGCACGAATTGTTGCAACTATAACTACACAGCTTGGTTTTAATTCTCCATACCTACATTTAATATCAAAGAATTTTTCTGCTCCTAAGTCTGCACCAAATCCAGCTTCAGTAATAGCATAATCTCCTAGCTTTAATGCCATTTTAGTTGCAAGTATACTATTACAACCATGAGCTATATTAGCAAAAGGGCCTCCATGAATTATTGCTGGAGTATTATCTAATGTTTGTACTAAGTTAGGTTTTATAGCATCCTTCATCAACATAGCCATTGCACCTTCAACTTTTAAGTCCTTGCAATAAATTGGATTTCCATCAAGATCATATGCTACAAGGATTTTACCAAATCTCTCTTTAAGATCCATAAGATTGTTAGATAAACATAATATCGCCATAATCTCAGAAGCAACAGTAATTGTAAATCCATCTTCCCTTAAGAATCCATTTGGCTTACCACCCATACCAACTACTATATTTCTAAGAGCTCTATCATTCATATCTAAAACCCTTTTAAATATAATTCTTCTTGAATCTATTCGAAGTTCATTTCCTTGATGAATATGATTATCTATAGCCGCAGCTAATAAATTGTTTGTTGTTGTAATAGCATGCATATCTCCTGTAAAATGAAGGTTTATATCTTCCATTGGTACTACTTGAGCATAACCGCCACCTGCAGCACCTCCCTTAACTCCAAAAACTGGTCCTAATGAAGGTTCTCTTAATGCTATAACAGCATTTTTACCTAAACTGCAAAGTGCTTGACCAAGTCCTATAGTTACTGTAGATTTTCCTTCTCCTGCTGGAGTTGGGTTAATTGCTGTAACTAATATAAGTTTCCCATCTTCATTATCTTTTCTACTTTCAAGAACATCTAGAGATATCTTTGCTTTATACTTTCCATAAAAATCTAAATCATCCTCAGTTAAACCTAATGTTTTTCCTACCTCTAAAATTGGTATCATCTTTGAACTTTGAGCAATTTCAATATCAGTTTTCATAAATTAACCTCCTAAGTATTACATTAATTTGTACTATTTTTTCAAAATTCAGAAATAAATTAAGCTATGATAACTATGAATATAGTTGTGTCAGTAGTTTTTTCAATATTCTTCTATTTTAAGTTCATTATAACATAATTACTTTTATAAAAAAAGCACAGCAATAGCTGTGCTTTTAAAACAATATATTAACTTTCCTTATATGTGTTACTCTCATTGTCTGAAGTTTTTTCTTCTATTGAATTTTCATCTGTTGATACTTCATCATTAAGAGTTTCTACATTCCAGTCCTTAAACTTTTCATTAGAACTAACACTATTTTCTTCTACTGGAACGTCATTTTCTTCTTTCGGAGAATCTAATACAATTCTTTCTGCATCAAACTCTGCAAGAGTTTTTCCCTCCATTATTGCATTAAATTCTTCTGCAGTAAGTTTTTCTCTTTCAAGTAAAGCTTTTGCAACATCATGAAGTTTATCTATATTTTCCTTAAGAATAGTTTCTGTTCTCTCATAAGCCTCATCAATTAAAGCTTTAATTTCTCTGTCTATCTTAGATGCAACCTCTTCTGAGAAGTCTCTTGCTCTTCCAAAGTCTCTTCCCATAAATACTTCACCATCATCTTTTCCAAAAGATATAGGTCCTAGAGCATCTGTCATACCATATTCCATAACCATCTTCTTAGCTATTGATGTTGTTCTATCTATATCATTTTTGGCTCCTGTACTTATATCTCCAAGAATCAATGCTTCTGCAACTCTTCCTCCTAAAAGACCAACCATATCATCTCTAAGTTTAGACTTAGATGTATATGCCGTATCTTCATTAGGTAGATGTAAAGTATATCCTCCTGCCATCCCTCTTGGAATAATACTAATTTCATGCACAGCATAAGAATTAGGCAAGTATTTAGATACTACTGCGTGACCCGCTTCATGGTATGCAGTTAAATTCTTATCTTTATCACTAATAACCCTAGATTTCTTTTCTGGTCCAGCCATTACTCTAGTTATTGATTCTTCTAGTTCTTCCATAGTTATAACTTTTCTTCTAGCTCTAACAGTTAATAAAGCTGATTCATTCATTAGATTTTCAAGGTCTGCTCCAGTAAATCCTGGCGTTCTCTTTGCAAGTATTTTTAAATCTACATCTTCATTTAAAGGTTTATTCTTAGAGTGAACCTTTAATATTTCTTCTCTTCCTTTAACGTCAGGTACACCAACAACTATCTGTCTATCAAATCTACCTGGTCTTAAAAGAGCTGGATCTAAAATGTCTGGTCTATTTGTAGCAGCTACCATTATTATGCCTTCATTTACACCAAATCCATCCATTTCAACAAGAAGTTGGTTTAAAGTTTGCTCTCTTTCNNGCGCCTCTTTGTCTACCTACAGCATCAATTTCATCTATAAAGATTATACAAGGAGAGTTCTTTTTCGCTTGTTCAAATAAGTCTCTAACTCTTGAAGCTCCAACTCCTACAAACATTTCAACGAAGTCTGATCCTGATATGCTGAAAAACGGTACTCCAGCTTCTCCAGCTACTGCTTTTGCTAAAAGAGTTTTTCCTGTTCCCGGAGGACCAACTAATAGTACTCCTTTTGGAATTCTAGCCCCTACTTCCATATATCTCTTAGGATTTTTAAGAAAATCTACTATCTCTTCAAGTTCTTGCTTTTCTTCATCAGCTCCAGCTACATTCTTAAATGTAACTTTTTTATCCCCTTCTAAAGGTACCGCCATCTTAGCTTTACTTTTACCAAAACTCATAACTCCACGGCCGCCACCGCCACCGCTTCCACTAGACTGATTCATAAACATTATCCAGAATAATACCACCATGCCTATCACAAGAAGTGTAGGTAAAATTCTCATCCAAACTGGTACTGTAGCAGGTGGATCATATTTTTCATTCATATCAGGGTTAGGATTTGCTTGAATTATTTGAGAATACCTTGATTGTAAAATATTTACACTGAATTCGGTACCATCGCTTAATTTACCTCTCACTGATGTACCATCAGATGATGTTTGTATAGCTGTTACTTGTTTTTGTTGCATATATTTTTCAAATTCTGTTACACTTATTTCTTTAAGACTTCCTGTACTATCGAATAATGACAGTGCAGAAAATATAACTAGTATTAACACTAAAAACCAAATTGTTGCACTAGAAATTTTTTTCATTTAAAGCCCCCCTCTCTCTATGGTTCAATATCACTAAAAATTCTATCATATGAGTTTTTCCTTTACAACATTAATAATATTAATTATTAATGAACTACTATTCTGTTCTTTTTTAAATAATAAATAAGCTTAATATCTATATAGTATAAAACTTTATTCCTTCATATATACATGCTCATCTAGTATTCCTATATAAGGAAGATTTCTATAGATTTCAGCATAATCAAGACCATACCCTACTAAGAAGTAATCCGGAACATCAAAGCCAAGATATTTAACCTCTAACTCTTCCTTTCTTCTTTCAGGTTTATTAAGTAAACATGCTATTTCAAGGCTTCTTGGATTTCTAGCACCTAAGTACTTCATAAGATATTTTAGAGTTACTCCACTATCTATAATATCTTCTACTATTAACACATCTTTACCTTTTATTTCAAAGTCAAGATCCTTTATTATTTTTACTATTCCTGAAGACTGTGTAGCATCTCCATAGCTAGATACAGCCATAAAATCCATCTTGCAAGGTATAGTAATGTTTTTCATTAAATCAGCCATAAACATTACTGAACCCTTTAGAATACCAAGGACAATTAAGTCTCTCCCTACATATTCATTTGATATTTTCGCTCCTATTTCTTTAATCTTTTCTGTCAAAACCTCTTCAGTTAATAAAACTTCCTTAATGTCCTTATTCATGTTTTTCCTGCCTTTCCAATCTTACTTCTATAATATTTTTTACTCCTTCATGGATTTTAAACTTATCACTTATTTTGTATCCTATTATCCATGAAATATCTTCATCAAAGCAAAGCAGAGGTACAAGATCTCTTTCTTCCCTTGGAATCTTTAAATCTATAAATATGTCCTTTAACTTCTTGCTACCTTTCATCCCAAGAGGAGAAAATCTATCCCCATTCTTTCTAAATCTTAATGTTATATTTTTTATATTAGTACCATTAAAATATTTTATGTTATCATCAGATTTAAAATTCNNCGTTTTTTGTCACCATCTATACATCTTATATATACTTTAAGTCCTAGCTCCTCAATATAATTATTACCCATATTAAGATTTAAAATAGTATCTATATCAACTTTGCATTGTTTTTTTTGCATTGTTATTTCAATATTTCCATATACATTCTTGATTAATATTTCTTTTGGAACAGTTGTAAACTTTCCTGTACTAGATTTCTGTAAGTTTATTATATTATCGATATGTATGCTTTGAATATTATTTATATCCCCTTTAACTTGTAATAGAGCCTTTCTTATAACTCTACTTACTAAAGATGGATGAAGATAAAATGCATCTTTATATATTATAACCTTATCTTCTCCTATATCACAATATTTTTGGAAAACTTTGATTACATTTTCTTGAATATAATCCTCATCACGTTTTATCAATTCACACATTCTATTTAAAGTTGTTATTATATCTGAATTAAAGTTTTGTTGGATATAAGGTATCAACTCTAATCGAATCTTGTTTCTTGAATATATAGTCTCATAATTTGTATGATCTATTCTTGCCGGAAGATTGTTTTCTTTACAGTATCCCTCTATTTCTTGTCTACTCACATTTATTATTGGTCTTATATATACTTCATCTCTTACAGGTTTAATTCCTATAAGACCTTCTATTCCAGTTCCTCTCATCAACCTCATAAGCACCGTTTCTGCTTGATCATTAAGATTATGAGCTAAAGCAACTTTATTTGCGTTAAGTTTTTTTAGAAGATCTTCAAAAAATTCATACCTTGCATCTCTACCAGCCATCTCTGTGGAGATATTATTTTCACTAGCCATATAGTTTATATCTACAGCCTTGCTAAAGAATTCAATATTGTTTTCTTGACAAAACCTTCTACAAGTAGCTTCATCTTCATCAGATTCACTGCTTCTTAACATATGATTCACATGAGCTGCATATAGCTTTATATTATACTCATCTATTAATGTAGACAACACATGCAATAAACTTATAGAGTCAGGACCTCCAGATAAGGCAACAATAACTTTATCTCCCTTATTTAACATTCCATTTTCCTCAATGGTTTTAATAACTTCATTTCTCATGCTATTATTATGTACTTTTGCCCAATCTTTCTCACTCATAAAAACACTTCCTAAAAATATAGTTTTAAGTCATAATATCATAAATGTAAGAATTTTAAAACAAATATAATAAAAAAATGAAGAAATGTTTACACACTTCTTCACTTTTTTAATTATAACCAACATAAAATTAGTTATAATTAGCTTTCTAACTTACTTAATCCAAATTAAGCTGTGTGAACTCTAGAAACCATAACTGTCATATCATCCTTAATCCTATTTTTCCCTATTCTCTTTGCTTCATTAATTATACCCTTAGATATTTCTTCTGGACTCACATTATCATTTCTACATAAATAATCTAATATCCAATCTATNNATCACAGTCTGTGACCCCATCCGTTAACATAACAATCAGATCGCCATTTTTTACTTTCTTACTATGAATCTCTATATCTGCTTCATCTAGTATTCCAATAGGTAAACTTCTAGATTTAATAATATCTATGGTGTCGCCACTCTTTACAATACTAGCTACTGCTCCTACCTTCATAAAATCTACTTCTCCACTATACAAGTCAATAGCACTCAAATCTACTGTAGAGAATTTTTCATCCTCTGAAAATTTAAGACTCATTATAGAATTAACTGTATTTATAGCTGTAGTTCTGCTAAAGCCCGCACCTGTAAATTTCTCAATTAGTTCAACTACAGCCTTACTTTCTCTTCCTGCCTGTGGACCCGATCCCATTCCATCGCTAATCACCATCATGTAGCTACCATCATATCCTTCTCCAAAATTAAAATTATCTCCAAAGATAGTTTGTCCATCTTTGCATATCCTCGATACACTAGTAGTTACTCCAAACTTAGGCACTTCTTCAAACATAGCAGTACACTTATTTGTTATAGGATTAATCTTACAACCATCAGCTTTTAATTTCATTTTATAATCTACACAATCATTAATTAAAGGGAGTATTTTCTTTACACATAAATTTCTTCCATTGCAAGAATCACAGGTTATCTGTATATTCAACCTTTCATTCTTATCTTTTATAGCAAATACATCTTCAACTTCTATATCATACTTTTCTAGAATTCTTATAATCTTTTTTTCTGAATCCTTATCTTCATTAAAGTCCGATGAAAACTCTTCCATAATTTCATCTACAGACTTAGCCATATTATTGAATTGATTTGCAATTAATTCTCTACCCTCTGCTAATCTACTTCTCCACATTTCACTTATGATAAATTTATTGGTAATATCTTCTGTATTTCTTATTAGTGAAGCCTTCCTTATACATTTCTTTTCTAATAACTGCGGAAAAATGTTAGTTTTATTCTGAACACTTTCTAAAAGTTCTCCAAAAGCCTTATAGGTACTTATCATTTCTCTTCCCCAACATATACCACATGTATCACAGTTATTACATACTCTATTAGCTAAATTTTCTATAAGCCCACTACTTTTACTATTCATATCTAGCTTATCATTATCAGCTAAATTATTCAATGTACCAGCCATATTTAAAAGCACCTCAGAAAATTTATCTAACCTATCTGTAAAAATTGCTTTTACTTTATTAACATATCCTTCTTCATATCTTTTACTTTTTTTCTCTACATCTAACTCACCAGATATAGTTTCATATATCCCATTAGGTATAACTATAAATAATGCTGTAGATAAGATTCCTTCTGCTAATATAAATTGTGAAATCCCCTCTGGCATATACGTAGCTATATAAATTTTCATTATACAAAATACTATAAATGATGCTAAAGCTGAAATTAACTTTCCACCTTCTCTAAATATTCCTGAAGTTAAAGCACATACTCCCAATACTGTTGCATAACCAAAAATATTCTGACTAGACATTCCCACAATTACACCCATAGCAATTCCTGCTGTAGCACCTACGCTTGTACCACAAACATAACCTATAATAGATACACATGCAATGCTTAATACACTTAAAATTGATATATTGAAAATTTCAACTCCCCAAGTACCTGCGATTATTAAAGCTATTAATATACTCATAGAAACTATTTCTTCATTTGAAAACAAGTGCTTTGTTCTTATCTTTTTAAAACTATTTATACTGTACTCTAGTATTAAGTATACAGGTATTATGCTTACTCCTTCTAATGCAGTATTACCAAGTGCCAACATTAGTGTATACTGATTTACTAACATAGTATATGCAAAAATCATTATTAAAGTTGCTCCTATAATAACAAACTTTTGAATTTTCTTTTTTATAAAACTATTTAAAATTAAACATATTATAACCAAAGTTGGAACTATTGTTATATACATTAAAGAATTTTCTAATGTCCCTATTGTAGTTATGTATCCCAATATAGCCCCTAGCCCAACAAATAAAGATAATCTGTTATCCCCTAAAAATAATATTGTAAGTAAAAATGCAACTCCAAAAGGTGCAGATTTATTTATCATTATTACTCTACTAACTAAAATAGCAACACAGAAAAACATAATACTCTTCGCTACTATTCTTACTCCGTCACCATCCCTATCATTACTAATAACCATACTGCTTTTTACTCTTTTATATGTCCTAATATTCTCTCCATATTGCATAATAATTTCACCCACCTGTATTTTTTTTACAGGTTCATTATATCAATGTCCATTGGAAATAATTGTAATTTAATGGAGCATACATAAAAAAGTTTATTACAATAAACTCCATTTTATCTCTCTTTCCCTTTTTAGTTTATAGTTCTAAATTATTCAGTTATTCAGCTTATAGTATGGCTTTAGTAAGTCTATATGTCTTAATTTTCTTAACTTAATATACTATGTTTTTATGTCATGAATAATAATTAAAAAAGGTTTCATGGGGAAAATATTTTTCATATAAATCTAATAAATTAATATACTTATATTTAAATCTATTTTCAAACTTCATTTTATAAATTCAATTAATTAAATATTAATATAAATTAACTGAATTTTTTAGAAAAAAAATGGATTGAATATATATTCAATCCATTTTTATGGTTGCGGGGGCAGGACTTGAACCTACGACCTTCGGGTTATGAGCCCGACGAGCTGCCAACTGCTCCACCCCGCGTCATTTGGTGCTGAAGACCGGAATCGAACCGGTACGGTGTTTAACCACCGCAGGATTTTAAGTCCTGTGCGTCTGCCTGTTCCGCCACTCCAGCATATTACTTGGCAATTTATTTATTTTAAAATATGGTAGCGGAAATAGGACTTGAACCTACGACCCTTCGGGTATGAACCGAATGCTCTAGCCAGCTGAGCTATTCCGCCACATGGTTGCGGGGGCAGGACTTGAACCTACGACCTTCGGGTTATGAGCCCGACGAGCTGCCAACTGCTCCACCCCGCGTTATTTGGTGCTGAAGACCGGAAT
>DKGY01000097.1:0-8192 GCA_002453475.1 Clostridium sp. UBA6758 | reverse complement strand
TTTATATAGTTTTTTTCTATTTTTTATTTATTTTTTATTAACTAAATATATAAAATATATGTTTTAGTTTAACTTACACTAAAATAAATAAGAGTGCTTAAAAAGCACTCTTTAATCCTTTCGGTATAAAGCTTAATTATATCCTTTTCTGCTATATCCTCTACCTTTTCCACCATCTTGGTGTTTCTTAAGATCTTGAAATCTTTCTTCACTATCTTTTAAGAATTTTGACATCCTATCTTCAAAACTTCCTGCACTTGTAGTTTTAGATTTTTCCTTTTCCCAATCTATATCTACAGGTTTAAAAGATTTTTTAGGTGTACCAGCTTGTTTTATGGATAAGCTCATCTTACCATTATCATCTACAGATATGACTTTAACTTTAACCACATCATTTTCTTTTAAATGGTCATGTACATTCTTAACAAATACATCAGATACTTCCGATATATGAACTAAGCCTGTTTTCCCTTCCACTTCAACAAATGCACCAAAGTTTGTGATATTAACTACTTTACCTTCTATAATGCTTCCAGCCTTTAAGGTCATATTGAAAAGACCCTCCTTAAATTTATAATTTAAATTTATATATACTACAACTAATAATAATTAGCCATAGTAATTTTCACTTTATTTACTGTCTACTACAGGAGATTCTCCTTCTTTAATTAACCCAAGCTTTTCCCTTGCAAGTTTTTCTATATACCTACTATCTTGTGATAGTTTAATCTCATCCTGTAACTTTTGATTCTTCTCTTGTGCTGCTTGTAACTCTGAAGTATAGTTATCAATATCTTTATGCTGCCTAAACATTATTATTTGTTGATTTATAAATGTAAAGCCTACGTAAAGAGCTATAAGTAAAAGACCTATCTTTTTTAAGCTGAATTTCTTCATATTGATTTTCCTTCCTTATTACAAATAGTAACATATACATGGGTTTTATTTCCATATAGCCAAATTAACCTATAGTTATATTGTAATTTGAATTTTTATTTTCTTCAACCCTTAATATTATTAATTTTATATTTTTTTTGTTATTTTGCTAAAAATAATTCTTATAGGATAGAAAATATAGTAAAATATTACTCTAAAAATAGTTAATATAACATTTAACATACTTCCATATCCTAATATAAATATATTACTAAATAATTTAAAATATATAAATAATCCAATGAAATTATATACAAATACATTAAAGCTCATATAAGCATAATTTGTATACATCATAAAAATAAACACTATAATACCAGTTAATATCCAGAATAGCATATCCTGTATTGCTGTTATGATAGTTCCAGGCTCTTGAAAGCCTCTTATTACTCTATATACATCAAAGAAAATACCAACTAGCATTCCACTAAGTAAGGAGAATATAAATAATGTTATTTGTCTACCCATATCAAATATCATAACTTAATCACCTAAATATTTTAGAAATAATACTATTTTGCTTCTTTGGTCTCTTTTCTTCGCTTGTATATACTACATAAGATATTTTCCCCGTTATTACCACATCTCCATTTTGGACATCTAGCTTGGTCATCTTTAACTCTTCGCCTCTGATATCCATATCTCCCAACACAGTTATTATGAGTATCTGTTCATCATTGAAGCTTAATATTTCTAAAACCCCATCCAAAGTCATCTTTTTTCTATTTTCCAACGTAATAAAACTCTTTTTATTTTCTAATGATATATCTTTATTTGGTTCCATAATATCCCCCTTAAACCTTAAAAACATATTAGCTTTCTATAAAGATATATTCATTAAAAACTATTTTATGCTACTATTTATTCCTTATCCTCTTCTCCACTGATTATCTCATACATATTCTTAGCTTCTTCTTTATTTACATGATTAGCAATATTTATGATTTTTGCTTTTAATAATTGATTTGCAAATTGAATTTCTATGATATCATCTTCTTTTATAGTAGTACTTGGTTTTGCTACTTTTCCATTTATGGATACTCTACCATTTTCACATACATCTTTAGCAACAGTTCTTCGTTTGATTATTCTAGAAACTTTTAAATATTTATCTAATCTCATAGTTGCCTCCTTAAATTATATAAAATTTTTAATGAAATTATACTTTAACCAGTATCCTTTTGAATAGAAGAAAAAACCCAGAACATTTCTAGGCTTTTTCAAATAATTATTTATTTACTATGTCTTTAAATTCTTTTCCAACTTTGAAAACAGGAACTTTAGATGCTGGTATTTGTATTTCTTCTTTTGTTCTTGGGTTTCTTCCTACTCTAGCAGCTCTTTCTCTAGTTTCAAAAGTACCAAATCCAACTAGTTGAACCTTCTCTCCACCTTCAAGAGCTTCTTCAACGCTCTCTATAAATGCCTTTAATACTGCCTCGTTATCTTTTTTTGTTAGTCCTGACTTTTCAGCCATTTTTCCTATTAATTCTGATTTGTTCACAATAGTACCTCCTTAATGTTAATTTTACGTAATTTATATTTTAATTACATAAAATAATACTTACAATATTCTTACAAGTTATCTAGAATCCTTCTTTTTTTTGCAATAATTTATCTTTTTGTTGATAAATTATACTTTTTGGATTCACTCCAAAGGGTTTCCATTTCTTCTAATGTCATCTTCTTCATGTCAATACCCTTTTTAATACCAGATTCCTCAATAAATTGGAAGCGTTTTATAAATTTATCTATAGTATAATTTACTGCAAATTCTGGGTCAATGTCAAGAAGTCTTGCAATATTTACTGTGGCAAAGATTAAATCTCCTACCTCTTCCTGTATTTTTGACATATCTGATGTTTTATATACATCTTTTATCTCTTGTAATTCTTCTAAAACTTTCTCCATAGCTGGTTCTACGTCATCCCAATCAAATCCTACTTTACCAGCCTTTTTCTGAACCTTTTCTGCTCTAATAAGTCCAGGCATACATCGTGGAACATGTTTTAATTCATCTGTATAGCTAGTAAATTTCTTTTCTTTAACTTTGATTTGATCCCAATTCTCTAATATTTCATCTGTATCTTTAACTCTTACATCTGAAAATATATGTGGATGCCTATTTATCATTTTCTCAGTTATAGCAGCCACCACATCATTTATGTTGAAATAACCCTCTTCCCTACCAATTTGAGCGTGGAATATTACTTGGAAAAGTACATCTCCTAACTCCTCAATAAGTTTATTATCGTCCATTTCATCTATAGCTTCAATAACTTCATAGCATTCTTCAATTAAACCTCTTTTTAAAGATTCATGGGTTTGTTCCAAATCCCACATGCATCCATTTTCACTCCTCAGAGTAGACATTACATTAATTAAATCTTGAAAATCCTTAGGACCTTCAATATCTTTAGGAATATATATAGAAGTTAAATAATCGATATCTTCTTGTCTATCTAAATCATATAACTTAATCTTTCTTATACTTTCTTCTTCCTGTATGCCTGCTGCTCTTACAAAGTATATATCACTATCATCACTGTAGTATTCACATAGAGCTAATTTCACTTCAGAAGCAATAAATTTATTATATACTTGAGTTATTATAACTCCTAATCTCTTATCCATAACCTGTTCCCTAATATCAAAGGCATCTATTATCTTTATACCTTCTATAGGATCAAGCCTTAAACTCTCTATAACCGCATCTACAAAGCTTACTGATGGCATTAATCTAGTCTCTATTCCATTTTCTTTACAAAGATCTAATAATATAGTTACAGATTTTTCTGCCACAAGAGGATGACCTGGAACTGCATACACTAAGTCTCCTTCATGCTGATAAGTTTTTATAAGATCCTCTGCAATTGCCTTATATATATGATCAAAATTATCATATTCTTCATAAAAATTATCATAAGTATTAAACTTTACACCCATGGACTCTAAATATTTAACATTAGGGTGTTTTTCTGTTCTAAAGTATATATTTTTATTACTTTTCAAAATTTCTAGTACACCTATGGTTAAAGCCTCTTTAGAACCAGGTCCTAAACCAACCACTGTAATCATTTGAATCTACTCCTCTTTTAGTTTTTAATGAGCTTTCCCTTTATATCTTCAATAGTAAATATTCTAAATACAATTGATAGTATTCCAAATATTATTATGCCAAGGAAAATAGCTATTAAGCATGATATTCCATTACTCTGTGTATAATTATAGACATTATTATATATAAAAACAACAGATATTATCATAATTAATGACACAAATAAAGGTTTTATAACTACTTCATATATATTTATCTTTACTTTTAGTAGTTTTTTAACCTCTGCTAGGTTCAAAACACTAGTTACTGCATATCCTACTATACTTCCAATTATTGCTCCATATATATTAAATTGAGGATTACTTACTAAAGCATAGGTAATAACTACCTTAAATATACACCCTATTCCAAGATAATATATTGGTCTCATATATCTACCACAGCTTTGTAAAAGTGATGTAGTAGTCTGTGTTACTATAATTAATGGTATTGATAAAGATAATAATTTAAGTATTTCATGTCCAGCTACATCTCCCATAAACACTAGTCCCATAATAGGCCTTGAAAGATAAAATAATCCTAAAGCGCTTGGAATACCTATAACAAAAGATAATTTAAATACCATATTTACCCTTCTGTATAATTCATTTTGATTATGCATAGAATACACCTCTGATACTATAGGTACTAAAGCTGAGCATAGTGCAATAGAAAGGGCCAATGGTATATTTTGAAGAGTCATGGCCTTACCTGTAAATTGACCATATAATATAGCACTCTCTTGAATTGTATACCCAGCTAATAAAAGTCTATGAGGTACTATTATAGAATCAATTAAAGACATAATTGTTCCAACTGCCGCTCCTACTGATATAGGAAATGCTGCTTGAGCTAAGTTTGATAGTATTTTATTGTTTCTTTTTACCTTTAATTTATAAGACTTTGATCTAACAAATAAATATTTAATCACCAGGTAAACACTTCCAAATGCGCCCCCAGCTACTGTTCCAAAAGCTGCTCCCGCTGCTGCATATTCAATCCCCTTAGGAAGTAATAAATATGCACCTACCACCCCAAAAACAACTCTACCTATCTGTTCTATAATTTGAGATATTGCTGTATTATTCATGTTTTGAAGTCCTTGAAAATAGCCCTTTAATGTACACATAATACATACAAATATAGGTGCTATGGATATAATCATAAAGGAATGATATGACTTCTTATCCCACCTTAAGATATTTATAATACTATCTCCAAAGTATAACATCAAAAATGATATTATTACCCCAAGGGGAATCATTATTTTAAGCGTGTCCTTAAGCACCTGTCTAACAGCATTAGTATCATTACGAGCATTATACTCTGATATTAATTTTGACATAGCAATAGGTACTCCTGAAGCTATTGCTACAAAAGTCATATATATAGGGTATGACATCTGATAATATCCCATCCCTTGATCCCCAATTAAACCTTGTATTGGTATTCTAAAAAACAAACCTAGAAATCGTGCAAAAATCGTAGCTATTCCTAAAATCATAGTTCCTTTTAAAAGCGATTGTTTTTTCATACTTCCTCCTCAAAATACTTTGTATAATTAATAAGTATTTTAGGGTGAAACATTTTATTACTTAATGCATATAATATCTAAGTAACTTTAACTTCTCCAGTAATAAAATAAAATGCCATAAGATGTGAATTATTATCAATCTTATGGCAATAACTATATATTCCTTATTTAATTTTACATTAAATATAATTATGCTTTTAAGCATCTATTGTTCCATTTGTTTTCCTAAAAATGAAGCTGCCGTTTCTGCAAGCTTTAACTCTAAGTCTCCAAACTTCACATTTTCTTTTGAAACTATGATTACTGTTCCTACTGTATCTCCTTCTGCAATTATTGGTGCTACAACTTGTGTTGTATATTCATCTACTGACTCTCCGTCACATATAGGTATTAGTCCCTGTGAGTTCTTATCTAGAAGAGTAGCCTTACGCATTTCCATAATTTTATCTACTTCATTACTAATCTTTTTATCTAAATAATCTTTCTTTGCCCCACCACTTACAGCTATAACTGAGTCTTTATCACAAATTATAATTATATTACCAATAGTTTGATGTAGCGCCTCGCTATACTCCTTAGAAAATTCACTCAATTCTTCTATTGGGGAATATTTTTTTAATATAACTCCCCCTTCCCTATCCGTAAATATTTCCAGTGGATCTCCTTCTCTAATTCTTAATGTCCTTCTTATTTCTTTTGGTATTACAACACGACCTAAGTCATCTATTCTTCTTACTATTCCTGTAGCTTTCATTAAATATCCTCCTTATTTATGTAAATAGTATTAATGCTATTATTATCCTTCTTAACTCAAATTTTATACATCCTAGAAATTTTTTCATTAATAAAAAATAAAAAAAGATTAATGCCAAATATGACATTAACCTTATTTTTACTAATGATTAACTTAATTTATCTTCATATAATTTTATGTTTGCATCCTTTTGCCAAGCAGTTACCGTTTCTACCCACTTATTATATTTATTTTGCTCTAATAGAACGTCCTTAACATCTTCTTTAACTTCTTCTAATGGTCTAACAGGATATTCTTCTTTATCTAAGCACTTTATAACATGGAATCCAAATTTAGTTGATACAGGTGTTTTAGTATATTCATCTTTCTTAAGGCTTATAGCTGACATTAAGAAAGTTTTATCATACTGATTGCTAGTATATTCAATCCAACCTAAATCTCCACCTTTATCTTTTGTAGCATCTGTACCTTTTTCAGCAGCAAGCTTAGCGAAATCTTCTCCCTTATCTAATCTTGCAATTATGTCTTTAGCCTCTTCTTCTGTCTTAACTAATATGTGAGCTGGTTTGACTTTATTAGGGCTTTCAGTATATAAATTTTGATTACTATCATAATAAGTCTTTATTTCCTCATCTGTTACAGCAACATCCTTAACTACCTCTTCGTATACAGCGTTAGATATTATTGCTGGTTTTAATTCTTCTAAAAAGCTCTCTTCTGTAACTCCAGCTGCTTTAAGGGCATTTTTATACTCTTCATCCGATTTAAATGACTTCTTTATCTCATCAAGTTTTTCTTTAGACTTAGTCTGAACTTCTTCATCAGAAGGCACTACTTTAAGCTTCTCGCCATTATTTTTTATAATAATATCATTAACCATAGTATCAAGCATGCTTAATCTTTGTTGCTTTATATATTCCATTGCTTCTGAATTTTCTTTATAGTTTTCTCCATACTGAGCCTTTACTTGCTCATAAACTGTGGCTAACTTACTGTCCACTTCTCCTAAGGTAATCTTTTCTTTATAAACCTTAGCAACTACCGTTTTACTAATACCTTCTTCAGTTTTTTCTATCATTCCACAACCTACTGCTGAAAACATTAGAGTGGATGCCATTAGACCTGCTAAAATCTTCTTTAATTTTATCAATTTATTATCCTCCATTCGGTTTTTTTTAGTTAATATTGCTATCTAATTTTACCATATAAATACTATTAAATAAATAGTAGCTAAATCTATTTACTCTTTGTTGATAAATCCTTAATAATATTTATAAGTTTATCTAATAGCTCCTTTTTATTCATATCCTTACTCTTATACACCAAAACTGGAACATCTCCCATTTTAAATGTGATTTGTCTTTTATAATTGTCTAATATATATTTTACCATTTCTGAAGTTAAGTAGGATTTATCTTTAAATGTTATTTGCACTTGAATTCCAGTATCCTTTATTTCTAAAACTCCAATTTCTCTAGCAATAGCCTTTAAATATGCTATATTCATTAAATTATAAACACTGTTTGGAATATTAGAGTATCTATCTTCAATCTCCTCAATAACATCTAACATATGTTCATAGGATTCAATAGACGCAATCTTTTTATATACTTGGATTTTTTGAGTTTCATCCTGTATATAGTTACTTGGAATATATGCATCAATTTTCATTTCCACTGTAGTTTCAATAGGTTCCTTGTCTACTTCACCTTTTACAAGACTTACAGCATCTTCAAGCATTCTACAATATAAGTCATATCCTACAGCAGACATATGGCCACACTGAGCTGCTCCCATTATATTCCCTGCACCTCTTATTTCTAAATCTCTCATAGCTATCTTTAATCCTGAACCTAATTCCGTAAAGTCTT
>DKGY01000090.1:74357-78609 GCA_002453475.1 Clostridium sp. UBA6758 | reverse complement strand
AGGCATCTGAAAATAAATACTAAGTCAAAGATGGGAAGTATATTTTGAGTTAAACAAGGAAACAGGTTCCACAGATAGTAGCACTATCTAAGGGTTCTGCTGACGCAGTATAACACAAAATAGACGAGCATTCTGACTTATTTATTTTTGAAGATGCCTAAATTTAAAATATCATAAAATATATTTATTATAGACAAAATAAGTAAAACTAAAGGTGGCAAAGTTCATGGTTTTAGATAAAGAAACTTTTTTAAGTAAATATCATCTTAAGGAAGAGGAGATTATAAAAAGTGGAATAGCTTGGGACACTTTAGAAGAAATATATAAGGATTTCAATATTTATAAAGAGACTTATGAGACACAAGCAGAATTTATAGCAAATACACTTAGAGCACATAAGAAAATACACACAGTAAAATCTAGAGTAAAGGATTCTGAAAGGCTTATTAAAAAGATTATTAGAAAGACAACCGATAGAAAATCAAAGTATGGAGAGGGTTTTCAATTTTCCGTTTCTAACTATAAAGAAGAGATAAATGATTTGATAGGTATTAGAGCCATACATATTTTCAAGGATGATTGGGAAGATATACATAATTTTATTCTAGGTACTTGGAAGGTTGTTGAGATAACTGCTAATGTTCGAGAAGGAGATGATACAAAAAGATTTGAAGAATTAAATATACAAATTAATTCTAGAAAATCAGGATACCGCTCTGTCCATTATCTTATAGAATTTTTTCCAACTAATCAAAAGGTCATAGCTGAAATTCAAGTAAGAACTGTATTTGAAGAAGGTTATGGAGAGATTGACCATCAACTTAGATATTCTCACAAAGAGATTCCAGAGGTCTTAGCATCAAATCTTTTGCTATTTAACCGTATAGCAGGAAGTTCCGATGAGATGGCATCCTTTATAAATATGCTAAGCAAAAACTTGATGGAAATAGAACAAAAGTATGAAAAGATAATAGAGCTTAAGGATAAAGAGATTGAGGATTTAAAAAGGCAGGTAACGATAAGCAAATAAATGTTACTCACACATTTTTTCATTAATAATAGAGAAGGAAGTGATTTTATAATTAACTAATAATAATGTTCTTGTAGGAGAAATAATGCCTATGCATTTAGGTAAAACTTTTAATTTTGCAGATAATGAACAAAATTATTTTGCAGTAGCTGAAAGAAGCAGTAAATAATGAACCACTATTAAGAAGATAATAAACAACATCAATAAGAATAAGTCCACTAAGCTACAACCAAAACTAGATGAAATTAATAAAATAAATGAAGTGTGAAAAAAGGGGACCAACTGCTACAGTTAGTCCCCTTTTTTATTACCACTACACCAGATGATACTACTTGTAATATTGTGTAAAATGATGTAATATATCCAATAAGGTTAAAGTTTAGATTAATAGGGAGGATATACATGATGAAAGATAGATTTATTATAGTGATTTATGGACCCTGTGGAGCTGGAAAGACAACAATGGGGAGAAAAATTTCTACTAGATTAGATATACCTCTTATTAGCAGAGATGACATTAAAGAATTATTATTTGATGACCTAGGGTGGAGCGACCGAGAGTGGTGTTATAAACTAGGTCGTGCAAGTTATTCCCTGTTTTACTTTTTTGTGGAAAAGTTATTATCTACTGGGAGAATTTTTATAATTGAAAGTAATTTTATAAACGAAAATCTAAAAGACATGTGTGAAAAATATAATTATAAACTTATATTAATTAAGTGCTATGCAGATAAAGAAATCTTGTTTGAAAGAGCCATAAAACGAGATAAATCTGGAGAAAGACATCCAGGTCACATTTATCCAACAAATTATTCTGAATATAAAAATATGCTAATTGAAAATTACGATGAGTCTATTTATGATCCTATTGAGGATTCTTATATTATTGAAGCTAATTGGAATATAATTAAGGTCGATACTACTTCTTTTAGTAATAACATATATGATTCAATCATTGATACAATTATTAAAATAAGTAATGAAAATCAAGTTTAAAAATATGCTATGGCAATAGGTAAAAGTAAAGAGATATATTGAAGTTTTTGTGAAATCGAGACAACTCCTTATGGATTATTTACAAACGTTTACATGGGAGATTTTGCTGCTTCAGATGAATCTATTGTTAATTTAGATAAAATAAAAAATAAACAAAGGCTGATAATTTTTGGGCATTAAATTTGATAAAAGATATTGAGAAGGATTTTAAAGTATTAAAAAAGTAGGTGGAAAGCATGAAAAAAAGAGAAGTCAAAATGAATGTATTTAGTAAAAGAATAATAATTAGTTTTATACTTATAGTTATGGTTCTAACATTTACATCTTGTACTAGTTCGGATAAAACTGAAGAAAAGGCTCTTAAAAGATGCCAAGATACAGAGTTTGCATCAGATAGTGGAGTTAGAATAGAAAAATTAAGTGAAGTCCAACAGAAGAATTTGCATATTTTAGCAAAGGTCTGGGGATTTACTAAATATCGTCATCCAGACATTACAGCGGGAAATATTAATTGGGATGCAGAATTATTTAGAGTTATGCCAAAGGTACTTGAGGCAACTACAAATGAAGAAGCGGGAGATATCATGGCTACATGGTTAAACCAGTTTCCATTTGAGGTTAATACTCTTAGTAAAGAACAGGAGGTTCTATATAATGAAGTAGAAGAGAAGGCATACTTAGATGTAGAATTTTCATGGATAAAGAATAGACAAGTTCTTGGAAATAACCTTGCTGACTATCTTGAAAATTTATCAGGGGTAAAAGTAACTGATAATGATAATGGATATGCTGTTTTTGAAGGAGGGCATATTGTTAATGTATCTTCAGATTCTCTTATGGAGAATTCTATTAAGTATGAAGACACAGGAATGAGATTACTTGGATTGTTTCGTTATTGGAATATTATAGAATATTTCTATCCATATAAAAATCTCATGGATGAAGATTGGGATCAAGTACTTTATGACAAGATTCCTGAGCTAGCACTTCAAAAAGATAAGGAATCCTATGTATTATCTATTGCAAACCTTACCACATATATTCATGATTCTCATGGATTTTTTATTGATAACTTTAAGGTGTTACAACAACACTTTGGAGCATATAAAGCAAAAGCATCAATATCTAATATAGATGGTCAGATTGTCATTGATGGCAGGGAAGATAAGTCCCCTTTAAAGTTAGGAGATATTGTGGTAGCTATTGATGGAACTACTATAGAAAAGATAATAGATGAGTGCAACAAATATATATCAGTATCAGATAAAAATCGTTTTACAAATGCTTTTGACCATTACCTTTTGCGTTCTACAAAAGAAATAGCTGAAATAGAGGTAATAAGGAATGGTGAAAAGTTAAGCTTGAATGTTCCATGTTATTATGATAGTAATTATGATGTGAAAAAACTTGGTCAAGATGAGAAAAGTGGCTTCATGGAAGACAAAAAAATAGGTTATATTAATGTAGCTACACTTGAAAGTGGAGATTTAGATAAATTAATGAAAAAATTTCAAGGGACAGAAGGGTTGATTATTGATGTGCGATACCATAATGCAAAAATGAGTGAATATATAAAATTTATTAATTATCCTATAGGGGAATATATAAAACCTGAAATTTCTGAATATGAACAATTTTATTCAAGTAATAGTTTCGAACCAGGGAAATTTATCAAATCAACCAGTAATAGTTCAGGAAGAGGATTCATAGAGGAACAATTGGACGAAGGTTTTGATTCAATTACATTTAGCAAAATATTTGATAACGGCATTATTAGA
Source organism: Clostridium sp. UBA6758 (assembly GCA_002453475.1). GTDB lineage: Bacteria > Bacillota > Clostridia > Clostridiales > Clostridiaceae > Clostridium_J > Clostridium_J subterminale. Next base: position 74,805 of record DKGY01000090.1, on the reverse strand, counting down.
ACCTTATCAGGTAAAGTAAAAAATAGATATCAGTATAATGGTAAAATAATCATACTGATGAATGAATGTACGCAAAGCTACGCAGAGACAATGGTTATGTCTTTTATGGATGCACCAAATGCAACGGTAATAGGAACNNAATGGCGATATTATGGAAATTACACTTCCAGGGTGTATACAGACAGTTATATCAGGGCAAGGAATAACATATATGGATGGAAGTCAGACACAAAGAATAGGTCTTAAACCTGACATAACTGTAAAACAAACTGTGAAAGGAATTGCAGAGGGGAAGGATGAGGTTATAGAAAAAGCAATAGAGTTAATCACGAAACCAGAGAGTGAATAACAATACTGCAAAATAAGAAGGACAGGTGAAATAAAATTGATGAACTATATAAAGAAACAATAGACCAGGCTATAAAATTTTCCTAACACCGAATATCAA
>DKGY01000090.1:24652-74325 GCA_002453475.1 Clostridium sp. UBA6758 | reverse complement strand
CTTTAAAATAATTATCATAGAAAGCTATTTACAGAAATGATTTCACACTCTCAAATAATAGTATTTAATAATATTAGAATTAAAATATGTACTTTTTATTAGTTGAATTTCATTTTACAATGAGCCTCATTAATATTTTCAAAATCGGTATAATTAAAAAGAGGACTCTAAGCTTTAAAGTCCTCTTTTTTACTTACTTAATTACAAAAGATAATATCCCTATAATTATACATGCAATTCCACTTAAAAATTGTCCTATTCCAGATGCTTGGCCCATTAATATTAGGTTAAAGATATTTTTACTTTTCTGGCTTTTTCCAAAGAGTCCATCATCAGTTTTCATTCTATGTATTCCCCAAAGTGTTAGTAATACCCCAAAAATTATAAATAATACTCTAATCATTTTCATCTCTCCATTTCTTATTTTTACTTGTCACCATCTTCAAATATAAAAGTTTCTTCAATTGATAAATCAAAAGCTGAAGCTATTTTATATGCAAGTAGAACAGATGGGTTATACTTTTGTTTCTCCAAAGAAATAATTGTTCTTGAAGACACACATACTCTATCAGCTAATTCTTGTTGTGTTAATCCACTCTCTAATCGTAACTCTTTAACTCGATTTTTCATTAAATCACTCCTAATTAGATGGCATGGTTATAATATTTTCTAGATAAAAATTCAGTAACCATAAGAGATACCAAAATAGTAAACAAAGCAGCATTTGTTTGAATCATAATCCAATTAGAAAGGAACATAATAATTAAAATCACAAATATTAAAATCCTTAAAGTGAATTTAGCAACTTTCCCATCTATTAAATCATCTCTTTCGTCATAGTCTTTTGATAGTTCCTTGTCTATATCTTTTTTATTACTCCTATATTTAATATAAGAGACAATAGAAATTATCAAAAGTATTCCACCTATGAATATATTTAAATATCCCAAATTGAATCCTAGTGATGTATTGAATATTATTTCAATACCACCCATTAGAATAAGCATTAGTGATACTAGAATACGTGGTATAAATTTATTTCCCAAATAAATCACTCCTAACTATTATGAACTTAACTTCATGTGAAGTTTATTTCATGTGAAGTTAACTTCATAATATATGATTTATAAATAGATGTCAACATATTTATTATTTTATTCAAAAAATAAAACTGGTATGGATTTAAACAGAGAGGTTTATTTAGGATGAACCCTCTGTGTCTTAGGTGGTTCAGTTAGTACTACTATAGATCCCTTCAGTAAATATTGTTTTAAATTCTCAAATACCAATACCTCTAATTTTATAAATATACATTTATTATGCAATAAAATAATATAATAGTATATAAGATATTCTTAATGAATTTCATGCTATTTTTATTCCCTTTCATGCTTTATTAGTTTTATTCTTGTTGATTCTAGCATAAACTATAACAAAATATTAAAAGTGATAATTTCATCAGTTGTCTTTTACATGAAATTACCATCTCTATTTTATTAAGTAATATTAAGGAGGATGTGTGTAATGGAATCAATAGTGACGCTAGTAAAGAAAGCAAGATCTTATGAGAAGAATAGTATGCAATCATTGTTAATTAAATTTGATCCTACTATTAATAACTTATTAAGGAAGCTAGGATATGACTGTGTTAAAACTGACTTGATTATATTTTTCATAAAAATGATTTATTCAATTCAATTAGCAAGTATATTTAACTTATCTGACGGAGCATTAGTAAATTACATCAAGGAATCCTTATTTAGAGAATATTATAGGTTAAATGAAATCTATATATTCAAAGAAGTTAAAATGCCTAATAAATTTTCAGAATTATCAGATAATTTCAAGTTCATTAAGTATAAAACTCTTATATATGAACTTATAAACCTAAAGATTATAAGCAATAGGCAAAAATGTGTTCTCTTAGAAAAATATCATTACAGTCCTACTAATAAAGAAATATCTCAAGTAAGGAGTGTGAAATAAATGATGGAAAATGAAATTCTAAAGGTAGCATTATCACAAGGTATTTGGGCTGTACTAAGTATATTTTTATTGTTTTATATACTAAAAGCTCAAGAAAAAAGAGATGTGAAGCAAGAAGAAAGAGAAAAAAACTATCAAGATGTAATATCACACCTTACCGATAAATTGAGGATAGTAGATGAAGTAAAAAAAGATGTAGAAGATCTAAGAAAGGATGTAGAGGAACTAAAAAATTATATGAGAAAAATTTAAGGAATTTTTATTTTAGGCTTACAAATTAAAAATTAAACACTCTTTAATAAGTATAATTAATATATCACATGTTAACTAGTTCAGAGAAAATTGAGAAGGTAATTTATGATTAAAAAATGTAATGGTAAATTTACTTACAAAGAAATTATGAAGGCAACTTTGGATTTCTATTGATGCTCTGTAAAAATTATAATGCATAATATAAAATCAGTGTAGTAACGAGATATTACTTTCTTCATTAATACAGCTATCATTATTCTTTATAATATATCTAGATGAATCATATTTCCACATCATTTAAAAAAGATCATTATATTCAAGTTTATTAAAATTCTGAGTATAACATGTTATCATCTGTTAAGCAGGCATTTTTGTGTTCTTTCATGTGAAAAGTGTTGATAGGACTAATTTTAGTTCTTAGAGCAAAGCTATTAGGAGGAAGCTATGAAAAATCATAACATCCCAATACAAAAACCCATGGAATCTGCATAGGCAGAACAACTAGTTAAATAGTTATATAGTTAAAATTTTCCCTATATAACTAGTTATATAGGGAAAATTTTAGCTAATACATCCTTATTTTAAGTGTTTATTATGCTCTTTTACATCTTTTAAACTTATAATATTAATACCCAAAATGAGAGATTTTTTACAATAAATTTCAAGTTAAAATAAGAAAAAAGTAAATTTTATTGAAGTTAATTAGAAGTCTATGGTATTATAAATGCTATTAAGTAATAAGGATGTGTTTTATTGAAGAATATAAAATTTTATACAGGATTAATTATTACCTTTCTTATATCATATATTTTAATTCGATTTGTGGACAATTATAGTTATTTTTGGGGGATAATTTCTAAATTATTATCTCTATTAACTCCTTTTTTCATAGGAATGATTCTGGCCTATATATTATCTCCGTTAGTAGATTTTATGGAGAAAAAGTTAAAAAGTAAAAGGTGGATAACCATACTTATAATTTATGGAGTAGCGATAAGCAGTATTGTTATATTTATAATAATGATAGTACCGTCTATTACAAATAGTATTATAGAGATAATAAATCAAATTCCGGAATACTCAAAAGAAGTAGAAACATGGATTTTAAGTATTGCAAGTGGAATTGAAAGTACTTATATGACTAAAATTCAAGAAGTGTTACTTTCTATAATTCCTCAATTCGGCGAGTTTGCTAAATTTATATTAGACTATATACTAAGCACTACTGTATCTTTAACTACTTTAATTGTAAATGTAGTTTTAGGGTTAATAATATCTATTTACGTTATTATAGATAAAGAGAATATATTAAATTACTTTAAGAAGGTTATTAATATAATTTTAAAAAAAGAAAGAGCAAGCTTAGTTATTGATGTATGCAAAACCTTTAATTCTAATGTGGGAACTTATATTGTAGCTAAATCTATAGATTCTTTCTTTGTAGGACTAGTAAGCTTTATTGGATTATCACTGATAGGGTCTAAATATGCATCATTACTTGGAATTATATGTGGTATAACTAATATGATACCTTACTTTGGACCTATTATAGGAATGGTACCGGCAGTGCTAATTAACATATTCTACAAGCCTTCTGTGGCAATGGGTTCTTTAGTATTTTTAGTGATTCTTCAACAAATTGAAGGTAACATTATTGAGCCTAAGTTTGTTGGTGGTAGATTGGGTCTTAGTCCAATACTTACCCTTCTTGCAGTAACTATTGGTGGAGGATTTTTTGGCATAATAGGAATGATTTTATCAGTACCAATTATGGGAGTTATAAAGATATACGTGGATAAGGTAATTGAAAAGTATCAGTACAGAGAATCACAATAGTATATATAATGGTTAAGTCAGATTAAAAATTCAAATTAGTTATAGTATATAATTAAAGTTAATAAACTATATGGCATAGAAAAAATTTCTAAAGCTATATAGTTTTTTTATATAATTAAAGAATATAAATGTAACAAGGTTCATATTTTTATATAGAAATGAAGTATATAGAAATAAAGTGTATAGGGGGAATCGAGATGTTTAAAAATATAATTGTAAGAAGACCATGCAAAGGTCTAGTAGAGGGGATAACTACATCTAATCTAGGAAAGCCTGATTATGAATTGGCATTAAAACAGCATGATAAGTATATTGAAACACTCAGAGAATGTGGCGTAAATGTAACAGTATTAGAAGCAAATGAAGAATTTCCTGATTCCTGTTTTGTAGAGGATGTTGCACTTTGTACAAGAAAATGTGCAATTGTTACACGTCCTGGTGCATTAAGTAGAAGAAATGAAATTCTCCAAAGGGACATGCAGGAAGCTTTAGAGAAGTTCTATGAAAATATTGAATATATTAAAGAGCCAGGTACTGTTGAAGCAGGAGACATAATGATGGTAGGAGATCATTTTTATATTGGACTTTCCGCTAGAACTAATGAAGAAGGTGCGAAACAAATTATTGATATACTTAGAAAATATGGTTTAGATGGTTCAGTTGTACCTTTGAAAGAAGTGTTACACCTTAAAACTGGACTTTCTTATATAGAGAATAATAATTTACTTGTAGCTGGAGAATTTGTTACTAGTCCAATATTTAAAGATTTTAATAAGATCATAATTAATGATGAGGAAAGTTATTCTGCTAACTGCATTTGGGTAAATGATATAGCTATCGTTCCAGCAGGTTATCCAACAACTAAAAAAGCTATAGAAGATGTGGGATATGAAGTTAAAGAAGTAGACACTTCTGAATATAGAAAAATTGATGGTGGATTAAGCTGCTTATCACTTAGGTTTTAATTAATAATAGGGGGATTTTATATGGTGAATAACACCAATTTAAAAGATAAATCAACTGGCTTAGGATATGCAAGACTTGCAGCTGTTGCTATAGGTGCAACTATAGGTGGAGGAGTATTTAGCTTAGCAGGGGATATGGCAGCAAATGGGGCAAATACTGCCGCTGTAATAGTAGGATGGATAATTTGTGGAATAGGTATGCTAGCTCTTACTATGTGTTTTTTTGGATTAAATAAAATTAAGCCTCACTTAACAGGAGGAATATATAGCTATGCTAATGAAGGTTGGGGAGATTATGTAGGTTTTAACTCTGCCTGGGGATATTGGATAAGTGCACTACTTGCCAATGTATCCTATGCAACTTTACTATTTGCAGCTATAGCTTACTTTATACCTATATTCGGGACTGGTAATAATCTGTGGTCTATAGTATGTGCATCATTAGTTATTTGGTTTATGAATTATTTGGTATTAAGAGGTGTAAAAGAGGCAGCTGGTATAAATTTAGTAGTAACTATCAGTAAGGTTATTCCTATCCTTGTGTTTATAGTTGCAGTAATGTTTATAAGAGCCTTTGATCCAGCTATATTTATGGCTAATTTCTGGGGAGAACCGGGAGGCTTATCCTTTATAGAGCAAGTTAAGGCAACTTCTGGAACTACAGTATGGGCTTTTATAGGTATTGAAGGAGCAGTAGTTATTTCAGGAAGAGCTAAACGTTCTAAAGATGTTGGAAAAGCTACAATAACAGCATTTTTAGCTGTAATAGCAATTTATATAATGGTATCTATGCTTAGTATGGGAGTTATGCCAAGGGCAGAACTTGCAGAACTAGGTAATCCACCTATGGCAGCTATATTATCAAGTGTAGTTGGACCTTGGGGAGCAGCTCTTGTAAATATAGGAGTAATTATATCTCTTGCTGGAGCTACTTTAGGATATACAATAATAGCTTCAGAGTGTCCTTATTTAGCAGCTAAAAATGGAGTGTTTTCTAAGTCTTTTGCTAAGGAGAATAAAAATGGAGCTCCTATAAATGCACTATTTTTAACAAATGGAATAATTCAATTATTCCTTATAATAACTTATTTAAATGAATCAACCTATCAAATATTCTATACAATTTCAGCTAGTATGATTATGATTCCATACCTTTTAAGTGCAATGTACTATTTATTAATTGCATTTCGAAAGGATGGATTTGTAGGAGAAAATGCTAAAACTATAAATATGGCTAGATTTATAGGAATTCTTGGAACTATATATGGATGTTGGCTAATCTATGCTAGTGGACTTACTGGATTACTAATAACAGCCATTTTATATGCTCCAGGTACATTAGTATATATGAAAGCTAAAAAGGAAAAAGGGGAAAAAAGTTTTGAAACTGTGAAGGATAAAGTTATCCTTGGAATAATAGTTGCTATGGCTGTATTATCTTTAATTCTTATTTTTAATGGCACAATAACTCCATTTTAAGTAATAATGTATAAATGCAATTATTATATTATAAAATAAATTTAATTAGAAACTAAATTATTGATAGTAAAAAAATCAGGAAATTATTTAAAATTTCCTGATTTTTTATTAATAAGTTATTTCATCCTTCTCAGAATGATCTTTGCTATTAGCGTAGGAACCTATTTTAACTCCATCTATTATTCCTACATCTGCACCATCCTTAGGATACATTTTTCTTAGTTCAGCTTGACTTCTTTTTTGATCTTTAAGACGACTTTTATTATTATCAACCATAAAAACACCTCCTTAAATTATATAAAGGATAACTACACAATTATTTTGTCCTTAAAGTAAGAAATTATTAAGGAAAGTAAAGGATTAGATTCCTTAGAAAGAAACATTACCATTTTATTAGAGGTATATATTGAATGTTGGGACACATAATAATATTGACAATAAAATTATATGGGAGGTATTAAAAATGGCTAAAAATCATAAAAAGCATGAACATACTCCAAGTAATCCTAAGACTGGAAATGTAAAAGATCATATATCTTCAAAGGCAGGAATTAAATCTCCTAAGGAAAAAGAATAGCTTAATATATTTACGTAAGGTATAGGTTATTTTGAATAAGTAAATGACTATCTCAATAAAGAGATAGTCATTTACTTAAACAGAAACATAAAGTTTTAATTATGGAACTATTCATCTAGAGGTAGATAAATATATGAATTATACATTAGATAAATAAGTTAAGTCCTGCATCTTCTGTAGAAGCTAAATAAGTTGCGACTCCGCCAACCTCAACTTCAGGAATTAATTCTTCATGTTTAATACCCATTAAATCCATAGACATAGCACAAGCAATGATTTTAACTCCCATTTTAAGAGCGTTAGTGATAAGAGTATCAAGGTCATCTACATTATTTTTAGCCATAATATTTTTAATCATAGCAGGTCCCATACCAGCCATATTCATCTTAGATAATGGTAGTTTTCCAGTGCTACTTGGAAGCATTATATCAAACATTTTTTCCATAGTATCTTTTTTAACAGAAGGCTTATCTTTTCTTTTTAAGATGTTAAGTCCCCAGAAGGTAAAGAACATGGTAACTGGTTTACCCATGGATGCTGCTCCAGTAGCTATTATAAAGGATGCTATAGCTTTATCAAGGTCGCCGCTAAAAACTACAAGGGTTGCACCATCTTTTTTAGAAACATCACAACTAATAGGAGATGCATTTCTTGTTAGATCCTGAGAGGTACCTTTCTTTATTAGTGCTACAAAAGCTTTTTCTTTTTTATCGAATGTACCTTTTACAAGAGTATTTCCTGTTTTATTACACCAGCTATCAATATCCTTTTTGAAACCAGGATCAGAAGCTTTAACTTCTAATATATCTCCATCCTTTATTTTGCCCATTTCCTCAAAAACTCTTCTAATAGGACCTGGACATTGAAGTCCACAAGCATCAAGACTTACAGTAACTTTAGTAGTCTCTTCTATATTTGAAGAATCACTAGCTTCACAAGTACATTCTTCAGTTTTATCTTTTGAATTAGATTGAGTATATTTATCCTTAAAAGAAGTTAAGGAAGATTTAACGGTAGAATAGGTTTTATAGCCACCATCTAAGTTTACGCAATTAAATCCATATTGAGAAAGTATTCTACAGCCAATGTATCCACGAAGACCTACTTGACAATAAACATAGATTGTTTTGTCCTTAGGTATTTTATTTAAATCATTTCTAAGAGTACCTAGAGGAATATTTATAGCATTTTCTATATGACCAACTTCAAACTCCATCTCTTCTCTTACATCTAGTATAAATTCATTGTTAGCTATTAAATTATCAACTTCATCCCATTGAACTATACTAACTAAATTATCCATTATATTAGTTCCTATATATCCAGCCATATTAACAGGGTCTTTTGCAGAAGAATATGGTGGAGCATAGCATAATTCTAACTCAGGTAAATCTGTAACTTTTAGATTACCTTTTATAGCAGTAGCTATAACATCTATACGTTTTTCTACTCCATCTAAACCTACACCTTGTGCTCCTAATATTCTTCCGTCTTTTGGATTAAATAAAAGCTTAAGAGAAATAGGGAAGGCACCAGGATAGTAACCAGCATGAGAATTTGGATGTAAATGGATTGCCTTATACTCTAAGTTAAGTCTTTTTAAAGTTTTTTCATTATTACCTGTAGTTGCAACAGTTAGTGAAAACACCTTTGCTACAGAAGAACCTAAAGTACCATTATATTCAGCTTTTTTGCCACAGATATTGTCAGCTACAATATGTCCTTGTCTATTGGCTGGCCATGCAAGTGGAATCATAGTTGGATTACCATTTATATAATCAGTTACCTCTACAGCATCACCAAGAGCATAGATGTTTTCATCAGAGGTTTTCATTTCTTTATTTACAACGATTGCTTTTCTATTGTTGACTTCTAGACCGGCATCTATAGCAATTTTACTTTCAGGAGAAACTCCTATTGATAAAACAATCATATCTGTAACGATTTCTTTACCGCTATTTAAAACTACTTTTCTACCATTGTTTTCAAAGGATTTAACACCATCTTTAAGAATTAAATTAACTCCATTTTGAAGTAAATGTTCATGAACTATAGCTGCCATCTCGTAATCTAGAGGAGCCATTACTTGATCTGCCATCTCTACAAGAGTTACAGAAACTCCTCTTTCGTTAAGGTTTTCAGCCATTTCAAGACCTATAAAGCCACCACCAACAATTACAGCTTCATTTGGAGAGTTATTATCAACATAGGCTTTAATCTTATCTGTATCTGGTATATTTCTAAGAGTAAATAAATTGTTTGCCTCTTTAAGACCAGGAATAGGTGGAGTTATTGGGTTAGCACCAGGGGATAAAACTAATACATCATAACTCTCTTCATAAACTTGTGAAGAACTATGATTTTTTACAGTAACTTTTTTAGCATCTTTATCAATTTTAATAACTTCACTAAAGTTTCTTATATCAATATTAAATCTAGTACTCATTCCTTTTACAGTTTGTACAAGAAGGTTATCTCTTTCCTTTATAGTTTCGCCAATATAATAAGGAAGTCCACAATTGGCAAAAGAAATATATTCCCCTTTTTCAAACATAATTATTTCTAAAGATTCATCTAGTCTTTTTAAACGTGCAGCAGTGGAAGCCCCACCTGCAACTCCACCAACGATAATTACTTTTTTACTCATATTAAAATCTCCTTTCAATATTAAACAATATAAATAGTATAAACAGTATAGCCATTACAATATTCAGAACCACTTGAATCTTAATATTCATATATCATGATAATACGATACAAGTTTTTTATAAAAAAGAAGTCCAAAGCATTTTGACTTCTTAATAGTTAAAATAATACTTCTATTAATTTTTTTATATTTTCATCACTAACACTATATATAATCTCTAGACCGTTACGTTGCCAATCTATAATACCAAAAGCTTTTAGCTTTGCAATGTGTTGAGATATAGTTGATTGAGGCATATCTAAGCAATTTTGCATATTAGTAACATTACTTCCACCAGTCTCAATGAGACCTTTAACAATACAGAGTCTTACTGGGTGAGCTAATGCCTTTAAAATATTTGCTTTTTCTTCAAAAAGCTTTGGGTTAGTTAAAAATGTGTCATTTTCAGTCATGTTTTATACACCTCCATATCACTATATTCATATAATACGATATAGTTACAAATGTGTCAATAAATAATAAAAAAAATTTTTCTGCTTGAAATATTGTATTGTACTTTAAAGAAAATTAATTCAACTAAACTTCAATGAGAACAAAAGATTTTATCCGATGACTACCCGCTCTAATACTCCCATCTTCTTTAAAGTGGGAGTAAAGAGCGGCTACGACCCTGGATAACGATTTCTAACCTTCAGAGGGAGTAAAAACTCCATCTGAAGCAAAGAACTCTGTTTATGAAGCTTAGCTGAATTAGATACTATAAGAAGAATAGTGCTGCTAAAGTAGTAACAATTAAACCTAAAACTACTGGTTTAAAGTTGTGTTTTGCAAGTTCGAAAGGGGATACCTTGCATATAGCGGAAACGGGGATTATGGCCCAAGGTATTAAAGTACCTCCACCTACCCAAATAGCACCTAATTGTCCGAGGGCTGTTAAAGTAGCGATATTACCTCCAGTGGCAGTTCCAAATAAATTTGCAGTGGAGCCAGCTAGAGCGATACCAGAAAATCCAGAACCATCTAGTCCGGTGATTGCACCTACAGTAGTAGCACCAAAAGCACTTAAGAAATTGTTTAGTGGAACTGCATTAGAAAGAGCAAATCCCAAGTCATTAACTATACCCAAAGAACCAGTAGGTAAATAATTACCGATGATAGATGTAAATCCATCACCACCTACATAGAAAAAGGCAGCAATTGGAACTACAATTCCGAAAACCTTAAAGCCAAATTGTAGTCCTTCTACCAGATGGTTAGTGATTTTATCAAGAGAAGCTTTTTTATATGCTTTTATGGATATTAATATGAGTGTAATTAAGGATGTGCCACCAATTAGTGCTGTAGCATCTCGACCCTTTAAGTTTAAAAAAACCATTAAAAACACATCAATAGTAAATAAAAGTGGAATTAATATAGCAAAAAAGGATTTCCAACCTTTGCTTAAAAGAGTTTCATCTGTAGACTCAACCTCTTCTGAATATTCAGTATAGGTGAGATTTTCAAGAGTTCCATTTTTCATATCCCTCTTTAACAGGATAAAGGCTGTAACGGTAGTCACAACTCCCATAATAATTATAAGAGGAACACTGGCTTTAACTACTGCAGATACAGGAATACCGGCCGCATCAGCAGTTAATTTTGGAGCAGCTTGAATTACAAAGTCTGTAGACAAGGCAATACCATGACCAAAAAGGTTCATAGCTATGGCAGCACCTATGGCAGGTAGACCAGATTTAATAGCCACAGGCACTAATACAGCTCCAACTAATGCAACAGCTGGAGATGGCCAAAAGAAATAAGAAATAATCATCATTACCCTGCCTATACCCCAAAAGGCTATAAAATCATTTTTCATAAACCTACTAAAGGGTTCTATCATAACTTTACTTATACCAATATAAGATAATGCTTTACTTAATCCAGCAATTATAGATATTATAAGTATTGTTGGCAGTAATTCTGTAATGGAGTAGATAAAACTATTAAAAATGCTAATTAGAGATGCAGGAATAGATTTAGTGCTAATTAATGCAATTAATACTACTCCAAGAATACAAATAAGGGAACAATCTAGTTTTTTTATCATTGTTATTAAAATCAATATTATAAAAATTAAATAAATATAGTGTATTACGGTTAATTCAATCATTTGTAGCCTCCTACTAACTTATCCCAATTTAATAATAGAATATGCTGATAGAAGAAATTAGTGTTAAAAAAGCAAGATGAAAATGTGAAAAATTCATATTTTCATTAGTGCATTATATGGAATTGGAATATAAAAGTTTTTATATTATGAATAAAACTGTTTAAATAGTTTCAAATAATATATAATAATAATATGATATTTGGGAATAAATTAAAGATTTAAGGAGAAATAATATGAATAATTTTAAATTTAAACATAAGGACGAAGAGTTTATTTTATCAGAGAATAACCTTTCTTATATGGAAGCTGAGGAGATTCAAGATTTTACTATAGAAAAAGTATTAGAAATTTTAGAAGAAGGTAAGAATAAGATAGAATTTGACTATGAATATTATGCTGATAACTGCGAAGCATGTGGAAATAGTGAAGCTATAGATAAAAAACACTATAGATTTTTAGAATACCATTTTTATGTCTTTACTAAAGAAGGTAAATATGTAATGAGTAATATAAGTAATGAATTTGAAACCACTACTTATTCTCAATTAGAACGAATAAAAAAGATTGATGAAAGTTATATTGTATCTATTATTATGTGTGAAAGTTGTAAGAGTTTTGCTGTAGAAGTTGAACAATGTGATATGTAATTAAATAATTATGTATATTTTTAGATTAATTCCATATACTCTTTAATGGAAGAATAATAGAGATGTATAATTTATAAATTTTTGTAAGTAATAGTGTATAAACATATCAAAACTGGATACAATCCCTAGTAGGAGGGATTGTATGATTGAAAGATATAAAAAAAATAAAGGATTATATATTTTTGTAGCCTCTGTAGGTATAATAGTTTTTTTACTTAGCTATACTGTGAGCATAGCCTTCTTAAGAAGTTCCAAGGATGGAGGATCTGGAATTTTAGGTGAAGCAGCTCAAGCAAGTTTTTTAAATATGAATGATGTAGTAATTTCTGATAAAAGTAATATAGAGTTCATGTTAAACTATAAAAACTCCTTAGATAAGATAAAGGTTAATGATAAATTAGATCAAAATATAAATAAAGTAGAAAAAGGTAATTTGATTGGTCTTAATCAGGAGCAAGCTGAAAAGATATTTTCTAGTTTCGGATATAACATAGAAAAATTCACAAAGGAAGATGTTATATTTGTAAAGGATATAGAAGGGTATGACTATAAAAAAGATTCTTATTTTATAGGAATAGAGGATGAAAATATTGTTATTTATAGTAAGGATTCTAATGGAACAATAAAAATAGTAGAAGAGAAGATATTGAATCCTAAAGATGATAGTGGACAGTCGTATTTAAAAACTAACGACATAGAGAACAAAGGTAATCTTTTGAGGACATTCTACGAAGGACATAAAGATTATCAGTTTTCCAATATACAAGAGGCTATGGAATATGCTCAGGCTCTTTGTAGCACATAGTATCAGAAAAGAAGTGTTTCAAAATGAATTTTTGAAGCACTCTTTTTTTATGAGAAGTTGCATGAATGGTATGAATTTAATTTAAATTAAGTTTAAAATAGTTTTTATTGAATTGTTACATTGTAGATGGTAAAGTATAATATAGTTACAATTGACATTAATATAATTAATGAGTTAAGTTTAATATAATTACATTTAGGTATATAATAGATATGGCTTTAAACTTGTGGAGGATATCTATAAAGTAATGAAGAATCAGCAAATGGTTTAATAAAAAGATAGGTGATTGAGCATGTATGAATATATAAAAGGAATTTTTAAGTCCATAGAAAAGGAATATATAGTTATAGAATGTGGAAATATTGGATATAAGATTTTCACATCAGGCAGTACAATTTCTAATATTCCATCGATAGATCAACAAGTAAAGATTTATACTCATCAAATTGTAAGAGAAGATTTTATTGGACTTTATGGTTTTTTAACTAGAGAAGAAATATCCATGTTTAATCTTCTTATTTCCATTAATGGGGTAGGGCCTAAGGCAGCACTATCACTTATGTCTATTGCCAATGTTTCTACATTAAAGTATGCTATAATTACTGATGATGATAAATTAATAACTAAGGCTCCAGGCATTGGTAAGAAAANNAAAGGATTATATTGGAGCTTAAAGATAAGATAAATGTAGGAGATGCCATACCAGAGGGAGCTACTATTAATCATATTGATATAGATAACGAAAAACTATCAGAAGCAGTGGGTGCACTTATAGCTCTTGGATACTCTGATAAAGAAGCAGAAAAAGCAGTAGAAAAAGCTGATAAAAGTAAGAATGTTGAAGATATTATAAAGGAATGTTTGAAAATATTAATGGGTTAGTAACATTAGTAAGGTTTTGTAGTTAAGGAGGGGGATTATGGAAGATAGATTTATTACATCTAATATTATTGAGGAAGATATAGAAGTAGAATATTCCTTAAGACCTCAGCGCCTTAAGGAGTATATAGGACAAGAAAAAGTTAAAAATAAGTTAGATATATTTTTAAAAGCTGCAAAAATGAGAAAAGAACCATTAGATCATTTACTTTTATATGGCCCACCAGGACTTGGTAAAACCACATTGGCTAACATCGTAGCAAAGGAGATGGGGGGAAATTTAAAAATTACCTCTGGACCGGCTATAGAGAGAGCTGGAGATTTAGCGGCATTGTTAACGAATTTAAATACTAACGATGTATTATTCATAGATGAAATTCATAGATTGAATAGATCTGTAGAAGAAATTTTATATCCAGCCATGGAAGATTTCGCTTTAGATATTGTTATTGGTAAGGGGGCATCAGCAAAATCTATAAGACTAGATTTACCTAAATTTACTTTAATAGGCGCAACTACTAGGGTAGGACTTTTGACTGCACCTTTAAGAGATAGATTTGGAGTACTCTGTTCAATGGAATATTATAATCATGATGAACTTAAAGAAATTGTTTTAAGGTCATCTGAAATATTAGGAGTGGAAATTGATAAGGACGGCGCTTTAAGTCTAGGAATGAGATCTAGAGGAACACCAAGGATAGCAAATAGGTTATTAAAAAGAGTTAGAGATTACTCTATGGTTAAAGGTATAGATATAATTGACAGTAATATGGTGGAGCAGGCAGCGGAACTTTTAGAAGTTGATAGAGAAGGCTTTGATAGATTAGATAATAAGATATTAGAAGCCATAGTAGATAACTTTAATGGGGGACCCGTTGGCGTTGAAACTCTAGCTTATTTTATAGGTGAAGAAGTCAGTACCATTGAAGATGTATACGAACCATATCTTATACAAAAGGGGTTTATTGTGAGAACTCCAAGGGGAAGAATGGCAGCAAAAAAAGCCTATGAACATTTAGGAAGAATTATTCCAGAGCATATATTATAGAAATAATGATAAACATATAGATAGAATAGGGAAGTGTATAGACTTTGAAAGTAAAGGATTTTTATTTTGATTTACCAAAGGAATTAATAGCTCAGCATCCTTTAGAAAAAAGAGATGAATCGAGGCTTATGGTTCTAAATAAAAAAAGTGGTGAAATAGAACATAAAGTGTTTAAAGATATTATAGATTATTTAAATCCAGGAGATTGTCTTGTATTAAATGACACGAGAGTTATGCCAGCTAGACTTTATGGAGCTAAGGAAGGCTCCGGTGGTAAAATGGAGTTTTTGCTTTTAAATAGGCATGAAGATGATATATGGGAAACCTTAGTTAAGCCTGGCAAAAGAGGAAAAGTAGGAGCTAAATTTGTCTTTGGAAATGGAGAACTAGAGGCTGAGGTAGTAGAAGTTTTAGAAAATGGAAATAGAAAAGTAAAGTTTCACTATGAGGGTATTTTTGAAGAAGTATTAGATAGACTAGGTGAAATGCCACTACCACCATATATAGAAGAAAAGCTAGAAGATAGAGAGAGGTATCAAACGGTTTACTCAAAGGAAGTAGGTTCTGCAGCAGCCCCTACAGCTGGATTACACTTCACAGAGGAACTACTTCAGACTATCAAGAAAAAGGGGATAAATATAGCTTTTGTAACTTTACATGTAGGCCTTGGAACCTTTAGACCGGTAAAAGCTGAAGAAATTCAAGATCATGAAATGCATTCTGAGTATTATATTTTAGATAAGGAAAATGCTGAAATAATAAATAGTACTAAAAGAAGTGGTAAAAGAGTTATAGCTGTGGGAACCACATCTAATAGAACTCTTGAAAGTATAGCTAATGAAGAAGGTCAAGTTAAAGAGCAATCAGGATATACTAGTATATTCATATATCCAGGGTATAAATTTAAAATAGTAGATGCCATAATAACTAATTTTCATTTACCAGAATCTACATTAATAATGCTTATAAGTGCATTTTCAACTAGGGAAATAGTGATGAATGCTTATAAAATTGCAGTAGAAAATAAATATAGATTCTTTAGTTTTGGTGATGCTATGTTTATCCATGAATAGGAAGGACGATGAATAGGTGTATAAATTACTAAAAAAGAGTGGAAAAGTTAGACGTGGGGAATTTGTTACTCCTCATGGTACGATACAGACCCCTGTGTTCATGAATGTTGGTACTTTGGCTGCCATAAAGGGAGCAGTATCATCTATGGATTTAAAAGAAATTGGGTGTCAGGTAGAATTATCAAATACATATCATCTTCATTTAAGACCAGGAGATGAAGTAGTTAAAAAAATGGGAGGACTTCATGAATTTATGAATTGGGATAGACCAATTCTCACAGATTCAGGTGGATTTCAAGTATTCTCATTAGCAAGTATGAGAAAAATTAAAGAAGAGGGTGTATATTTTAGCTCTCATATTGATGGTAGAAAAATATTTATGGGCCCTGAAGAAAGCATGCAAATTCAAAGTAATTTAGCTTCAACAATTGCTATGGCATTTGATGAATGTATCCCAAATCCATCGTCAAGAGAATATGTAGAAAACTCTGTAGCAAGAACCACTAGATGGCTTGAAAGATGTAAAGTTGAAATGGAAAGATTAAATTCAGATCCCAATACTATAAATAAAAAGCAAATGCTATTTGGCATAAATCAAGGTGGAGTTTACGAGGATATTAGAATAGAACATGCTAAAACTATTAGAGAACTAGATCTGGATGGATATGCAATTGGAGGATTAGCTGTTGGTGAAAGCCATGAGGATATGTACAGAATTATTGATGCTGTGGTTCCTCATCTTCCAGAGGATAAGCCAATTTATCTTATGGGAGTAGGAACTCCTGAAAATATATTAGAGGCGGTTTCAAGAGGTGTAGATTTCTTTGACTGTGTATTACCTGCTAGAAATGGAAGGCATGGACATGTGTTTACTAAGTATGGTAAAATAAACATCATGAATGCCAGATATGAACTAGATAAAAGTCCTATAGATGAAGGTTGTGATTGTCCAACTTGTAGACATTATACAAGAGGATATATAAGACACTTATTTAAAGCTAAGGAAATGTTAGCGATGAGACTTTGTGTACTTCATAACTTGTATTTCTATAATAAATTAATGGAAGACATAAGAAATGCAATTGATGGAGACTACTTTGAAGAATTTAAAAATCAAAGACTTTCAGAGTGGGGAAAAAAATAATTAGGTATCTATTATTTTAATATATACATAACTAGTGAAAGGAGAGATATTATGCAAAACTTAATGGCGTTTCTTCCGATGGTACTCGTACTTGTGTTGTTTTACTTCATGATTTTCATGCCAGAAAAGAAAAGAAAGAAACAATACAATGATATGTTGAATTCTTTAGCTATAAATGATGAGATTATGACTAAAGGTGGAATCATGGGAAGAATAATAAATATTCAAGAAGAATATGTTATTTTAGAAAGTGGCCCAGATAGAGCAAGAATAAAAATGAGCAAACAAGGTATTGCCTCAGTTACTAAATCAGCTAATGAACCAGAAGAAATAAAGGAATAATCATCATAAAGCCCCTTATATAAACATATTTATTAATATAAGGGGGTTTTGGGTATGTATAAAAAAATTAATTATTCCGCTATTGGAGTAGGGGTGCTAAGAGCATCAATTTTAACAATAATTTGCGTTTTAGTATATTCACTAGTTACTTCATATTTCCCATTTAGTGACACAGTCACATCAGTATTTTTAGTTATAGCTACATTGGCTAGTGTGGTATATGGAGCTATATATGCTACATTAAAAATGGGAAGTAAAGGCTGGCTGGTGGGGTTGCTAGTAGCAGTATTTTATATGTTAATACTTTATATAGTATCTTTATGCTTTGGTAATAACTTGGCATTAGGAGGAAAAGACGTAGTTAGATTAATTTTAGCATTAGCAGCAGGATCACTGTCAGGAATGCTAGGAGTGAATCTATAGATATTATCAATTTTAGGAGGAATAGAAATGAAACATATAAAAACTATCAACAAATCTAACATTAAAGAAAGTTTAAAGAAACCAGGTTGTAAAGAGTGTGCTAACTCATGTCAATCAGCTTGCAAAACTTCTTGTACAGTAGCTAATTTAGAGTGTGAAAACTAATCATTTTAAAGGCAGTAACAAAAAGTTACTGCTTTGTGTTTAGTTAGGAGGAAAAACAATGGAATTAATTCATAAATTTAGACAAGGTAATGATTTTTATGTAATAGATGTAAATTCAGGTGCAGTTCATGAAGTAGATGAGCTTGTATATGACATGTTAGACTCAGATAAACTTAAAACTAAAGACGAGTTAAAAGAAATATATAAGGATAGATACTCCAGTGAAGAAATTGATGAGGTATATGAGGAATTAGAATCTTTAGTTCATGAAGAAATACTATATTCTAAAGATTTATATGAAAATATAGCAATGATGAGTGGACAAGCAGAGGTAGCTATTAAGGCCCTTTGTCTTAATATAATTCATGATTGTAATTTGAAGTGCAAATATTGTTTTGCTGATGAAGGAGAATATAAGGGTTGTAGAAAAACCATGAGCGCGCAAACAGGTAAAGACGCTATAGATTTTGTTATAAAAAACTCAGGAAAAAGAAAAAATATAGAGATTGACTTATTTGGTGGAGAGCCACTTATGGCCTTTGACATCATAAAGGAAATAGTAGATTATGGTAGGGAGCAAGAAAAACTTCACAATAAAAATATTAGATTTACTATGACTACTAACGCTACCCTTTTAAATGATGAAATAATGGACTACCTTGATAAAAACATGGGAAATATAATTTTAAGTATAGATGGAAGAAAAGAAGTCAATGATAAAGTAAGAATAAGATTTGATGGAAGTGGTACCTATGAATCCATATTACCTAAAATAAAGAAAATGGTAGATATAAGAGATAAATCTAAGACTTATTATGTAAGGGGTACTTTTACAAGAGAAAATACAGATTTCTTTGAAGATGTAAAGCATATGGTAGATCTAGGCTTTGATGAAGTATCTATTGAACCAGTAGTACTTCCTGATGACCATGAACTTTCATTAAGAGAAGAGGATCTTCCTACAATTTTTAATCAATATGATAAATTATATGAGTATATGATTGAAAAATATGAGGCTGGAAAATCCTTTAAATTCTATCACTTTAATGTAGATTTACAAGGAGGTCCATGCATCTATAAGAGAATTTCAGGATGTGGAGCTGGACACGAATATGTAGCAGTTACTCCAGATGGAGAAATATATCCTTGTCATCAATTTGTAGGAAATGAAGACTTTCTTATGGGAGATATATATGAAGGGGTTAAGGACTTTTCTATAGTTCAAAATCTTAAGGATGCTCACATATATAATAAACCTACATGTAAAAATTGCTGGGCGAGATTCTACTGTAGTGGAGGATGCCAAGCTAACAACTTTAACTTTAATGGAGATGTTCACATTCCATATGAATTAGGTTGTAAAATGCAAAAGAAGAGAATAGAGTGTGCTATTGCTTTAAAAGCTAGAACAATGAATAAATAATTGTGTTTTAAAGGATAGAATTAAGAATTCTATCCTTATTTTAAGAAAAATGAGGAATATACAGAAAATTAAATTATATACACTTGATTTTATCCATATAATACCTGTAAAATAAATAATAAATGGACAATTAGAAAAATACAATTAAATAACAGGAAAGGGGATAACCATGAGGAAGAAAAATAGAAAAAGTGCAATTCTAGTTATCATAGCAATAATATCAATAGGTCTTTTTGCATACGCTGGTCTTTATGGGGTGGATTTAGGGAATTATAGAATCAAAACCTTTGAAAGCAGTATTGATAAGGGATTAGATTTAGTAGGAGGAACTTCTCTTTTAATGGAGATAAAGGAGGAGAAGGTAGATCAAGCTGTTATAGAAAGAACTATAGAGCTTATTTCGATGAGAATAAATAAAGAGGGAGTAAGTGAAATTCCTATAACTCAAGAAGGCGAAAATAGAATTAGAATAGAAATTCCAGGTGAGTTTAATACAGATAAGGTTTTAGATACCATCGGTAAAACTGGAGAATTAACCTTTGAAGACCCGGAAGGCAATGTAATTTTAACGGGTAAGGAAGTTAAAGAAGCAGGAGCATATATATCCCAAGATAATAAGTATGTTGTTAATCTTGAATTAAATGAAGAGGGAACTGCAAAGTTTGCGGAAGCAACTAAGACATTCTTAAATAAAAATATAGCTATAAAAATGGATGGTGAAATTTTAACTAATCCAACGGTTAATTCTGTTATAAGTGATGGAAAGGCAGTTATTGAAGGTATGAGTTCTCTAGAAGAAGCAAATTCTATTGCTAATATCATAACTTCTGGAGCTCTTCCAGTTAAACTAGAAGTAAGCTCAGTTAAAACTGTAGGACCAACTATTGGAGCAGAGGCATTGTCACTTAGTAAAACAGCTGCCATGATAGGAATAGCTTGTATAATATTATTTATGGTTGCATACTATAGAGTGCCAGGAATTATTGCTTCTGTAGCTATAGTTTTATATGTAAGTTTATTACTTGTCATATTTTCTCAATTTGGAGTAGTATTAACTTTAGCAGGTATTGCAGGTTTAATTCTTACCATTGGTATGGCTGTGGATGCTAATGTACTTATATTTGAAAGAACGAAGGAAGAGTTAAGGTTAGGTAAATCTATAAAGACTTCTGTGGAAGTTGGTTATAGTAGAGCATTATCATCAATTTTAGACTCTAATATAACTACAATTATTGCAGCATTAGTATTATACTTCCTAGGCTCAGGTTCTGTTAAGGGATTTGCAGTAACACTACTTATAGGTATTATTGTAAGTATATTTACTGCCCTATTTGTTACAAAGTTTCTACTCAATAATGCTGTAAATGCAGGTTGGATAAATAAACCATCATATTTTGGTGTGAGAGAAGGAAAAAAACATGAATTTAGTAGCCTTAAAATAATAGAGAAGACCAAAATATGGTTTGCCATATCGATTATTATAACTGTTATAGGAGTTGGGTTTTTAGCAACTAGAGGCTTAAACTATGGCATAGATTTTAAAGGTGGTACATTAATTACTTTAGATATGAATCAACAATTTAATAAGGATGATGTAAATACTATTATTGATAAGTATGCTAAGGGTAAGTACTCAACAAAGTTAGCTAATGAGGGTAAAGAAATACAAATTATTGTTCAAGAAGGAGTATTAGATGAAGCAAAAACCAATGCTCTTGTTGATGAAATAAAAGGAAAATATTCTTTAGAGGATAGTGCTCTTATAGGTAAAGAAAGTATAGGATCTACTGTAGGAAATGAATTAAAGAAAAAGGCACTATTAGCATTAGGAGTAGCATCTATTGCTATGCTTATATATATCACGGCTAGATTTGAATTTAGCTATGCAGCAGCGGCTATTATAGCTTTACTTCATGATGTATTTATTACACTTTCCTTCTATGCTATATTTGATATTCAAGCTAATACACCATTTATAGCAGCTATTTTAACTATAGTAGGATATTCTATCAATGATACTATTGTTATATTTGATAGAATAAGGGAAAATGTTAAGAAGAATAGAAGAATGGATTCAAAAGAAGTTGCTAATATTAGTATCACAGAAACTATGACTAGAAGTATAAATACATCATTAACAACACTTATAACTATAGTGGCAGTTTATATTTTTGTGCCATCCATAAGAGAGTTTTCACTTCCACTTATAGTGGGAATTGCTTGTGGAGCGTATTCTTCAATATTTATAGCTTCACCGTTATGGGTAATAATTAAAAATGCTAAGAAAAAAAAGAAATCTAAGGCAGTAGCATAATATAAAAAATTCTATGGCGAAAGACATTTTATCATGTTTTTCGCCATTTTTATAATAATTTGTTTGTAAAATTGTCAGTTTTAAATTATAATATATTTGTTTTCTATAAATAGATTTCTTAGACTCCATAATATGTACAAGTGATATGGGGTTAGAAGTTTTTGTTCAAGAGAATATGATCACTAAAATATAAAATGAAAATATAAGGGATCAAGTAACTACTCATGGAACTAATTTGGAGGAGCACATATGGAGTATAGTATGAATAGGAAAGATAATGATCCATTTCTATTAGGAAATATGAAAATTGCATTAAACAGAATTGTGAAAGCTATCAATGAGAGAGAAAAGATAGTTATATATGGCTATCATGACTTTGATAGCGTATGTGCCATATCTCTTCTTATGCTAGTATTACGATATGTAAACAGTGATGTAGAATATTATATACCCAGTGTATATAGAAATGATAGAAATTTAAATAAAGAAGATATAGAGAATAATTTATTATGTCTTGGAGCAAATTTAATTATAACTGTTGGTTGTGGAGTTAAATCTAAAGAAGAAATACAACTTTGTAAGGAAAACAATATTGATATAATTGTAACGGATTATCATAATCACATAGTAGAGGATAAGAATTGTATAACCATAAACACCTGTCAAACTAATTGTAATTATCCTTTTAAGGATTTTACAGGTTGTTCGCTTATATATAAATTCATAGAAGTTATAGCTTCTTATTATAAGATAAGTTGCACACAAAAGTATTTAGATTTAGTAATGATGGGTATAATTACAACAGGGATAGAAATAGAAGAAGAAAATCGATATTTTGTAGAAGAAGGGTGTAAAAAGTTAAAGAAAACTAATAACTATGGAGTTAAGGCATTAATAAGAGAACATGAACGGAATTATGGTGGTATTATGAAGTTTTATGATGAAGGTATCATAAAGCTTTTGCCAAAGATGATTTCAAAGAATAAGCTAGATAATGCAAGAATAATCGTTGAACTTTTTACTACTAATGATAGTTATAGAGCAAAGCAAATATCAAAATTCTTATATAAAGAGGTTATGATGAGTTTTGAATAGCTTCTTTACAGAAAATCTATTTAATATACATATTTTCGAAAGTATTGCATTAAATATCAAGGTTAATATATAATTTAGTTATGTAAAGATGTGTTTGGTTAAGGGTTTAGGAGGAGTAAAAGATGAATTTAAAGGATAAAGTTAGAATAATAGACGGATTTCCAAAAGAAGGTATAAGTTTTAAAGATGTAACTACTTTACTTCAAGATGGAGAAGCATTAAGATCGTCCATAGATGTTATTGCCAATCATTTAAAAGAGAAAAAAATTGATATCGTAATAGGACCAGAGGCTAGGGGCTTTTTATTTGGAGTACCAGTGGCTTATGCTTTAGGAGCTGGTTTTGTACCAGTTAGAAAACCAGGTAAATTACCCTATGAAACTATTCAAACTTCTTATGATTTAGAATATGGCAGTGATGTGTTAGAAATTCATAAGGATGCTATTAAAAAGGGCCAGAGAGTAGCAATTGTTGATGATTTACTTGCTACAGGAGGAACTGTATCTGCTGTTGCAAAGCTTGTTGAGGAATCTGGTGGGGAAGTTGTAGCCATAGACTTTTTAATAGAACTTACAGAACTTAAAGGTAGAGAAAAAATAGCACAATATGATATTATGTCTGTTATAGACTATCCATTTTAGAATTGAACATAAATTGAAATAATTTGGGTTATAGTATATAATTATTACTGAGTTTAAATAGGTGGCTGGTTCATTAACCAGCCTTTAATTTTAGGAGTGTATTACAATGATTGATAAATTGATAGAAAAAATTAATAGTAATTGTCACAATGTAGATATCAATTTTGTAAATAAGGCCTATGAATTTTCTGTAAATGCCCATAAAGATCAAAGAAGAGAGTCAGGAGAGCCTTATATAATTCATCCTTTAGAAGTAGCTTGTATTTTGGCTGAACTAGGACTTGATACCTCTACTATAGTGGCAGGTCTTTTACATGATGTAATTGAAGATACAGAATATACATATGAAGATGTTTGTAACATCTTCTCTATAGAAGTGGCAGATTTAGTAGAAGGGGTATCTAAGCTAGGTAAAATAAAATATAAGTCAAAAGAAGAACAGCAAGCAGATAATGTTAGAAAAATGCTTCTTGCTATGGCCAAAGATATAAGAGTAATACTTATAAAATTGGCGGATAGATTACATAACTTAAGAACGTTAAAATACATGCCTGAGAATAAACAGAAAGAAAAGGCTAAGGAAACTTTAGATATATATGCACCGTTAGCTCACAGGTTAGGTATATCAAAAATAAAGTGGGAACTAGAGGATTTAGCATTAAGATACTTAAATCCAACAGAATATTATGACTTAGTTAAGTTGATTTCAGATAAGAGAAATGAAAGGGAAGAGCAAATAAGTCATATTATATCACAACTTAAATTAAATCTTAATATGGGTGGAATTACAGCAGAAATAGAAGGTAGACCAAAGCACTTCTATAGTATTTATAGAAAAATGATTAAAAGTAGTAAAACCATAGATCAAATATTTGATCTTACAGCAGTGAGGATATTAGTAGATGATATTGGAAATTGTTATGCAGCATTGGGAATAGTACATACTATGTATAAGCCTATACCAGGTAGATTTAAGGACTATATTGCTATGCCTAAACCTAATATGTATCAGTCTCTTCATTCAACTGTAATAGGACCTTTCGGAAAACCCTTTGAAATACAAATTAGAACATTTGAAATGCATAGAACTGCTGAATATGGTATTGCAGCTCACTGGAAATATAAGGAAAGTGTTCAGGATGAAGATAAATCCTTAGATTCAAAGCTATATTGGCTTAGAGAAATGCTAGAATGGCAAGGAGAAACTTCTGATGCTGAAGAGTTTATGGAAGGGTTTAAGATAGATTTATTTTCTGATGAAGTATTTGTGTTTACTCCAAAGGGTGATGTTATAAATTTACCGAATGACTCTACACCTATAGATTTTGCTTATGCTATTCATACTGCAGTAGGTCATAAGTGTGTTGGAGGGAAGGTAAATGGAAAGATAGTACCTCTAGATTATAAGCTTAGAACGGGGGAAATTGTAGAGGTAATTACAGCTACTAATTCAAAAGGACCTAGCATTGATTGGCTTAATATAGTAAAGAGTAATCAAGCAAGGAGTAAAATTAAGCTTTGGTTTAAAAAGGCAAATAGAGAAGAGACCATAGCAAAGGGAAAAGAATTAGTAGATAAAGAGTGTAAGAAGCAGAATTGTATATTTTCCCAAATAATTAATGAAGATATTATAGAAAAGATTGTTAGAAGATACAACCTAAAAAATATGGATGACCTATACCATGGAGTAGGTATTGGTGACATAAATCCTAATAATATGATAAGTAAACTAAAGGATGCTCATGATAAAGAGAACTCTAAGCAGTTAAAACTTGATGAGCTAAGGCTAATTCATGAGGAGAAAAACAAAAAACAAAAGAATGATAGTTATTCTGGAGTTACAGTTAAGGATATGTCTAATATTCAAGTAAGATTTGCAAAATGTTGTAGTCCTGTATATGGAGATGATATTATTGGATATATTACAAGAGGAAAGGGTGTATCTATTCATAGAAGTGACTGTAAAAATGTAATTAACTTACAGGACAAGGAAGGTCACAAAATAGTTGAAGTAGCTTGGGGAAAAGAAAATAAAGATAAATATATTGCTGATATAGAAGTAATAGCTGAGGATAGATTAGGTCTTCTCACAGATATTATAGAAATACTAGGGCTTGTGAAAGCTAATATTTTATCAATAAGTGCTGTAACAAATAAACAAAATATAGCTGTTGTAAGTTTGAAAATAAATATTTCTAGTATAGAGCATTTAAAGGATATTCAAGCTAAACTTAGGAAAATCAAGGATGTTAAGGATGTCTATAGGAAGAAACAGTAAAAAGGNNAAAAAGGAGTGCTTAATATGAGAGCTGTTGTGCAAAGAGTTAAATCTTCAAAGGTTGAAGTAGATAATAAAGTTATTAGTGAAATAGGAAAAGGAATTAACTTACTTGTGGGAATAAGTAAGGAAGACACTAAAGAAGATATAGATTATATAGTAAGAAAAGTTCTTGGAATGAGAATTTTTGAAGATGAAAATGAAAGAATGAACTTTTCACTTCAAGATATAGGTGGGGATCTATTATTAATATCTCAATTTACCCTATATGGTGATTGTAGAAAGGGTAAGAGACCTGATTTCATGAAGGCACAAGGTGGAGATGCTGCTAGAGAATTATATAATGAGCTGGTAGAAGCCTTCAAAAAAGAAATACCTAATATTCAAACAGGGGAGTTTGGAGCTGATATGAAGGTGGAAATTATAAATGATGGACCAGTAACACTTTTACTAGAGAGTAAAAAGGAGTTTTAAAAATTTTAAGAAACATATAGCATTTTGAGGTGATAATATGATTATAAAAAGAATGATGGCAGGAGTTTATGCTGCTAACTGTTATATATTATTTGATGAAGAAACAAAGGAAGCTGTAGTTTTAGACCCAGGTGGAGACATAGATGATGTATGTAAAGCTCNNAAACTCATGGTCACTTTGATCATACTACAGGGGTAGATGGATTAAAGGCTGAAACAGGAGCAACTGTAGCTATGGCTAAAGAAGATAATGATATGATTTTAAATAATATTATGTATTATGGACCACTTATTGAAGGGGGAGCAGAACTTTTATTAAAACATGATGATGTATTAAAGTTTGGTAATTATAAAATAAAAGTTTTAGCAACACCAGGACACACACCAGGAGGAATAAGCCTTTTAGTAGATGGAAATGTTTTTACAGGGGATACTTTATTTAAAGGATCTGTTGGAAGAAGTGATTTAGCTGGTGGAGATCACAATGAGCTTATAGCAAGTATTAAAAATAATTTAATGCCACTTAGTGATAGCGTGGCAGTTCACCCAGGGCATGGACCAAGTAGTACCATAGGCCAAGAAAGAATGGAAAATCCATTTTTATAGGTAAAATTATAAACTGTATATTTGGTTATAAGAAGGTAATTTGAAATAAGGATTTGATAAATATGACAAAGGATATGAAGTCTATAAAAGTAAAGCTAAGTAATATGAACTTTAGATATGATGTATTTCTTATGATAAATCTATTTTTTAGTTTTATTAATATAGAATTTGTAAATGAGGAATTTGATTTATCTATAGATATAGATGAAGAAGCAGGAAATATCATAATTAAAGGAAGTGAAGGATTCTTTAATTATGAAATCAATAGAAATTATAAGCTTTCAGAGGAAGTTAAAAAGTCCTTATTCATATATCTTAGAAATATCACAGGAAAGGTTCTTCCATGGGGAACTTTAGTTGGTATAAGGCCTTCTAAAAAAGCACTAGACCTTTTAGAAAAAGGATATAGTGAAGAGGAAGTAATAAAAGAATTTAAGGATAGACATGAAACTAGCAAGGAGAAGACAAAGCTTTGTATAGATGTAGCTAAGTACGAGAAAAGTGTAGTCAACAAAGATAAAGATACTATAAGTATATATGTGGGTATGCCGTTTTGTCCAACTAGATGTGTTTATTGTTCTTTTACTTCAAATCCTATAGGAGGAAAGTCAGCTTTAGTTAAAGACTATCTTAATGCTATTACCAAGGAAATAAAAGCTATAAGTAAATATGTATCAGAAAAGAATTTAACTATAGAGACCGTTTATTTTGGTGGAGGCACTCCTACTTCTATAAATGATGAAGAATTTGAAGAAATAATGAATAAGATATATAAGGGATTTGTTGAAGGTAAGGGTGTTAAAGAATTTACTGTAGAATGTGGAAGAGTGGATAGTATAACAGAAGGAAAACTTCAATCTATGAAAAGATATAAAGTTCATAGAATAAGTATAAATCCTCAAAGTATGAATGATGATACTTTAAAAAATATTGGTAGAAATCATAGTAGCAAGGATGTAGAAAACTGCTTTAATCTAGCACGAAGTCTAGGTTTTCATAATGTAAATATGGATATGATAGTTGGGCTTCCAGGAGAAGATTTAAGTCACATAAATAGAAGTTGTGAAGAAATACTTAAACTGAATCCAGACAGCATAACTATTCATGGTATGTCTATTAAAAGAGGCTCTAGACTACATGAAAATCTAGTTAATAAGGGACAGTTTACTATTCCTAATCAGCATGAGTTAAATGCTATGTATGAAGCTACCAAAAAGCTTTCTTTAGATTTGAATATGAAACCCTATTATATGTATAGACAAAAAAATATGGTAGGGAACATGGAGAATGTAGGCTACTGTAGAGATGAAAAAATATGTATATATAATATTCAGATGATTGAGGAAAAGCAAACTATTATAGCTCTTGGAGCAGATGGAGTTTCAAAGGTTGTTTTCTTAGATGAAAATAGAATAGAGCGATTTGCAAATGTTAAGGATGTAAAAGAGTATAATAGTAGAATAGACGAGATGATAGCTAGAAAGATAGAATTACTCAATACACTATATTAAAACAATTATGTACATAGGTTTTAAATAAAATTTCATTTGGGTAATGATATTATAATATAATTTAGACATAATAATTAAATAGGAGGAATTTAAATGGGAGAATCACTTAATGGACTTAAAAGAACCATTATGTGTGGTGAAGTAAGAGAATCAAATATCTCTGAAAAAATCACTGTTATGGGTTGGGTCCAAAGAAAAAGAAATTTAGGAAGTTTAGTTTTTGTAGATTTAAGAGACAGAACTGGATTATTACAAGTTGTATTTGGTGAAGAAATAAATAAAGAAGCTTTTGAAAAAGCTGATTTAGTTAAATCTGAGTACTGCATAGCTGTTACTGGAGAGGTTATCAGAAGAGAATCTCCTAATAAAAATTTACCAACAGGAATGGTAGAGCTTAAAGGAGAAAATATTAAAATACTTTCAGAATCAGAAACTCCACCTATATATATTAAAGAAAACTTGGATGCTAGTGAAAATATTAGATTAAAATATAGATATCTAGATCTTAGAAGACCAGATATGCAAAAAATATTAATGGTTAGACATAAAGCTGCAAAAGTAGTAAGAGATTATCTAGATGAAAATGGATTCTTAGAAATGGAAACACCAATGCTTACTAAGAGTACTCCAGAAGGAGCTAGAGATTACTTGGTACCTAGTAGAAATTATCCAGGAATGTTTTATGCATTACCTCAATCTCCACAAATATTTAAGCAATTATTAATGGTTTCTGGATATGACAAGTATTTTCAAATTGTTAAATGTTTTAGAGATGAAGACTTAAGGGCTAATAGACAACCAGAATTTACGCAAATAGACTTAGAGATGAGCTTTGTTGAAATGGATGATATCATAGCTTTAAATGAAGGCCTTTTAAAGAGAGTGTTTAAAGAAGTTATAGATGTAGATGTACAACTTCCAATAAAGAGAATGCCATATGCAGAAGCTATGAATAAATATGGTAGTGACAAGCCAGATTTAAGATTTGGTATGGAGATACAAGATATTACTGAAACAGTAAGAGGCACAGATTTTGCTGTATTTAAAGGAACCATCGAAAATGGTGGTTCAGTAAGAGCTATTGTAGCTAAAAATTGTGCAGACATGGGTAGAAAGAAAATTGATAAGTTAGGTGAGTTTGTTAAAACTTATAAAGCAAAAGGTCTTGCTTGGATAGCTTATAAAGAAGGGGAAATAAAATCTCCAATAGCTAAATTCTTCTCAGAAGAAGATATGGCTAAATTATTAAGTGCTGCTGGAGCCGAAGTAGGAGATTTAGTTTTAATAGTTGCAGATGTTAATAGCGTAGTACTTCAATCTCTTGGTGCTTTAAGATTAGAGCTTGCTAAGGAACTTGGAATCTTAGAAGGAAACAAAGAATTTAATTTTGTATGGATTACCGAATTCCCAATGTTTGAATATGACGAAGAAGAGAAGAGATTCGTAGCTCTTCACCATCCTTTCACAGCACCTATGGATGAAGATTTAGCTCTTCTAGAAACAGAGCCAGGAAGAGCTCGTGCTAAGGCTTATGATATAGTATTAAACGGAGAGGAACTTGGTGGAGGAAGTATAAGAATTCACGATACAAACCTTCAACAAAGAATATTTAATCTTTTAGGCTTTACTGATGAAAGTGCATGGGAAAGATTTGGATTCTTACTAGAAGCATTCAAATATGGACCACCACCACATGGCGGACTTGCATATGGTTTAGATAGAATGGTAATGTTCCTTGCAGGAACTGATAACATAAAAGATGTTATTACCTTCCCTAAGAATCAAAATGCTTATTGTCCAATGAGTGAAGCACCTAATGTTGTTGATAAGAAGCAATTGAACGACTTAGGAATAGAAATAAGTAAAGTAGAAAAATAATTTAATAAAAGGTTGTATTATTAAAGAGAATAATACAACCTTTTATGGTTATAATAACTTTATAAAACTATTGATACTTAGTGATTAATATTTATTTTATAATTGCAATTTAATTGTAATTGCTATATAATAATACTAAAGAATATTCTGCTGTGTGCGTGGAGATGGTTTATGTTGAGCCAACATTTAAACATTGNNGATGTTCTCATTATGGAGTGTAGACTGGCTATTTTATAGTTGGTACCAGAAGTATTGAGGCGATTCCACCCCTGGTAGACAGGGTTCAAATATTCCATTAAGACGGCACGGTGGGTATCAATAGTTTTAACATTAAGGAGTAAATACTTTGTATTTACTCTTTTTTATTTTGATATTCATGGGTATTATTAAAAAAATTAAG
The DNA here is from genome assembly GCA_002453475.1 of Clostridium sp. UBA6758. Lineage (GTDB taxonomy): Bacteria > Bacillota > Clostridia > Clostridiales > Clostridiaceae > Clostridium_J > Clostridium_J subterminale. The sequence goes on along the minus strand of DKGY01000090.1, from coordinate 43,288 downwards.
AAGAAAGTGAAACAAGGGAGTGAATATAAATAATAAAATTGATAAAGAAAATTATAAGTCTATTGAATAAAAGGTTAGACTGATAATTTAAAGTGGCTACATAATTATATAGCCACTTTGCACAATAGTTATTAAATAACTAAGAATTTTAGTTTTACAGCAACTATTTCTTAAATGTAGTATAGCAATTTAAAAATTTATCTCTATTAACATTATCCCCTAGACCTTCATAACATTCTGAAAGAAGCTTATATACATTGGAATTAGTTGCATCGATAGATAATGCTTTATTTAATAGAAGTATTGAATCGTCGTATTTTTTTAGATACATTAACTTTGACACTCCCTTTATTATATTTTCAAGAACCTTTGTGTCTTCAGTAAGATTATTTAATCTATAGATTAGTGAATTAATTTTGTCTGTGGTAAATGGCTTAAGTAAATATTCAACAGCTCCTAATTTAGTACAATCAACAGCATTTTTAACCGTTGGAAAAGCTGTCATAATTATTACCGTAGAAAATATTCCTTCTTCTCTAATTCTTTTCAATACTTCAGTACCACTTAATGTTGGCATTTTAATATCTAAAAAGATTAAATCAAAGGGTTCTTTAGATAATATTTCTAATGCCTCAACTCCATTTAGGGCCTCAGTGACAATGTATTCATTTAATTCTAAGGATGTCTTTAATAATTTTCTTATATTTTTAGTATCATCAACTATAAGTGCTTTTTTCATAGTACCTCCTAATTATATGGAATAATAATTGTAAATGTTGCTCCTTCACCTAAATCACTTTCACATGTTATTTCTCCATTATGAGCAGTTATTATGTCTTTACATATCCAGAGACCAAGACCAGAGTTATTTTTAATATCTTTATTAGTTAATTGAGTATATTTATCAAATATTTTTGTAGTATTATCCTTTAAAATTCCAACACCAGTATCAGTTACAGTTATATTTAATTTATTATCTTTTAAGAATCCTCTTATAGAAATTAAATCGCCATCCTTACAGTGTCTAATGGCGTTTATTATTAAATTGTTAAGTACCCACACTAATTTTTCACCGTCACAGGATAATGGTTTTACATTTGTATCTACATAGTATTCAAGAATAATTCCACTAGAATTTGCGATACCTTTATTACTAGAGACTGAGGTTTTTATTAAATCTTCAATGGAATTATATTCTTTTTTATAAATCTCAGTTGAAGATTCCAATTTCGATAATAAAAGCATATTTGAAACAAGTAAATTTAATCTTTCACCATCTTCCTTAATAGTGGTTAATATTTTTCTTTGGTTGTCACTTAAATCCCCTAATTTATTACTTTCTAGTAGGCCTGTTCCAATCATAATTGAGGTTAATGGAGTTTTAAATTCATGTGAAATTGTTGCAAAGAAGTCTTTACTAATTTGCTCAATTTCCTTTAAGTGTGTTACATCCTTTAAAAGAATTACGTAGCCAACTTGAAGATCTTCCTCTTTAATTTCCTTAATTGATATATTGTAATAGAGTGCATCCCCATTTTGGTTTTTTAAAGTTATTATATTCAAAAAATCCCATTGGCAGTTATTCAATGTTATATCATATATAACTGAAAAAAAACTTCTATCATTAACTAAATGAGTTAAATATCGTCCTTCTGGCTTCTCATCTCTAATACCAAAGGCGTCAATAAAATTATCGTTAACCATAGTAACTTTATAATCTTTATCAATAACTACCATTGGTGAATCGATACTTCTTAATATGGAGTTTGAATTATTTCTTTCTTTTAGGATTTGACCTAATGTGCTTTTTTCAAAACTTTCAATTCGTTTTGCCATTAAGTTAAATTGATTTGCTAATTCTCCTAGCTCATCTTTTGTTGTTATTTCTAATTCTACATATGTGGAGTTAGTTTTTATATTTTTTATAGCGTCAATTATTTTATTTAATGGGTATAATATCTTTTTAAGAAGATGTTTTGATAAGAAAAATGAAATTAATATTGAGATCAAAGTAAAAATTATTGTTACATTTATTATAATTTTAGTTTTATTTTCAACTCTATCTTTTGAATTAATCATCATAGTTTCATTTAGACTGCTTATTTTATCTAGAGTTTTTACAATTATATCATAATTAGCTTTAATTTCATCAAAGAAAAAATTATATCCTGATTCTTTACCATTATTTTGAATAATTTCTGATAAGGTAAAAAAATTCTGGCTATACTGAAGATAGTAAGTATCAAGGCTATTTACATATTCCATTTCTCCTTCTTCAGTTATATTATTTTTTTCAAAGTAAAAATTATCTAAAAATAAAGAGTTATTTTTAGAATATTCAGTGAGACCTTCTTCTTTATTATCAGATAAGTAAAGAAATAAGCTCTGTTGTTGATTATAAAGTGCATCTTTCATATTTTCAACAGATTGAATACTTTTATAATTGTTAGTTAATAGTCCTTCTATATCATTTGAAATTGTAATTAAATTTCTAACTGAAACTAATCCTAGCAATGCCATTGCTAAGATTATAACAATATAAATAAGTGATAGTTTTCCATTTAAGGTTTTAATCATAGTTTTCCTCCTAGAGTTAATTCTTATAGTAAAGTGAAGCAAAATATAGCAAAGCTAAGATTAATTAAGCTAATTTAAAAGCTTCAATTTCAGAAGTATGGATAATTGTTAATAGTACTTTTAGCTTACTTTGATATTTAAATCTAATAAGATTAAAATTAGTAGGTATTAAAAATTGTGTAGGAAGGTAGTATTATGTATAACTTAATTATAGGTTACAATAACTCAAGTATCAACTTAATTAAATCACTTATATCTAAAGAAAAAATTGTATTTTTGATTGATGATAAACCATCCGAAGAAATTCAAATAAAGAATAAATTTCTTTATTATTATCAAGTGGATATAACTGATATGAAACAGATACTAGATAAGTCATCGAAAGCAATGTTATCACATGTTTTTATAATAACTGAAGATGATTATTTAAATTTAATGATTGAAGATACTTTGAAATATTTAAATAATGTACAAGTTGTTTATAATTTTAGAGCATTAGAAAAGATATCTGCCAATGGTAATAAAAATTCATATCTTCAAGATTTCTTTGAACCATTAGGTAAGGAGGGAATTTAATTTGTTTGTTGTCGTTATTAGTGAAAGCAAATTTATTAATTTATATAAGGAAAGTTTAGACGATTTAAACTTAGATTTCTCGAATGTAATTTCACCACAAGAACTTTCACCAGCATTTTCCGATATCTTTAATAATTACTTATTAAAAAGAGCAGATGTGGTAGTGATTATTACACCTAAAGATCAGTTTAATTTCTATATTTCAAAGGTTTGTAAAACTTTTTATGAAACTAAAAAGGTTATTACATTAATTAACAATTCAAACAATAAAGATATTTTTACTTCAATTGGAGTTTTAGACGTAATAGATTTTAATTGCTATGCAAAAGAAACTTTATATAAATTTTTAGAAAAAGGAGCAGTTTAAATATGTATATTATTATTATTGGATGTGGCAAGATGGGAAGCAAATTAGCTACAGACTTAGCTGAAACAGCTCATGATATATGTGTAATAGATAGAGACAAGGAGAAAACGGATAAACTAGGTTCGGGATTTAATGGAAGGATACTAAATGGGGTTGAAATTGATATTGATTTACTAGAAGAAGCAGGTATTGAGGAAGCTGATGTACTACTAGCTCTAACTCAAAACGATAATATAAATATTGTTGCCTGTGAAATAGCACAGAATATTTATAAGGTTCCAACTGTAATTGGAAGAGTATTTAATGATGATAGGTGTCACATTTATAATTCCTTAGGCATTAAAACTATTAATCCTATAAAGCTAGCTGTTGGAAACATTAAGGAGGATATAAAATGCGAGCAGTTGTAATTGGTGGAGGTAAGGTTGGTTATTACTTAATAAAAAACCTATTAAATATTGGATGTTTAATAACTTTGATAGAAAAGAATTATGATATATGTAAGAAAATATCTAATGAATTAGATATTGAAGTAATATGTGGTGATGGATCAAATTTAGAAGAATTATCAGAAGCCATTGAAGGAACAAATACTATTGTTGCAGCAGTTACAGGTAAAGATGAGGAAAATTTGATCATTTGCCAAATGAGCAAGCGTAATTTCTCTATTAAAAGTGCTATTGCAAGAATTAACAATCCTAAAAACAGACAGTTATTTAGTAAATTAGGTATAACATCTACTGTTTGTAGTACAGAAGTTATTTCAACTTTAATTGAAAATGAACTTGTAGAGGATAATTTTAAAATTGTAAAAACTTTAGATAGAGGAGAAATGGTAATAATTGAAGCTTATATAGATAAAAATTCCTACTGGAGAGATATGGACATTAAAAGCTTAATTTTACCAAATGATAGTATAATAGTTTCTATTTTAAGAAATAACGAGATTATCTATCCTAGAGGATATACAAAAATCTTACTTGACGATACGGTTGTACTGATAACAAATACCAGTGTATCTCATACATTAAGAAAATCTATTTATGGAGATGGTAGTAATGGTAAGAAATTCGGATTATTTTAAGGGAATATTATTTGAAATCCTAGTTGTAGGAATATATATTATAGTAATTTTTCTTTTGAGTTTTTTAGGGTGATGAAATGAGTGAAAAATATTTAAAGGACTTTAAAGTCATAAATTATTATGTTGGAATTATTATATTGGGAACAATTTCCTTAATGCTTATCCCTATCATCGTAACTATTTTTTATAAGGAGTGGAGTTCGCTTGTAGATTTTATTCTCGCTCTATTTATTGGATTATCTATAGCATTTTCTCTGATTCTTTCGGGAAAAGACGAAAAAGAAAATAACAAAATTGAATGGAAACACGGCCTTATTATTGCATCGTATTCATGGCTGATTTTAATGCTTTTATGTGCCCTTCCTTATGTTTTTAGTGGACATGCAAAATCTTATTTAGATGCTTGTTTCGATGTGATGAGTGGCTTTACTACAACTGGAGTATTTCTTATGCAGGATATAGATCATATGTCTCTTGGAGTTAATATGTGGAGACATATACTAACATTTGTAGGTGGGCAAGGCATGGTTGTATTAGCTTTATCAATACTAATTAAAAATTTTTCTGGTGGATATAAGATGTATGTAGGTGAAGGAAAAGATATTGGACTTTTACCTAATATTAAGGGAACTTCCAAGGCCATTTGGAAAATTAGTATGATATATTTAGTAATTGGTACATTAGCACTTACAATTGATGGTTTATTTATAGGATTATCACCATCTAATTCATTTATGCATGGACTATTTATATTTGCATCAAGTTGGAGTACTGGTGGATTTGCTCCAATGTCTCAAAATATATTGTATTATCATAGTTTTTCATATGAATTAATTACAATGGTATTGTTCATAATTGGTTCGTTAAATTTTGGTCTTCATTTTGCAGTTATAAAGGGAAATAGAAAAGAAATTTTTAAAAATGTTGAAGCACAAAGCTTTTTTATAACTTCTTTTATTCTTACAGGATTATTAGTTATGTTCTTATCAAAGACAGGAGTATACACAGATGCTGTTTCCCTATTGAGAAAGGGTGCTTATCAGCTTTTATCTGCACATACCACCACTGGATTTGGCAACCTTTATGCTAGGCAACTATTATTTGAATGGGGAGATTTTGCAATTTTTATTATGACAATTGCAATGCTTATTGGAGGAAGTGCATGTTCAACAGCCGGTGGATTTAAGGGACTAAGGATGGGTATTGTCTGTAAGGGAATAATTGCAGATATAAAAAGAGTTCTTAGTTCTGATAAAAAGATTTTAACTACAAAAGTTCATCACATTAAGGATATAATTTTAGATGATAGTTTAGTAAAATCATCAATGCTTATAATACTTTGTTATATTGCTATGTTTATTTTTGCAACTTTACTTGGAACATATTATGGCTACTCACTTGTAGAATCAGCTTTTGAGGCAGCTTCTGTAGCTGGAAATGTTGGATTATCTATAGGAGTAACTTCTATAACGATGCCTATACCACTAAAGATTTGTTATATCGTTATTATGTATCTAGGTAGATTAGAGTTTATTTCAGTATTTGCATTAATAGGGTATTTTATAGGAGGAATTAAAAAGTTATGTGTAAGATACAAAAAATAATGTTAATTACAATTATTACAGTGATTTTTTCCTCATTAACGGTACTAGCTAGTGAGGTTACAACTTCTGTAAGCGATCTTATTGATAATGGTCACAAATATGACTCTAAAGTTATAAATATTCAAGGTGAGGCTATTGGTGAACTTTTAGAAAGAGGGGAATATTCATTTGTTAATATAAATGATGGAACCTCTGCCATAGGTATTTATTTAAAGACTATAGATGGAGAGATGATTAAATCTTATGGAAATTACCATAAGATTGGAGATTCAGTAAGAGTTACAGGAGTTTTCAATAGAGCCTGCAAAGAACATGGTGGAGATATGGATATACACTGTGATTCAATGCAAATAGTTTCTAATGGATATGAAAGTACCCATATTATTAGTAAATTCAAGATAATCTTCATTATTGTACTGATGCCTTTTATAATCTACGAAGCAATGAAGACTTATGGAGTAATTAGAAAAAATCGTAAGGATTAAATATGAGTAATTAAAGAGAAAAATCACATCTAGTTATGTGTGTTTTTTCTCTTTAGTTATTATTTAGCATTTTCAAGTTTTCGTTGATTTTTTCTGATTTTTAATTTTTGCATCAATCTACTTAATGTAGATATTAAAATAATTCCAACAGCTATAACCCCTGCTAAAGAAATGGTTTCAATCCCATAATTTAATGATTTATCTACATTACCTTTAACTGCCTCAAAAACTGTATAATACATTCCACTTCCAGGAACTAAAGGAATAAGAGAACAAACTAAAAATAATGTAACAGGATTTTTTAAAACCCTAGAGAAAATTTCAGCATAGACACTAATGCTAATAGAGGCTATTAGCATAGCCAATACGTTAGAGCTTGATAGGTTTAAAGTTAGACTATAAAAAAACCACCCCACGGCTCCTCCTAGAGCGGCAAAGAACAAATTCCTATCTCTTACATTAAAGAGAACCCCAAAGCCTAAGGAAACAATAAATGCATATATAACTTGAAAAAACATTTTACATCCCTCCTAGAATAAACATCCATATTTTGAAACTAAAAGCAGCTCCAATAGCAATGGCTCCAGCTATCATTATAGCTTCTAGAGTTCTTGAAAGGCCTGAAAGTAAGTCTCCAGCTATGGTATCACGAATAGCATTGGTGATAACAAGACCCGGAACAAGCAACATAATTGAACCTATAATTATCTTATCTTGATGAAATATAGGATTTATATAGGAAAAGAAAATTCCAATTATAGCTGCTAAAGCACCACCTGACACATTAATAAAAAAGTCATTAACACTTAAACGAGATAACATGGAAGATAATAAATTAATTAAAATTCCTGCACCAAATGATATAATAAAGTCATTAAAGCTACCACCAAAAAGTAGGGTAAATGTACCAGTGGTTACTCCAGCAAAAAAAGTTTTTATCTTGTTAGAGTATTTTGGAAAGCTTCTTATATATTTCAATTCTTTTTTTAGTTCATCTAAAGTTAAAGGGTTGCCTTGTATTTGACGAGATAAATTGTTAATTAAGGCTACCTTTTCTAAATCAGTGGACCTAGAAGTAATTCTCTTAATTATTGTACTGTTCCTACCATTTTCATCCATAGTTGAGGTGATTATTGCTGTAGGAGAAACAAAGCTTTCAGCATTAACTACGCCATAAGATTGACATATCATATTTATTGTTTGCTCAACCCTGTAGGTTTCACCACCATTTTCAAGCATTATTTTTCCGGCTTCTGCAGCCAGGTTTACTATATTATCAGTAATCATAGTAGTACTCCTTTTGTTATATAAACTAAAACATATGCAATATCTTATTATTAACATTCATTAAAGATATTATAGAGCAAAAAACAAGATAATGTATAATTGTTAGAATAATAAATTTATTATATTACAATATTGTGTTAAATTTATTATATAGGTAAATATTATAGGGCTACAATAATCAAAGATAACTTTCAATATGAAATTGTTTTCAAGTTTAGGTTTAATTATATGGGATAGCTAAGGGGGATTTTATGGATAATGTAAATATATTATTAGAAAGTCTAATTAGTAACTTAAAAGAGGGGCTTCACATAGTTGATGATAAGGGGAAGACCATCTACTATAATCATGCCATGGAAAATATAGAAGGTATGAAAAGTGAAGATGTTATGGGAAAAGAAATTCATGAGTATCTTAAGGATATAGAACATTCAACTATACTAGGAAGTTTAAAAGGTGGACATACCTATAGAGATACTATACAAAACTATAGTAATGGGGCAGGTAAGATAATAACTAGTGTAAATTCTACTATTCCAGTAATGGTAGATGGAAAGGTTGAGGCAGTAATTGAGATAGCTAGAGATATGACTCAGATAAAGAAATTAAATGAAACTATATGTCAGTTAGAAAACAAAAGTAAATCAAAGAGAAATTATTATACCTTTAATGACATCATAGGAAGTAGTAAGATACTAAACGAAGAAATTTTAAAAAGTAAAAGAGCAAGTATATCTAATTCTTCTGTGCTCATATATGGAGAAACTGGATGTGGTAAGGAATTATTTGCTCAAGGTATACATTATGAAGGAATAAGAAGAGACAAGCCTTTTATAGCTATTAACTGTGCAGCGATACCAAGTACACTTTTAGAGGGTATGCTATTTGGGACGGTTAAAGGTAGCTTTACAGGAGCAGAAAATAAAAAAGGACTGTTTGAAGAAGCTCATAGAGGAACTATTCTACTTGATGAAATAAATTCTATGGATCCATATTTACAATCTAAATTACTAAGAGTACTTCAAGATGGATATATTAGGCCACTAGGAAGTAATAAGATTATTGATATAGATGTAAGGATTATAGCAACAATAAATGAGGAAGCGGATAAACTTATAAGAGAAGGAAAGCTTAGAAAAGACTTTTATTATAGATTAAGTGTAATTAAATTAATCATACCACCTCTTAGAGAACGTAAAGAAGATATAAGCGATTTATGTGACTTCTTTATAAAGTACTATAATGGCATTCTATGTAGAAATGTAAAAGGGATTAGTGAAGATGTTATGGAGGGATTTTTAAATTATAGTTGGCCTGGAAATATAAGAGAACTTAAAAATAATATAGAAAGTGCTATGAACATGGTGGAAGATGGAGAAATACTAACAAAGGAGTGCTTTGGTAATAAGATTAATTCCGTAGTAGAAGTAACTGCAGAAGAGGGATTTAGAGGAGATATCTCTTTAAATGAATATATAGATAATATTGAAAAAAATATAATAGAGAAGAGTTACCAAAAGAACAATAATAACATAACAAAAACTTCAGAGGAATTAAAAATATCCAGACAGAACCTTCAATACAAACTAAAAAAATATGAGTTACTCTAATTACTTACTATTTAGGAATGAATATATACAGAAAATATAAATAAAATGTTAATAAAAAGAATAAATTAAATATTAAAAAAATTAAAAAGTAAATATGCCTAAAATTCGGCAAAGCGTATGCAAAATTATTTGCATACGCTTTTTAAGTACATTAAATCTAGGTAGATATAGAAAAATTTTTTGCAGTAAATTTTAAAAATTATTGAAATAATATACAATTATTATATTTAAGGTTATAGAAATTACTAAATTCCATATTTTTTTTGGCATGCTAATTGCTCTAGTAAAATATAGAATGTATAAAAATAATTTAATCGCAAGGGGGATTTTACAATGGAAAATGTTAAAGTAGCAATTTGGGGCTTTGGAGCTATGGGAAGTGGAATGGCAAAGATGCTTCTAACTAAAAAAGGTGTAGATATAATAGGTGTTTGTGATATGCACCCTGATAGAGCTGGAAAAAGTATTTTTGAAGTTCTAGGAGTAGAGAGAGGCGATAGAAAAGATGTAATAATAAAAGCTAACATAGATGAAGTATTAACGGAAAAATGCTGTGACATTTGTTTATGTGCAACAGATTCTTTCACTAAAAATGCTTTTCCAAAATTAAAATCTGTACTTGAAAAGAAAATAAATGTTATTTCTACAGCAGAGGAAATGTCTTATCCTCAAGCTAAAAATCCTGAGCTAGCTGCAGAATTAAACAGAATTGCAAAGGAAAATGGAGTTACGATTCTTGGAACAGGTATAAACCCAGGATTAATTATGGATTTACTTGTTGTATGCTTAACAGGTTGTATGACTGAAGTAACTCATGTAGAAGCTAAGAGAGTAAATAGCTTATCTCCATTTGGACCAGCCGTTATGGAAGAGCAAGGAGTTGGTATGAAGGTTGAGGATTTCAATGCAGGAGTTAAGGATGGAAGCTTAGCAGGGCATGTTGGTTTTATAGAATCTGTAAATATGATAGCAGATGCCATGGGATGGAAAGTTGATAAATTTGAACAGCAAATGGCTCCAATAGTAACTAATGTAGATAGAAAATCACCTTATGGCTTTGCAGCTGCTGGAGATGTAGCAGGAGTTAATATGACAGGTCAAGGATATGTTGATGGAGAAGTAAAAATAGATATGATTCATCCACAACAAATCGAACCTGAAATGGAAGGTACATTTACTGGAGATTATATAACAATTAAGGGTACACCAGAAGTTAATATGTCAATTAAACCAGAAGTTGATGGTGGACTTGGAACAATTGCTATGTGCGTTAATATGATTCCTCATGTAATTAATGCTAATCCTGGATTAAAAACAATGATAGATTTACCAGTACCAAGGGCTATAATGGGAGACTTTAGAAATTTTATAGATAGATAAACTTATTTAATTATAAATTTGCTTCGGAGGTGAAGGTGTTGATTAAGAAGGGTACATTTATTGAAATAGAAACAGTTGTATTACAATGTGAAGATAGATCACCAGCAATTCCAGAGGATACAAAGGAAACTCCACTTAAAATGTGGGTTAGAGGCTTTGTAAACTCAGATTGTAAGCTGGGAGACGAAGTTGAAATCACTACAACTATTGGTAGGACTATGAAAGGAATAGCTAAGATATTAGAACCTTCATATTCTCATGATTTTGGTAGTTATGTAAGTGAGATAGCTTATATTGGAAAACAAGCTAAGGAAATGATTTTCAATAATTAGTTATACAGAAAGTAGGTGATTGATATGAATAAGTACGAAGAAGTTATGAGCAGAAAAAATCAAATTATGATTAAGTCTGTAGGAATGGATTTTGACAAATATGAAAAGGGAAGTATAGCTTTTGATTATGAAGCAATGATGAGAGATATAGGATATTCCCTAAGTGATATTATGAAAATTCAACGAGAAGTAGGAGTTGGAAATACACCTCTCTTAGAATTAAGAAATATTACTGCCTTGGCAAGAAAGGTATCAAAGACTGGAAAAGCAGCTAGAATATTTGTAAAGGATGAAAGCTGTAATCCATCTGGAAGTTTTAAAGATAGAAGAGCATCTGTATCTGTGTATGATGCTAAGGAAAGAGGCTATAAAGGTGTTGCATCAGCTACTTCTGGAAACTATGGAGCGGCAGTAGCATCTCAAGCAGCTATGAAAGGATTAAAATGTACCATTGTTCAAGAGTGTTATGATTCTAAAAAAATAGGACAACCAGAAATTCTTGAAAAGGGTAGAAAGTGTGGGTGGCTAGGAGCTGAAGTTCTACAATTAACAGTAGGACCAGAATTATTCTACACCTATCTGGAGACTTTAGAAGAAACAGGTTTTTATAATGCATCCTTATATTCTGCTTATGGAATAGCTGGAGTTGAAACTTTAGGTTATGAGATAGCCACAGAATGTAGAGAGAGATTTGGAAAGGATCCAGAAGCAGTAGTAATTACTCATGCAGGTGGCGGTAATGTTACTGGTACCGCAAGAGGACTTATAAAGGCAGGAGCAAATAATACAAAAGTTATTGGAGCTTCTGTAAATTTACAAGGTCTTCATATGGCAAGTGATAAAGCCTTTAATAGAAAATCCTTTACTACTGGACACACTGGATTTGGTATTCCATTCATGGTATGGCCAGATAGAAGTGACGTACCAAGAAGTGCAGCAAGACCTCTTAGATATTTAGATAGATATGTAACCTTGCCTCAAGGGGAAGTGTTCTACATGACTGAGCTTTTAGCACAACTTGAAGGACTTGAAAGAGGACCAGCTGGAAATACTTCTTTAGCAGCAGCCTTTGTCATAGCTCAAGAGATGGAGGATGACGCAATTTTAGTAGTTCAGGAGACTGAGTATACTGGTGCTGGAAAGCATATAGTTCCACAATTAACCTTTGCAAAGGAAAATGGAATTAAAGTGCTTAGAGGTAATCCAATGGATGAAGTTCCAGGAGAAAATATTATACTTCCAGAGGATCCATCTTACCTACAAGTAGATAATAAAGAGCTAGACGATTATAGAAAATCATTAATTAAAAACACAGTAAAGCTTTTACAGGAAAAAGAAATTGGACAGATAGATTTGGATTTCTTATGTGAGGAAACAAAGCTTGAAAAGGAAACGGTGATAGATATTCTTAAAGAATTTGGGGTTAATGTGAAATAGGGTTAATAAGTAAATAGGGTAAAGATAAATAATGTGTGAAATAATAAAAAACCATTAGGGGGAGAGAAGTAGTGAAAAGAGAAGACGATTTTGAAATAAGAAGAAAACATTTAGAAAGTTTAAGTGATGAAGAATTATATGAAAGGTTTTGGAAATTGACAGAAGAAATAGTAAATCCTATGGTGGATTTAGCATATGGAAATACATCATCCTCTATAGAAAGGTCAGTACTTCTTAGAATGGGCTTTTCAAGCATAGAATCTCAAGCTATAGTTCAAGAAGGCTTAAAAGCAGGACTTCTTGGAAAAGGTATGGGAAATGTAGTTTTAAAATATGCAAAATTAAAGAGTGTGCCATATTTAGAAGCTGGTAGAGAGCTTGGAGAAGGAAAAGGCTGGAATGAAGTAACTAATTTATTTGGGGGGGATAAATAATGCTAGATATAAATAAGAAGATAGATGTAGCAGAAATACTTAAGGACTTAGATAAGTATGAGCCTAAAAGAAGAGGATGGCATTGGAGAGAAGAATATAAAGAGCCAATGGGAGAGTTTGAATATAAGGAGATATCAAAACCCCTAAAAAATAGTAAAGCACTTCCATCGGCAACTAGCTTTGCTAATATAGACCCTCAACCAAAAGCTGTAATAACTTCAGAAATAGCTTCAGGAAGATTTGAAGATGATATTAGAAGAATGAGAATGGCAGCTTGGCATGGTGCAGATCATATAATGGTTATAAGAACATCAGGACAAAGTCACTATGATAGCTTAATTGAAGGAAGTCCAGAAGGAACTGGAGGAGTTCCAATAACTAGAAAAGAAGTTAGAGCTACAAGAAAAGCTCTTGATATGATTGAGGAAGAAGTAGGAAGACCAATAAATTTCCACTCCTATGTATCAGGGGTTGCAGGTCCAGATATTGCTGTAATGTTTGCAGAAGAAGGAATAAATGGAGCTCACCAGGATCCTCAATATAATGTACTTTACAGAAACATAAATATGGTTAGATCCTTTGTTGATGCAGCAGTAGCAAAACATATAATGGCATGGGCTGATATTTTACAAATAGATGGAGCACATAATGCAAACGCAACTGCAATGAAGGGTTATAAGGTAATGCCTGAACTTATGGTTCAACATGCTATAAATTCAAAATTCTCTGAGAAGGTTGGTATGAAACAAAGCAATATATCACTATCCACAGTACCACCAACAGCACCACCAGCTCCATGTTTAAGATATGATTTACCTTATGCTGTAGCACTTAGAGACTTATTTAAAAACTATAAAATGAGAGCACAGATGAACACAAAATACATGGCATCTTGTACTAGAGAAGCTACAGTAACCCATTCATTAAATTTGTTAATATCTGAACTTACTTCAGCAGATATTCAAAGTACAATCACTCCTGATGAAGGAAGAAATGTACCTTGGCATTATAATAATATCCATGCTGTAAATACGGCTAAGCAAGCTTTAATTGGTATGGATGGCTTAATGGATATGATAGAGCTTAAAAAGGATGGATATCTTCCAGAGAAGGTTAGAGAACTTAAGGAAAGAGCAGTATTATTTTTAGAGGAAATGATTGAAAATGGTGGATACTTTAAAGCTGTGGAAGATGGATTCTTTGTAGATTCAGGAGAATATCCAGAAAGAAATAGTGATGGTATTGTAAGAAAGATAGATGGAGGTATTGCTGTTGATACAGTAGTTCCAAGAGATAAAGATTACTTTGCTCCAGTATGTGCTCACTTTGGATACAATAATGTTCCAGAAAAATATAACAAGCCATGTGATGCAATAGATGAATGTACATTATGTAATCATAGCAAAATAGTTTATATAGATGAACTTGATGAAGAAGATAATGTTAATGTAAGAATGGCTAAAAATAGTAAAGATGAAGGAACTATAATTCCAGAAGTAGAGTGGAAGAATGATGGCTATGTATCTACAACATTATTCCTTACTGAAGAGGAAAATATCGCAGAGGCTGCAGCTCTTGAAATAGGAAGAAGAATGAATTTAACTGATGTAGAAGTTATTCATAAACAAGTTATGCAAGATGCAGAAGGCACTTTGGTAGAAATCAAAGGTAGAGTAAGTTTTGCAATTAAAAAAGATGAGCTTAAGATTCCAGAAAAGCAAGAACTCTTACCAGATGATGTGATGAGAGACTATGTTAAGGAGAATCCTATTAGAGTGGTAGCAGCTACTGTTGGAGAAGATGAACACTCTGTTGGACTAAGAGAAATTATAGACATTAAGCATGGTGGCATTGAAAGGTATGGAATAGATGTAGTATATCTTGGAACTTCTTGTCCAGTAGAAAAATTAATAGATGCAGCTATAGAAACAAAGGCTCAAGCTATAATAATGAGTACTATTATCACTCACAATGATGTACACACTAAGAACATGAAAAAGATTCACGATCTATGCATAGAAAAAGGTGTGAGAGATAGATTCATAATTGCTTGTGGAGGAACTCAAGTAACTAATGAGATCGCTGTAGCTCATGGTATGGATGCAGGCTTTGGTAGAGGAACTCATGGAAATAATGTTGCTTCTTTTATCATTGAAACTTTAATGAAAAAAGACCAAGAATAATTCGCAGAATTATTACCAGGATAAACTAGATTAAATAATAGAAAATATATGATATTCATATAAAGTAAAGGGGGTTGTCTCAAATAATTAAACTAAGTTTACCTTAAGGATAGATTAGTGCTTAGTAAAATTTTGAGATATCCCCTTTAAACTAGGAGGGAAGCTATGAGAGTTGAATATTTAATAGCGGAAATCGGAAGCACTACTACTGTAGTAACAGCTTTTAACTTTAGAGAAGGAGTAGAGGTTGTAGGTCAAGGTAAGGCTTTTACTTCTGTTTTACAAGGTGATGTAACCATTGGACTTAAAAATGCAATTAATGAAATGGAAGAGCAACTAGGAGAATCCATTGAATATGACAGAATGATAGGTACTAGTAGTGCTGCAGGAGGTTTAAAGATAACGGTTCATGGTCTGGTGCAAGACATGACGGTTAAAGCAGCTAAAGAAGCGGCACTTGGAGCTGGTGGAATTATAAAAATGGTAACGGCAGGAAGACTTAGAAGAACGGATATCAAAAAGATAAAGGAAATTAGTCCTAATCTTATAATGATTGCTGGTGGTACTGATTATGGAGAGAGAGAAACTGCCTTAGAAAATGCCGAAATTATAAGAGATGCTGATCTGAATATTCCCGTTGTTTATTGTGGCAATATAGCAAATCAAGATGAGATAAAAGAAATATTTGATGGTAAAGAACTTTATGTAATAGATAATGTATATCCAAGGGTAGATGAATTAAATGTGGAGCCTGCTAGGGGTATAATTCAGGATGCTTTTGAAATAAATATTGTTAAAGCAGGTGGCATGGATAAAATTAAGGAAATGGTGAATGGAGCTATAATGCCAACTCCTGGAGCTGTAATGGAAGCTACAAAATTACTTTATGAAATAATTGGAGATGTAATAGTGGTGGATGTAGGTGGAGCTACTACAGATGTTCATTCGGTAACAGAAGGTAGTGTGGAAATTTTAGATATATTAGTTACTCCAGAACCAAAAGCAAAGCGTACTGTAGAGGGTGATTTAGGGGTATATGTAAATAGAGAAAATGTATTAGATCTTTTGCAACACCACGAATTAGGAGGAAGAACTAAAGACAGTATTAATAGTTTGATTAAGCCTATTCCAAATACAGAAGAAGAAAAATATTGGAGTAGGGTACTTGCTCAAAAGTCTGTAAACACTGCTATAGATAGACATGTAGGGCAAATTAAAAGAGTATATAATTCAGGAAGAAAGTTTAGTGCCTATGGAAAGGATTTATCTATGGTTAAATATATCATAGGTACAGGTGGTGCTCTAACTAGATTAGGTAAAGGTGAGGAAATGTTAGAGAGTATAAAGGATGTTAAAGGAGACATTACCATGCGTCCTACCAAAGAAGCAAAGGTACTATTAGATAATATGTATATCATGGCATGTGCTGGAGTTCTATGTATAGAAAATAAAGAAGCTGCTATAGAATTGCTTAAAGCTAGTTTAAATTTATAAAGATATATTAGATTTTATAGTTTCTGTAAAGGAGAGTTAAGGGATGGAAAACCGTTATCCAGGTATAGAATTCAATAAAGAAAATCTGACTTATAATGCTCAGCTTGAACAAGATTTATGGAAAGAAGAAGTAAAGGATAGATATCCTAGAGTAGATATTGATTTGAATAAATTGACATACAATGCTAAATTTTTATTAAATATGTGCAATGGAAAGATGATAGATGTAGCTGTAGTAACTAAAGTGTTTTGTGCAGAACCGGATATAGTTAAAGGCATTTTAGATGCAGGGGTAAATACTATAGGAGATTCTAGAGTAGCTAATTTAAAGAAGATAGTAAATCTACCTTGTGAAAAGTTGCTTCTTAGAATTCCAGCTCTTAGTGAAGTAAGGGAAGTGATCATGTATAGTGATATTTCTCTAAATTCAGAGGTAGATACAATTAAGGCTTTATCAAAGGAAGCTATTAGAGCTAAGAAAACTCATAAAATAATTTTAATGGTTGATTTAGGAGATTTAAGAGAAGGGGTTTTAGAGAAAGACGTACTAGAAATCTCAAGAGAAATTGTTAAATTACCTAATATAAAATTTATGGGCATAGGAACAAATTTAACTTGCTATGGAGGAGTAATACCTGATGAAGTAAATTTAGGAAGGTTACTTAATATAAAAAATAATATAGAAAAAGAATTAAATGTTAAGATACCTATAGTATCAGGGGGAAACTCTAGTAGTCTATATATGGTAATGAACAAAACTATTCCAGAAGGAATTAATAATTTGAGACTTGGGGAATCAGTGGTTTTGGGAAGAGAAACAGCATATGGAAGAGACATTCCAGGAATGTTTAGGGATGTGTTTACATTAAAAGGCGAAATTATAGAAATTAAGGATAAACCGTCTGTACCAATAGGAAATATAGGTATGGATGCCTTTGGAGAGGTACCAACATTTCAGGATAGAGGAATAATAAAAAGAGCTATAATTTCCATGGGAAGACAAGATGTAAAAATAGATGGAATAACTCCTAGAGATGAAAAAATAAGAATATTAGGTGGAAGTAGTGATCATCTTTTATTAGATGTAAGTGAAAGTGAATCAGACTATAAAGTTGGTGATATGATTTCCTTTGATGTAGACTATGGAGCATTATTATCTTTAATGACCTCATCCTATATAAATAAGTGTATAATGTAAATATAAAAATGATTTTAGGGAGAGATTTAAATGGTTGATTTTAAATTATTTACTGAAGACTTAAATGTAGCTGTAAGGAATCTACATGAAAAAGGTGCCTTTTTAACTGTAAAGGCTGGAGATGAAGTTAATACTATGACAATAGGTTGGGGAAATGTTGGATTTCAATGGGGAAAATCTATATTTACAGTGTTAGTAAGAAAGCACAGACATACCTTTTCTATTATAGAAAAATCGGATAACTTTACTGTAACAATTCCTCTTGATGATAGCTTAAAGGAGGAAATTAAATTCTGTGGTACTAAATCAGGAAGAGATTATGATAAATTTAAGGAATGTAATTTGAATCTCATTCCAGCTAAAACTGTAGATACTCCAATAATAGATAAATCTAATGTATTGACCTATGAATGTAAGATAGTTTATAAACAAGAAATGAGTCCAGAGTTTTTATTTGATGGAATAAAAACCTCCAGTTATCCAGCAGAGGATTATCATGTGCTATATGTAGGTGAAGTAGAAGCTTGCTATAAACTATAAAATTGTATTATTTAATAGAATTCTTGGCTTCCTATATAAATATTTATA
>DKGY01000090.1:1280-24629 GCA_002453475.1 Clostridium sp. UBA6758 | reverse complement strand
TTCTGATCATGCGGGTTTCAGGGATTTATCATTCAATAGTAAGATAAAATACACTGAAAATTCAATGATTATAAAGCCATTTCTAGAATTGTAAACTAGCGAAATAAGCTAATATAGCTATCTGTATAACAAGGATAAAAGGAATACCAATAGTGAATTTTTTATGTTTAGTTTTATGTCTAAAAGTACTCATACCAGCTAACATACCAATGGAACCCCCTATTATAGATATACATATAAGAGCTTTTTCACTAATTCTCCATTGCCTTTTTATAGCTTTTCTTTTATCTATTAACATTATGAAGAAGCCAATTAGGTTTATGACTATTAAATACAAAATAAAATTATTAAACATAAGACCTCCTAAAGTTAATTATATATTTAATTTTAATTTATATTATAGAAAAATAAAAGCAATAAAAGTGTATTTAATTTAAATAATAATTAAGTTTAACAATAAATATAAAATAATTATTAAAAATTAAAGAAAATGAAGTATAATTAGTAGGTAATTAAATTTAAAATATATGGGGGAAAATTTAATGGATGCAGTAAATCAAGTTTTAATTCTATCCATTATGATGGTTATAGGAATATATGCTAGAAGGAAAGGCTATATAGATGATAGAGTAGAGAAGGGGTTAAGTGCAATACTAATCAATATAACTTTACCACTAATGATCATAAATAGTTTTTGCTTAGAATTTGATAAAGATATTATGGGAAATGCTATAAAGATATTTTTATATTCTATAGTTATACATTTAGTACTACTTATTTTGTCAAGATGTATATATTTTAAAGCTAATGATAGAAAGAAACCGTTACTTATATTTACAACATCTTTTTCTAACTGTGCATTTATGGGATATCCAGTATTAAACAGTATTTTTGGAGAAATAGGAGTGTTCTATGCTTCAATTTTTACTATGGTATTCACTGCTTTAGTATGGACCATAGGGGTATCCTTATTTACTGGAAAAATATCTATGAAGGAAGCTAGTAAAAGTATTTTAAAGAATCCATCCATATGGGCTGTAATTATAGGGATAGTAATATTTATAGGTCAAATTAAATTACCCTATGCCATTAACTCAACAGTAAAAAGTGTAGGCACTATGACAACTCCAATATCTATGATAATCATTGGCTCTATGCTCTGTGGTTCTAATATAAAGGAAATGATAGGAGACTTTAGTTTATACTATTTATCTATAGTTAGACTAATATTAGTTCCTATAACAACATATTTTATTATGAATATGTTTAATATAGATTCAATGTTAGTAGCTATATGTACTTTACTTATGGCTATGCCAGGAGCGGTGGTAGGGCCTGTAATTGCATTATCTGCTGGTGGAGATGGTAAGTATGGCTCACAGTGTATATTTATTACTACACTTTTATCGGTAATAACTATTCCGCTATTTATATATTTAGTAAGATAATTAATTATGGATAATAAGGTTTGTTAAAATAAGTGCAGAAGGGAAGGTGGAGCATAGATGTTTGATTTAGATGATTGTATTGCATTCATAACAAATAAGAGTGCTAAAAAATTAGCTGATGAATTTAATAGAAGATTACAAGAGCATGGTACAACTAGAGTACAATGGATAGCTTTATTTTATATAGGAAAAGCAGGAGAAATTTCTCAAAAAGAACTTTCGGATTATATGGATATAAAAGAGTCCTCAATGGTAAGACTTATAGACAGAATGGAAAAGGAAGAGTTGGTAGAGAGAAGAAAGGATTCTGAAGATAGAAGAATAACAAAGATAATATTAACTGATAGAGGCAAATTTTTAAAAGAAGAATTGATGCCTATAGGACAAGAGTTTCAGAATGATGTAGTAAAGGGAATATCAAAAGAAAATCTAGAAGTTTTTAAAGCGGTTTTACAAAGGATGACATATAATATATCTTAGCTATTGACAATACCACCCCATGGTGGTATTTTTATATCATAAATACTTGCAGTGCTAATAATTGCACTAGCAACTATTAAACGATATGGGGGTATAGATATGAAAAAAGATGTAAGAGAAATGTTAAATGACTTCATGAATGGACTAGGTGAATTAGGAGAAACTAATGGAGAGAATGTTAACGCTTTCATGGGATTATTAGGTACAACATACGCAGAAGGTGCATTAGATACTAAAACAAAAGAATTAATTAGTGTTGGAATTGCAGCTTATAACAGATGTGAATATTGCATAGTTTTCCATGTTTATAAAGCTTTAGAAGCAGGAGCAATAAGAGCTGAAATAATGGAAGCTGCTATGGTATCTGTTGCCTTTGGTGGTGGTCCAAGCATGGCATATTCTGTCACACTACTAAAAGATGCTATTGACGAATTCGAAAAAGATTTTAACTAATTAAGATTTTAAATTTAAGACCCTGAGTATTATGCTCAGGGTCTTAAATACAGAATCTTAAATTAATATATATTTTTAGTATTAAAGGAGATGTTGAAATGGATATTAAGTTAGAAAGTCTATCAGGAAAAAGTAAATCTGCTAAAGTAGGCAAAATTAATATACAGGTTGGAGATAACGTTAAGTTAAATGATGTATTATTTCAGATAGAAACAAATAAAGGAAATTCACCTGTAAAAGCTAAAGGAAGCTATAAAATTGAAGAAATAAAGGTTACAGAGGGACAAGAAGTAAAGGTTGGAGATACATTACTTATAGTAAGTGGAGAAGTTATAGCAAAAGAAACTAAAAAAGTTGATTACTTTGGTAGCTTAATACAGGGTAAAAAAGAAAATTTAAATATAGACCTTTTAGTAGTAGGTGCAGGACCTGGAGGGTATGTTTCTGCTATATATGGAGCTAAAAAAGGATTAAACACTATATTAGTGGAAAAGGATAATTTAGGAGGAACTTGTCTTAATGTAGGATGTATTCCTACAAAATCTTTAGTTAAATCTTCTGAAGCATACAATGAAGCATTGAACGGAGAAGAATTTGGATTTGAAATAAAAGATATAAAGCTAGATATGAAAAAGGTTATAGCTAGAAAAGATAAAATTAGAAATAATTTAGTTGGTGGTATAGATTATTTATTAAATAAAAACAATATAAGACTTATAAAGGGAGAAGCATCCTTTATAGATAATCATAAAGTATTAGTGAAAAAAGGTAAAGATGAATATACTATTGAAGCTAAAAACATTATTATTGCTACTGGTTCTAAAATATCAAAAATAAGTATTCCAGGTATAGAACTACCTTTTGTATTAAATAGTACAGAAGCTCTTAGTAACACAGAATTACCAAAATCAATTACTATAATTGGTGGTGGAGTTATTGGTATGGAATTTGCATTCTTGTATTCAAATTTTGGAGTTAAAGTAAACGTGGTTGAATACGAAAATAGAATTCTTTATATGGTGGATTTAGATGTTTCTGAGGAAATACTTGATATAGCAAAATCAAAGGGTATAGGTATATATACAAGCTCAAAGGTTACTAGAATTGAAAAATCTGAATCAGGTGAAGGTATAGTTATATTTGAAAATGAAGGTAATGAAAAGCTTTTAGTTTCAGAAAAAGTATTAGTTGCAATTGGCAGAGAACCTAATGTGGAAGGACTAAATCTTGAAAATACTGATATAGAACTGAATGATAGAAATAGAGGTATAAAGGTTGAAAGTAATTTAAAGACGAATGTGGAAGGTATATATGCCATTGGAGATGTTAATAACAAGATCCAATTAGCCCATGTAGCTTCACACCAAGGAATTGTATCAGTTGATAACATATTAGGAGAAAATAAAGAGATGCAGTATCAATGCATACCTAATGTAATATTTACAGCCCCAGAAATTGCTTCAGTTGGTCTTACAGAAAAACAATGTATTGATAAAAATATTAATATAAAAATAAGCAAGTTCCCTTTTGCAGCCAACGGAAAAGCATTAACTATGGGTCAAGAGTATGGATTTATTAAAATAATAAAAGATTTAGATTCAGGTAAAATTGTTGGAGGGTCAATAATAGGTCCAGATGCTTCATCATTAATAAGTACTCTAACTCTTATTATTCAGCAGAACATATCAGAAGATAGGATAGCAGAAACTGTATTTGCACATCCAACTACAGGTGAAGGTATTCATGAGGCAGTATTAGGATTATCTATAGGAGCAATACATTATAATGAATAAAGTGATTATATCAAAGGAAGTTAATCCCTATTATAATTTAGCTCTAGAAGAAGAATT
The DNA here is from genome assembly GCA_002453475.1 of Clostridium sp. UBA6758. Taxonomy (GTDB): domain Bacteria; phylum Bacillota; class Clostridia; order Clostridiales; family Clostridiaceae; genus Clostridium_J; species Clostridium_J subterminale. The sequence goes on along the minus strand of DKGY01000090.1, from coordinate 20,398 downwards.
GTTTAGAAATATAAAGTCAGGAGAAACCATATTATATCTTTGGCAAAACGAAAATACTGTAGTTATTGGAAGAAATCAAAATCCTTATAAAGAATGCGATTTAGGTTATATGAAGGAAAAAAATATCATATTAGCAAGGAGAATATCTGGAGGAGGAGCAGTTTTTCATGATTTAGGAAATTTAAACTTTACTTTTATAACAAAGGAAATTGATAGTAATTTAGATAAACAACTTCAGATTATAAAGGATGCTGTAGAGGAGTATGGTTTTAAGGTTGAGTTTTCAGGAAGAAATGATTTGCTTTTGAATAATAGAAAATTTTCAGGACATGCGTTTTATTGTGAAGATGGTAATTATTTTCACCATGGTACTCTTATGATAGATGTAGATATTACTAAACTTGAAAAAGTTCTTACTCCATCTAAGTTAAAACTAAAATCTAAAGGCATAGAATCGGTAAAAAGTAGAGTGATAAATTTAATAGATATTTGTAGTGAATTAACAGTAGAAAATTTAATACAGTCATTGGTAAGTTCCTTTAAAAATATTTATGGAAATTTTCAAAAAATAGATATTTATAATATGAGCAACTATGTACCTAAACTATATGATGAATATTCTAGTAAGCTGTGGAATTATGGTGAAAGTCCACAATATGATGTAGTCTTGGAAGAAAAAACTGGCATAGGAAATGTGGACATAAATTTAACAGTGGAGTCAGGAAAAATAGTAAGGGTTAAAATATTTTCAGACACTTTGGAGAATATCGATTTAAGGAAAATTGAAGAACAGCTTATAGGTATCATTTTCTCCAGAGAGGAAGTTATAAAATTGATAGAAAAGTATATAAGTTAGATTATAGAAAAAATGGGTATAGAAATATTTATATAAACCATAATATTCTTAGGCTAAAATATATTTACCTCAGCTAGATAAGTCAAGAAAATTTAATATTTTTAATATGGATTATATTTTAATGATATAATCCATATTTTTATGTAAAATAAACCTTGGTAATTAAAAATAATGTAGGGTATAATATGTATATTGTCAATGTAGTAGCTAATAAATAAATTTTTGCTAATACATTAATATTATAATTATTATTGTAAAACTATGGAGGATTATAGCATGAGAACAATTTATAAAAATCCTAAGGAATTAGGTGCTTGTTTAAGAGACATTGTAGATTTATACAGAGATGATTTAATGACCTACGATAAATTATCAGATAAGGTTATTAAAATTGTAGATTCCAATGTAGAAAGATTCTTTAAAAATGGCGATGTTGAAATAAAGATTGCGAATATACTAGAGGAAGATAGAATAGCAATTATAAAAGATATATTAGAAAAAAACAATTAAAAAGCCTTATTGCATAAACATATAAAAAAGATAAGCTTTATTGATTTAAATAATATAAGTTTATCTTTTTTTATTTAGGTTAAGTTTAAAAAATTAATTGTATAAAAATATACACACATGTATATAGAAATAGTTGTGTATACTAAAGTTGATATATTAAATTTAAATTATATATAGCAATGTTAAATCCGTGTTAAATAGTTAAATTTTATCACAAAGTCTATTTAATAAGGTGTATAAATTATATATGATGTATGAAGGAAATCAATTACAAATCATTAAATTTAAAATAAGAAGATGTTTATTTGAAGACTTATAGACTGGGGGTAATTTTATGGAAAGTCTTAAAATTTTAAAGAAAACTAAATTGAGTGAAGTGCAGGTATTAGCTCTTGGGTTTTTTATAGTAATTTTTATTGGAGGTACAATATTAAGTTTACCCATATCATCTGCTAGTGGAGAGGCTACAAATTTCTTGGATTCACTATTTACGGCTACATCTGCTACCTGTGTTACAGGGTTAGTTACAGTAGATACAGGTACTCATTGGAACTTATTTGGGCAGACGATTATTATGATACTAATTGAAATCGGTGGTCTTGGATTTATGTCTTTTGCCACTTTTATATCTGTATTAATAGGAAGAAGAATTACTTTAAAGAGTAGACTATTAATGCAAGAAGCTATGAATACTTTTAATATTCAAGGGTTAGTAAAGATGCTTAAAAAGGTTATGCTATTTACTTTTATTATACAGTTTATAGGAGCATTGATACTATCGACTCAGCTAATACCAGAGTTTGGTGTAGCTAGAGGTTTATATATTAGTATATTTAGCTCTATATCTACCTTTTGCAATGCTGGATTCGATTTATTTGGAAATTTTAATAGTTATACAGGATATTATGATAATTCTATTATACTTTTAACTGTAAGTGCATTAATAGCTATTGGAGGATTAGGCTTTATTGTATTGTTAGATCTTTATAACTATAGAAATACAAAAAAGTTATCTTTACACTCTAAGTTAGTGTTATTAATAACTGCTATACTAATAGTGGGAGGAACTATAGTCATGTTTATTCTAGAATACAATAATCCTAATACTATAGGAAATATGAATTTTAAGGACAAAATAGTAAACTCTATTGTAGCTTCCATAAGTCCAAGAACAGCAGGAATTAATAGTGTACCAATAGATAAGATGACTACAACATCAAAGTTTGTAACTGTTATACTTATGTTTATTGGAGGTTCCCCAGGCTCTACAGCAGGTGGATTAAAAACTTCCACCTTGGGTATAATTTTATGTACAGCTATTTCCGTAATTAGAGGAAAAGAAAATGCTGACATATTCGGAAGGACGATTCCTAGAGGATTACAATTAAAAGCTATTACTCTTTTAATTATAGGAATGGGATTAGTAATGACAGTTACCATGATGCTTACTATAGCTGAGCCAAATGAAGCCTTTTTAGATGTATTATACGAAGCTACATCAGCTTTTGGAACAGTAGGATTAACTACAGGTGTAACTCAGAGGCTGAGTGAACCGGGAAAAATCATAATTATTACGTTAATGTATTTAGGAAGAGTAGGTCCACTTACTGTAGTAATGGCTATAGTAAGCAGAAAGAAAGGCGCCAATTACAAGTATCCAGAAGGAAAGATATTGATAGGATAACACATTTGTGAAATATTAAATAAAAAAACTGTTTTGTATTTAGGAGGTTAATATGGTATGGATAATAAATATATGAAAAGAAGTAAGGAAGAGTTGAAAAAAATATTAACCAAGGAGCAATATAACGTAACTCAAGAAAATGGAACTGAGCTACCTTATATAAATGAATACTTTGATTTTTATGAAGAAGGTATTTATGTAGATATAACAACAGGAGAACCTTTATTTATATCTAGTGATAAGTTTAACTCAGGATGTGGATGGCCAGCTTTTTCAAAGCCAATCGATAGAGATCTTATTAAAGAAAATATAGATAAAAGTCATGGAGTGGTTAGGACGGAAGTGCGAAGTAAAAATGGAGATTCTCACTTAGGGCATGTATTCTGTGATGGACCTGATGAACTAGGTGGATTAAGGTATTGTATAAATTCAGCTTCACTTAAATTTATTCAAAGGGATAAGATGAAGGAAGAGGGATATGAAGAGTACTTAGATTTACTAGATAAATAAATGTACAGATGAGAGTATGGCATTAAGATGTGATTAAATAGATTTATCTATTTAATCACATCTTTTTCTATGTTTAAGAAATTAAATATAGAAATCTACGGTTGTATTTTAAGAAGAAAAATGTGAAAATATAGCTATGTTATTAAAAGGTTTAACAAGAGGAGGGATATATATGTTTTGGTTTTCAGAAGATAGTAAAACATTGGAGATGAAATTTTCTAAGGAAGATGAATTACAACAGCTAGTATGGAATTTTTTTATGAATAAAATTCCTAAGCTAGGTTTTGAGCAAAGAGAAGGACAAGAAGACATGGCTTTAGATATATGTAATGCCATAGCTGATAGAGAACATACTATAGTGGAAGCAGGAGTAGGAATAGGAAAATCCTATGCATATATAGTTCCCTTACTTTATTATAATAAGCTTTTTAATAAACCTGTATTAATTGCTACATCAACTATAGCTTTGCAAGAGCAACTTATTAAAGATGTTAAAAGAATTTGTTCCTATATAAATCATAAACCAGAAATAGTTTTAGCTAAAGGCATGACTCATTTTGCATGCAAAAGTAGAGTAGATAAATATTTTAAAGAGATTCATAGAAAAGATTTTAATGATGATATGGAAATATTGTGTAATTATATAAATAATGGAGTAGTCGATAGAAAAAATATCAAATTAGATGTAGATAATAGTATATGGGACAATGTAAATGTAAAGGCAACAGAGCACAATAGTTGTGAACATTATAATAGTTGTAGTTTTATGTCTCTAAGAAGAGATATGCTAAATACAGATGGTGTAATTTTATGTAATCAGGACTTATTAACCGTACATTTTCAAAAGTTAAAGAATGGACAAAAGGGGCTTTTAAATGAGAAGATAGATTTAATTGTTATAGATGAAGCTCATAATTTAGAGGAAAAGGTTAGAGCATCTTTAATTGAAAGTTATAACAAATATAAAATAAAATCTATTTTAAAAGATATAATTGAAACTATAAAAATATCATCAGTAAGAAGAGAAAGTTACGAAATTTTTATGAATGTAACCGATACTTTAAATATTATTTTCAATAAACTAAGTAATCAAGTAAAAAAACAAATTAATTCATCACCTAAGGGTGAAGAAATGGAAAAGTTCTTTATTAACATAGATGAAATACGAGAAGAGCTTTTACTTTTGAATAGTAAAATTGATTTAATAAATTATAAGATACAATTTTATAGTGATAATAATTTATGTGAAGAAATATTAGAGGAGTTAGAGAATCTTAGAGAATTTATAAAAAGTTTGATAGATATAAAGAGTAAGAATTTATTTTGGTTAGAAAACTTTAAAGATATTCATATATTTGCATGTCCTAAAGATATAAGTAAGGAGATAAATTCTTTATATTTTGATAAGTTAAAAACTACTATATTAACTTCAGCAACCATTGCAGATAAGAACCAAGGTAGTGAAGAAGAGAGATATGAGTATTTTATTAAAAGTACAGGATTTCCAACAAATTCAGGATTTTTATCACCACCAAAACCATCACCTTTTCCTTACAATGATAATGCAATGATGTACTATACAGAAAATATGCCTCATCCAGTAGAAGAGAGAGAAAGGTTTATAAAAATTGGAGCGGAAAAAATAGTAAGGCTTCTGAATATTACAAAGGGAAAAGCTTTAGTTTTATTTACTTCTAAAAGTGATCTTAAGGAAGTTTATGAAATACTAAAACATAAAAATTTAGGATATAGTCTTTTAAAACAACAGCATATGTCTTCTCAGGATGATATACTTGAAGAATTTAAAAAAGATGAGAATTCCGTATTATTAGCTACAGGAACATTTTGGGAAGGAATAGATATGCCTGGAAAATCATTATCAAATTTAATTATATTTAAGCTACCATTTCCGGTACCAGATCCAATTATAGAATATAAGAGGACTTTATCAGAAGATTTTTTAATGGATATAAGTGTACCATTAATGATAGTAAAACTTAGACAAGGAGTAGGAAGGCTAATAAGAAAGCATAATGATAAGGGGATAGTAGCAATCTTAGATTCTAGAATTGGTGAATTGTCAAATAGACCATATAAAGATATAGTATTTGAATCTCTCCCTATTAAAAATAGAACTAATGATATAAGAAAAATAGAAAGTTTTTGGATGAAAATGGATGAATAGAGCTTAAGCAAGATATAGAAAGAAAGTCATTCTATATCTTGTTTTTTTATTATAAATATCATGAAATAACGGCTTAAAGTACATTAACAGTAACTTGAAAATATTTTATATAAGTAATATAAATTAAAGTATATGATTGTATATTTATAAATATTTAATAATAAAGTAATATTTACGAAATTAAAAAACTNNGCAATAGTTATTTACGGTATGTTAAATAATAGTTAAATATATATTATTTAGTAAAAAAATATGTTATCATATGTTGTTTAGATAATATTTATAAGATTTATATAACTAAATCTTTAATTTTTTGTTTTATAAGGTTAAAAGCTATATAGTATGGCATTGATTTAGGGGGGGGTTACTATGAAAATAGGAATTGATGTGGGCTCAACCACAATTAAATCTGTGGTTTTAAATAACTTTGGAGAAGTTATTTATCAATCATATGAACGTCATTATTGTAAGATAAAAGAAAAGACTTCAGAATTGCTAAAGAAAATTAGAGACAAGTATCCAAGGGAGAAATCCATGGAACTAAGCATCTCTGGATCTGCTGCTATGGGGATGGCAGAAAAATGGAAGGTACCCTTTGTTCAAGAGGTTTATGCAACAAGGATTGCTGCAACTACTTTAGAAGATGATGTGGATGTTATCATTGAATTAGGGGGAGAAGATGCTAAAATACTATTTTTAAAGGATGGCATGGAAGTAAGGATGAATGGCTCATGCGCAGGTGGAACAGGAGCATTTATTGACCAAATGGCTACTTTGTTAAATATGTCCTTAGAAGAAATGAATGAAGCTGCTAAGCATTATAATAAGATTTATACTATTGCTTCTAGATGCGGAGTTTTTGCTAAGTCAGATATTCAACCTCTTTTAAATCAAGGGGTAGTAAAAAGTGATTTATCTGCGAGTATTTTCTTTGCTGTTGTAAATCAAACTATTGCAGGGTTAGCTCAAGGTAGAGTTATAAAAGGTAATGTATTATATCTTGGAGGACCACTAAGCTTTAACTCAGAATTGAGAAAAGCCTTTGATAAAACTTTGAGGTTAACAGGAAAGTGTCCAGATAATTCACTATATTATGTTGCTTTAGGAGCAGCCTATTATGCAAGTGAAAAAATAGATATAGATAACTTGATTATTACTTTAAATAGTTATAAGGAAGAAGAGACTTATACTATGGCACCACCACTATTTACAACAAAAGAAGCCTATGATGAGTTTAAGCTTAGACATGAAAAAAGTAAGGTATTGATAAAGGATGGAATAGATATTTCATCACCAATAACTATAGGAATAGATTCTGGTTCTACTACTATAAAGATTGTTGCTATTAATGATAATAAAGAAATTGTATCTTCAATTTATAGACCTAATAGTGGAAATGCTGTAGAGGTAGTCAAGGAATACTTAGAAAATTTATATAATACATATCCAGAAGTTAAAATTTCAGCTGTTGCAGCAACTGGATATGGTGAACAATTAATAAAAAATGCCTTTAAGGTGGATTATGGTATTGTAGAAACTGTAGCTCATTTTACAGCAGCTAAACATTTTATGTCTAATGTTGACTTTATTATTGATATAGGAGGACAAGATATAAAATGTTTTAAGATACATAATGGAGCTATAGATAATATATTTTTAAATGAAGCTTGTTCGTCAGGGTGCGGTTCTTTCTTACAGACATTTGCTAATGCTCTAGGATATTCAGTGGAAGAATTCGCTGAATTGGGATTATTTTCTAAAAATCCAGTAGATTTAGGTTCTAGATGTACTGTATTTATGAATTCTTCAGTAAAGCAGGTGCAGAAGGATGGAGCTACCATAGAAGATATATCAGCAGGACTATCTGTTAGTGTGGTTAAAAATGCACTTTATAAAGTAATTCGTGCCAGTAATGCAGAATCCTTAGGAAAAAACATTGTAGTTCAAGGAGGAACTTTTCTAAATGATGCTGTGCTTCGTGCCTTTGAACAAGAATTAAATGTACAAGTTCTTAGACCTACAATTTCTGGGCTTATGGGTGCTTATGGAGCAGCTTTATATGCTAAGGAAAAAAATAAAGAGAAGAGTACTCTTATTAATAAGAATGAACTAAGAAATTTTAACCATGAAGTAAAAATGACTAACTGTGGGCTATGTAATAATCATTGTAGATTAACTATAAATACCTTTGGAGAAAGTAGAAAGTATATTGGAGGAAATCGCTGTGAGAGACCTATAAATAATAAAAATCATGGAGAAGTGACTAATATATATGAGTATAAGAGACGTTTGCTAGATAGTTATCCTAGAATTTCAGGTAAAAGAGGAAAAATTGGAATTCCAATGGGATTAAATATGTATGAATTATATCCATTTTGGTATAAGTTTTTCACAAGTTTACAATTTGAAGTAGAAAAATCCGAGCCATCCTCAAGGGAAGTTTATTTAATGGGACAAACCACTATACCATCAGATACTGTATGTTTTCCAGCAAAATTAATTCATGGACATATACAGTCATTAATAGATGGTGGAGTAGATACAATTTTTTATCCATGCATGACCTATAATATACAAGATAGTTCAGCTGATAACTGTTATAACTGCCCTGTAGTTGCATATTACTCTGAAGTAATTGAAGGAAATATGCCAGATGTTTCAAAGGTAACCTATATTTATGATTATATAGGAATTCATAGACCTAAGGATTTTCCAAAGAAGATGCATAAAATATTGATGAAATATTTTAAGGATATATCTTTAAAGGAAGTTAAGGAAGCGACTGCTCTTGCTTACAAAGAATATGAAAGATATTTTGAAAAAGTAAGGATAAAAGGTGAGGAAATTATTGAGCAAGCAGAAAAGGAAGATAAAGATATAATTATCCTTGCAGGTAGACCTTATCATATAGATAGTGAAATTAATCATGGAATTGATAAGTATATTAATAGCTATGGAGCTGCAGTTATATCTGAAGATGTGATTTCTCATAAGGTAGATAAGTTAAATCTTCAGGTATTAAATCAATGGACATATCATGCTAGATTATATAAGGCAGCTAAGTATATAACAGACAAGCCTAACATGAATTTAGTTCAGTTAGTCTCCTTTGGTTGTGGTGTAGATGCAATAACTACAGATGAAGTAAGAGAAATTTTAGAAGATTCAAATAATATATACACCCAAATTAAGATAGATGAAATTACTAATTTAGGAGCGGTACAAATAAGACTTCGTAGTTTATTTGCAGCAATCCATCAAGGGGAGGGTGAATAATTAATGGATAAGGAAAATAAAGTAACCTTTACTAAAGAGATGAGTAAAGATTATACTATATTAATGCCCATGATGGCACCTATACATTTTGAAATTTTAAAAAATGTATTTGTAAATAGTAAATATCACATAGAACTTTTAACTAATAAAGGTGAATCTGTAGTGCAAACAGGGCTAAAATATGTTCATAATGACACTTGCTACCCAGCTTTACTTGTTATAGGTCAAATGATAGATGCTTTAAATAGTGGAAAGTATGATATAAGTAAAACAGCTTTAATTATCACTCAAACTGGTGGAGGATGTAGAGCATCCAACTATATATATCTACTTAGGAAAGCTTTAAAAAAGGCTGGGTATGAACAGATTCCTGTCATTTCTTTTAATTTAGCTGGAATGGAAAAAGATAGTGGCTTTAAAATTACATTGCCTATGGTTCATAAAATGTTATCAGGAATTATTTATGGAGATCTTTTAATGCATTTAAGCAATCAAGTTAAACCTTATGAAATAAATAAAGGTGAAAATGAAAAAATAATAAAAAAATGGATTGAAGAGTTAACTTTACAATTTAAAAATAATAAGGCTTTTTCTCTAAAAAAAATTAAGGCAAATATGGATAATATAACAAAAGATTTTGCAAATATAAAAATAGAAAAAACTCCTAAAGTAAAAGTTGGTATAGTAGGAGAGATATATATTAAATATGCAAGTTTAGGAAATAATGATTTAGAAGCATTTTTAGCTACACAGAATTGTGAAGTTATGATACCGGGAATTCTTGGATTTATATTTTATTGTACGGATGAAAGAATAGACAATATAAATCTTTATGGAGGAAGTAAGGTAGTTAAGTTCATTGTTCAAAAATTTATGAATTACCTATTAAAGATTGAAGGTCTACTTATATCCTCAGTAGAGGAAAATTCAGACTTTATACCACCCTCTTCTTTTTTAGAGACTAAAAAGTTAGCAAAGGGAGTCGTTGGATATGGAAATAATATGGGGGAAGGTTGGCTTCTTACAGCTGAAATGTTAGAGTTAAATAAATTAGGGTACAATAATATTATTTGTGCTCAGCCATTCGGATGCTTACCAAATCATATAGTGGGTAAGGGAATGGTAAGAAAAATAAAAAATAATCACCATGATGTAAATATCGTGCCCATAGATTATGACCCTGGTGCTACTAGAGTAAATCAAGAAAATAGAATAAAGCTTATGCTTGCAATTGCAAAGGAACAGCTAGAAGAAAAGGAAATTCATATTAAACCTAAAGATATTCATACTAACATTGATATAGATAAGGAAATTGCATCAGTATAAAAATTTATAAATTTTAAGAAAGTCATTCAATCATAAATCTAAATAGATATTAAGAAATCTATTGTATAATAAAATGATTCATAATATAGGATTTAATTAGATAATATGATATTATTAACAGGTAGAGAAAAACAGATAATTTAACTGTTAATAAGGCTTGTTGGTCAAGTGGTCAAGACGCCACCCTCTCACGGTGGAAACAGGGGTTCGATCCCCCTACAGGCTACCATATGAATAAAAGGATTTAGCTATTAAAGCTAAATCCTTTAAATTTTTATATTGAAAATGACTTTCAAAGAATAGATAATATTTGAATTTTTGGATTATATAAATGAGTATATGAATCTTACTTATTGAAGATAATAATATAAATTACATTTTAGGAGGTAAAATTATGACTTTAAAAAATGAACATCATTCTCTATTACAAAATAATCCAGGGACTATAGAAAGAGACCTTGGAAATGAAGTAAGAAATATAGTTAGTGATAATGAATTAAAAAGTGAAGCTAACACAAAGAGGAACAAGGAATCTATAGAAAATTCCATAGAAAAAGGTGAAGGATATCTTTACAACACATTAGAAGATTAACATAGTGAAATAATTATATATTAAGAGAAGCAAATTTACTTTATTAATAAGTAGATTTGCTTTATTTATTTTATTAATCACAATAGTATAAAATAATTAATTTTAAATAAGTGTTAAAATTAATTATTTTTTATAAAGAAGAAACCCTCTTATTGCTATAATTATAGCGAAAGGAGGGGCGATATGGAAAAAATTGATAAAATGGATAAAAAGGTTTGTGAAATGAGACAAAATTTACAAAAGTTAATTAGTGAAAAAACTAATTTACTAGATCCAGAAGTAATTATCGCAAGCCAAAAACTCGATGTGGTTTTAAATGAGTATCATACAATACTTAGAAAAATCCTCGAGTAACACAAAGGTTGGAGAGATTTAAAGTCTCTCCTTCAAGGAGCCAAAATAAATCAATAAAAGTATACCATATAATCTAAAATATAGATTTTAATGCATATAAGTAGTAGAATGGTAATATGTTGAAGATATAAGCTAAGTAAAATATGTATAAATATTTTATTTAGCTTTCAAATTGGATTAGGGGGACGTAATGTGAGTGGTGGTCAAGGAAAAAGCAAAGTGAAAAGTGGAGGAAAGATTTTAGTTCCTATAATAATTATGTTTTTTGTAATTTATGAGGCTAGAAGTATATTTAAGGAGATAGATATAAATCAGGTTCTAGATATATTAAGAAATATACCTAATACATATCTTGTAATATTTTTAATATCTGCAATTATATCTATATCATTTTTGTGCTTTTATGATGTAGTACTAGCCGATCATTATAAATATAATATAAATAAGTTTAAGGTATTTGTAGTTGCCTGGATTGCTCATAGCTTTAATGACATAATAGGTTTTGGTGGGCTTACAGGAGCTACACTTAGAACTGTTTTATTTAAAGATGAAAATATTGATACTAAGGACATGATAAATTTTAACATGATACTAATACCAACCACTATAGTAGGATTATCTGTAATGTGCTATTTAGGCGTGTTAAATGTATTTAAAATATATCCACTGTTACATAGTCAAAAGTGGCTCTGGATAGTGATATTAATATTTTGTGCCTTTTTACCTATATATTATTTTTTAGATAGGTTTACTTGGTTAAGCAATAAACTTGAAAAATTAAATTTATACTTTGAAGGAAGTGTAAATTTAAAGATAAGATTAACACTTCTATCTACCTGTGAGTGGATAGTAAGAAGTATAATGTTTTTTACCATATCTAAATATTTTAAAGGTGATGTAAGCTTTTTATCAGTTACAGGAGTAAATATATTGGCCTGTATTGCTGCACTTATAAGTTTTATACCAGGAGGTGTAGGTTCCTTTGATTTAGTAGCTATAATGGGACTTAAAGCTATGGGATATTCGCCTAACTCAGCTTTGTCAATAACACTTTTATTTAGACTATATTACTTTATAATACCTTGGATTATTGGTGTAATTTTATGGATAGCCAGAAGTGTATTAAGGTCAAATAAATTAGGTAATCATATAAGAGAATAAAATAAGTTAATATAAGAAAAGAAGAGGATGTACAATGAAAGATATATTAAATGCATTACAGAATAACTTTCTTTTTAACGGAATTGATTCTGAGAATTTGAAAAATATTTATGAGGAAACAAAATACCATATTAATAAATATAATAAAGGAGAAATTATTGCTCATGAGGAAGAAGAGTGTAGTACTGTAGGGCTTATTTTAGAAGGAAACATTGAGCTCCAAAGGATATATCCTAGTGGTAAATATATAGTTTTAAACAAGCTTTCTGTTGGTGATGTGTTTGGAGAAGCTATAATATTTTCAAAGCAGGGTAACTATCCAGCTACAGTTATAGCACTAAATCAATGTAGTATATTATACATAAATAAAGGAGACATGCTAGAACTATTTTCAAGGGAAAAAAGAATACTTGAAAATTTCTTAGAACTTCTTAGCAATAAGGTGCTAATGTTAAATTCTAAAATTAAAAATATATCCTTTAAGAATATAAAACATAGAGTTATAAATTACATACTAGAAGCTATGAAATTGCAGAAGAGTAACGTAGTTAAATTAAAAGAAAACAAAGAAAGTATTGCAGCAGCTTTAGGAATTCCAAGACCTTCTTTGTCAAGAGAACTTATAAATCTTAGGGATATGGGATATATAGATTTTGATAGAAGCAATATAAAAGTATTAGACATAGAAGCTTTAGAGGAAGAAATGTTTAATTAAACATGATGCAAGCAATAAGTATTATGAAATCCTAGATATTTAATAAAATCTTGTAAAAAAATATATATTATTATAGGAATTCGTAACATAGGTTACGGACTCCTATAATTTTTTTATGTACAATAATACCATAGTTCAGATGAATTCAATTATTAAATCAGTAAAATAAAAATATTATTAAGAAATAAAGGGGAGTTAAATATGGAGAATAAGATGTTTTGTTTTCAATGTCAAGAAGCAGCAGGTTGCAGCGGATGTACTGTAAGAGGAGTTTGTGGTAAGACACCTGATCTTGCAAAACTTCAGGATTTATTAATATACACTACAAGAGGATTATCAGAAGTTGCTACAAGAGCTAGAGAAGAAGGAGTAACTGTTTCTAATATAATAAATAGAGCTGTAACTATGAATCTTTTCACTACAATTACAAATGCAAACTTTGATGATGCAGTATTCTATAAAATGGTCAAAGAAACTTTAAATCTTAAGGAAGAATTACTTTCAAAATTAAGTAACAAAGAAGGTTTAAGTAGTGCTGCATTATGGACAGCTGAAGCAGAAGCAGAAATGGATAGTAAAGCTGGCTTAGTAGGAGTATTGGCTACTGACAATGAAGATATTAGAAGTCTAAGAGAAATGATAACTTACGGATTAAAAGGATTAGCTGCATATGTTAAACATGCCAATGCACTAGGATATGATGATGAAGCTATATGTGCATTTATGCAGAAAGCTTTAGCTGCAACAGCAGACAATAAGATAACAGTAGATGAATATATAGCATTAACATTAGAAACTGGTAAAGTTGGAGTAGACGGTATGGCATTACTTGATAAAGCCAATACTGAAAGCTATGGACACCCAGAAATTACAAAAGTAAATATTGGAGTAAGTACTAAACCTGGAATTCTTGTGTCTGGACACGACTTAAAAGACTTAGAGCAACTGTTAATTCAAACAGAGGGTACAGGAGTAGATGTATACACTCACTCAGAGATGCTACCGGCTCACTACTATCCAGCATTTAAAAAGTACTCACACTTCATAGGAAACTATGGAAATGCATGGTGGAAGCAAACAGAAGAATTTGAGAGCTTTAATGGACCAATTCTTATGACTACAAACTGTATAGTACCACCTAAAGATAGCTACAAAGCAAGAGTGTTTACTACAGGTGCTGCAGGATATACAGGATGCACACATATTGCAGCTGATGAAAAAGGAAACAAAGATTTTTCAGCATTGATAGAATTAGCAAAAACTTGTGAAGCTCCAATAGAAATTGAACACGGAGAAATCATTGGAGGTTTTGCACACAATCAAGTATTAGCCTTAGCTGATAAAATTGTAGAAGCAGTAAAAACTGGAGCTATAAAGAAATTCTTTGTAATGGCAGGTTGTGATGGTAGACAAAAGAAAAGAGAATACTACACTGACTTTGCAAAGGCATTACCACAAGATACAGTAATCTTAACTGCAGGTTGTGCAAAATATAAATATAACAAGTTAGATTTAGGAGATATTGGAGGAATTCCAAGAGTACTTGATGCAGGTCAATGTAATGACTCATACTCACTAGCACTAATTGCTTTAAAGTTAAAAGAAGTATTTGAGTTAGAAGATATAAATGAATTACCAATAGCATTTAACATTGCATGGTATGAGCAAAAGGCAGTAATAGTTTTATTATCTCTACTACACTTAGGAGTTAAAAACATTCACTTAGGACCAACACTTCCAGCATTCCTATCACCAAACGTAGCTAATGTTTTAGTTGAAAACTTTGGTATAGGTGGAATAACTACCGTAGAAGATGATATGAAAATGTTCATGGAAATGTAATTGAAAAAATTAAATCTATAGTTAAACCCAATATGTAACTGTTATAAGAGGTTCACTAAAATTAATATTCTAGTGAATCTCTTAATTTAGAGTAAATTTCTTTATCCGATGACTACCAGCTCTAATACTCCAACTTTTTTAGAGTGGGAGTTAAGAGCTGTTACGTTTCTGGATAACGATTTCTCATAAAGGACAACGACTTCTAAGTATAAAAAATACTGATACTTAGAAGTCTGTTAGTAAGCTTCAGAGAAGCTAAGAAATCTGTTTATTTAAGACGAGATTCAATCCAAGCTAAGGCACCTGGGTGCATAGAACCATCATTGTCTAAAGTAACTTGAGAAATGAAAAATATTTCATTATCTTCTTTTACTTCATCTAAAGCTATCTTTATATCCTTAGAATTCATTTCAGTATGTAAAAGAAATGTAGTTGGCATAATATTTGACCAAGATCCTAAAGATTTAATTTTTCTAGGTAGATTACTATGGTGATGATGATGCTCGTGGTTGCAACTCTCATCATGTTCGTGATCATGGTCACATTCATGGTTATGAGTTTCAGCTATATAATAAGTTATTTGATATACTGACATTTTATTACCTCCTCTAGGTAAGTTTATGTTATTTAACATGTATTATACATAAAATGAAAGTGATTTGCAATTAATAATTCATTTAAAGGACGGTATGTAAGAAATTTAAAATATATATTTTATAGGTCTATAAAATAATTTATTTATTAATAAGTCATTATAATGTTTACAACTTAAGCAATGTATGCTATATTATTGGTAAATGATTACAAAGAAAAGGAGCGGTATGAAATGAAAAAATTATTTATAGTTTTAAAGAAATTTAATAAAATCCATACTGCTTATAAGAATAGAGTTATTTAAGGCTTTATTCATACAATTTACTATATTATTAATTAAGTAATTATAATACCTTGAGCAGAGAAATGGATAATTTTCTATGCCGAGGTATTTTTTTTATTATTAGTTTATGTTTAAGGTTAATATATTAAAGATCTATGTAAATTCTAATAGAGAGTTTGAGCATAAACTTTTATTAAATAATTTAAGATTATGGAGGAGAGAAAGATGAGAATTAAGAGTGGAGTTTTTAGTGTTAGGCTAAGAGGTTAAAAGGCGGTTTTATGGTTTTGCCTTAGATGTGGCTATCTAAGTTATAATTTAGATAGTAGAATTTGCTCTGTGTATATCATAGAGATTTCTTTAAAGGATATTAACTTTAAAGTTAAAATTCTATAATCATGAATCCGTACTATAGGAATTAAAAATAGTATGATTAAGGAGATTATGGAAATGGTGAGAAAAGGAATAGTAGTAGGAATAAATATAAATAATGAAAGTGGATTTGAAGAATCTATAGTAGAGCTTAAAAATTTATGTACGGCTTGTGATATTGAAGCTGTAGGAGAACTTGTTCAAAATTCCAAACAAATCAATAAGGCACATTATATTGGAAGTGGAAAACTTGATGAATTAAAATCCTTAGTAAATAGTGGAGAAGCAGATATAGTAATTTTTAATAATGAATTATCCTCATCTCAATTAAGAAATATAGAAAAGAGTATAGAATGTGAAGTTATGGATAGAACTGCATTAATACTAGATATATTTGCAGAAAGAGCAAAGACTAAAGAAGCAAAACTTCAGGTAGAGGTAGCAAGACTTCAGTATTTATTGCCAAGGCTAATCGGTGCTAATGAAAATTTAGGTCGTCAGAGTGGTGGTGTAGGAACAAGAAATAAAGGTACTGGGGAGAAAAAGTTAGAGCTTGGTCGTAGGAAGATCGAAGCAAAAATAGTGGCACTAAACAAAGAGCTTGAAGAGTTAAAACATCAGAGGGAAACACAGCGTAATTTAAGAAGAAAGTCTAGTGTGCCAAGAATAGCCTTAGTAGGATATACTAATGCAGGAAAATCATCAGTGATGAACAGTATGATAGATAGCTTTAGAGATGGCGAAGAAAAGAAGGTTTTCGAAAAGGATATGTTATTTGCAACTTTAGAAACATCTATAAGGAGTATAAAGCTAGAGGATAATAAAAAGTTCTTATTATCTGATACAGTAGGGTTTGTAAGTAACCTACCACACAATTTAATAAAGGCCTTTCGTTCTACTTTAGAGGAAGTTTGTGAAGCTGATTTACTACTACATGTGGTAGATATATCTAACCCAGATTATAAACATCATCTTGAAGTGACAAATGAAACTTTAAAAGAGATAGGAGCAGAGGAAGTTCCTATGATTTATGTTTATAATAAAATTGATTTGCTAGATGACTATATAACTGAAGAAAATGGAGTTTATATATCAGCAAAGAAGATGCTAGGAATGGATAAACTTATAGCAGCTATATCTAGTAAGGTATTTAATGATTATATAAATTGTAATATGTTTATACCTTATGACAAAGGAAATTTGTTATCTTATTTAAATGATAATGCAAGAGTTATAGATAGAAAATATAGCAATGATGGTACAGAGTTGTCTATTGAGTGTTCTAATATAGATTATGAAAAGTATAAGGAGTATGTAATAGGCTAAACTCTAAAATGAGGCATATGGAATAAGCATAATAAAATAGTATAAATAACCTAGTTCACTGCAAGTTGATTTTTAAAGAAAAATCTAGATGAACTAGGTTTTTTATATAGTGAATAATCTAAGTTTTTATAGATTATGTTATGGTTTTAAATTAAAGTGTTATAGGGTATTATATAAGTGAAATATACATAGAATTCTTGGTTTAAGAGAAAAAATTAATACATATAAAAATTATAAGAGCTACATGTTCATAAGAGTAATAGAAGATTAGTGAGGAGAGAAGTATATGGCAAAGGTTATAGTTGTTGGAGGAGGACCTGCTGGGATTATGGCAGCCCTTAGTGCAGCAAAAAATAATGAGGTATTATTAATTGAAAGAAATAATGAGATAGGNNAGGGGGAAGATGTAATATAACAAATAATAGACCTATAGAAGAGCTGTTTAATAAAGTAGTAAATAATAAAAAATTTCTATATAGTGCTTTTTATACTTTTTCTAATGAAGATTTATTAGATTATTTTTCAAAAAATAACCTAGAGTATAAGATTGAATATGATGAGAAGGTATATACAAAAAGTGATAAAGCTGATGATGTTATAGAAGTTCTTAAAAATGATCTCCTAAAAAATGGAGTGAAGATTTTATATAATACTATGGTTGAAGATTTTATAGTTGAAGATAACACCATAAAAGGAGTTGTCATTAATAAAGAAGAAAGAATATATGGTGATAAAATTATAGTAACAACAGGTGGGAAGAGCCATCCAACTACAGGATCAGATGGAGCTATGTATAGTATATTAGGGAAATATGGACATACTATAAAACCACTATATCCAGCACTAATTCCACTAGTCATAAAGGAAGACTTCATAAAAAACCTACAAGGGGTATCCATGAAGGAAGTAGTTCTTAAGACAAAAATAAAAAAGAAAAAGATAGAAATCTTTGGTGATATTATATTTACTCATTTTGGAATATCAGGGCCAGGAGTTTTAAAGTTATCTTCATACATAAATAAGGAATTAGAGAATGGTGAGATAGAGATTGCTTTAGATTTTTTAGAAAGTAAATCTAAAGAAGAGCTATCGAATATAATTAGAAGTAATCCTAATAAAGATATATTAAATAATTTAAAGGGGATTCTACCTCAAAACTTTATAAAAGAGATATTAAACTTACTAGAATTAGCAGAAACTAAACCTAGGGATTTAAAGAAAGAGGACGAAAGAAAGCTTATAGATTATATAAAAGAAATGAAACTTACCGTTAAAGAAACACTGACTATAAAAGCTGCTATGGTAACTAGTGGAGGGGTAGAGGTAAAGGAAATAAATTCTTCCACTATGGAATCTAAAATAATAAAGAATCTTTTCTTTGGTGGAGAAGTAGTAGATGTAGATGCAGAAACAGGAGGATATAATCTTCAGATAGCATTTTCTACAGGATATTTAGCAGGTAGCGACTTCTAAATATTTATACAATTAAGGCATCTTCAAAAAATAAGTAAGTCAGAATGCTCGTCTATTTT
>DKGY01000090.1:0-1228 GCA_002453475.1 Clostridium sp. UBA6758 | reverse complement strand
TTTGACTTATTATTTATTTTCAGATGCATAATATATAAACAATAAAAAGTATGATATAATAATTATTATTAAATAGAGTGAGGAGAGTATTATGGAGAGTAAAGTAGCTTTATTATATGAAAATGGTGAATATAGTATATGTATAAACGAGACAGTTATTAATACTTATGATAATATAGAAGATTCGTTTGAAAAGTTTAAAATGGTTATAAAAAATAACTCAGTAGCAAAGGCTACTAGTTGGGATAGTATTGAAGAAAATTTAATGGAAGTTAAAGATGAAAGATTAGAAATAAATAGTGAATACAAAACTATAGCATTTGAATCCATGAGATATTTTTATAATACAGGAAAGATATTTTATATAAAAAATGGTGAAATGGTGGAACTTATAAGAGGATATAATTTATTCTATTTTACTTTAACTATGGTTTTAGAAGGCAAAGTTCAAGGTTGTGAGGATATATTAGAGTTTTGCAAAGAAGTTCTAGAGAATAAAATTACTTATGGAATTACTGATACAAGTATTTTAGTTCCATCAGCGGCCTTTAATTATGGATATACAGAATATAATTTTACAAGTGGAAAAATCAATAAGGGTGCATCTATAGAAAAATGTAGTTTTGATGAATTTAAGGCTTATGTATTAGGAATCATTAGAAAATAAAAATTATAAAAGTATAAAAAAATATTGACATAAGTTTAATTTGCATATATTATGAATAACATATAAATTCAATAAATTCTATGAAGAGAAAAAGTAAGTAGTATTTTTGTTCCAAAGAGAGTTGGCATCTTGCTGAAAGCCAATGTTCAATATACAACTGAAAATCATCTCTGAGAAGCGACGCCGAAATATTTTAGTAGGTTTTGCCGGAGTTTTTCACCGTTAAAAGAAAAGCGTATTGTTGGATACGTAGCTAAGTGTTGTAAGTGAATCTATTTATATAAATTTGCTTACAAAATTAGGGTGGTAACGCGGTTTAACCCGTCCCTTGTTTTTCAAGGGACGGGTTTTTTGTTTGCATTAGAGATCTAAAGTATGAATGTAGTTTAACAGAGACATAGAAAATATTTTGAATATATATCATCACTACAGAAAGAGTCTTAGGATTCTAATTAAGGCATCTTCAAAAAATAAATAAGTCAGAATGCTCGTCTATTTTATGTTATCTGATGACTACCCGCTCTAATACTCCCATCTTCTTTAAAGTGTGAGTAAAGAGCA
>DKGY01000089.1 GCA_002453475.1 Clostridium sp. UBA6758 | reverse complement strand
CCTGACATTAAACCTAAACTCAGAAGTCCACTAAGTGCATCACTGCTAGTACCAGAATTTAAGGTGTCGTTGGCAATACCTAGTCCATTAACATATTGATTTTGAGTAATTCCACTATTCGTTGAACCTATACTACTGTTAGTAGTTCCATTTGTAGCTATGCTGTTTATATAATTATTTATTCCACCATAAACACTACCCACATCGTAACTCATTACTTCATCTCCTCTGTTTCTTATACTATATTAGGCATCTTTGACCTATTTATTTTTTGAAGATGCCTTATTCCTTACACTGAATTTCATATATGGAATAGTCATCATAGGCGCTTTTAGAGTAACAGCTTTTACATAATGCCAATATCTTATAAAACCCTTTATAGAAAGGCATAAAGGTATAATAATTTTTCTTACTATACTTTTGTATTAGCTTCCATTCTCCCTTTTCCATTAAATAAAATTCATATAAATTATCTTTTCCACCATCACATTCTACATAGAAGTTAACATCCTCATTGCACTTTATTACTTCTCTATCTAAGGTTATTTTGCAGTTAGTTACTGGAACTCCTTGTAATACGTCTAAAACCAGTTCCTTTTTGCAGTCATATTCTTTAGTACTAAATATATTTTTACAATATATCTTTACCGTATATACTCCCGCACATTTTGGAATTAGTTTAAACTTCTTATCATTACCGAATTCAGTAGTTTCAACTTCTCTGCCATTGATTTCAACTTTATATTTAGTTAAAGTATTACTAGTGTTTTCTGTTATCACCTCTAAGACTATTTCATCACCTATAAGGTACATATACTTCTTCTCTGTAAGAATATAATCTATCTTAGCTGGTATATATTCTTTACAATCTATATATATAACTGAATGTACATCATAGTCTCTCTTAGATTTTAGATGTTTTACCTTAACTTCTATTTCGTATTTTCCTACCTTAGTAGGAGTGAATTTCAAATTATCTTCTTCGTTATATTCTATGAATTCGACTTGTTTCCCTTCTTTTTTTACAATAAATTCATATAATAGATTTCTTGAACCAGTGGCTTCAACATTTAACTTAACTGGTTCATTGATAAGAACTTGCTTGTCCTTATTTAGCTTGATCTCTTTTATATATACATTCTGTGCACAATCTTCATCTATAACGAAGTCCATAATTGCCTTCTCTTCATAATCGTCCTTATAGGTGCTATCCTTTACAAGAACTTCAATTCTATATAAACCACTTTTTTCCGGAACCCACTTATAACTGTTGTTAGTAGTAAAGTTAGAACTACTATGATAATTTCCATCTACTACAAATTTATAAAGCAATTTATCTCCACCAGAGCATATTGCCTTTAACTCTATAGGTGTCTTTTCTAACTGTGGTGAGCTTAAATCAGAAGTAAAGTTAAGAATTTTTATAGGTTTATATTTATCTACACTATAATGTATTATTCCCCTATCATCAAACTTCTCGTGGGAATACATATCCTTCACTAAACATAAAAGCTTATACTTACCTGGTAATATTTCTGTGAAGCTGACTAACCTCTTACTTGAAAAGTCTTGTACTACATGCATATTACCATATTCATCAATCTTTATAAATTTGTATAATACAACCCTATTTTCATCAAAGCGCGCATCAATCTCAAAGGTTAATTCATTACCTACTATCAAATCTTCTGTTAAGCACTTTATATTGTTAATTCTTATTTGATCCATAGGTAATACTTTAAAGGTTATATTTTTAAAGTCATCAAATTGATGTACTGAGCCTTCTTCTTTACTCTCTATAAGAATCTCAACGTCTCCTTCACGATTTGGAGTAAAACTTAAACTAGTGTCCATGGAATAATCTCTTATTAAATTCCATTTGCATTCTTCTTTTATCCAATACTTACACATGATAGGTAATTTATTAGGCAAAACATCAATTTCTATTTTTTCCCCTAACTTTATTTCATTATTGCTAATGATAATATCTTTTATTAGTTTTTCTTCAACGGACCCAATAATAAAATCCATTCTAGATGTGAACTCAATAGGTTTTTTCCCATCTCTTTTTTTAGATTGTACCATTATCATATATTTGCCATCTTCCTTAGGTGTCCAATAGGCAAAATCCTCCTCATGGAAATCTCTAATGGTTTCCCAACCACCATCACAATTTATTATAAACTTATATAACAAATTTTCTGACATTTCGTTTTCTATATATATCTTAATTTCAGTCCCCTTTTCTTGTGGACTTGATAGGCTTGTACCAATAATCATTTCATTCATACATATTCCCCCTAGAATGTATATATACATTCCCAATAGATTAAAATATTATAATATTCTTACATAACATAGCTATATTATACTACACTTACATATTATGTAACAACCTATCACAGACTTTATATATGATAATTCATTAGACAAAATCTTTGTAAAAAAACACTTGTAAATTATATTTCTACAAGTGCTTTCTTAATTTATGTTTTTCTATTCTTCTCTTAGACTTCTTTCTACAAGCTTTATTAAATTATCTCTAAGACTTATATTGTCATCTTCATTTCTTTTTTTATGTTTTCCAGTCTTTCCACCGCCACGTCTTACCTTGGCGCTTATATGTCTTTCAAAGAGTAATTTGTCTATATTATTTTCAGAAAATATATATCCTCTTGGACTTATGGCATAGGACTTTTTACCAAGGACCATAGCTGCTACTCCATAGTCTTGAGTTACTACGATATCTCCTCTTTTAGCTTCGTTGGCAACCTTCATATCCACTGCTTGAAAGCCACTATCCATTATTATAACTTCACCATATTCTAAATTTATAACATGATGTATATCACAATAGATTTTTAGAGGAACCTTATAAGTCTTAGCTACTTCTTCTATAATACCTCTTCCTGCACATCCATCACCATCAACTATAATAGTCATAATTAAATACCTAGCCTCTCTATTAAGGACCTTTGAAGTTCTTCATAACCTGGCTTACCAAGTAGTGCAAACATGTTTTTCTTATAGGCTTCTACCCCTTCTTGATCAAAAGGATTTATTCCTAATAAATATCCTCCTATAGCGCAGGATTTTTCAAAGAAGTATATAAGCTCTCCTATGGCTTCTGGATTTAAAGCTTTCATATTTATAAGTATATTAGGAACTCCACCCTCTACATGAGCAAGGGCTGTTCCTTCCATAGCTCTTTTATTTACAAAGTCTATAGTTTTTCCTGCTAAGAAATTAAGCCCATCTACATTTTCTTCATCTTCTTTTATGGATAAATTTATTTGTGGCTCTTCTACATTTATTACAGTTTCAAATATATTTCTCATTCCATCTTGAATATACTGGCCCATGGAGTGAAGATCTGTTGAAAAGTTAACGGCTGCAGGGAATATACCTTTTCCATCCTTACCTTGGCTTTCTCCATAAAGCTGCTTAAACCACTCTCCAAAGTATTGTAGACAAGGTTCATAGTTTACTAGAATTTCTGTAGTTTTTCCTCTTTCATATAAAAGATGTCTTGCTGCAGCATATTTATAACAAATATTTCTGTCTACATCTTCACTACTAAAGTTTTCTCTTCCGTTTCTTGCTCCCTGTAATAACTCATCTATATTTATTCCTGCTACTGCAATTGGAAGTAATCCTACTGGTGTCAGAACAGAAAATCTTCCTCCTATATCATCAGGAATTACAAAGGTTTCATAACCTTCTATATCTGCTAATTTTTTAAGAGCTCCTTTTGCTTTATCTGTTGTTATAAAAATTCTATTTTTAGCTTCTTCCTTGCCGTACTTTTTCTCAATAATTTCTTTAAATATTCTAAAGGCTATGGCAGGCTCTGTAGTAGTTCCAGACTTTGAAATAACATTTATAGAGAAATCCTTATCCTCTATTAGCTGTATAAGTTGAGACAAATAAGTAGAACTTATATTATTTCCCGCAAAATATACTGCTGGAACTTTTCTCTTATCATCACTCATATTATTAAAGAAGGGTCCTGTTATTGCTTCTATGACAGCTCTAGCTCCAAGATATGAACCACCGATACCAATTACTATAAGAACTTTTGAACCTTCTTGTATCTTTTTAGCTGCTACCTTTACTCTTTCAAACTCATCTTTGTCATAATTAGTTGGTAGGTCAAGCCATCCTAAAAAATCATTTCCAGCACCACATCTGTTATGTAGAGTGTTGTGTGCTGCTATTATCATAGGTTTTAAATTTTCTATATGTGATTCATTAACTGATTCTTGAAGGTTTTTTATATTTAAACTTATAGAACTATTCATTTCTTATTGCCTCCTATAAAACAATTTAGCACTATCTAAGGGTTCTGTNNATTTTTTGAAGATGCCTTATATTATCAAAATTAAAAAACTTATGTATGCTATATAAACGCTAAGAAGCATTATTCCATTCTTCTTAGAATATCTTCCATTAGTTGATATAGGTAAAATTACAAGCAACATCAATACTAGAGCCACCGGAATATCTAAAAGTATAGTTTGATTAAAGTTTATAAAAGGTGTGTTAAATATATAAACATTTCTAGACCTTAGTATTAATCCACCCTTTGCTAAAATACTACTACTAGCTATTGTCATAGTTATATTAAGTATATTTGCACCAATAACATTACCAACTGCAACTCCACTTTCTTTCTTATATATAGAAGTTAACACTGTAACTAATTCTGGTAATGAGGTTCCTAAGGCCAAAATAGTTAAACTAATTATTCCTTCTGTAACCCCGTAATACCTTGCTATAATTTGTGCATTTACAACTAACAATCTTGCACCACACCCTATAAGTATTGCGCCTATTATAAATATAATTATATGTTTTGCAAATTCTCTCTTTTTTAGTCTTCTCTTAAAATTAATTTCTTCCTCAGAAATTGCAATATCACCAGGAATTTCAAGAGTTCTTTTAGCAGCCTTTATATTTTTCTTTACATAGTATACAAATAAACTTAATAGAATCATTCCTTCTAATTTATTAATATTCCCATCTGTAGAGAAAAGTAATAGTAAGACCATAGATATTATCATCATAAAAGCTCTTGGCATAAACCTCTCTTTTTCTACTTTTACAGGCATTGCAATCATAGAAATAGCAAGAACAACTCCTGTATTGCAAATTATTGCTCCTATAGCATTGCCCACTGCAATCTCAGGAGAGCCCATAATAGTGGCCACTGAAGCTACAAAAAACTCTGGAAGAGTCGTTGCTAAACTTACGATAGTTGCCCCTATAATAATTTTAGGTATTCCTGTTACCTCAGCAATCCACATAGCTGAGTCTACAAATATATCTCCACCCTTTATTATTACTCCAATTCCTAAAATGAACATTACTATAGGTAAAAATATCTCCATTTTAATCCTCCATCCTCTTATGTCAGTATACAATATTATGTAAATTATTTCAAACTTCCTTTCACAGTTAAAATAAGGATTATTAAAACAAATAAACTCGATGAATTTCAATATATTCATCAAGTTTATCTTCATCTTATATTCCCTTTTCTTTGCTATGCCATTGATAAAAAATTTTAAAGGAATCATCCAGTGCTTCTATAGTTGAAATTTCTAGCTCCTTTTCTTCAGTTACATAAAAGTATGATTTATCTTCTCCAATTAATATATTAGTCATGGTGTTATTATTAAAATTAATATTTATACTTTTTATATTTGGATCATTTATTACTCCTCCAAGGATTTTGTAATTCTCAGTGAGACTTCCCTTGGTTTCCATGGTGTTAACTGTAAAAGGAGCATATTTATCTACCTCTTTTATAGAAGTCGCTAAGAGGTTATAAGAATTTTCTACATTAGTTATTTCACATAATCCCTCATAGCTTTTATCTTTATCTTCATAGATAAACATAGCTACACTAACATCTACTACATCTGATACAGATAGAATGGATATTCTATCTTCACTTATATTAAGATTTTTAACTAGGAGAGAGGTTATCTTATCTGTTAATTTTATTTCTAAAGGCTCCTCATCTTTTTTATATAAATTATCACTCTTTATCCCTATACTTTCTTTTAAAGATTCTTTCTTAATAATTATAACTGTAGTTATTAACAATAAACCTATAATAAAAATGATAAACGCCCTTCTATTTTCCCTATGTACTTTTTTATCTGTACTTTTATCTATTTTCTTATTTATATTCATATAAAATTCCTCTTTAGATTTTTTCTCGCTTCGCTTGTAAGGACGCTCATTGTCACTTGTACGCAGCGGCGTACCATTTGTAGTAGGCGCCATATCTATCATCTATTTTTTCTACTTCATAAAGTCTAAATATTATATATTGAGTCCAGTTATATCCTGGATTTGCTCCTATGGACAAGATTAAAAAGGAAGCTCCAAAGGAACCAGTTACGTTAAATATGACTTCATTTCTTGCTTCTGCGGGTATATCTTTACCTCCGCTATTGGTTCTAGAAATAGTGGCTCCAGTGCTATTGGCAATATTAACTACTCCATAGGAAGACTGACCACCTCTAGCGTAGTTAATCTTTGATATCTTATCCCTGCCTAGTAAAAATTCTGTATATAGATGTACCTTAGAATAGGATAATTCTGATTCAAAGGACCACTCTGCTTCTTTAGTTTCCACCTGTCCATAGGCATATGAAACTCCTTCTTCCATGAGAGTTTCTTCATATCCAGCGTTAGATACAACTGGTTTTTTAGTACTTTCTTCTTTATTTAAATTCTCTCTTTGAGAGTTTTTAGTATTATAGGTAATCTTCGAACCATCAGGATAAATTATTTCATAGGCAGATTTATTACTAAAAGTATTAATTACCTTTTCTGTGTATTCTTCTCCACTAAAGATATTTTTTAGAGATTTAAAGGCTTTCTTTAAAGCTACTTTATCTCCTTTTAGTATTTGATTTCTATAGTAATCCTTATTATTTCTAAAATCTCTATCAGTTATATCTCCTATGGAATTATCTAATATTACTTCCACATCACATTCTTCTAATCTTCTCACTATCTCATCAAGTCTTATATAAAACTCAGCATCCTCTTTGCTTAATCCTTCTCTTGTTAACTCTAATAATTCTTCCTCATCCACAGGAGTAGTTCTTACTTTATTACATATTTCAACTATTCTCTTGTCATCATCTTTTGTCTTATTATTTTGTAATGCTAAAGCCTCTATAGGTGAATTACCTATAAAAGAAGTGATTAGTATTATTAAAACCATTACCTTAAAATTTTTCACACTAACACTCTCCATTTCCATGACATTAGGTTTATTATTCCTAGAGAATGGAGTTTAAATTCTAAAATCTTATATTATTTTCTTAG
This sequence comes from Clostridium sp. UBA6758, assembly GCA_002453475.1. GTDB lineage: Bacteria > Bacillota > Clostridia > Clostridiales > Clostridiaceae > Clostridium_J > Clostridium_J subterminale. The sequence continues at coordinate 25,907 of DKGY01000089.1, read as the reverse complement.
ATACAAATAAATAAGAGGTGGAAATCCACCTCTTATTCTTATAGCGTTTACTTCTGTTAAATTTATTTCTTTACCTTTTGTACTAATTACTATGCTTTATATATATCTTTATAAACCGTTTCTATATCCTGCTTTTCCTTTGTAATATCTATAATATTTATACCATAGTCTAAAATAACTTTTAGAATTTTAGATATTAATTCTTCTTCAACTAGTTCAAAAATAAGTGTATCTTTTCCAAGTTTTTCGAAACTCAATTCTTTTAATTCATTATTTAATACTTTAACTGCTTTATCAATATCATCTACTTTAATTAAGTATTTTTGTTTTTCTAAAATGTTCATAGGCGTTTCAATTATTTTCCCTTGATTAATACAAATAAGCCTATCAGCTAACTTTTCAACTTCACCTAATTGATGAGATGAAAACAAAATAGAGATATCTTCATTTTTAACTAGTTCTAATAAGGTATTTCTCAAAAGAATAACTCCCGTTGGATCTAATCCATTTGTTGGTTCATCTAGAATTAAAAATTTAGGCTTACTTAAAAGTGCAATACCTAGAGCCAGTCTTTGTTTCATTCCCATTGAATATCCATTAACGTTCCTATTCAAATCCTCTTTTAATCCTGTAAATTCACATACTTCTTTTACTCTTTCTTCTTTTATATTTCTTAAACTGGCAAATAACTTAATATTTTCTCTGCCACTTATATCTAAATACAAACCTGGTGATTCTATTAAGGAAGCCATTTGACTAAGAGCTAATTCTCTTTCTCTTTTTACATCATATCCAGATACCGTTACTGAACCCTGATCCGGGAAAATAAGACTTGCTATACATTTCATAGTTGTAGACTTACCAGCCCCATTAGGGCCTACAAAGCCGACTATTTCATTGTTATCAATAAAAAAAGATACATTATCTAAGACTTTTTTTCTTCCAAAGGTCTTATTTATATTATTAACTTCAACTAAATGATTACTCATAGGGCACCTCCTATATTATATATCCCCTTCATATTCTTTTAATTCTATACTTTCAATTTCTACTATATCAAGGGGCTCACCCATAGCTCCTATTTTAACTTCACGCATTTTTTCAATAGTATCCATTCCATAAAACACCTGTCCAAATACAGTAATTTCATCCTTGTTAACTACATTCCCACCGATTTTTTCAAATGCCTCTGTTATTTTTTCTGGAAATCCATAACCGCTTAGATTGCTCTTTTCCTCATCGGTTAAGAAATTTTTATCAATTATACAGAAATTACTGAAATTTTTTCCATCGACCTTTATCCTCCTTGGTATAACTACACTTCCATAGAGCATAGCATAATCATCATCTATTTCAATATCAAATCCATCTTCATATATACTTTTACCTTCATAATCTGGTTCTCCTATCTTACCTATACCAGCAGATACTACCCCCATTGTAGTAAAAGCATGCCCTGAATAAAACCCTTCTTTTGCTNNACCTTAGGCGCGATATCTTCAAATAATCGTAATCTTATTTCTCCATAATTAGTCTTAATAATAGCTATTGTTTCTCCTATTTCAGGCCTTTTTAGTTGGTCAAGTTCTATATTTTCATAGGAAACATAGTGATTATTATCATCTGTTTTATCAACTTGATCTTCACCTTTATTTTCTTTATTACAGCCTACTAGACAAAGAACAAATACTATAATAGTAAATACAACTAACACTTTTTTATTCATTATCTTACTCCCCTCTAATTCCAACTAAATCTTTATTTTTAAACTTAAATGTGGTTATTACTATTATTAAAGTTGAAAGTAAAAGTTGTAGTAATATCCCATATGAATGATTTACCTTTAACTGTGATGACATTAGGTCTTCATAGAAAATATAGTATATAGGATTAAATAATCTATTTGCATTCATAAAGGCGTCTATTGAGTGTGTTATATATGATAACATTATAATAGTAAGGAGTACTCCAAAACTTAGCATTTCACTGTTAGTTCTTACTGATAATGAAGTACTAAATACAATAACAAATAATACTAAAACCATAAAATTAATAAAATCAACTATTATCAATTTATATAATTGAATAAAGCCTTGATTCATATTTGTAATTATAGGATTTAAATTAGTTACCCCTTCATTTATAGATAATGGATATAGTAATTTACCCCAACCAAATATAAAAGAAATTACCATAAATGCAATTGCTAGTACCATTAGCAGGATAAAACAAACTAAGGTATATGATGCTAATATTTTAGATAGCAATATTGATTTTCTCTTTATTGGGGATGTATAAAGGGTTTTATAACTGTCTTCTCTTAATTCAAGAGCATAGGAATCTATGGTAAATAGTAAGATGAATATTAAAATTATGATTAGATTAGATCCAGTAAAAAAATTCTTTAAAAAATTAGCTCCATTAAGTGTGTATGGATTGATGATAATTGAGGTTTTAGACTGGAGTAAATTATCCATATATTCTATGTCACGCTCTACTTGATTAATAGATAAACCCCTCCTTTCTAAGTATTCATCATCAATAACTCCATTTTCAAATGCTTCTTTCATACTAGCATATTTAATTTTAAGAGCTTTAGTGAAATTAACTTCATCTTCTAATAAACTCTTATATCCTTTTATTTTTTTAGAAAAGACACGATTTATAATCATATCACTGCTATGTTGAGATTGATAAAAATTACTCTCTTTCTGTATCTTTTTATATAATTCACTAGAATCATCTACATCTTTTAGCAGCATTGTATTATAGCCTATAATACTTCCATATTCTATCAAATTATATTCGCATACAGTATGTTGATTTTTATCATATTCCTTCTCCTTGTAAACTAAAGATATACTGAAAACTATTACATATATTATAAACCCTAGGCATAATAGTTTATTTTTTTTTGATTTAATGTTTTTCCTCAACTCAAATTTTATTGCTTTAATCATTTAATCGCCTCCCTAACCAGTTATATCTTTTCTTTTAAGATAACTTGTACTGATTAATATAGAAATAAATATACCTATGAATAACACAATGAAACTTCCTAGTAATGTGAAATTAATGCTTCCCGTTATTATTTTTGTTGCATTACCCATGCTAAATATATTAAAGACGCTTGGATAAAAATATGAGCTTATATATCCTATGGTATTAATAACTATTAATACTATTAATGATTTTATTTTATCCTTGAATATTGAAGATACAAATACAGAAATAGTTGTAAATAAGAAAGTATACACAAAAAACAATGATAAAGCTTGTATTAAAAATCTTCTAAAACTTATAAAAGCTACACTATTAAATAGGTTCTTTCCTAAATCATTATGGCTAATCTCCACAGGTCCTAAATAGGCCTTTTGTAAGGTAACATTATATGCTTCTTTTAGATCCATGCCTTTTATACTCAAAGCATTCCATTGATTGTTATGTGTTAAAATTGGTGTATCAAAGGAACGAAAGTCTGATATAGCTCCTACAAATAAACTCAATATTAAAGTTGTTACTACTACAATAAGGAAAACAGCTAAGAAGTTAGCTAGTACCATGGTTATATAATATTNNAAACGGCTGAGCTAATATATTTTTAGTTATTCCTAATCTATATTCATCACTAATACAATTGAAACTAATTAAAACAACAACTACACATATTATAATAGGCAAAATTTTATCTATCATATTATAAATAAAAGTCACATTGTTTAAGGAGTAATTGTCAATATATCTAATATCTTTATTAAAAAATTCATATCTATATTTTATTTCTACACAATAACTTTTAATTTCATCAGCTGTGAGGTTAGTTTCTGAATTTGAACTTTTAAAGGTATCATATTCAATTTCAGGTAATAGTTCATTCCATATATCAATAATATTGGTCTTTAAAAGCTCTTCTTCCTTTATGGAACAAAATAATCTCGTGTGTATCATATAAACTATTAAATCATTTTTATAAGCTTCTTTATAATTGCCTTTCTCATAACTATCTACTGCATTTTCTGCATATTCAATTAAATTTTCCCACATTTTAACTTCATCATACCTTTGTTCCCTTAAAGCATGTTCTTTATTCTCTTCTGCGTGGATTCTAGTACTACCACCAACCAGATCATAGGATACTGGAATTTCTCTATTGTATTTTATTTTTGAGTTAAAAAAGCTCATTTCTGTATATACATTTACGCCAAGAAAGATAATCAATGCAATCAATAAAAATGTTATTGGTTTTTTTAATGCTCTTTTGAACTCATATTTAAATAAGTTCATACTATTCAACACCTCCAACTTATAATTTTAATTACATAAAAAAATAAAACTATATATTTTACTCATGTCCAGTAAATATGTATAGCTTTATTTTTTTATATTTATATCATTATAACATAATTTACTCTATCAGTAAAATATTGTAATATTTTACTTTTATAATAAATAACGAAAAGTAGTTATGAATTTCTAGACTTTACATAAATTCATAACTACTTTCTTTTGAGTGATTTTATTCAAGCTCACTTTTAAATATTATCTTCATTTAATTATAAGAAGCCACACTAGCTGTTCATCTGTTTATTAAGTATTTTAGAATGGAAATGGAGTGAAAAATAAGAATAATCTAGATAAGTCTCTAAATGGAAAATGTCTACGTCTGAAACGTCTGAATTTTCTTCTAGGACGACCATGAGAGCCAAATTGTCGAGGTTGACCATATTGATCATCACCATCTTGCTCCATTACGTCCTCACCCATCAACATGGTAACACGCTCCGGATCCACATTTTCAATAATTCCATCCATCATAGTTCCATCTCTCATTATTAACATAACGTGACAGTACATATACTTTCTACATTCATCACNNGGGAATCTCTGTCATAATCATGTACTTCTAAGTTCATTTTTAATCATCTCCTTTACAATATCATGTTATTCTTTTGTAAAGAGAATGGTACCATTTTAATAGATAAATCTTCATATGAATTCAACAAATATTTTTACTGTTTTATTTTATTTAAAACTATAAGCTATTACTTAATATTTACGTTGCCTATTAATAATAAATAAAAAAGTAGTCATGAAATTTCTAAATTATATAGAAACTCATGACTGCTTTCTTGGGTGTGATTTATTTAAACATGTTAACATGTATAAATACATTAGGGTTTAAGAGATATTACTCTACCCAGCAATTGATAGAGTAATATCTGAATCTATTAGAATATATGTTACTCCCACTCTATAGTTGAAGGTGGTTTTGAAGTGATATCATAAACAATTCTGTTTACTCCATTAACTTCATTAACAATCCTTCTAGATACCTTATCAAGTACATCATAAGGGATTCTTGCCCAGTCTGATGTCATTCCATCAGAAGATGTAACTCCTCTTAAGGCTACTGTATGGCTATAGGTTCTTTCATCCCCCATAACTCCTACTGATCTTATATTTGGTAAGCAAGCGAAGTACTGCCAGATTTCACTTTCAAGGCCTGCATTAGCAACCTCTTCTCTAAATATAGCATCTGCTTCTCTTACTATGTGTAGCTTCTCTTCTGTAATTTCACCAAGTACTCTTATTGCAAGTCCTGGTCCTGGAAATGGCTGTCTCCATACTAAGTGGTGTGGAATTCCAATTTCCTCTCCTACAGCTCTTACTTCATCTTTAAATAATTCTCTTAATGGCTCTATTAGTTCAAATTCTATGTCCTCTGGAAGTCCTCCTACGTTGTGGTGGCTCTTAATTGTAGCTGATGAATTAGTTCCACTTTCTACAACGTCAGCATAAATAGTACCTTGTACTAAGAAGTCCATTTTACCAAGTTTATTTGACTCTTCTTCAAAAACTCTGATGAATTCTTCTCCAATGATTTTTCTTTTTCTCTCTGGATCAGAAACACCTTTAAGTTTTCCAAGGAATCTTTCTTGAGCATTTACTCTTATAAGGTTCATATCAAAACCTTCTCTGAATATCTTCTCAACTTGGTCTCCCTCATCTTTTCTAAGTAGACCATGGTCTACAAATACGCAAGTTAGGTTTTTACCTATTGCTTTATGAACAAGTACTGCTGCAACAGATGAATCAACTCCACCTGATAGAGCGCAAAGTACTTTTCTATCTCCAACTAATTCTTTAATTTGTGCAATCTTTTCTTCTGCAAAGGCAGACATAGACCAGTCTCCCTTAACTTCACATACATTGTATAGGAAGTTTTTAAGCATTTCTGTTCCAAATAAAGTATGTTGAACTTCTGGATGGAATTGAACTCCATAAAGTTTTCTTTCTTCATTTGCCATTGCAGCTATAGGACACTCATTTGTATGACCTATGATTTCAAAGCCTTGTGGTGCACTTTCTATAAAGTCAGTGTGACTCATCCAGCATTGTTTTTCCTTAATTCCATCAAATAACTTATTGTCTGTACTTAAGTTAACATCTGTCTTTCCATATTCTCTAACAGTAGCAGTCTTAACAACTCCACCTAAAACATGGGACATAAGCTGAGCACCATAGCAGATCCCTAGAATAGGTATATTTAATTCAAATAATTCCTTATCTACTCTTGGAGCGCCTTCTCCGTAAACACTGTTAGGTCCACCAGTAAATATTATTCCCTTTGGATCTAATTCTTTTATTTTTTCAACAGAAGTACTATATGGGATTATCTCACAATATACTCCATGCTCTCTTACTCTTCTTGCTATTAATTGATTATATTGACCACCAAAGTCAACAACTAATACTAATTCTCTATCCATAAATTAAGCTCTCCTTTTTAGATTATTGATTTACACTATAATTTGGAGCTTCCTTAGTAATTACTATATCATGTGGATGACTTTCTCTAAATCCAGCTGAAGTTTGAACTACGAAGTTTGCAGTTTCATATAAATCATTTAGTGTAGGTGCTCCTAAATATCCCATTCCTGAGCGAATACCACCTATTAGTTGGTATATAGTATCTACTACGCTACCCTTAAATGGAAGTCTTCCTTCAACACCTTCTGGTACTAATTTCTTGTTATCTTCTTGGAAGTATCTATCCTTACTTCCGTTTGCCATAGCTCCTAAAGAACCCATTCCTCTATATACCTTGTAACTTCTACCTTGATATATTTCTATTTCACCAGGTGCTTCGGCGCAACCTGCAAACATTGAACCCATCATACAAACTTTAGCTCCAGCAGCTAGTGCCTTAACGATATCGCCTGAGTATTTTATTCCTCCATCAGCTATAACTGGAACTCCTGATTTTTCAGCCTCTTCAACACAGTCCATAACTGCTGTAAGTTGAGGAACTCCAACACCTGCAACTACTCTTGTAGTACAGATAGATCCAGGTCCTATACCCACTTTAACACAATCTGCTCCAGCATCAATTAAAGCTCTTGTTCCTTCTGCTGTTGCAATATTACCTGCTATAACTTGAAGTTCAGGATATTTTTCTTTAACTTGTCTTACTGCATCTATAACACCTTTAGAGTGTCCATGAGCTGTATCTATAGTTATAACATCTACATGAGCTTTAACTAAGGCATCAACTCTTATCATCATATCCTTTGTAACTCCTACTGCAGCTCCACAAAGTAATCTTCCTGAAGCATCCTTTGCAGCATTAGGGAATTTCACAGCTTTTTCTATATCTTTTATTGTAATTAACCCTTTAAGATTAAAATCTTTATCTACTAAAGGTAGTTTCTCGATTTTATGTTTTGCAAGTATTGCCTTAGCTTCTTCAATACTTGTTCCCTCTTTTGAGGTAACTAGATTCTCACTAGTCATCACTTCACTTACTTTTTTACTAAAATCAGTTTCAAATACTATATCTCTATTAGTAATGATACCAACTAGTTTGCCATTTTCAGTTACTGGCACTCCAGATATTCTATATCTAGACATTATGTTTAATGCATCTTGTATAACATTATCTTTTCCTATGGAGAATGGATTTACAATTACTCCATTTTCTTGTCTTTTAACTGTATCTACTTCACTTGCTTGAGCTTCTATAGACATATTCTTATGGATAATTCCAATTCCGCCTTCACGGGCCATAGCTATTGCCATCTTACTTTCAGTTACTGTATCCATTCCAGCACTTATTAATGGTAGGTTAAGTTTTATAGTTTTAGTTAAGTTTGTTTTAAAGCTAACATCCTTTGGTAAAACTTCAGATTTATTTGGAACTAATAATACGTCATCAAAAGTGTATCCTTGTTTTAATATCTTTGCCATAATTTAAATCCTCTCCTTCTATATTATTTTCTTTATAATTAACTTTAGTTATACTTATAATCTGTAATCAATTAAAATCATCGTATAAATTCTCTAACATAGTTTTTGGTTATATTTTAAATTCAATTAAAACATAAACAAAAACATGCCTAAAATTTACTTTCCGCCCATAATATAACTTCTTTAGAGTTCATATTACGTAAATACAAGTAAAATTAAGCATGTCTATAAATTCAACGAAATATTCAACATGATTACTTTTACTCATAGTCAGAAATTTATCGGTTTCCGGTAGAAACTCCTTGCCATATTCAAGGGATATATGAGTTATTTATTCATAATTTATTAATTGATTACACCTATTTTATTTAAAATAAGTATGTTTGTCAAGGAAAACTTTTAACCTATTTTCTAAATTTTGTAGAAATTTATCGACTTATATAATAATTATACATTATTAGTGAGAATTTTTCCATTATCTCACTATAATTTATTAATTAATTATAGTGAGATAATGCATATTTATACTAAAAACTTTAAAATAAATCAGGTAAAGCTTCTCTTTTAAGTCTAAAGGTTTTCTCTTCCTTATTAAATAAAATATTATTTTCATAAGAACCATTTTTTTCACCGAAAGTATCATTTGGCATCTTACACTGATATCTTACCACTACCTGGGTTTCTCCCTTTATATCTGATGGTAGTTTAATATTATAACAATTTTGTGTTTCATTCTCACCAATACTGGTTATATCACAATCTATTTCAATTAAATTTCCATCTTTAATAGTATAAATCTTTATCTTACTTAAATCCTGTAAATCTATATCCTTATTTATTCTAAGCTCCACATTGACATTGCTAGATGATATAGTAGCTACGGATGCTATATTAACCTTCATATCATTAGCTATACGTACCTCTCCTTCTGTTACACTATATCCACCACTTGTAAGGCCATTATCTAATCCATGGACTAAGTCTTTTACTGGAGATATTATATTTACTTTAGGAGTTTGTATCCCCTTTGTAACCTCTTCTTTAAGTAAGTTATTATAGACTATTACATTATTATCTCCAAAGGATAGCATTCCGTTTTTATCCTGGTTAGGTTTTATTGTAAAACTCACTTTATAAGCTTTACTTTCAGCTTGGTATTTTCCATCACCTTTACTTATATATTTAACCTGTGGTCCTTCAATTGTTGCTATTCCATCTTTTAAGGATTTAGCACTAGAAACCATGGTAAAATTATCGCCTAAGTTTAGTCTAAATTCTGTTGGAATTACATAATCATTATATCTACCTTGAGAAATTATTCTATCAGCCAAGTCACCCATTAAAGGATTCTTTATATCATCACCGCTTTTATCTTCACTTATAAAATAATTTTCTAGAGTTTCCCCCATTTCTTTATGCAATTGATCTAAACATTTATTTCCCTTTTTTAAATTTAAGCTCATGATATTATACTTTTCATCATCTAAATTAGGAAGCTTTTGATTATTGTAGTTTAAATGATCTGATGCAATTAACACCATATATTTATCTGCATTATCATTTTTAGCATCAAGTATTTCCTTTGCCTTTACCATAGCATCGCCTATCTGCCTTGCATTGTTATCCTCTTTTCCATTATCTTCAATATCTATAGCTTGAATCATTTTTATCATTTCATTTCGATTATTAGTTAGCTCAGAATGTACTTCATATTTATTATTAAAAGTTATTAAACTAAAGTTTACATTATCACCCGATAAGCCACTGTTGTTAATTAATGAATCTATCAAAGCAGTTTTTATCTCATCTAATTTTCCACCTTTTAGCATAGACTTTGATACATCTAATACTATAGCTATATCTTTTCCCCTCATATTACTGCTACTATCTTTATAGGTAAAATCTTCTCCTATTACATCATAGGTTACCTTTATTTCATCTCCTGAATAAGCCTGTACTTCAGCTGGACTTGTTAGCCTAGCTGTAATATTAGGCAATTCATTTTTATCTATGTTGACATTTATGCTAGGTACTGGAGCAGTTATGTTCTCGTTCTTCCAAGGGAAACTCACTGTAGACCCATTAAAGAGTTCATGCTGTCCTGCTACTTCACTTTTAATTATAAATTTAAAATGTACAGGGTCTGCTTTATAGGTCACCTTGCCATTTTTAATCTCACCATCAGTTTTATATAATATATTATCAATGTCTACATTATTTCCTCCAACACTTAGAGAAAATCCTGATTTAAGATTCAGTTCCATTTTTACATTATTAATAGCATAAGTAGATAATATTTCTGTAGCTATCTGTTGGAATACATTATCTATGGCTCCATCATTAGATGCAAAAAAGTTTTTACCTACTCCCCCCATAGATTCATGGATACTTTTTAACGTTTTATTACTTGTACTATTTTCATCTCCTAAGTCATACCCAATAGAAAATACATTGTTTGCTGTTTCTTTTACAATTTCTCCAATGGTAGTGGCATAGGAAACAGTCTCCTCAGTTACGTTACTTCCACTTCCAGCGAAATTTGGATTTTCTTTATCTATAATTGTATAGTTTTCTTTATTTCTTGACTTCACTGAATAAAATGTTGGTAATCCATCGGACATCAAAACTATAGTTTTATTAGCATTAGGGTTTCCATTTTCAAGCATATATTGAGCTTTTCTTAAGCCTTCCCCAGTATTAGTTCCCCCCAAAGCTTCTAGCTTATCTATCATAGATGGAAGGTTTTTATCATCTATATTTATAAAATTATCACCAATAGAAATATAATTAGGTATACTATGTTTATTCTTGTTGTCAACATCTGACACATATTTATTACCATTTTTACCATTAGGATTTATAATTGCTTCTGTAGAGTATNNACTATACTAATCTTTAAGTTAGGTACACCCTTCATCTTATCTACAAAATTTTTAGCTGCCTTTTTTAGTTCTTCTATCTTTGTTGATTTTGTAGTATGTGATCCAATTTTATCATGGTCTCCACAATAGTCCTCTACCCAATGGTGGTCTCTATTATCACAATCCTCATTATAGCTATCGCTCCATCCTCCGTGTTCTTCACAAAACAATAACCATCCATATTTATAATGCCAACGCCATTCTAATCTACAAGGAGTATCTTCACAATGGGCTCTACCATGTACTGTACAATACCTAAGCCTTTCATTAGTACATTCCACATTAATAGCATCTTTCATACTCCCAGATACATCTAGTACTAATACAATTTCCTTGGCTGGAACCTCTGATTCAAATTCTTTAGGAACTATTTCTCCACTTACCGTAATATCTTCTCCTACCTTAGGGAATTCAGGGGATACTGAATTTATCTTTACATCAAAGGCAGGTTTTGTTGCTACTTCAGCACTGGCATTTGTTGCAGAAGTCATTACTAGGGTAACTGTCATACAGAGAATAAGTCCTATGCACAATATAGCTTTGTAACTGATTCTTTTTTTCATTTTATCCACCTCCATCACCATTAGTAGGTTGTTAACAGACTTCCTTGCTTTAGAGGGAACTTTATTCCCAATGAAGTTTAAATCATTACTTCTTATGACTATTTCTAAATAAAAAACTTTCTTTTACTGAATAATCTATATCCTCTTCTTTTAATGATAATTTAATTTCTATACTCTTTATGGTATCATCTGAAGCTTCTATATGCTGTAAATGTGAACCTATCAACCTTTTTCCATCTTCTTTTGTAGATAGATAAATATTACTTTCTTCAAAGATAAATTTAACTCCTTCATTAGTTACTGTACCATCATCTTCAACCCTTGAGAATGTTATGGCTTTTACAGTACCATCAAGTTCTTTACCTACTTCACATTTAGTAGCTGCCATGGCATATTTAGATATAGTATCTAAAATCACCTTAGCTTCATATTGAAGGTCAGATCTAGTGTTTATCGCCTCTAGCTTTCTTTCATTAGAAAAGAAAAAGGAGAATATGAATAAAGTAACTATAGATAGGAGCCCTAATGCTATTACTAGTTCTATTAAGGTTACCCCTTCTTTCTTTCTATTTAAAATCATCATCCCACTACCTCTATAACTTATTTTTCTAGTGTCCACTTTTCCTTTGTAATCAAATCTGTAGCTAGTATAATTTTCTCTGTTACTAAGTTTTTANNAATACACCTTTATTCTTCTTATCCTTTAGATCCTCTTCTGATAATTTTGCAGTTCCTATTATGCCCTTAGAATTCTTTATATTTATATCTTTTAGGGATATAATAGCACCTTTATAATCCTTAGTTGCAGTGTAATTTACATTGCCCTTTGTTACTACTATATAGGTTATATCCTTAGTTGCATCCCTATTAAATTCCTTATTATAAGCAGCTGCCTTACTTTCATGTCTTAATATGATTTTATTATTGTTAATTTCAATATCTCTATTTTCATCATCATTTAAGATAATTACCATATTTTCTAACTCAATGATATTACCTCTATCTGCAATTAATGAGGATACACCATCCCAATTTATTTGGTTTTCTACAGTATAAATAGCCTTACCCTCTGGAAATTTGTTTACATCATACTCTTCATTNNGGCTTGTACAAAACTTTCCTTCATCTTTTTTACTGCATCAACCTCTTTGGTATTAATACTCACTGAATTTCCATGGACTTTTTCTCCTGAAATATATGCTCCAGCAGTATAAGTTTTCTGTGGCAATGATATTCCCATTGCTCTTATCTCTGCATCTTCAGAATTACTATAATCTACAAAGTGCTCTGCTTTATCCACTACATTTAAAGGTTTTCCTGCTGCATTTTTAGTTATAAGCACTAATGGGTCTAAATACTCATATTGGTCATCACTATAGTTTCCTTGAAAGTCCTTAGTATAAGCCTTATAATTACCCTTTAAGGCTACAGACTCTCCTGTCTGATAAGGCTCATTATGAGTCTTTATATAAGCAGAACCCATTAAATATGCACTGTCACTAACTGTCACCTTACCTTTATTACTTGGCCACTTCATAGAATTAATAATAATGGAGCTAGAACCCCTTACGACTTCTCCATTCTCTGTAGGTGAATCAATATTTAAGTCATTAAAGCCATAAAGATTTTTTATATTAATTTTTGCATCACTAGCTCCTATAACTAAATCATTAGCTAGATATAAATCTGCCTTACTGCAATCTACATCTATTCCACCTTCCACATCACCTTGTGCTAAGTTTCCTAAGAATATATTTTCTGCATAAACCTTATTATCAGTTTCTTTATCTTTTAAAGCTATAGGCTTAATAATTACCTTACTTTTGTCTACGGTAATATTAGCAGCTGTATTAACTTGTCCGTTAAATTCCGTATCAGTATTATTTATCTCAATTCCGCCCTTATACTTATCTATGGTTGGAGCTTTAGCCATGTCTTTGCTTCTTAAACCTTGAATCCAAAGGTTTCCGTCTATTTCAAGATTACCATCCTTAACATGGGATGAATCAGTAGCAATAGTTAAGTTTCCATCTGCTGCTAAAGTATAATTTATTAATTTAGAAGTTTTTCCATCTGCTTTATCAAGAACTCTATAGTCTTCTGGTGTAGCTAAATTATAAGAGACATTTACTATTCTTTCTTTGCCTTTAGCATCTATATAGTTAGAAGTTATCTTAACAATTTTATAGTCTGAAGACTCATTTTCCTTAGCAAGGGCCTTTAATTCGCACTTCACCACTGCTTTATTATTATTTATTACATATTCTCCAGATACATAACTCTCAAGATTATCACCTAAATACTTGTTATAAACCTCTTTAAAAGTTACATTTTGTTCCTTTATTGTATTTTTAGTATTACCTTCTTTTATTCCTTCTTCTATAGCTATCTCTATCACTTCAGTCATTTTAGCATAAGCCTTATCAATTCCAGATTCAGCAGAATAAAGATTTTTAACCCTATTGTTCTCTTCTACTCTTAGCTTATAGTTTGCATAGGTAGCCCCTAGCATAGCCAGTGCCAAAGTAGCTAATATACCAAATACAGCTATTACAAGTAACATAGATGAACCTTTAGTCTTTCTTTTTCTCATCTTCTCCCTCCTCTTAATTTAATAACTCTATTAAAACCCCTTTTTAATTACTTATGCTATTTAAGTAGCTCTAAATTCATAGTTTCTACTACTTCCCCATTTTTATCAGCTGTTAGTTCTACAAAGTACAATTTTTCATTAATAATATCCTCACTATCCTTAACCCCTTCTATTAACTCTACTTGGCCATTAAATTTAGATATTATAACATCTTGCCTTTCAGATACTTTTTCCCCATTATATAGATAAATTTTTAATTTTTCTGCTTTGCTGTTATTTTCTACACTTAAATTTAATTTCTTATCACTATCCTCATTTAAGCATATCAGTAATGCATTATCTTCTGGTTTTGGGATAGCAATGATACTTTTACCATAAGTAACATTTATCTCCCCTGATTCTTTCATTTCTATAGTAACTTCCTCTGAAGGTATCGCTGAATTATCTATGGATTTTTTTATAGCTTCTCCTATAATCCCCTTACTATTTGATATTGATATGGATCCATCATAAAAATATATAGTTCTATCAACCTTCATTTCACTAACTTTATTATTAGTTACCACAGAATTTTCTTTTATATAGCCTTCTATAGAAAACCCATTTACATTCCCACTAAGGGAATATATTAATTTATTATCCTCCCCTGTGGTCTCACTTAAAGTAATTCCATTGGTTAAAGGAGTGGATACAGCACTAGATAAACTATCTATAGCCTTAATATTTTCTACAGTTTCCTGAAGTACTGCCTTAGCTTGTTGTTTATTTTCTGTAGTTTTATTAATCTTAACAGAAGTCAGTACTATGTTAGCTATGGGAATAAGAATAATTGAAATTAGAGCAAAGCTAATTATTACCTCTAGAAGAGTAAAGCCTTTTTTACTTTTTCTAGGTTTAGTAACTTTATTTGTTAACATACTCCACCTTTCCTTCTGGTGTAATTTGCACCCTTGGATTAGTTTTATCATCATCAATTATGGTCAATGAAACCTTCTTATTATTAGTGTTGTTTATTACTTTTATATTTGCTCCTCCCTTGTCATCGATACCTATACGTTTAGATGAATATATTCCAATATTTATATTTTCTTCATCCACATTCTTTAACTCTATGCCGTTTTTGCTGTAATCTGATGGATAGCTAGCTTTCTCTGTCTTGTACTTAATATAGTACTTGCCACCTTCTTTATTTACCTCAATCTCCACATCTACCTTTTTATTTTCATCGTTATATATATAAGTTTCTCTAGTTAAATCATCTTCCTTTCCTAAGGTTAAGCTTGGTAAATCTGAATTCACACCTTTTAAAGCCATAACTATGGCATACTTGTTTTCCTCATTAGTTCTTGATGCTAATAAACTTTGACTTCCCTCTAAAAAAGGATTTTCCTTTCCGTACTTCTCATCAAAAGGCCATTTTAAATATTTTGCATCTTCATAAGAATTGATTTTAGGTATGGAGTAAAATTCTAAGTCTAAGGTTCCAGATACTTCATCATTTCCTGAGGCAGTAATGTTTATATTTGGCATAGCTAAAAGTCTTTCATATTCTGATACTATCTTTACAAACTTAGTAACATTTTTATAGGTACCATTAAAGGATACAGATACCTTCATCTGCTCTACCTTAGTTTCCTTTGATTCTCCTTCATCTCTTTTATCAGCTTGTTCTTCTCCAAGCTCTTTAGTTTCCTCAAGTTTTCCTTCTACATCTTCCTTGGTCTTTTCTTTATTTGATTCTTCCACTACCTGCTCTAGGGATGGTTTTGCCTTAGCTTCTGCTACTTCAGAAAAATAAGCTTCTATTGGAGATATTGTAACCTCAGAAAAAGTTAAGCTTCCCTTGATTCCAGCTTCATTTAGCAGTTTGTTTAGCTCTATGATTATTCTATCTTGATACATTTCAGGATATAAAAGCATAGATTTTGAACCTATACTATCCTTCAAAATCTTTATATCACTTTTATTCTTTGTAATAGTATTTATATTGGTAAGCATCTCATTATATTTCTTATTTAACTCTGATTCTTGCTGTTTAACTTCTTGAAATTTAGCATATTGCTTTTCATAAACTAGCTTATAGTATCCTGCACATATTATTACGAGGACTAATACTCCTAATAAAAATTTTTCTCTTTTACTTACTTTCATTATAGTACGCCTCCTTTAGTTTACAGGTCATAGTAAAGGTAAAGACCTCTTTTTCTCCTTCACCTAAATCTGACACTATACCACCTATATGAGATTCTTCTATGAATTCAATATTATTAATATTATGTTGGAACTCAGCAATAGCCTCTCTATTTGTAGCTGTAGCGTTTATTTCTATAGAACCTGCTGCAAAATTCATAGACTTAAAATACACTTCTTNNGGGTATAGTTTATCTCCTCTATAAACTCAGGACTCAATTTATTTCTATCAGTTATGCCATGGAAGATTTCATTTAGCTTACTGTTATAGGTAGAAAAGGTTTCTTTCTCTGTAGCTGCAGCTAAGCTTTCTTTATAACTTTCTACAAAAGCTTCTTCATTGATTTTATTATTAAGATTGCTTACTGAACTTTCAGCTCTATAAATTCCAAAGGCATTAAATGCTAATGTTCCTATAATACCTACACCAACTATAGCTGCCGCACTAAAAATGGCTTTCTTTACTTCTGCATCACTTTCTTTATTTGTATCCACATAAAAAAAATTCAAATCATTCATAATCTCACCTACAATCTTATTAATGCACCTAATGCATTAACATATTCTTCAATAGTTGTTGTATTTATATTTCTATCAAATTCTATATTGTTAACTGTAATGATTTTTGTAGTTTCTATCCCAGTCTTTAAGGCTATATATTCATCTATTCCCTTCAGCTTGGAAGTTCCACCGTATAAATATATATGATTAATCTTTTTCCCATTACTTTTATTAGTATAGAACTGTATTATTCTGTTTAAATCATCTAGCCAGCCTTCTATAACTTCTACCACTCCGTCATTAAGTTCATTTTCTTTTCTATGCTTTCCTACTTCAACCTGAGTCTTCTTTACTTCCTCTGCTTCCTCCATGGATATTCCATTTAAATCAACAATAAACTTATCTATCTCTATTCCACCAATTGGTATAACTCTTATAAACTCTAATTTGTTATTATTAACTATAGATAAGTTTATATTTTTATGACCTAAGTCTAAATACAATACAGATTCTTCTTTCTTTATTAAATCCACATTGTATATCTCTGCAATACTACTAAGCTTTCTTATGGAGTTATTTGTTATATCTAAGGAATATGGATTTACAAGTAGCTTTTCAACTAAGTTTCTATAGGAATCAATAAGATTCTTTGGATATATAATAGTAAATATTTTTTGTTTCCTAACACTATCCACTATAACTTCTTCCAAACTCATAAATTGAATTACATAATTATTTAAATTTATAGCTAAAAATTGCTCTATTTCATAATTAACTAAAGTTCTTAATTCTTCACTATTCTCCACATAAGGAACTATAAGCTCTCTACTTATAATTGTAGATGAGGAAGAAACCATAGCTATATTCTTAGATTTCATCCCTGAACTTTTCATTTCCTCCTTTAATTTAAGTAAAATGGAATCTTCGTTGTAAAGTTCTCCATCTTGGATAATGTCCTCTGGAGATTTTATTTTACTCATGCTATAAACCTTTATTTTTCCATTCTTAACTTGTCCCTCAACTATTTTTATATCTTTGGATCCTATATCAAGACTTACAAGTTTTATACTCTTAGGTTTAGCAGGTTTATCATCATTAACTTTTTTTATTTTTTTAAACTTAAAATCTTGTAACCTTATATCCCTGTTCCATATAGATTCCTTCTTAGAATTTTCAACATCAATGCCTTTATGATAACCTTCCTTATTTAATAAGGTGCTATTATCTATATTTACTTGAATTTCCTTATTCTTTAACTCTTCACTCTTATTTACCTTAGACTTGCTAAACAAACTCAAAATTAGCACTCCCTTCTTCTCAAATCCTTTATGTTCAATTAATCTTTAATATGTAAATCAGTTTTTATTTAATTACAAGAATTTTTGTTTTAATTATAATAATTTCGACTTGTCCATTACTTATAAATTTCACCTTGCTTATTGCTCATCATCATTATATTTATATCTATTTTATATACACTAAGGTTCTAATAACTTAGCTCCCTAGATAACTTTCAATTTCAATGTTTTTCTTTTATAACTCCTATTAAATTTCATATATCTTCTTTATTACCCGAGAAATATCTCGAAATAAACAGATTTCTTAGTATCAGTATTTTCGATACTTAGAAATTGTTATCCATGGACGTATCGGCTCTTTACTCCCGCTTTGAAGAAGATAGAGGTATTAGGATTAACAGAGTTCTTAGCTTCTCCGAAGCTTTAGAAATCGTTATCCAGGGACGTAGTAGCTCTTCACTTCCAATTCGAAGAAGATGGAGGTATTAGAGCTGGTAGTCATCGGATTAAATTATTTTTCTTCATTAAATTACATTGCGCACTTTAAAATTTTCTTTAATATTCCTAAATTGAACATTTATCTATATACCTATTTAAATATGAAACTATAGGTCTATATAACTATTAGTCTATTAACCTATATCTCTATGTAAATATATAACTACAAACAATTTTTTATATAAAACTATTTACCTATAAAAATATATAACTATTTATATATAAAACTATTGAAATAGTTAACTAGTTATTGTGGTGTCAAAGGTTTGCAGACCTTTTGCTGTTTTAGTTCTTATGTAAGGGATGTGAAATCTTCATCTTTGTTTTGCTAATTTTTTATGTATCTGTGTTTTATTAAAATTTCACCAATTATAGTGTTTTTAGCTTTTTATGTTCTTTCACGGTTAAAGTATTGATATGAGTAGTATGCAACTGCCTAACTGAAAGAATATTTTTATTGATTTTTAGAAACATAAGTGTAAAGATTTGCTTTACACTTATGTTGGATGATTTGTTTTAGTTATTTTCATGCACTATGACATTATTTTTGTTATTCTCCAGCTTTAACTGCACCTGTTACAACTTCAACTGAACCATCTTTAATAACTATTGTATATGTTGTAGGATTTTTGGCTTTAGTATCTACTAATTCAGTTTTTGTACCTGTACACTCTTTTCCTTGTGGTGCCTTAACTTCTTGTAATGCTTCTTCTACTATTACTTTAGCAGTTCTTCCATTAGAACCTTTTATATCACCATCGGCTACTGGTAAATCTGTTTTTGTTGGAGTTAGTACTATTGTTCCATTTCCAGTTATGGATTCATCTGAAACTAACATTAATACTGTTCTTTCAATTGTTTCACAGCTTTGCTTGTCTGCTTTAACCTTAGAGTTATCTCTTACTGCTGTGAAGTTTGGTATAGCTATTAATGCTATGATTGCCATTACTGCTAGAACTATGATTAGCTCTATTAGGGTAAATCCTTTTTTCTTTTTGTTGTTTGCTCTTTTTATCATTTTAAATGACCTCCTAATTATTTATTTTATTTTAATGAGTTTTTACCTGATTAAGACCATGATGGTACAAGTATAGGTCTAACCTTAGCTTGTACTTCCTCGAACTCCCAAAGGTTACCACCCATTGATTAACACTATTACATTACGTTGTACATTTCGAACATTGGGGTAAGTATGGAGATTATTAGAAATCCTACTACTACTCCCATTACTATTAGCATTATTGGATCTAGGATTGTGGTGAAGGCTTCTATTGCTCTTTCTAGCTCTTCGTCGTAGAAGTCTGCTGTTTTGCTTAGTATGTTGTCTAGTTCTCCAGCTTCTTCTCCGATTTTTATCATAGACCCTAGCATAGGTGGAAATAACTCTGATTCCTTTATGGCATCAGATAGTGTATCTCCAGCTAACATTCTTTCTTTTACTATTTTTAGTTTTACATCTGCATATTTATTTTCTAGTACTGCAGATACTACATCAATGGAGCTGGCTATGGATAGTCCTGCTCCTAGAACTGTGGATAGTCCCCTCGCAAATCTCGATACTACAATTTTTTGATTTAAGTCCTTAAAGAGAGACTTTTTTAGTTTAAATTTACTGTACATATAAATTCCAGAGTCAACTCTCTTGGTGTAATATTTAAATCCTACTACTAAGCCTATAATAACAAGACCTATTAATATACCGTAGTGCCTTATGGCATCTCCCATGGATAGTACTATCCTTGTCATGGCTGGAAGTTCTGAACCTGCTGATTCAAACATATCCATAAACATTGGCATTATATAAGTTAGAATAAATACCACTACAAAAACTGTTACTGTGGCTAATATGCCTGGATAGATTAAGGCATTTTTAAGCTTACCATTCATCTTTGTTTGCTTTTCATAATAAGTAGCCATCCTGTTCATGATGGAATCTAAGGTACCACTTTGTTCTCCAACCTGAATCATACTGATGAGCAGTGTTGGAAATTCATTAGAGTATTTACCCATGGCTACAGATAATTCTTCACCTTTTCTTATATCTTCATCTACTTTTCCAAGAACTTCTCTAAGCTTTTTATTAGGTATTTGTTCTGCTAACAGACTTATGGCATTAATTATGGAAACTCCTGCTTCTATCATGGTAGCTAATTGTCTACAAAATATAGAAATATCCTTGTTATTAACCTTGTTTCTCTTCCCTAGAATAATTTCTTTACTTCCTAAAGCTTCTTCAATGGATAAGGGTGAATATCCATTAGACATCATAAGATTTAAAACATCTTCTCTACTCTTACATTCATGTACCCCTTGAATAACTTCACCCTTAGAGCTAATAGCCTTATATTTATATTTAGACATAATTTAGATCTCCTTCCTCTACAAGTTATCCATAAATATTATCTTCATCATTTCTTCCATAGTTGTTTCACCATTAAGAACTAATTCTCTGCAACTATCTGACAAAGTCTTCATTCCTTTTTTCACAGCTTCATCCTTTAGTTCTTCTGTATTATTAGACTTTATAATCAAATCCTTTATATCTCTATCTACATTCATTATTTCATAGACGCCTACCCTACCACTGTAACCAGTATAATTACAGCTAGCACATCCCTTTCCTCTATGAAGAGTTACCTTATCATCAGTATTTAAGCTGAGCAATTTCCTTTCAGCTTCATCCCCTTCATAGGCTTCCTTACAGCTTGGACATATTCTTCTTACAAGTCTTTGAGCTATTACTCCTTTTATGGCAGTAGCTACTAAGAAAGGCTCTACTCCCATATCTATAAGTCTTATTACTGAGGATGGTGCGTCATTGGTGTGCAGTGTACTAAGAACTAAGTGACCTGTTATGGCAGCTCTTATACCAATTTCAGCAGTCTCACTATCTCTTATCTCTCCCACCATCACTACATCTGGATCTTGTCTTAATATAGACCTTAATCCTGTAGCAAAGGTAAGTCCTACCTTACTATTTACATTCACTTGATTTATTCCATCCATGGAGTATTCCACAGGGTCTTCTACAGTAACTATGTTTTTATTAATATCATTAAGTTCCCCTAAAATAGTATATAAGGTGGTAGACTTTCCACTTCCTGTAGGTCCTGTTACTAAAATTATCCCATGGGGAGCAGATATAATATTTTCAAGGTTTTTTATATCATCACTACTCATTCCCAGATTATCTTTTCCAATTTTATAGTTACTTCTATCTAGTATTCTTATCACAACCTTTTCTCCGGTGATAAGAGGTATTATAGATACACGCATGTCTATATTTTTATTGTTGATTACAGTAACTATTCTTCCATCCTGAGGAATTCTTCTTTCAGCTATGTTAAGATCTGCTAAAATTTTTATTCTAGTAACTATTCCTGGAAGTACATCAATATTTAAGGATGATATCTCCTCTAACTGACCATCGATTCTATATCTAACTCTTATATATTTTTCATAGGGCTCTATATGAATATCTGAAGCTCTTTGCTCCACTGCATTTTTAAGTAGAGAGTCTACTAGTTTTACTGTGGGAGCATTTTTAACTTCATCAATCTTTTCTAAATCTTCCGTCTTATTTTGAAATACTATCCTAGACCTAGTTATCTCCTCTACAGCACTTTCCACATTTCTATCTGAATAATATTTTTCTGTAGCCTTATGTATATCATCCTTTGTGGATATATAAGGCTCTACTCTTAGTCCTGTGGTTATAGCTACATCATCCATAGCAAATATATTTAACGGATCTGATACAGCTATCTTTATTACTCCATCAGCAGTATAAAAAGGGAATAGTTCATATTTTCTACATAAGCCTTCATTAACTAATTTAACTGCCTTAGAGTCTACATCTATATTACTCAAAGTTACCCTTTCAATACCTAGCTGTTCTTGAAGTACCTCTATAATAATATCCTCTGTTACAATACCTTCTTCAATTAGTAATTCTCCTAATTTCTTTCTCTTTACCTTTTGAATTTCTAAAGCTTCTGATAATTGTGACCTGGTAATCTTATTTGCTCTTACTAGCAAGTCACCTAGTCTAACAGTATTCCTTGCCATTTATCCCACCTCACCTTTACAATTAATTTACGTGATTTTATCTAAAAGTTTCATATTTCTTTTAATTTCTTAAAACTTCTCATACTAAATAAAATTTAATATGTATTGTTCTCCTATGATTAAAACTATATATGCTCCCATTGCTAAGCTTGGTCCTAAAGGAATATACTCATCCTTCGATTTCTTTTTTAGTGCAATTAGAGTAACTGCAATTGATCCCCCTATAATAAAGGATATGAGTAAAAAATATATCTCTAATTTCCATCCTATAAACAATCCACATAATACTGCTATCTCAATATCTCCAGCACCCATGCCACCAGTTAAAACATATATTAAACCAATAACACCAAGACCTATTAATCCACCAATAATATAAGTAATTATACTGTGAGAATATCCTACAGCTTCTATAATGATAAAGATTATCCCCACTGCCATTCCACTATAAACTACGCTAGAATATACATCTGTAGTATCATAATCTATAAGGGCTATTACTATTAAAAATAAAGTTAAAAGAGAGTACTTAAAAAAGTTTAACCCTATACCATATCTTAGATATATTCCTACTAATAAAATGCCTGTAAATCCTTCTACTAATGGATACCTCATAGAAATCTTAGAATCACAGTATCTACATTTACCCTTAAGCCATAGATAACTTCCTATTGGTATTAAATCCTTCCATTTCAATCTAGTATCACAATTTCCACAATGAGAGGGTGGACTAATTAATGACTGATTATTAGGTATTCTATAAATACATACATTTAAAAAACTTCCTATTACTATTCCATATAAAAATACTATAAAACCCATTATTTATTATCCTTTTACATTTATTTCTATTTTAAAACTATTGTACCACATTTTTACATATATGCATATAAATGAACACAAAAAAAACCGACTAAATTAATAATTTAGCCGGTTGTACCATTAACTCAACAACTTTCAAGGTACCCAAATAAAAAAGTTGCATCATTGTATCTAAAATCATTTTATTGCTTTATAAATTTTTGATGTAAAATATAAATTTATAAATATTTAAACATATTATACTATATTTTGTATTATACTTCTAGTTTTTTTCCTTGTTATGTATTATTTTATAACATCTAACACTAAAATTTATAGTAATTAATTTTTTTGTATATAAAAAGACTTTCATGAAAACCTCATGAAAGTCTTAATTTTATTTTTTATTATTTATTTTAGTACATTCCGTCCATTCCCATTCCTGGGCCACCTGGCATTGGAGCTGGGTTCTTATCTGGAATATCAACAACAGCAGCTTCTGTTGTTAAGAATGTTGCAGCTACAGATGCAGCATTTTGAAGTGCGCTTCTTGTAACTTTAGTTGGGTCAACTATTCCAGCTTTAATCATATCTACATATTCAGCACTTAATGCATCATATCCTATTTCTGTAGCTGAATTTCTAACTCTTTCAACTACTACTGAAGCTTCTGCACCAGCATTTGTAGCTATTTGTCTTAATGGCTCTTCAAGAGCTCTTCTTACAATATTGATCCCTACTTGGATTTCTGAAACATCTGAAGTTAGTTTAGCAACTGCCTCTATTGCATTGATATAAACAGTTCCACCACCTGCAACGATACCTTCTTCAACTGCAGCTTTTGTAGCAGCAAGAGCATCTTCTATTCTTAATTTTTTCTCTTTTAATTCTGTTTCAGTAGCAGCACCAACTTTGATTACTGCAACTCCACCAGCAAGTTTTGCAAGTCTTTCATTTAATTTTTCCTTATCAAATTCAGAAGTCGTATCTTCCATTTGTTTCTTAATTTGATTTACTCTAGATGCTATATCTTCACTCTTACCTTTTCCATTTACGATAACAGTATTTTCTTTAGTAATTTTGACACTATCAGCTTTTCCTAACATATCGATAGTTGCATCTTTAATGTCGTATCCTAATTCTTCTGAAATTACTGTACCTCCTGTTAATATAGCTATATCTTCAAGCATTTCTTTTCTTCTATCTCCAAAGCCAGGAGCTTTAACAGCAACACATGTAAATGTTCCTCTTAATTTATTAACTACTAAAGTAGCTATTGCTTCACCTTCAACATCTTCAGCGATTATTAAAAGTTTTTTACCTTGTTGTACTATTTGCTCAAGAATTGGAAGTAATTCTTGGATATTAGATATTTTCTTATCAGTTATTAAAATGTATGGATTATCAAGTACAGCTTCCATCTTATCTGTGTCAGTTACCATATATGCACTTAAATATCCTCTATCAAATTGCATACCTTCAACAACGTCAAGTTCTGTTCCCATTGTTTTAGACTCTTCTACAGCGATAACACCTTCGTTACCTACTTTATCCATTGCTGTAGCTATTAGAGCTCCAACTTCTTCGTCTGCTGCTGATATTGCTGCAACTCTTGCTATGTCTTCTTTTCCATCTACTTGTCTAGAGTATTTTTTTATTTCTTCAACTGCTGTATCTACAGCCATTCTTATACCATTTCTTAATAACATTGGATTTGAACCAGCTGTTACATTTTTAAGTCCTTCTCTTATGATAGCTTGAGCAAGTACTGTAGCAGTTGTAGTTCCGTCTCCAGCTACATCATTTGTTTTGTTTGCAACTTCTTTTACAAGTTGTGCACCCATATTTTCATATGCATCTTCAAGTTCTATTTCTCTAGCTATTGTAACACCATCATTTGTTATAAGTGGTGAACCAAATTTTTTATCTAATATAACATTTCTTCCTTTTGGTCCTAAAGTTACCTTAACTGTATCTGCAAGTACATCTACACCTCTTTGCATAGCTCTTCTTGATTCTTCTCCGAATAAAATACTTTTAGCCATATTCATTTACCTCCTATTATATGTGAATTTTCCAGCTTAACATTTAAATTGTTTTCTTTAAACTTATAAGATATATTACTTAGGCATCTGAAAATAAATAACAAATCAAAGATGGGAAGTATATTTTGAGTTAGACAAGGAAACAGGTTCCGCAGATAGTAGCACTATCTAAGGGTTCTGTT
>DKGY01000054.1:111041-120038 GCA_002453475.1 Clostridium sp. UBA6758 | reverse complement strand
ACTCGTTGTCCTTTAGGGTAAAGCGTTATCCAGGGACGTAGCAGCTCTTTATTCTCACTTTAAAGAAGATGCGAGTATTAGAGCTGGTAGTCATCGGATAAATATTAAAATCTTGATAAACATATTGAGAAACATATACTATTATAATGATAAAAAAACCTAAGTATATCTATGCTTAGGTTTCTTTGTGTGAAGGGAAAATTCTTAGAAACGTAAGGATTTTGTAACCAAATATTAAATTCATTGTATTACAATGATAAAGGAAGATAAATATTAGACAGAAGAGGAAGATATCATGAAAAAAAGAAGTTTTCGAATTATGACACTTATAGGAATAATAATAGTAATGATAATAGCAGCAATAGGTATACATACCTTTATAGATAATAAAAAAGTTCGCATGAATGAAAAACAAAGGGTACTTTCAGGGAGAAAGCACTTGAAAGATTTAGAACAGGCTGATTTAAGTGTAATCGAAGCAAAAATAGAAAAGCATCATACGCCTGAGGTTGTTGTAGAGGATAAAGAAATTGATTTTTATAAGTTTTATGAAAATACAGTATTTATGGGAGATTCTATCACCGAAGGTCTTATGGAGATGAAGCTCGTGAATCAATATAACGTAATAAGTAACAAGGGGGACACTGTAGTTAAAGGAAGACAAAACATAGATAAAGTTGTATCTTTGCAGCCCAAAAATGTAGTACTTTTATACGGTATGAATGATGTAATAGAATTTGATGGAGGTGGACCTGGGGGGCCAGACAAGTTTAAGTCTCATTACATAGAATTTATAAATGATATTAAGACAAAACTACCTAATACTAATATATACATACAAGCCCCACTACCAGTTATGGATAGGGCTAAAGAAACTAATGGAAGGCTTACTAATGCTAATTTAGATGAGTTTAGAAAACTAGCTCATGAAGTAAGTGAAGAAACGGGAGTTAATTATGTAAATATAGATATATTGGTGAGAGATAAAGATGAATTATATGAGGCTGATGGAGTTCACTTAAAATATGATTTTTACTTAAAATGGTTAACTTATTTACAACAAGGGATTACATCAAATAATTAGGAGATAAATATGAAGAAGTATAAAAATTATTATTATATATTGATAGCAACGGTATTAATTACATTTATAGCCCTTTATCAAGTTCTTAAAGTTAAGGATGCAGATATGGATAGCTTAAGAAAGAGTCTTTCACAGGTTATAGATGGTGAACATATGGATGTAGGTGATAGTTCAAAACTAAGAAAATTATATTATATTAACAAAAATGAAGTAGAAGATTTTATTTTATATGCACCTAAAAGCAATATGGATGCTAATGAAGTCCTTGTATTGAAAGCAAAGAGTGAAGAAGATATAGAGCAATTAAAAGTTAAAGTTGAAGGAAGGATAAAAAAACAGTCCGATAGTTTTAAGAGCTATAGACCGGAAGAATATGACATAATAAGTAATCGTGTATTAGATGTAAAAGGAAAGTACTTAGTATTGATCATTTCAAGAGATTCGGCGACCATAGAAGCAGTAATAAATAAGGAGTTTAAGTAGTAACTATATTTTAATTGGAGTGATTAATTTGGTTTTTAGTAGTTTGATATTTTTATTTATGTTTTTACCAATTACCTTAATAATTTATTATATATGTCCTAGGAAATTTAAAAATCTAGTAATTCTTATAATGAGCTTGATTTTTTATGCTTGGGGAGAACCCGTATATATTTTCTTGATGATAGGTTCCATATTAATTGATTATATAGGTGGTCTTATGATAGAGGCTAGTAAAGAAGATAGTGAAAAAAGAACAGCTATATTTATTACAGTAATTGTGTTAAATTTAAGTTTTTTATTTTTCTTTAAGTATTATGGGTTTCTAATTGATAATATTAATGAAATTTTAGGTGTTAATTTACAGATAAGAAATCTACCCTTACCACTGGGAATATCCTTTTATACCTTTCAGCTTATATCCTATGTAGCAGATGTATATATGGGAAAGGTGGTTGCACAAAAAAACATTATAAATTTTGGTGCATATATTACCATGTTTCCTCAGCTAGTAGCTGGACCAATTGTTCAATATAATGATGTAGAAGATCAACTTAATAATAGAATTGAGTCTGTAGATAAATTTGGAGAAGGAGTAGAAAGATTTATTAGAGGGATAGGTAAGAAAGTTCTTATTGCTAATAATATAGGAATGATTTGGACTTCTATTAAGGGAATACCTGTTGGAGAATTATCTGTATTATCAGCTTGGATAGGGATAATTGCCTTTACACTACAAATATATTTTGATTTTAGTGGTTACTCTGATATGGCAATAGGCCTAGGAAAGATGTTTGGATTTGAATTTCTAGAAAACTTTGATCATCCCTATATGTCTAAGAGTATTAGTGAGTTTTGGAGAAGATGGCACATATCTCTAGGCTCATGGTTTAGGGACTATATATATATTCCCCTAGGAGGGAATAGAAGAGGCCAGGCTATACAGTTTAGAAATTTACTTATAGTATGGTTTGCTACAGGATTATGGCATGGAGCTAGTTGGAACTTTGTAATTTGGGGGCTATACTTTGGAATATTTATATTCCTAGAAAAATTATTTTTAGGAAAAGTTCTTAAGAAAGTTCCTAGTGCTGTTGCTCATATATATACCTTAGTTCTAGTAATTATAAGCTGGGTATTCTTTGATACAGCTAAGGTTAATGATGCACTAAGTTATATAAAGATTATGTTTGGAATAGGAGAAAATATATTTATAGATAACATGGCTAAATATACCTTGAAAACTAATCTGATAATTTTAATAGTAGCTATTATTTGCTCTACACCTTTAATTAGAAATTTGATTATACATCTAAAAGAGAAGTATAAGTTAAAGGGAGTGTTTGTAGTAATAGCTATAAATATGTTAGTTTTAATTATATCTGTGGTTTATTTAGTTAGTGAAAGTTATAATCCTTTCCTATATTTTAGATTTTAAAGAAAGCAGAGTGAGAGAAATGGATAAAAGTAACAAGGTAAATAGAAGGCTAATGGCAGTAGTATTTCTCTTATTTATAGCTATAATGTCTGTAAGTAATATATTAAGAAGAGAAAAAACATTTTCAGAGGAAGAAAATAGAAATCTAACTGGTAGACCAGAGTTTTCTATAAGTAGTCTTCTTAGTGGTGAATATATTAAAAAATATGAAAGTTATATATCGGACCAATTTCCTGGAAGAGGTTTCTTTGTAAATACTAAGGCTAAGGTAGATAAATTAATGGGTAAAAGTGAAAGTAATGATGTATTTATAGGAAAGAATAATCAGCTAATAGAGGACTTTGAGGAAAGGTCAAAAGAAGAAACGGATGAGAAAGTTCTAACTGTTAATGAATTTGTAAAGAAACATGAAAATATAAATACAAATTTTATGTTGATACCAACGGCTACGGAGATTCTAAAAGAAAAACTACCTAAATATGCACCGGTGGATAGTCAGTTGGAATATATGAAGTATATACAAGGTAAGTTAAGTTCCAATATTAAATTTATAAATCCATATGATGCTCTCCTTAATAATAAGGATAAATATCTATACTATAAGACAGACCATCACTGGACTAGCCAAGGGGCTTACATTGCTTACGTGGAATTCTGTAAAGCTGTGGGTCTAGAGCCTAAAAAAGAAGAAGAATTTGATATAGAATTAGTTGCTAATGATTTTTATGGGAGCTTAACTTCAAAAATAGGAGATAAGAGAGGAAAGCCAGATTGTATAAATGTATACATACCTAAAGAAAATGGAGAAATTGTGGTTAATTATGTAAGCGAACAAAAGAGAACCAGTAGCTTATATAGCAGTGAGAATTTAGAGAAAAAGGATAAGTATGAAGTATTTACAGGGGGAAATCATCCGCATATTAATATTAAATCTTTAGGAGATCCCAAGAAGAAACTATTAATAATTAAAGATTCCTATGCAAATAGTTTCCTACCTTTTTTAACTTCCCATTATGGAGAAATAGATGTGGTGGACTTGAGATATTATATGGATAATATAGAAGAGTTGATTAAATCAAAGGGGATAACAGACATGTTATTCTTATACAATGCAAATACCTTTAATTCTGATGACTCTATACTAAATCTTAATTAGATAATAAATAAGGGGCTTTCGTAAAATAAGCTAATATAAGTACATGCTCAACATTTTATATAAGATTAGTGATATATTTTGCGAAAGCCTCGTTCATTTAATTAATGTTGTATATAAATTAAAATTATATTACTCAAATTTTTTGTTTCCTCTAATTATTCTAGTGATAAAAATGGCCAGTGTCCCAAATACAGCAATTAAAACTATAGGTGTAAATAAAACACTTAAAGAACTTTGAGTTGCTGAACATATTGTCATATAAGCAAAATCAGATAATAGAATTAGCTTTATTACTATAAGCATAGTTTTTAGGTTAGTATATACTTAATAGAGCTAGGGCTTCAAGGAATTTTTGAAATTTAGTAAAAGTGACTTTCTCTTTTATAGAATATCCCCCAAACATATAAATAATTAATAGATATTAAACTATAATATAATATTATAACAAATGTTAGATTATAACAAATACAAAATTTTTCACCTATAGTTGACATTCTAAAATCATGAACATATAATAATAGATAACAAGTGTTTTGAATAAATAATATAAATTTGAAAATACTAGTTAATAGATGAAAATAAAGACTGTGATGAGAAGAGTAAATATGAGAAGTAGTTAAAGCGAATTGACGGTGGTGGAAGGTCAATACGAAGCTCTTATTGAAGAACATCTCGGAGTTTCTAACCGAAATCCTTGGAGAGTAGACTTAGACGGAATCTCACCGTTAAAAGGGAAGAGTATCAAGAGTAATCTTTGTACTTGTAGAGTTGATCAATATGATAATTTGGGTGGTACCGCGGAATGTATCCTTTCGTCCCTGTTTTTTTAGGGAAGGAAAGGTTTTTTTATTGTCTTAAAATAGAATCATATTACCTCAACAGGCAATAATTAAAGCAGTATTGTAATTAAGTAATTTAAGTTTCTCGACTTTATATATAACCTTATGAAAAATATGAAGAGGAAACATCAATATTAAAAACCATAGATTTATAAAAGGAGGATTTAATTATGGAAACAATCTTAGTAAAAAGTCTTTACAGAGAAAGTGAAAAATACGCAGACAAGGATGTTTGTATTTCAGGATGGATTAGAACTTTAAGAAGTTCTAAAGCTTTTGGGTTTATAGAAGTTAATGATGGTAGCTTCTTTAAAAATGTTCAAGTAGTATTTGAGGATAGTCTTGATAACTTTAAGGAAATAGAAAAGTTAAGTATTAGTTCATCAATAATAGTTGAAGGGAAGCTTGTATTAACTCCGGGAAGTAAGCAACCTTTTGAAATCAAAGCTACAAAAATAGTAGTAGAAGGTGAATCAAGTAGTGAATATCCACTTCAAAAGAAGAGACACACCTTTGAATATCTAAGAACTATAGCTCACTTAAGACCAAGAAGCAATGCTTTTTCAGCAGTATTTAGAGTACGTTCTTTAGTTGCTTATGCAATTCATAGCTTCTTCAATGAAAGAGGGTTTGTTTATACTCACACTCCAATAATTACAGGAAGTGACTGTGAAGGTGCAGGAGAAATGTTCAGAGTTACAACTATGGACCTTGAGAACATTCCAATGACTGAGGATAAAAAAATAGATTATAAAAATGACTTCTTTGGTAAGGAAACAAACCTTACAGTTAGTGGTCAGCTTGCAGCAGAAGCTTATGCTCTTGCATTTAGAAATGTTTATACATTTGGACCGACTTTCAGAGCTGAAAACTCTAACACTGCAAGACATGCTGCAGAGTTCTGGATGGTAGAGCCAGAAATAGCTTTTGCAGACCTTAAGGATGACATGACATTAGCAGAAGATATGATAAAATATATCATAAACTATGTTCTTGAAAATGCTCCAGAAGAAATGGAATTCTTCAACAGCTTTGTAGATAAAGGATTACTTGAAAGATTAAACCACGTAGCAACTTCAGACTTTGGTCATGTAACTTATACAGAAGCTGTAGAATTGTTAAAGAAAGCAGATAAAGAGTTCCAGTACCCAGTAGAATGGGGCTGTGACCTTCAAACAGAGCATGAGAGATATCTTACAGAGGAAGTATACAAAAGACCAGTATTCGTAACTGACTATCCAAAGGAAATCAAAGCTTTCTACATGAGAATGAACGATGATAACAAAACTGTAGCAGCTATGGACTTATTAGTTCCTGGTATAGGAGAAATTATCGGAGGAAGTCAAAGGGAAGAAAGATACGATCTTCTTGTAGACAGAATCAATGAACTAGGATTAAACCCAGAGGACTACTGGTGGTATCTAGAATTAAGAAAATTCGGTGGCACAAAACACGCTGGATTTGGTCTAGGCTTCGAAAGAATGATAATGTACGTAACTGGAATGAGCAACATCAGAGACGTAATACCATTCCCAAGAACTACAGGAACTGCGGAATTCTAGGAGAAAATTAATAAAATAAACAAGTATGAGGGTAAAACGAGAGTTTTACCCTTTTTGTTATATGTTTAAGATTACAAATCAAACTACTATTTTAAAGCTTAATTTTAATAATAGTATTTATTAAAAATAACCTATATTATTATATAAGTAGTAATTATTTTAAATTTAAAATAAAAATGTCAGAATTGTAAGTTCTCAATCGTTATATTTAGTAAGAGTACTCTTAAACAGCAAGGAGTGATTAAGTGGAGATTTCATCGGATGAAAATTTTCAAAATAATATGCTAGCACAACTTTATAATGCCTATGAAAATAAAATGTATGGTATCGCATACTCAATTTTAAATAATGTAGAACAATCAGAGGATGCAGTTCATGATGCATTCATAAAGCTAATTCCACATCTTTCAGCTATTCAAAGAATAGAAAGTATAAAGACAAAGCGATTAGTTGTATATACAATAAAAAATATTGCCATTGATTTATATCGTAGAAATAGGAAAGAAACTCAACTATTTACTAAAGGGGTAGAAGAAAAAGTGACAAGTGAAAATCAAAATGGGGTTCCTTGTGTAAAAACAGTAGAAGATAGACATATGATTACACAATTACTTTCTAAATTACCATCAAAATACCGTGAAATAATTCAGTATCGTTGCTTTTATGAACTTAGCTATAGGGAAATATCATCATTATTAAACATCAGTGAAGATGTTGCAGCTAAAAGATATGAACGTGCCAGAAAGATGGTAAAAGAAATGATGGGAGATGAGTTGTATGGATAATAAAACTGATCTTGATAAATTGATGTATCTTTTAGGGCAAGAAAATGCTGTAGAAGAGTTAAATCGCACTACGGAACCTCATGAATTTTCGGAAAAATATAAAAGTGAAAGAATGAAAATCATTAATAATCAAGATTCTTTTGAAAGTATTAATAAAAAGGGGAAAAAAATTATGAAGAAAAAGATAATAGTACTTATTGCAGCTATTACGGCTACTTTAGCAATATCTGCAACAGCCTATGGTGCGGTTAGACATTATTTAGTTACAACAAGTAAGAATGAAGAAACAGGAACACTTACTTGTGATATTCAAACAGAAGTTGCTCCTACTAAAGTACCTGCAATGAAGGTGGTTCCTGGGTACCTTCCTGAAGGATATATAGAAACTGCAAATGCTCTTGGAAAATATCATCCTAATGGTGATCATAGTGTAGGTGGAATAAGTATTTGTCCGCCTTTCTATACAAGTCGTTTTGAGGAAATTTATGTAAGTGACGTAGAAGAAACTACCCTTGGTGGCATAAAGGCGCAAATTCTCACAAGAGAAGGAATGGAGTATAACCATATTATCAATATGTTCTATGAAGAGGGTGGTTATGTCGTTACAATTTATGGCGCTGACAATACCTCTTTAGAAGAACTTAAAAAAGTAGCAGAAAATATTAAATGTGAAGTGATTCCTGGAGAATTTATTGATCTTGAAGCTGATGAATCAAATGGAGAAGAAACGGTAGAATATGTGGAACCTACAATTACAACTGATCATGTATTTAATATTGGTGAAGAAATAAGTGATGAAGGGTTCTCTGATAGAAATCCAACTTTTACTGTAAATAAGATTGAAGTATTGGATAAGTTACCTGAATTAGATAGAAATAGTTTTAGGGATTATGAGGAGTATCTTACATGTATAAATGAAGATGGAACACTAAAGGATTATGAAAGAGTTAATGAGCGAAAATGGGAAAATAATAAAATGAATACTATTACTGAAACAGTAGGTAGGAGGTATGTTTATGTGACTCTAACTATGAAGAATCCTTTTAATAAAGAGCTAAAAGATATAAATATTTACCCAAGAGTTTACTCTTTGAGTAAAACATCAGATAATACTTTTGAAAAATTTTATTTATTTGGGGAAGGTAAAGTTCAAATTGATGGAGCACCATTTTATTTTGATCAATCAGATTATGAAGGTACACACTTCTACTTCTGTGATTTCGCACCGAATGAAATAAAAGAAACTCATCTAATTTACGCAGTAGATGAAGATAAAATTGACAATGCTTACATTAATTTTGAACAAAGTGGAACTACATCTTTTGTTGGAAGTTATATTAAAGTAACTAAATAAAAATTTAAAGGTCTATATCAAAATTTTATTTTGATATAGACCTTTCTATAGTAAGAATACCATATTGGGAATTAATAGAATAAGTAGAGTTATTAACACTATTTAAAACTCTTCCTTATTAAAATAATTCATATGAATGTTATAAAGTTAACAATTATCTAATATTTTTTGAAAAAAGTTTATAACTAATTAATGTAAATAAAAATATAAAAATACATAAAAATACATAAAAATATAAAATAAATGAATAAATAAACTGTTTGAACGGTAAACTTTATTGAAATTTCAAAAAATTCATG
>DKGY01000054.1:57573-110970 GCA_002453475.1 Clostridium sp. UBA6758 | reverse complement strand
TATTTATTAAAAATTATATTTAAATTAAATATAATTATATATTTTACTTTTTATTACATATTAATAATTGTGAAATAATTATAAAGAAATTATTAAAATTATGCTTATAAGTATTTTTTCTACAAAGAAAAATACTTAAAGATAAATATTTAACTAACAAGGGGGACTATAAGTTATGAACGAGGGGAAAAAAATTAAAAAACCATCATTGTTGGTATCAGTGATACCATTTATTTGCTTAATTTGCTTTATGCTATTAGGTGTACTAGTCTTTGATTCAGTACCGCAGATACCATTAGTTATATGTTGTGCTATCACCGCAATTATAGGTAAATTTTTAGGTCATAGCTGGGACGATATGGAAGCTTCAATGATAAAGACAAACTCCATGGCTATGCAAGCTAACTTTATTATTATGATAGTTGGTTGCTTAGTAGGATCTTGGATTGCTGGGGGAGTAGTCCCAGGAATGATTTTTTATGGACTTAAATTATTTACACCAACCATGTTCTTATTCTTACTTCCAATAATATGTGCTATCGTTTCTGTTTCAACAGGGAGTGCTTGGACTACAGCAGGAACTATGGGAACAGCAGCAATGGGAATAGGAGCAGGACTTGGAATACCTGCTGCTATAGTTGCAGGAGCAGTTGTTACAGGAGCTTCTTTTGGAGATAAGCTATCACCACTTTCAGATAGTACAAATCTGGCAGCAGGTGTAGCTGGAGTAAATGTATTTGATCATATAAGACATATGTTATATACAACGGTACCAAGCTTCATAATCGCTGTAATTCTATTTGCCATAATAGGTTTAGGGTTTAAGGATACAGCAGTTGCTGATACTAGTCAAATAAATGCTATTTTAGATACCATACAATCAAGTTTTAATATTAGTCCACTAATATTTATAGCTCCACTTTCAGTAGTTTTAATGATTATATTTAAAGTACCAGCAATACCAGGAATGTTGGGTGGAACTATTATAGGAGTTATATTTGCATTAGGACAAGGGCATACTATTTCAGGTATTGTACAATCATTATTCTACGGATTTGAGATAAGCTCAGGAAATGCTATGGTTGACTCACTTCTTAATAGAGGAGGTATGCTTGGAATGATGGAAACTATTTCTTTAGTTATTTGTGCATTGTGTTTTGGTGGACTTGTAAAACAAATAGGATGTTTAGATACAATAATAGCTAAAATTCTTACTTTTTGCCATAGTAGAGGAAGTATTGTTCTATCAAATATTATTAGTTGTATAGCTATGAACTTTATGGCTGCTGATCAATACATGGCCATAGTTATACCAGGTCAAATGTATAAACCAGTATATGAGAAGTTAAATCTACATCCTAAAAACCTTTCAAGAGTACTTGAAGATGCAGGAACTTTAACTTCAGGTTTAGTACCTTGGTCAACTTGTGGAGCAATATACTTTACTACTCTAGGAGTAAGCGCTTTTGCTTATGCACCATTCCATTTCTTGGGATTAATTAACCCTATTGTATCTGCAATCTACGGATATACAGGGTTTGCAATGAAACCATTAGATGAAAGCAAGCCTATAGCTAAGGGATTATTAGCTGAAGAGTTTATTGAAAAAGAAAATGATAAAGAAGTTGTAGCTTAAGGGGAGTATTGTGGAAATGGGAAGTCACGAGACTTGATGAATGAAAATAACTACCATACTTAAGATTTTTGACTGTACGGGTATAACATTATGCATAAATAAATTAAAGGCTTTCTGCAAAACAGTAGAAAGCCTTTAATTTATATAAAAATTTTTTATATAGGCTATTTATTTTGAAAGTAGTTTATATAACTTTAATTAGAATAAGAATATATATCTGAAAACTCAATCTTAAGTTTCTCAGATCTAGAGTCTACAACTTTATTATAAAAATAATTAACTTTGGTATCTTTAACAGAGATTATAGGTAAGTAAAATATAAATTCTGATCCTTTGTTTAGATTCTTGTTTGCCCATATTTCTCCACCATGAAGCTCAACAAAGGATTTTGCTAAAGCCAATCCTATTCCACTGCCTTCAGCTCTTCTTATGAATAAATTATCTGCCTGTTTAAATCTTTCAAATATAATGTCGTAGCTATCTGTCGGTATTCCTACACCATCATCCTTTACAGAAATATATAGTCTATTCTCATCCAAATTAGTTGTTAGCGTAATCCATATATTGCCATTGATTTCTGTATATTTTATGGAATTAGAAATTAAATTTAAAATTATTTTTTGAATTTTTTCAGGATCACAATCTAGAAATACTTCTTCTTCATTAGTATCAAATATTATATTTTTACTCATTTTCTTTATATATTGGGAAACTGAGTCCACGATATCTTCAAAATAGGAAATAGCATTAATATTTTCTTTGTATAGCTTTATATTGTTGCTATCAACTTGTGTTACATCAATTAGGTTGTCAACTAATCTAAGAAGTCTATATGAGTTTTGTTTTATCATATTAAGACGATTATAGTAAATATTATTATTATCATTTACATTATTATAACGATTAAGCTCTAATTGAATGCTTGCTAATATTATATTTAAAGGAGTTTTAAATTCATGAGAAATATTTGCTAGAAAATCTGTTTTAAATTTCTCACATTTTACTTTTTCTTCTAAAGAGGCGACTTTTTCTTCAAGTTTTGAAAAGCTAGTTACATCTTTACCCGTAATAAATATTTCGTCTGTTTCTTGTTGGTGGTAATAATACCATTCAATTAATTTGAAAGAATTATTTTTGCATTTTACTTCACATATTCCACCATAAAATTTTTTGTTATAAGTATGCAAAATATCTTTGAAATTTACACTGTTATTTGTTGATTTTATTAGTGTCTTAATAGGAATTTTTTTTAAATCATTAAAGTCCCATCCTAATATGAAAGGAATATTAGAACTTATTTTTTTTATATAACCCTTTGTATCTATAATTGTATATAAATCAACTGCTATATTAAGAAATCGACTTAATTCATTTTCCAGTTTAATCTTTTTTTGTAGTTGATATGTTAATTGGTTGGATAAATAGATATTTTTAAGTAATAAGGCTAATCTTTTGGAAGTTCGCAACATATATTTAGCATTAGATTCTATATCAAATGAATCATTATAGTATAAATTTAAAATACCTAGAAGTCTAGAGTTATTATAGACTATAGGAAGAACAATTTNNTCAAACAATTATATAATTGTCTTTAAGGAAATACTTATAGCTTTGGCAAAAACCAGTATTACAAAAAAAGTCTTCACAGTTTTTTAAAGGAGTAGGTGAATTCATTTTAGTAGAGATATTGATTAATTCATCTCTATAGAAATCGCTTATAGGAAAGGTAGTCTTATCTGATACGGTTTCAGTAATTCCTAAACACATTTTTTTTATTAATATCTTTTTAAAATCGTCATAGATCCATAGGCTTGTACCATTTATATCCATACATTCATATATATCCACAAGATATTCATAGATTTCTTCATAGGAAACTTGTTCACGCTTTTCTTCACTCTCAGTAATAAGGTTACATAGTGTTTTATAATTATTATTTATAATAAAATTATTGTAGTATAGTTCATCTGTATTAATAACTTGCGCAATAGCTAAAAAGGAGTAACAGCTATTGTCGGAATTTATAATAGGAATTTTATGGGCTTGTAAAATAACTTCTCGGCCATTTATATATAAATATTCATTCATAATACTTTTTTTCTTTCTATTTATAACATTTAAATCATCTTTAATTACAAATTTAAAGCTTGAATAATCAAAAATATCAAGACCATTACTATGTAATAAAGTCTTTTTATCTTTTCCGAGAAGAGTGCATAATGAGTCATTAACTGCTAAATATTCTCCTCTTATATTTTTTATCCATATACAATCATCAAATTCATTTAAAATAGGGATTAATTCATTTATAGTTTCTTGATCTAGGTGTGTTTTGTTGAAAAGATTATTATACATAGCAATCACTCCTATTTAAGATTATAAATCATGTTAAATTATATAAATTATGTTTCAATTATATAATGAAACAAAGAAAAATGAAACAGAAATTACAAAAAAAGCCATAATACGGGATGGATGTTATAAATAATATAAAATAAATTAAGTAATTCTATAAGTTAAGTTTAAAATTTAATTTGATTAAATAATATTTAAATTATTTATATAAACTTATATATTCACATCTTTTTTTGTGTTTCTCGAATGTGTTTTTTAGCTTTTAGATAGCATATTAATTCTATTTTGTCATCATAACTCCAAGAAGAGAAATCATTTATTAGAATTGATAATACTTCATCTAAATCACTGCATACTAAATTAGAGGGAGTTTTATCATCTTCTAATAAATAGGTTATAGGTACATCTAAAGCATTACAAAGTATCTTTAAAGTAGATATAGAAGGATTACTTCTATTGTGTTCAATATCACTTATAAAAGATATTGATAAATTTGTTTTAGCAGCTAATTCTTTTAAAGTTAATCCTTTAGATTTTCTAAGTTCTCTAAGTTTTTTTCTTGAATTCATATATATACCTCCAATAAAATACGTTATTTACGTACTTTTATAATAAAATTATAGTTTAAGTATTAGTATAAGTAAACGAACAAAAAGTATGTATAGGCAGTAAAAAAACAATAAAACTATTGATTTTTTACTGTATTAGCGTAAAATAGTGTTTGGGGTGATAGAGTGGAAGTAGGAAAAAAAATCAAATTTATTAGAAAATCAAAGAGCATAAATCAAAATAAATTGGCTCAATTATCTGGTATATCCAACACGTACTTATCTGATATTGAAAATTTAAGAACAGTGCCATCTCTAAAAACTCTAAATAGTTTGGCTATTGCACTTGAGGTTAGTTTGAAGGATTTCTTAGATTAAGAGTTAATATAAGCAAATGATAAGGGTAAGGTATAGGGGATAAACTAAAGAAAAAAATTATAAGATAAATAATTTATATATGAAGGTTTATATTAATTGAAGAAAATGAGTTGTTTACTACTGAAGAAAATATTTATATTCAAATAAAGTTACTTACATAACATAATTAACTAATGAAATATTACTACAATATATTTAAAAGGCAATCTAATATGAAATTATGGTTGTCTATTTTTATAGATGTACAGTGGCGTTATATACTAAAGTTTAAATCTTGGGTCTTATGATTTAGAAATATTGTATAAGTGTTTAAATCTTTAGGATAAAGTTATAACAGATTAAAATTATTATGTAAAATAATTACAAGAAAAATCATAATGCTTTACCTAGAATGAGAGGAGCGCTAAAATTAATTTTTATGAAATTAGAAAAATATAAAAAAAATCTAATAGTATTATTTATATTGTTACTATTAGTTAGTATAATATTTGTTAAAGAAAAAAGTCAGTGTAAGTTTATAAATATATGTTTAGTTATTATAATATTTATATTAGTAATAGAAAATAAAGCAATATCTAGAATAAATAAGGAGTTAAAGCTAATAAGTGAGAGAGATTTTTTGACTAATACATATAATAGAAGATCTATGCACTTGGAATTATTAAGAGCTCGTGAGAATAAAGAAATTATTACTTTTTTAATGGTAGATATAGATGATTTTAAATTATACAATGATAACTATGGACATGTTCAAGGAGATAAAATTTTAAAGGTAGTATCGGAGTCTTTGAGAGATATATTTAATGAGGATATAATTTGTAGATATGGAGGAGAGGAATTTTCTATAATATCTAGAATGAATAAAAAAGCAGTTGTTGAAAATGTAGAGAGATTTATGAAGCATCTTAGTGACCTTGATATTGTTCATGAATATTCACAAGTTAGTGATAGAATAACTGTCAGTATAGGAATAGAAAGTACCAGAATAGTTAATGAAGAAGATATGTATAATTTAGTAAAAGGGGCTGATGAAAAATTATATATATCTAAATCATTAGGAAAAAATACATATACATTATAAATTTAGGATTTAAGAAACTTAGCTACCTCGAAATGACTAAAACTCATGTAGAGATAGCTATTTTTATGTAATAGAATTATATATTCTTTTTTAGAAATTGTAATAATTGAGATTTGAAAGACATATAGACAAATATCTATATGAGAGATATAATAATGATACAAAATACTTACAAATAGAAGTTTAGGAGATAGAATTTTATGAAATATGATTATGCAGAATATGTTCAAATGTTTAAAGCATTGGCAGACGAGACTAGATTAAAAATTATTAATATGCTTACAGAGTCAGAGGAATTATGTGCATGTAAAATTCTTGAGAATTTTAATATTACTCAACCTACTTTATCTTATCATATGAAGATTTTAACAGATAGTGGATTGGTTCTTGGTAATAAGGATGGCTCTTGGATGAAGTATACATTGAATTCAGAAAGACTTACTGAATTAAGAAGTTTTTTAAATTCTAATAACTAAAAAATCTAAACATATTTATTTAAATTATTAATCTACAGGAGGGTAAATCATGGAGAAAAAAATTAATTTATACGTATTAACTGGATTTTTAGGTTCAGGTAAAACTACGGTACTTTTAAGACTATTAGATGCGTTAAATGATAAAAGGGTTGGAGTTATACAAAATGAATTTGGTAAGCTGGGTATAGATGGTACCATACTAAAAAGAGATAATATTGAGATGGTGGAGATTAATAGGGGATCTATCTTCTGCTCATGTTTAAAAATATCCTTTGCTCAGGCTTTAGCTGAAATGAGTAAACAGGATTTAGAGTATGTATTTGTAGAGAGTTCTGGCTTAGCAGATCCATCCAATATAGAAGAGATACTTGAAGGTGTAAAGGTTTTATCGTCTGAAGCAACCTATGATTTAAAGGGAGTATTATGCTTAATCGATGTAGTGAATTTTATAGAACAATTAGAAGATTTAGAAACAGTTAATCGTCAATTAAAGCATTGCCATATGGCTATTATAAATAAGGTAGATTTAATTGAAGAAGAAGAGTTAAAGAATGTAATTAAGGAAGTTAGAGAGGTAAATCCTAAGTGTGATATAGAAACTTGTTCCTTTGGAGAGTTTGGCATGGACTTTTTAAATAAGGATCTATTAGTAAATCAGTGGGCTGAAGGAGAAGAGTCTACAAATACTGTGGAAAGTAAGCCGAAAAGCTTAACTATGAATTTTAGTAGTGTTGTAAGTAAAAATAAAATGGAGAAATTTTTAAATTCTATAAAGAAAGATAGCTATAGAATAAAAGGTTTCTTTAATTTAAACGATGGATGGCAACAAATAGATGTGGTAGGAAAGATTATAGATTATAAGCCATGTGAACCAAAGGAAGTTTCACAACTAGTGTTCATATCTAAAATAGGACCTAATATAATAAAGCCTATAATTAATAATTGGAATGACATTGTAGGAGAAAAGATGGAACTTAAAAATTAAAGTTTTAAATTTAAGGAGGATTTCATATGGAAATTAAGGTTTTAGGAGAAGGGTGCTCTAAATGCACTAAACTTTATGATAATACTTTGGCAGCTTTAAAGGAGTTAGGTATAGACGCAGATATAACTAAGGTTGAATCCTTAGTGGATATTATTTCACTAGGAGTTATGACTACTCCAACCCTTATGGTAAATGGTAAACCAAAGACTATGGGACAGGTTTTATCTACAAAACAAATAGTTAAAATTTTCAAAGAAGAGCTATAGGACATAGGGCATAGGTAAGGCTATATATAAATATGACATATCTATGCCTATGTTTTAAATGTATATAGGAATATTAAGTAAAAATTTTTAAAGAAACATATAGACGATTATCTATATTAAGTATATAATGAGGATATAGAAGGTTGTCTATATTTTAAAATTAACAGTAAGATAGTTAGGAGGAAATAATGGATATTATAGTTTTAATTTGGAATTTCTTTCAAAATCAAGTGTTAGGAATGAAGTGGTTAAATAAATTAATTGGAGAAGGATTATCCAATGTAGGTATTGATATTAGTAACAGGATAGGTGGAAGTTTACAGTTCTTTATTTATGATACAATAAAAATAATAATCCTACTGTCAGGCCTTATTTTTCTGGTTTCTTATATACAAAGTTACTTTCCACCAGAGCGAACTAAAAAAATCATAGGAAAATTTAAAGGGGTAAAGGCTAATATTATAGGGGCTTTACTTGGAACATTAACACCCTTTTGTTCTTGTTCATCTATACCACTATTCATAGGATTTACTAATGCTGGTCTTCCTGTGGGAGTTACTTTTTCCTTTTTAATATCATCGCCCTTAGTTGATATCGCAGCATTTTTACTTTTAACAAGTACATTTGGAATTAAGATTGCACTAGCTTATGTAGTTGTAGGAATAGTTCTTGCTGTAGTGGGAGGAACCATAATTGATAAACTAGGCATGGAGGAATACGTAGAAAAATATATTAAATCTAATAGTTCTGTAGATATTGAGTTACCTGAACTTTCAAATAAGGAGAGAATAATTTTTGCCAAGGAGCAAATGCTGTTCACCTTAAAAAAGGTTTGGCTTTATGTACTAATAGGAGTTGGTATTGGAGCTATAATTCATAACTGGATTCCTACAGAGATTATTCAATCTATATTAGGCGATAACAATCCATTTTCAGTACTTTTAGCTACAGGTGTGGGAATACCTATGTATGCTGATATATTTGGAACTTTACCTGTGGCAGAGGCATTATTTTTTAAAGGGGTAGGCGTTGGAACTATATTATCCTTTATGATGAGTGTTACAGCCCTTTCATTACCATCTATTATAATGCT
The DNA here is from genome assembly GCA_002453475.1 of Clostridium sp. UBA6758. Taxonomy (GTDB): domain Bacteria; phylum Bacillota; class Clostridia; order Clostridiales; family Clostridiaceae; genus Clostridium_J; species Clostridium_J subterminale. The sequence continues at coordinate 102,152 of DKGY01000054.1, read as the reverse complement.
TAGAAAGGCAGTAAAGCCTAAACTATTGGCTACCTTTGTGATAGTTGTTAGTATAGGAATTATAATTATTGGATATGTATTTAACTTATTTGGATATTTATTCATATAAATATATAAATTTATTAGAGTTATATTATTAAAAATTGGAGAAGTTACTATGAAAATTATTGTATTAGGGGCATTTTGAAAAAAGAGTGCACAAATGTTTGAAAACACTAAATTAGCAGTTAAAGAAATGAATTTAGGTGTAGAAGTAGAAAATATTGGAGATATCAAGGTACAGGGTAATGCAAACACCAGCTTTAGTTGTAAATGATAAAGTTTTATCTTATGGTAAGCTTTTATCACCAAAACAATATAGAAGAGATAATAAAAAAATCTATACAGTAATAAAAGCTTTAGTAAGTAGCTAGATATTAAATTTAGTTACTTATTTTTTATTTTAAAACATAAAAGTATGTTGAAACACATAGATAAAAATAAATATAATATATCAGATTAACTTAAATAAATAAAGTGTGTTGACACTATATAGATAATGGTCTATATTATAAAAATAGACAATCATCTATGTAAGGAGGCGTTGAAATGAATTATGAAGAAAATGCAAAAATTATAAAGGCGTTATCTGATCCAAATAGATTAAAAATAGTAGACATATTATCCTGTGGTGAAAGATGTGCATGTGATATTCTAGAACATTTTGATTTTACTCAGCCAACCCTTTCACATCATATGAAGGTTTTGATGGATTGTGGTCTTGTGGAGAGTAGAAAGGATGGACTATGGAGCCATTATTCTTTAAACACAACTAATTGTAATAGATTAATATTATTTTTAATAAGTGTTACAACAGATACAGAGGAGTGTATTTGTAAAGAGAAAGAAAAGTGTAAATGCAAATAAATTTATAATATACATATATTCATATAAGTATTAAGGGTGGAGGAATTAATATGAAACCAAAGGTGGCATTTATATGTGTTCATAATTCTTGTAGATCTCAAATGGCGGAAGCCTTAGGAAAGCTATATGAAGGAGAGGTTTTTGAAAGTTATTCTGCAGGGACAGAACTAAGAACTACAATAAATCAAGATGCAGTAAGAATAATAAATGAGCTATATCACATTGATATGAATGAGACCCATAAATCTAAACTGCTAGGAGATATACCAGAAGTAGATATAGTTATTAAAATGGGTTGTAATGTAGTATGTCCCATTTTACCAGGAAAACATATAGAGGATTGGGGATTAGATGATCCAACTGGAAAGTCAGATGAAGAATTTATTAGAACTGCTAAGATTATTGAAGAAAAAGTTAAGAATTTAGCTAAGAGAATGAAAAATAAGGAAATTAAATTATAGGAGGTTTAGCTTATGGGTAATAATAAAGAAAGTAGTGGAAAAGGATTAGGAGTATTTGAAAGATACTTAACCCTATGGGTTGCCCTTTGTATTGTAATAGGAATATTAGTTGGTCAGTTTTTGCCTATTATACCTAATACACTAAATAAGTTTGAATATTATAATGTGTCAATACCAGTGGCTATACTTATATGGTTAATGATATATCCTATGATGTTAAAGATTGATTTTGGAAGTATAATTAACGCTACTAGAAAACCAAAGGGCCTTATAGTTACTTGTGTAACTAATTGGCTTATAAAGCCTTTCACAATGTATGCTATATCAGCTTTTTTCTTCTTTGTAGTTTTTAAGGAGATAATATCACCAGAACTTGCTAAGGAGTATTTAGCTGGGGCTGTGCTTTTAGGAGCTGCTCCATGTACAGCTATGGTATTTGTATGGAGTCACTTAACTAAGGGAGATCCTTCATATACTTTAGTTCAGGTAGCAGTTAATGACTTGATTATTTTAATTGCCTTTGCTCCTATTGTAGCTTTTTTACTAGGAGTTGGTGATGTAGCTGTACCTATTGAAACTCTTGTATTATCAACGGTTTTATTTGTAGTAATACCATTAGCGCTAGGATTTATAACTAGAATATTAATAATTAAAAATAGAGGAATAGATTATTTTAACAATGTATTTTTAAAGAAGTTTGATAATGTGACTATAATAGGATTATTACTAACTTTGATTATACTATTCTCCTTCCAAGGTGATTCTATTTTAAATAATCCTCTTCATATAGTACTAATTGCAGNNATTAATTATTCAAACATTTCTTATATTTGCAATAGCTTATCTGTGGGCAAAACTTTGGAAGTTGCCACATTCTATAGCAGCACCAGCAGGAATGATTGGAGCAAGCAACTTTTTTGAATTAGCAGTAGCTGTTGCTATATCATTATTTGGATTACAATCAGGAGCTGCATTAGCTACGGTGGTAGGTGTATTAGTAGAGGTACCTGTTATGCTAACACTTGTTAGAATAGCTAATAATAGCAGAGGATGGTTTACTAAATGTAAGGAATAGCTTATTTTTCAAGTCTTAATAAATAAGTAATAAATTTGTAAGCTTTAAGTAATAAATATTAAGCCCATTAGATTTAAAATAAGTATATGAACTTAAGGAGAGGATCTTATGGGAAAAAAGAAAAAGGTTAGAAGAGCAAGAAGAGCTATACTGAAATTACTGGTGATAGTTATACTAGGTATGTGTACTACAAATTATTTAATAAATAAGTTTCATATGAAATCAGCGGGATATTTTATTATTAATGATTATGATAAAGTAGTAGTGAATAAAAATTATGTTTTAACATCAGATTATAAGCCTAAGGATTTAGTTCCAGTTAAAATAGATTTTTTGTCACAATCAACTGAAGAGGAAAGGTATATGACAGCGGAGTCAGCTAAGGCTGTAGAAGAGATGGTTCATGCGGCTTCAAAGGATGGAATTTATTTATATGGTTTATCAGGCTATAGATCTTATGCAACACAAAAAAATTTATATGAATATAATGTAGAAACACAAGGTAAATCCTATTCAGATAAATATGTAGCAAAGCCTGGAGCAAGTGAGCATCAACTAGGAGAGGCTATGGATTTAGCAACTAGTTCTGGATGGATAAATGAAGGATGTCCAGAAGCTAATTGGATAGCTAATAATGCATATAAGTATGGATTTATAGTAAGGTATGAGTCGGGAAAAGAAGACATAACAGGATATAATTATGAACCTTGGCATGTGAGATATGTGGGTAATGAAATGTCAGAAAAGATTTATAATGATAGAATAACATTAGAAGAATTTGCTGAAATTAATTAAATAATATATAAACAATTTTATAACATTAAAGAAGCCAAGTTATATAAGGGAATATAGCTTGGCTTTTGCATTTAACATTATATTATATATTTTATAACTTTATTATTAAATATAGAGTCAATTTCTGAACTAAAAAATTCTTTCATCTCTTCTAGCTGCTCTTTTGTATATACATATTTACCATATCCAAATTGTCCATATTTATATTTTCTTTCTTCGTCCTCCATAGGAAGTGTTGTTTCAGGAAATACTTCTAGAATTATATTTTTTGCTCTAGGAGTATACCTATGAGATATTATTTCAAAGGTAACAGGAGTAGTTAAGTTTTCAGGAAGCTTATACTTAAGGTTTAATAAAAGTTGTTTATAATCATTTTTCCAACCTTCATAAAGAAATACTGGCGCAATAATAAAACCTATAGGATACCCAGCATTAGCTACCTTTACACTAGCTTCTATTCTTTTATCTATAGAAGCGGCTCTATTTTCAAAGTCATTGATTACTTTATCTGTATTTAAAGTAAATCGAATTTCTGTATGCCCCTTGTGATCTATATTTAATAGACTATCCACATCATTAAACTTTGTAACAAAACGAAATAGTCCATGATCGCTATTAGCAAAGAATTCTATAGCTTTTTTTAAACTATTAGTATAAGGTTCTATAGGTATAGGATCAGAGGTGGCAGAACCTTCAAATAAAGTTTTGGAAGGTAATCTTTCTTTAATATATTCATTTGCTTGATTTAGGATATCATCTATATTTACATTGATCTTTATATAAGGTTTATCTCCTAGATTTGTATTTAAGTAGCAATACTGACAATGGGCAATACAACCAGACACCAGGGGTAACTGCCAATTAGCAGAGGGTTTACAGGATTGAAATTTACGTCCTTTTTTTATACCCACAACTAGGGTATTCTTACCTTCACGATAAAAGCTATGCAAGTTTTCACCAGGAATTCGTTCTTTAATCCTATTAGAAGTTAATTTTATTATTTCTATATTTTTATTATCCTTAAAAGTGTTATAAATATTTTTGCCTATTTCATAATCCAAGGATCCTTTTTCAAATAATATTCTTTTAGGAATAAACATTTAGTTCTTTAGTAGAAGCAATGGGCTTCAAACTAAAGGTCACCTCCTTTATATTTAATAGGAATATTCTTTACATATATTATAATATTATGTGTAATAGATGAATGTTTTAATTTAGATCATATGGTATAATGGGTATAATTTACAATAATGCATAAATAGTTATCTAAAGGTAATTAAAAAACATAGAAAAATAGTTTTATAATAAAGGGGGTCATATTATTGCATATTAAAACTTTGGTAAATGGATGGAAAAATTCTATAAAAGATTCAGTAAAAAGATTTCCTATACCCATATTTTTATCTATAGCTGCAGTTATAACTTTAATCTATATGGGAGAAAGTATTGGAAGTGACGAGGAATTAAGACGTGTTGTGATGACTTTAGTACTTGGTATTCCAGTATATATTTGTATTGAATTATATTTTGAAAGAAGAAATAAATCTAATGAGAAGTTTAAATATTTAATTTATATTATTGCAACTATTTGTTTAGTAGTCTACGGATATTTTTGTCTTGAAGATTTAAATATGGTTCAGGTTACTAGATATGTTGGTCTTATTATAATATTTATTACAGGGTTCTTTTTTACTCCATATATTTATAAGGATGGAAGTTTTGAGATGTATGTAATAAAGGTTATAGGAAGATTTTTTACAACAGTTTTATATTCTATAGTTTTATATTTAGGATTAATAGCAATATTGTTCACCGTAGATTATCTTTTAGGAATAGAAGTTAAATATGAGATATATTATTATACATGGCTTATAGTTGTAGGAGTTTTCGCACAATGCTTCTTTCTTGGAGGAATCCCAGAAAAGGAAGAAGTTATAAAGGTTGAAAAGTATCCAAAGGTATTTAAGATATTAATGCTTTATATAATTATGCCATTAATTTCTATATACACAATAATCTTATATATATATTTTGCTAAGATAATTATTACTAGACAGTGGCCTGAGGGATTAGTTTCTCATTTAGTATTATGGTATGGAGTAATATCAGCAGGAACCTTGTTTTTAACTTCACCAGTAAAAGAAAATAGTCCTTGGGTAAGCAAGTTTGTAAAGGTGTTTCCAAAAGCAATACTTCCTCTTATAGTACTTATGTTTGTTTCTATGGGAATAAGAGTTAATGCCTATGGAATAACTGAAAATAGATATTTTGTTTTAGCACTAGGGATTTGGGTCTTTGGAATAATGATATATTACTCAATAATTAAGAAAGTAAAAAATATTATACTCCCAATATCTTTTGCTATAATTACTTTTATATCAATTTGTGGACCTTTGAGTAGTTATAGTTTATCTAAGTATAGTCAAAATAAAAGATTTGAAAAGTTCCTTATAAAAAATAATATGATTGAAAATGGTAAAATAGTTAAAGCTATAGAGCCAGTTTCTAAAGATGATCAAATAGAGCTCAATAGTATTTTGGATTATTTTGATAGAAAACATGAATTAAAGGACATTAAATATTTGCCAGATAATTTTACTATAAGTGAAGCAGAGAGGGTACTAGGAATAACTTATTCTAATTTTAATTATGAAAGTAGATATGAACATTTTTATTTTACAAGTGAAGAAATATCAGAGCCTATAGAAATAAAGGACTATGATTACCTTTTCAACATTATAAGTTATCAAAGTGCTTATAATAAGAATTCTTATGGAATTACAGTTGACTATAATAAAGCATCTAATGAACTTAAGATATTAGAGAAAGGTAAACAGATATATAATAAAAATTTAAATGAGTATTTTAATAAGATAATAGATAAACATGGTGTTAATAAAACAAACTCCATACCTGTAGAAGATATGCAATTTGAAGATGAAACAGATAAAGTTAAAGTCAAAATAAAAATTGATAACTTTTCTGGCCGTAAGGATTTAAATTATGACCATATAGAGTCTACAGAAATTCAATTTTCCGTATTGGTAAAGATAAAGTAGAAAATCAATAAAATTATGTAAGAATAATTTGCCTACTAAATTGAAACAATAATATAAAAATAAGCTTTAGGAGGCGTTTTTATGACTAAATTAAAATGTGATGCACGTAGTTGTGCATATAATAATGATTATTATTGCTGTATTGATTCTATTCAAGTAGGTGGAAGAGAAGCTACTCATAAATCATCTACTTGTTGCGATAGCTTTGCAGAAAAAAGTGGAGCTATATCAAACAGTAATCAAACACCTAATCCAGAAATGGTAGTAGGATGTGAAGCTACTAATTGTGTTTACAATGAAAATCATGAATGCGATGCTTCAGAAATTTCTATTTCTGGAGATCATGCATGTAAACCTAGAGAAACAGAGTGTGCTACATTTCATTGTAAATAAAAATACTATAAGTAAATACAATAAGTCAAGATAAAGAATAAGCTACTACTATGAAAGTTTCTGATTAGATTCAGTTAAATTTTATAGTAGTAGCTTTTTACGTATATTAGTATTTAAACAGTGGAACATATATATAAGAAAAAAAGAGATATTGTAATAATTTGCCCATTGATATATGATTAGGTAAAGAGGATTAACATTAAATTGAAAAATATAAAATATTTTTACAATAATTTATAGGATGAATTAAGGAGGAATGGGTTTGAAAAAGGAAATTAAAGATTACATTATAATAACTTTTGGATTAGTTTTAATAGCTATGGGTATTCATTTTTTCCTAGTCCCACACAACTTAGCAGCTGGTGGACTAACAGGGCTTGCTATGGTAATAAACCATTACATTCCTAGCCTCAGTATTGGTGTTATAATGTTTATAGGAAATATATTTTTCTTTGTCATAGGTTTTATTTTTATTGGAAAGGCTTTTGGAACAAAAACCATATATTCTAGTCTTATGCTTTCAGTAATAATATCTATTTTAGAAAAAGTGGTACCTATTAATAAGCCTATTTCACAGGATATACTTATAAATTTAATTTTTGGTATACTAATCGGAGCTATAGGTATGGCTATAGTGTTTAATAGGAATGCATCAACAGGAGGAACGGATATACCTGCTAAAATATTAAACAAATATGTTCATCTAGAAATAGGAAAAGGGCTTTTAATTATAGATTTTATTATAACCTTACTTGCAGTGATAGCCTTTGGAGCTACTACAGGAATGTATGCTTTACTTGGAGTTATAATAAATGGCTCCATGGTAGACTTTGTTATAGATGGACTTAATATAACTAAGAGGATAGAAATAATGAGCTCTAAAACTGAAGAAATAAGAAAATTTATTATTGAAGAGCTAGGTAGAAGTGCTACTATTTATCGAGCTGTAGGAGCATATAACTTAGAAAAAAGCGATGTTTTGGTAACCGTAATGGGTAAAAAAGAGTTTATTAAGCTTAGAAATTTTATAAAAGAAGTGGATCCACACGCTTTCATTATAACTCATAATGTCCATGAGGTATTAGGGGAAGGCTTTGGCAATATATTAGAATAGTTATATAATCAGTAAATTTCAGTTAAGAGATTTACTGATTTTTTATTATATTTCTACTATACAGTGAAAAGTAGGTGAATTTTAATTATTTTCAATATAAGATTTGGTATAAATATTGAAAACATATAAAAATTATCATATTATGTATGTAACTAGAGTTTAATATATATTATGTTAATGGGAAAAGGGGTATTTAAGGGGATGTATGAAGATGAAAAGGGGTAAGAAGGCGCTATTAATTATTTCAGTTATAATAATTCTCATATTGATATGCTTGGGACTATTTGGGGAAAAACTTAGTACTAATGAGGAAGCTGAAATTATAAAAGACAGATTAATTGGATTTTAGATCGTGAGAGTAAAAATGGAAATGATAAAATAGTTCTTTGGAGCGTATACTATAGACAGTAGTGGGGTAAATGGGGAATATGAAACTTATATCATAGAAGAAGGAAATCCTTGCTTATTTTCTAATTTATTTAATCTAACAGAAATACCAAATAGTTTTATAGATTTTAAGTCTTAAGCACAAGATAAGAAGGCTAAAAAAATATTATCATCTTCAACGTTAATGCATAACATTATTTTTTATAATTGATATGAAGAAGAATATTACACAAATTTAAAGCCTATGGATGCCTTTGATGGGTTAATATTTATTAGAGATACTAATGCTATAAGTAAATTAAAATAAAGGATTAAACAAAAAATAGATGTACAGCTTGTACATCTATTTTTTATTTGAATTAGTCTTGAACTGGAGCACCAACTGGGCATGCACTTGCACAAGCACCACATTCGATACAAGAATCAGCATCGATAACGTATAATCCATCTCCTGCACTTATGCAGCTTACTGGGCATTCAGCTTCGCAAGCACCACATGAGATACAAGTATCTGCTATTTTATAAGCCATGAAAAAAACCCCCTTTACTATTAAATCATGATTATCATACCATATTATGATATAATAATAAAGAGTAAATATATTTAAATATATTAAAATACATAAGTAATAAATAAGTTTTATAGTTAATAAATGAATTAATTAAAGTAAATGTAAAATATATTAACATTTATTTAAATTAATTCATTTTATAGATATAGAACTAGTGTTATAAAAGAACAAATGTTAAAATAACTACAATAGAAGTTAAAGAAATTTTATGAGGTATGAAAATGAAACTAAATGGAAAAGTGGTAGTAATTACAGGAGGAACAAGAGGTATTGGTAAGGGAATATCTTTAGAATTTGCTAAAGAAGGAGCAACATTAGTGCTTAACTATTTTAATGATGATGAAAGCGCTAAGGAGACTTTAAATGAAATTAGGTCCATGGGAAACTATTGTATTTTATTTAAAGGAGATGTAAGTAATTATAACTTTTCTAAGGAATTAATAGAGTATACCATAGAGAAATTGGGAAAAGTAGATGTATTAGTAAATAATGCAGCTGTTTCTAAAATAGGATTATTTATGGATGAGTCGGAAGAAGATTTTGATAAAATTATGTCTGTAAATTTTAAGTCAGTATTTAATACTACAAACTCTGTAGTTAATCATATGATTTCAAAAAAAGAAGGTAGCATAATTAATATATCATCAGTTTGGGGAGGCGAAGGAGCTGCCTGTGAAGTTTTATATTCTGCATCAAAGGGAGCTATAAATTCTTTTACAAAGGCTTTAGCTAAGGAACTGGCATTAAGTAATATAAGAGTAAATGCCATAGCACCAGGTGTTATTGAAACTAAGATGAACATGTGGATGCAAGAGGAAGAAAGATTAGAATTAACAGAGGAAATACCCATGGGGAGATTTGGAAGTGTATCAGAAGTGGGAAGAGCTGCTGTATTTTTAGCTAGTAAGGATAGTAGCTATATTACAGGAGAAATACTAAATGTAAATGGTGGCTTTTAATTTAACATTTAAAATAGGTAATAAATGTTCCAATTGCATATTATAATGATAATTAAATTCATACATATAGAAAGGAATTAGAATTTATGAATAGTGTTGAGATGAAAACATTAATAAAAGTTATATTTGTATGTGTACTTTTATTTATATTTTCCCCATTGATTTTTGGAGTTTTAGGAATTGTATTTAAAGGAATCTTATGGCTTATTCTAGGGATTGTAATTATAATTACTCTTAGTATAATGTATTTGAAATATAAGGTGAAAAAGGAAACAAATAAATTTTATTCTTCTCAAGAAAATGTAAGACCGCAAGGTAGCCATAGTGACAATGTAACTTCAGAATCAGAATCCTATATAGACTATAGTGATTCTACAATTGTAGATGTGGAAGAGTATGAAGAGAGTGATAGTAAGGAAGAATAATTAAAGATAAAACTTTAATACATGATAAAATAAATAATTAATAACAAGAAGCACCGATAATAATTTATTTTACTATTGGTGCTTTTGTACATTAGAGGTGGATATAATGAAGAAAATATTATTAATTGAAGATGAAGAACATATAAGAAAATTTGTGAAGATAAGCCTTAAGAGAGAGGGTTTCGAGGTAGTAGAAGCAGAAACTGGAGAGCTTGGTATTGAAGAGGTTGCAAAGGAGAGTCCTGATATTGTAATACTTGATATAATGCTTCCTGGAATTGATGGATATAAAGTGTGTGAAATTTTAAAGAAGAATTATCCACAGATGGGAATAATAATGCTGACAGCAAGGGCACAAGATGGGGATAAAATTATGGGATTGGAATTTGGAGCCGACCATTATATTATAAAGCCATTTAATCCTCTAGAGCTTATAGCTATTATCAAATCATTACATAGAAGAATGGAACTAGGAAATAGTCTTAAGAGTAAGGAAATTATATCTGGAGCTTTTAAAATAGATTTAGATAGTAAGGTATTATACAAAGATGAAGAAGAGATAGTATTAACACCTAAGGAATATATGCTTATGAAGATATTTATGGAGAATCCTAATAAAGCATTTAGTAGAGATGAACTTCTAGATATGGTATGGGGATATAATTATATAGGAGAAAATAAAATTATTGATGTAAATATAAGACGTATTAGAAGTAAGATTGAAGGTAATTCATCTAAACCTAAATATATTGAAACTGTATGGGGAACAGGATATAAGTGGAGGGAAGACTAAGTGAAATCCATAAAAACTAAGATATCTAGTAGCAATATAATTGTTATAGTTATAACTGTTTTAATAGTTCAAATCATGATTTACATAGCTGTAAAAGGATACTACTATAGTAATTTAAAGGATACTATATATGGACAAATTAAGATATCATCAGAATTTTACAATACATATCTGTCCTCAAATACTGTAAAAGAAAATATATTTAATGATAATGATACCTTTTGGAGTAATACGGACTGTAGAGTTCAAATAATAGACTTAGAAGGCAATGTTATTATGGACTCTTTGGGNNAGAAAATATTAACTAAAGAGGTTAAGTCAGCATTTGGTGGTAATACACAGGGGGAAGCTACAACATATCAAAATGCAAATAACAATGAGAAAATTATAAGTGTGGCATATCCACTTTCTTTTGATGGAGAGGTGGATGGCGTATTGAGATTTAGTGCTTCTACTGAAGGTATAGATAAAAGTATAAGGGAAATATCATTTATAATAATTCTATTGGGAGTGTTAGTAATTTTCATTTCTTCTACTATAAGCTTATTTATTTCTAATAGTATAATGAAGCCTTTAAAACTAGTTTGTGTAGGAGCAGAAAAAATGGCTAAGGGTAACTTCAATGAGAGTATACCTAATTATTCTAAGGATGAGATAGGAAGTCTAGCTGACACTCTAAACTATATGTCTGAGGAGATACTAAAAAACGAAAGACTAAAGAATGAATTTATATCATCGGTATCCCATGAACTTAGAACACCTCTAACTTCAATTAAGGGGTGGGCAATTGTACTAGAGTCATCAGAGTTAGAGGATAAAGAAGAAGTAAGAGAAGGCTTAAAAATTATAGAATCAGAGGTTGAAAGATTAACTTATTTAGTAGAAGAATTATTGGATTTTTCAAAGTTAATTTCAGGTAAGATTACTTTAAGAAAAGAAATATTAAATATAAGAGAGTTTACTCAAGATATATTAAGACAATTAGAGCCTAAATTACTGTCTAGAGGAATAGATGTAGAGTTTAAATCAGAAGAAATTAAACCTATAGAAGTTGACAAAAATAGAATGAAACAAGTTTTAATAAATGTTTTAGATAATGCTATAAAATTTTCACCTAATGACTCGAAAATAGTAATTAGTATAATGGAGGATAATAAATATTTAACTATATCAATTAAAGATCATGGTTATGGAATTTCCAAAGAAGATTTACCTCATGTAAAAGAAAAGTTTTATAAGGGAAGAAATATAAATGCAAGTAATGGCATAGGACTTTCCATATGTGATGAGATCATAACTCAGCATGAGGGAATTCTAGAAATAAAGAGTGGATTACAAAAGGGGACAGAGGTTATTATAATGTTACCTAAAGGAGAAATAGAATGAAAAGATTATTAAGCATAATGGTAACTTTTGTGTTAGCACTTGTTCTTACGGGATGTAATAAATTTAATATAGAAGTAAGGAAACCTAATAGTGATCCTATTCTAAATGGACAATGGAAGGTTCAAAGCTATGTAGGAGTTACAGAGGATGAGGTAGAAAATTGTAATTTAGTAGGCAGTATAGTTAGTTTTAGTAACGAAGAAGTATTTATGTTTGATAAAGCATATAAGAAAATAACCTATAAGGCAAAGGTAGTAGATGGCAAAGAATACATTTACAATACTATAGGATTTATACCTGACTATCTAAAGGATAGCAAAGATATAGAGGTAGTTACTATATCTTCTGATAATACATATTTAAAGGAAGTTATGGTTGTAGATGGAGGAATACTAATAATACAAGATGATGTTCTACTCTATCTTGAGAAGATAGATGATAATCCTATGAGTAATATTAAGCAGAAAGTAGACAGGGAAGAAGTAGTAAGTGACGAAAAAATTAGTAGTGGAGTATTAATAGGACTTAAAGATAAAACAGATGAAGGCTTTAGTTATAGAACTCTTTGGATAGCCTATGATGGAGAAAAAATATCTAGCCAAGAGGTGCCCTTTTTACTTCTGCCACGCACAAATGGATTTTTTAAGGTTCTAGTTAATAGAACTAATAATGAAATGAGCTATAAAGATAATATAGAATTTATATTTTTAAATTCTAGCCCTTCTGAAAAGCAATCTACTATAAAAGGGGATAAGGAATCAAATATAAGTATATCAAAGGAAATAACCTTCATAGGAAATGATTATATAAGTATTAGAACTAAAGAAGAAGGTGAGAGAGATAAGTTAGAAAACTTAGGAATCTATTTAATTGATACTATAAATACAGCTGGAAAAGGAGCTGTATCCCTAGGAAATATTAGTGAACAGAGAAATATAACCAAATTTAATAATGAATCACAGGGGCTTTTTATAGAGAATATAAATACATTTACTAATGTTTCTATTAAGAGGAATCAAGGTAGATGGGGATTTTATACTATAAATAGTAATAAGGATGATGAAAGTAGTGAAAATAATATAGATATACCTTTGAAGGTGTCAAAAAATGTGGCTAGGTATGATAGACTATTTACATCATGGCAAGGGATAAAAAATCAAGTACCGTCGGCAGTAGATGCTATATCATCTCCTAATAAGAATATGGCTATTATAAAAACAAAATCAAGTTTATATGTATATAAAATAGTGGATGGAAAGATGAGTGAATCACCAGAGCTAACAATTTCTTTGAATGATGATGAAGAGATAGTTATGGCAGAATGGGCCATGGCAGAATATGTAGGATTTTGGACAGAACAAGTGAATTCATTACTTAAGTCAAATAAGTAGTGTAGTATATAAGCTAAGTAAAAGCCAGGCAATAATTTGCCTGGCTTTTTAGTTATCTTATATAATTTTAGCTACATCCAGTGGTTGTTCCACAATCTTGGCAAACCTTACATGTACCATTTCTCACTAAGTTTGTGCTTGAACAGTTTGAACAAACCTCAGAGTAAATACGCTCACCTTTAATTTCTGATTTCCCATGTCCAATAGAAGTAGTGGATACTTCATTGTGTTGGATTGTGGCTTTTACCACATCCTCTGGATTAGGCTTAATTTGGCAACGAGAATAGTCACCAAGCTCAATATCTATAACCTTACTAATTAAGTCAGAGATAGAGCTAACATGCTTAATATAAGGATGTTTTTGAACAAATCCATAAGGCTCATATTTTTGACCTCTAAGCATTTTAGCGATATCTGCTGCAGGAACATGATATTGCAGCATTACAGAAATAGATTTAGAAAGAGAATTCAATAGCCCAGTTATTATAGTTCCTTCTCTATCAGTTGTTATATAGATTTCAGAAATTTCTCCATTTGTTCTTCTATTAACTGTAGTATATATTTTGACATCATCTATTTGAGCAGGATGAGTAGTCCCAAATCTAATACCAATAGGTTTTTCACGAGTAAATACAGTAGATGCAGGACCTTGTTTTTGTAGTTCTTTAGCTTTAGATAAAAGCTCTTGATAAGTAAGTTTTTCTAAATCTGCATCATTTTCTTCTTCTAAAACTGTATTTAAAGGTTGACTAGCTTTGCATCCATCTCTATATAGAGATATTCCTTTTACTCCAAGGTTCCAAGAATCAAGAACAACCTTTTTAAAGTCATCTACAGTAGCTGTTTTAGGTAGGTTTACTGTCTTAGAAACTGAACCAGATATCAGAGGTGTGATGGCAGCCATCATTAGAACGTGTCCCATAGGCTTAATATATCTCTCACCACTTCCACATTTGTTTGCTGTATCAAAAATGTGAAGATGTTCTTCTTTAAGATGAGGAGCTCCTTCAATCTTACCATCTATAATTTTTTCATACTCATATCCATTTTCATTAATCATTTCTTTTCTAAGAATATAATCTACTATGTCTTTAATTTCATCTTGTGAATATCCAAGATTATCAAGAGCATCTTCTATAATTGGATTTACTATAGTCATAAATCCACCACCAGATAATTTTTTATACACAAAGTGGGAGAAGTATGGCTCAATAGAAGTGGCGCCACAATCCATAGCAAAAGAAATTGTTCCAGTTGGAGCTATTACAGATACTTGAGCATTTCTATATCCAAACTTTTCACCATACTCTACAGCTTCTTGCCAAAGAGTTTTTAAAAGTTCAGAAAGCTCAGCATTACCTTCTGCCTTAAGAATTTCATGATTAACTTTCACAGGGGTATAGTGAAGGTCTTCGTATTCACTATCTATAGCTCCTGCAACCCTTCCATGGTTTCTTATTACTCTAAGCATTGCATCTTTATTAATATCATATTTTTCGAATGGTCCTACTTTTTCAGCCATAAGGGCAGAAGTAACATAAGAAGCTCCAGTAAGCACTCCTATTAGAGAAGCTGTTAATTGTCTAGCTTCTTCTGAATCGTAAGCATAACCCATTACCATAAGCAGAGAGGCTAAGTTTGCAATTCCCAGACCTGTTGTTCTGAACATATATGTTTTTCTTGCAATATCTTCTGTTGGGAATTGACCCCAGTGAACAGAGGATTCAAGCATAAGTTGTAGTAAAGATACCATATGAACATATCCATCTAAATCAAATACTTTGCTGTCTTTGTTATAGAATTTATATATGTTAATTGAAGCTAAGTTACAAGATGTATCATCTAAGAAAGCATATTCACCACATGGATTAGTAGAATTTAATCTATTATGCTTTGCACCGAAGTGTCCATCTTCACCGCCAGGACATGTATGCCAAGCATTGAAGGTGTCATCAAATTGAGGTGCTGGGTCAGCACATTGCCATGAAGCTAAGTTGAATTCATCCCATAACTCACTGACTTTAACATCTTTATTAATTTTTTCATCTATTCTTCCCTTTAAAGTTATTACTTCATCTGGGTTTTCAGATAGATTTTCAACTTTTTTCATAAATTCATCGCTGAATCTTATAGAGTTATTACCGTTTTGACCAGATACAGTTTCATAAGCTTCCCCTTCAAAGGAAGCATCATATCCCATCTTACCTAAAGCACGTACCTTATCTTCTTCTCTAGCCTTCCAGTTTATAAATTCTCTAATTTCTGGGTGATCTATATCAAGGCAAACCATTTTAGCTGCACGTCTTGTAGTTCCACCAGATTTTATAGTTCCAGCATTTCTATCAAAGCCCTTTAAAAAGCTCATAACTCCTGAAGAAATTCCACCAGCTGAAAGCTTCTCGTCTTTAGCTCTAAGAGTTGAGTAGTTGGTTCCACATCCTGAACCACCTTTAAATAGTTTAGTTTCAGTTACATATTGCTCAGAAATTGAGTGAGGTCCTAGAAGTTTATCTTGTATAGATAAAATAAAGCAAGCAGAAGCTTGAGTTCTAGTATAGTTATCTACACTTTTAATAACTTTTTTTAAGTTCTCATCATAATAAAAATGACCTTGATGTTCACCAGTTATACCATAAGAAAGCTTTAATCCAGTATTAAACCATTGGGGTGAGTTTGGTGCATACATTTGATTTAAGAAACAATAAACTAATTCATCATATAGTATTGTAAACTCCTCATCAGTAGTTATTAAATCTTCATCCTTTAGAGATTCACACCAAAAATTAACTAATCTATGTGCCACCATTTTAAGACTATTTTCATAACCTAATTCATTAGGTACTAGAGCTCTTTTGAAATATTTAGAAGCAATTATATCACAAGCATTTTGTGAATAGTGAATTGGAAATTCTAAGTCCTTCATATCAACAAGAATTGTACCTTTTTTATAGTCTTTTAAAATTACATCAACTTTTTTCCACTGGAATAAATCGTATACTGTCAAATCTTTATTAGTCTCTAACTCTTTTGTGTAGTATCTTTTTACTATATTGCTAATACTCTTCATTATAAAAGCTAATCACATTGTTATGATTAGCAAGTCACCCCCTAAATACTCCATATACTATATATTGTGTTCGAAATGTGCTTCAGCACTATATGTTGTATTATATTATAAAAAAATTTTTCATACAACTATTGAAATTTCCATTAAACTGTGCTTGTTGATACCTAAAAATAGCCTTAAATTAAGTAGATTTCAGTACCTTAACCACTTTAACTGATTACCTAATAAAATTTTATGACAAAGTTATAAAATTTATTACAATTTAATATAATTTCATAATACATATAAAAAAATAAATACATAATTCAGTAATTACTTGATGAATAATAGAAAAAAATAAAATATTACACAATAGACTTTTAAATTATGGTATCATTACTTTATATAAAAAGATAATAATTATTGTTAAGTTCATATAAATTTATAAATTATATTTTTATATAATTTTAGGGAATTTTAAAAATTAAAGTTAAGATTATAGAAATTTAAAGTACAAAGGATGGGATGAAAAATGATAAAAGCACTTAAAGGAAATGCACCAATTATAGATGAAACATGTTTTATAGCAGAAAATGCAACGGTAATAGGAGATGTGACTATAGGAGAAAATACTAATGTATGGTATAGCGCAGTAATTAGAAGTGATATGGATACCACGACTATAGGAAAAAATACTAATATTCAAGAGAATTCTACTGTACATAACGATTTTGGAATATCAACTACTATAGGAGATAATGTAACTATAGGTCATAACTGTATAATTCATGGATGTAATGTAGGAAATAATGTGTTAGTAGGAATGGGATCAGTAATATTAAATGGAGCTGAAATTGGGGATAATACAATTATAGGAGCAGGAAGCCTTGTAACCCAAAATAAAAATATTCCAAGTGGAGTATTATGTATAGGAAGCCCAGCTAAGGTGGTAAGGGAGTTAACAGAAGAAGAAATTAAATCTATAAAATCTTCAGCTGAGCATTATGTAGACATGGGAAGAGAGCATAAAAAAATTCAAGAGTAAAAGGGTACCTCTGAAATAATAAAATTATGCTAGGAGAGATATATTTGATAAAGCTAGATGTAATGAAAAAAATGACTACAGAAGAAAAATATAAATACATGTTAATCCTCTTAGAAGGCCAGCTAAGTTCAGAAAAAGACATATATGCAAATATTTCTAATGCTTCTGCTATTATATATGCCATTTTTGATAAATTAAACTGGAGTGGATTTTACTTTGTAAGAAATGAAGAGCTTGTTCTAGGACCATTTCAAGGTCTACCAGCTTGCAATAGAATAGCTATAGGAAAAGGTGTATGTGGAACAGCGGTAGCAACTAAGGAAATTCAAAGAATAGATAATGTTCATGATTTTCCAGGACATATTGCATGTGATTCTGCATCAAACTCTGAAATAGTAATTCCAATAATAAAAAATGATGTAGTTTATGGAGTACTTGATATAGATAGTTATGAATTTAACACATTTACGGAATTAGAAGAGAAATATTTAATAAAATTTGTAGATAAGCTTAATAAATATATTGATTGGAGTCAATTATAAATATAAGCAAAGCTTTTAAAGGAGATAGGAGAAAATAAATGATAGAATTAGGAAAGATTAATACCCTTAAAGTATCAAGAAGTTGTGAATTTGGATATTATTTAGATGCAGAGGGAAAAACAACTTCTGAAGACATACTAATACCAAGTGGTAATATAGTAGGAGAAATAGCAGTAGATGATGAAGTAGATGTATTTCTGTACAGAGATTCTAAGGATAGACCAATAGCTACTATGAAGCCAGTAGAAGCACAGGTAGGAGATTTAGCTTATTTAAAAGTAGTAGATAAAACTGGAATAGGATACTTTGTTAGCATAGGCATAGAAAGAGATGTATTAGTTCCATTTAGAGAAGCACCCTTTGAATTAGAAGTAGATAAAAATTATTTATTTTATCTATATGTAGATAAAACCAATAGAATAGCTGCAACAACTAGGGTAGACAGATACTTACATGATACAACTCACTATAATGTTGGAGAAGAAGTAGAAGGTGTGGTGTATGGAAAGCACTCTAATGGAAATTTAGTTGTAGCTATAGACAATACATTCAGAGGAATAATATTAAAAAGTGAATGTTATGATGATATTTCCATTGGTGATAAAATAAAGGCTAGAGTAAAGAAATACTTTGATGATGGTAAAATACAAATCACCACAAGAAAACCTCGTCTTGAAGAGATGGGAGACCTAGAGGAGGTTATTCTTAGCTACTTAAAGAAAAACCAAGGTTCAATGAAATTCAATGATAAGACTAGTCCAGATGATATAAAGAAATATTTTAAGGCTAGCAAGAATGCATTTAAAAGATCTTTAGGTGCACTGATGAAAAAAGGACTTATAGAGCAAGATGAAAATGGTACTAGGTTAAAGCAAAAAATATAATTAAAGTTAAAAGCTATCTCAGAATAATTTTGAGATAGCTTTTTTAAGTGATATAAATGCTTATTGAATAACAATAAATATTTATTGACGTGAAAAGTTTCTTGTGATAAGCTTTGGTTAGAGGTGATAAATTTGAAAAATATGTTATTTAGAAAGATACTTTATATTGTATCAGTTTTATCGGTAGTTATAACTATAATAGCTGGAGCTACATTGCCCAATATAGTAAATTGGTACCTTAGTAATATATCTAATGCTGGATTAGATATAGGGGGAGGAGTTAAAATATTCTTATATATAACTTATATACCCTTTTTATTAATACTTATATCAGTAATGAAATTGAGTGGAAAGCTATTAAAAGGAAGTCCCTTTTGTAAAGATAGTATAAAGGCGCTAAAGGTGATAAGTATATGTGCATTTATAGCCTTTGTTACTTATTTAGCAGGAACAATATTCATATATAAGAATTTAATTTGTATAGTTATAACTTTTGCTACCATGATGGTATTTATCATTTCTTCAGTAGTAAGAGAACTTATAAATAATGGAATAGAACTTCAAGAAGAAAATGATCTTACTATATAAGGAAGGTGGATTAATTGATAATTGTTAACGTAGATGTAATGATGGCAAAGAGAAAGATGAGTGCTACTGAACTTTCAGAAAAAGTTGGAATAACCATGGCTAACTTATCTATTTTAAAGAATAATAAGGCAAAGGCCGTAAGATTTACTACATTAGAAGCTATATGTAAGGCTCTGGATTGTCAACCAGGTGATATATTGGAGTATAGAGAGGATGAGGAGTAGTACTTTTCATTTTAGATGGTAATAAATTAAGTATATATGAATTTTATAAGTGAATTAACACTAAATATAAAAGGATTGGAGTTTCCAATCCTTTTTATTATATTAACTTATAAATTATTTACTCTAAAAATAGTGTCTAATTTATTATATCCAATATTATCAGGTAAAAGGTTAGAGAGTTTTGAATATATCTCCATAGTTATACTAGGGTCAACATCTTTAAAATTTTCTAACATTTCAGAATAGAGAGTTCTAAGTTCCTCAATATCATTTAGTTCCATATATATTTGTTCTAAAAGACTATATCCTAGTAGTGAATTTTCACTGTGAGAATATTCTTTAGCCAATTTTAATCCGTCTTTAATTTTAGAAATAGCTTCTTTATTAAAACCTATTTTCATATATAACTTAGCCATATATATTAATGCACTGTCAAGACTATCTTTATCATTAGAAGATTTAAAATCTATGGCCTTATTAAAATATTTTAGAGCATCATCATTATTATTTTCATATGAATAGGCTAATGCCAAATTATTATAGATATATCCTTTATAGATTCCTAATTTATCTCCAAAGGTATAAAGAAGTTCTTTATACAGAGTTATAGCTTGAAAATTAGAATTCTTACTAAGGTAACAGTTAGCTTTTAAAATTATTCCTTGAACATATCTAGTTAGGTCATTATTAATATCAATATCATCTAAAAACTTATCTATATACAGAATAGAATTATCAAAATCATTTAACTTTTTATAGGTTAACGCTATATTATAAGTGCAATTATAATAATTATCTTTATCCTTATTTTCTAAGGTAAAAGAATGGCACATACATAGATATGCTAAGGCTTCTTCATAGCAAAGGGTTTTAATTTTACACTTAGCTAATTTGTTATATATAAATATCATGTCATCATCTTTGGTAGGAATAGTATTATATAAGTCTAGGGTTTTAGAATAGTATATAAAAGCTTCGTTAAATAGATTTTCATCATATAAGAGATTTCCCTTTTTAACATATGCAGTAGTAAGTACATCTAGTAGATTGCTAA
This sequence comes from Clostridium sp. UBA6758, assembly GCA_002453475.1. Lineage (GTDB taxonomy): Bacteria > Bacillota > Clostridia > Clostridiales > Clostridiaceae > Clostridium_J > Clostridium_J subterminale. Next base: position 81,053 of record DKGY01000054.1, on the reverse strand, counting down.
ATTCTCCAATATGAATTACCTCATCAAGCTCATCAGAAGTTAAGTTTAACCACGCAGTAAGTTCTAGCTTTAGTTTCCTCACTTAATATCAAATTATTCATCCCCTTATTCAAGTAAAAGAAAAATCTTTTTACTTATATTTAAGTAAATTTAATTATATTCATATATAATAGTCTATAGTAACTTAACAATTAGTGCAATACGTGGATGTTATAAATGAACGAAAAATTTTTATGATATAATATGATGTATATCATAAAAATATAAGCGAAAATTTATTATTAAATAAAAATAATAATAAAAATTAATTATATCTAAAATAATGGTAACCCTAAAACAGGATTNNTTAGTTATCATTATGGCATTTTATGAGCACGAAAGGATTATAACTTTATAATTATACTATGTAATTTTAAGAAAATATGTATTTTTTATATTAAAAAAGTGATTCAAAATTTGAATCACTTCTATTTTAAAAGTTTTTGAATATTTTCAGCTTCACATAAAATTTCTTTAGATTTATCAAAGCATCCCATCTCTATATATAATATAGAAAGTTTTATATAGATACCTAAAAGTTTAATTAAATCTAAATCTTTTAAAATTTCTACTAATATAAGATATATCTCTTCAAGTTTATTTTTATCATTTAATTTTATATAGATATCTTCCAATATACAATAGCCTCTTATTAAAAACTCTGCATCAGAATATTTCTCAGATAAAGCTATACCTTCATATAATAGTTCTGTAGCTTTATCATATAAATTTTCTTTTACGTATATCAAAGACATGTCTATTATGCTACAGTTTAAACGTTTAATATCATGTGCTTTTCTAAAGCTGATTGATTTATCAAAATAGTCAATAGATTTATCTATTTCATTTAATTCATAATAAATACATCCTATGTTATTATAAATCATTCCTAAGTAAATCCCAATACTTTCACTAAAGTTATCTAAAATATCAAAATATATAGTTAAAGCATGGTCGTAATCATTTTTCTTAATATAACAATTGCACTTTAAGATAATAGTAATTATATACAATTTTAAATTGGTATCAGAATCACATAAATTTAGCAACTCATCTATATATATAAGAGCATTATCATATTCACCTAATTTTTTATATGTAAGAGCTATATTATATAAACAATTTGTAAGATTAGTATCGTCATTAAATTCCTTACAATAGGAATAGGCTTTAAATAAATATGCAAGGGCTTCTTCATAGGATAGAGCCATAATCTTACATTTAGAAAGCTTAATATATGCAAAAGATTTATTACTATTATCTTTATTATCATTATAAATTTCTAATATTTTATAGTAATATATAAAGGCAGTATTATATGAATTTTCATCATATAGTAAATTTCCCTTTAATAAATAAGATTTTAAAAGTATATCTTCTAATTTATATTTTTCACCAATTTTTATAACTTCATCTAAATCGCTATGACTTAAGGTTGAGTCTAATTTCATATTACAATAGTTTCGTGCTTCTTCTTTTTCAGGAAGAAGCAGATAATTTACATCTAAATTTATATTAGTTTCAAGTTCATTAGCCTTATTTTGCATAAACTTAAGAAAGTTTTCTAAGGTTTCTCCGGTAAGATTTCTTTTATCACTTTCAACCATGCTAATATAATTTCTAGAAACACCGATTTCTTCTAGTTCTACTTGTTTGATATTTAGTTGTTGTCTAAGAGCTTTTAATCTTTTCCCAGGACTTAAGAAATCCAAATCCGTCGCCTCCTTAGTTTAGTAAATGTATTAATTATAGTTTATAGGTAATTATATGTAAACGCAATGCATAATTAGTTCCAATATATGTATTATATTATTTTGTTTTACTTATTATGCCTTTAATATTTTTAGCTATATCTATAAGAAAGTTTTATTATAGATATAGCTAAAATTTAATAGTATAAAAAATCAATAAGTAAGTAATTATAAATTATGAATTTGTGTAGACATAGGTACTTGTCCCTGTGGGCCAGCTTCTTCGCCTATATGATATAATGAAATTCCGATACAAACAGTTAAAGCTAGTGCACATAAAAATACTATACCTTTAGTAAGTTTAGTTTTCATAAAATCCACTCCTTTTAATATTTATATTAAGTTTTATAATTATGAACAAAATAAAATTGTGATTTATTTTAATAGAGAATGTGTCTTAAGTAAGTATTCTTTACATTGATTATAATTACTTAGAGATAATTTATATCCTTATTTAAGCTAATTACTTGTACATATGAAAATTACATCTACAGTAATTAATTATATTTTATAACATAATATGTATAATTACAAGGATAAAACATAAAAAGTAACAATAAATTTACGTCATAAATCATTTGCAATTGTATAAATTTGTATATAAATGCGAAGGTTAATTGAACTATATTATAATTTAAATTTAATTGTAAGTTAATGTAAAAATAACTCATAAAAGAAATGAATACAATCTTTTATGAGTTATTTAAATTTTTTATTACAATTTGTCTTTTTATTTATCCTTGATAAATAATTTAATTATCTCATTTAAAACTAAAGGTATTAAACTTAGAATTATAACAAGTCCCCAATCTGCTAAAGTTAATGGTATAACATTGAACATTTTAGCAATAGGTGGTATATATATAACAGCCATTTGTAATCCGATACCAACAAGCATTGCATAAATTAAATACATATTTGAGAACAAACCAATTTTAAATATAGATTTATCTGAACTTCTCATATTTAAAGAATGAATCAGTTGAGTTCCACTAAGAACTACAAAGGCTATAGTTTGAGCATGCATCAAAGCTTCAGGATTGTTAGCTATGTTAACAAGAGTAACTCCGGCATCCCCGTATTTATTAACTCCATAAATGAAACCTATAAGAGTTAATATACCAATTAATACACCATTAAATAAAAGGGTAAATAGAGAACCTTTAAATAAGCTATCCTTAGGATTTCTTGGTTTATACTTCATAATATCCTTATCACCAGGGTCTACACCAAGGGCAAGAGCTGGGAAGGAGTCTGTTATAAGGTTAACCCATAATATATGAGTTGCATTAAGTGGTGCAGCCCATCCAAAGAGAATACCAAAGAATAGAGTAACAATCTCACCAGCATTACAAGAAATTAAGAATATTACAGATTTTTTTATGTTATTAAAGATATTTCTACCTTCTTCAATAGCTGCTACAATAGTAGAGAAGTTATCATCTGTTAATACCATATCAGAGGCACCTTTAGCAACGTCAGTACCTGTAATACCCATAGCTACACCAATATCAGCAGCCTTTAAGGATGGAGCATCATTAACTCCGTCACCAGTCATAGATACAATATTACCTTTAGATTTAAAGGCTTTAACTATTCTAACCTTATGCTCAGGAGATACTCTAGCAAAAACTCTTAGATTTTCACATCTACTTGCAAGTTCCTCATCAGTTAAGTTATCTATGTTAGCACCACTAGCTACTTGGTTTATATCTTCTGCAATAGATAATTCCTTAGCGATAGCAAAGGCTGTATTTTTATGGTCACCAGTAATCATTATAGTTTTTATACCAGAAGTTTTACAAATTTCTATAGAGTCTTTAACTTCTAGTCTAGGAGGGTCTATCATACCAATAAGACCAATGAATGTTAAGTCTTTTTCCAACTCATCAACTTCTACATGGGTAGAGTTAACAGTTTTAAAAGCAGCACCTAGAACTCTTAAAGCATCGTCTGACATAGCTGTAGCAACTTTTAAGAAACCATTTTTAATTTCTTCAGTCATAGGTACAACTTCACCATTAATATAAGCAGAAGTACATATATTAATAAGATTATCAGTAGCACCCTTAGTCATTACATTAAATTTATCTNNTTTATCTTCATAAGAGTTTACCGTAGTCATTAGTTTTCTGTCAGAATCAAAAGGTATTTCATCAACTCTTTTATGAGTTTTATCTAACTCTTCTTTAAAAACATTAAACATATTTCCCATATCTAAAAGTGCTATTTCTGTTGGATCTCCAGTTTTTGATGTAGCCGTAGAAGTAGCATCATTACAAAGGACTATGTTTTCAAGTAAAAGTTTTTCGCCATCATTATTTATATTGAATTCCTTAACTTCTTTTAGTTTATTATCTGCAAAGTATTTAACTACTGTCATTTTATTTTGAGTTAATGTACCAGTTTTATCAGAGCAGATAATATTTACAGATCCTAGAGTTTCTACAGAAGGTAACTTTCTAATAATAGCATTTTGCTTTATCATTCTTTGAACACCCAAAGCAAGAACTATAGTTAGACNNAACTATAGTTACGATAGCTGCAAGACCTTCAGGAATAGCTGCAACGGCAAGGCTGATAGAAATCATGAACATTTCAGTAACCGCTCTACCTTGGAATAAACCTACTGCAAACATAACAGCACATATACCAATTGCGGCAATACCTAATACTTTTCCAAGTTGTTCCAGTTTCTTTTGGAGAGGTGTAAGCTCGTTTTCACCTTCATCAAGCATTTTAGCTATTTTACCAATTTCAGTTTTCATACCTGTAGCTACAGCGATACCTGTAGCTCTACCATAGGTAGCTAAGGTAGACATAAATACCATGTTCTTTTTATCACCAAGAGATACTTTTTCATCTTCAAGGATAAGATTTGCATCCTTGTCTACAGGAACAGATTCACCAGTAAGAGCAGATTCTTCTACCTTAAGGTTAGCACTTTCTATAAGACGGATATCACAAGGAATAAATCTACCTGCATCAATAATAATTACATCTCCAGGTACTACTTCCTCAGAAGGAATTTCTACTAACTCTCCATTACGCTTTACTATAGCCTTTGGTGTTGATAATTCCTTTAATGCATCAAGGGCCTTCTCGGCTTTAGACTCTTGAATCATTCCAACTGTTGCATTAACCAGAATAACAATACCGATAATAATTGCATCACTAATTTCTTTTCCTACAACTACAGATAGTATAGCTGCAACTATAAGGATATAAATTAGGATATCATTTAGTTGTGCAAAAAATAGTTGGACTTTAGTTTTCTTCTTTTTAGATGCCAGTTTATTAGATCCATACTTGGACCTAATTTCCTCAACTTGAGATGAAGTAAGACCAGTATCTGGATTGGTGTTAAACTTACCTATAACATCATCAATAGAGTCATTAAAATACATAAAATCACCTCATAATTAATAGTGTTAAGTTATACTCTAAATTTATGATTTAGCAGTAAAACTTACTTAGACTTAATAAAAGTAAAAACATTCTTTTATTAATATTTGCAAAAACTTAATTACATATGTAGGTAATGTATGTAAAAAGAAAAGACTCATATATAGCAACATTTACTATATATGAGTCTCATTATTTAATGCAAAGCCAGACTTAAAGCCAAGATGTTGACATTGCCATAGGATATTCCTACTAATTACTCCCTCATATGTAATTATAATTTATATATAATTATAAGGGATGAAGCAATAAATTACAAGATATGTTTTATTAAAATTTAGCAAACAAAAGAGGTATCATTCCATAAAATAATATACCTAAAAATGCTGCAATAACAATGATTAATATAGGATGAATTTTGGTTTTATAAAGTAGAAAACCAATAATTGTAGCTATTATTAAACTATTTAAATCTCTGTAGGATTCAAAACTAAGAGTTATAAACACAGAAATTATAAGTCCAATAAGAGCTGGTCTCATTCCTTTTAAAGCATTAGCTAATATCTTTGAATTTTTAAATTTATTAAAAAAGTAATTAGCAAAGGATATAAGAATAAAGGAGGTGGTAACAACACCTAAGGTAGCTAAAATACTGCCTAAAAATCCGCCAGTTTTATAGCCTACAAAGGTTGCAGCATTTATAGCTATAGGACCAGGAGTCATTTGAGATATACCTATGATATCCATGAAATCAGTTTGAGATAACCAGGCATTCTTGTCCACGATCTCCTTTTGAATTAAAGGAAGCATAGCATATCCACCACCAAAGCCAAAGGTTCCAATTTTGAGAAAGGCTAAATATAGCTTTAGTAATATCATCTAATTTTCCTCCTTTGAATTTGTATCATTATCAATGTTATTATTTCTATTAATATATATTCCATAGATAGCGGCAGCAAGTATTAGATATACTGGATTTACATTCATAAATACACTAAGAATTACAGTGATTATTACAATAATTATATTAACAGCTGTTTTATCTAAAACTTTTGCCAGGCTGTTTACTCCTACTAAAACTAGAAGGGGAACAGCAGCATTGATGCCTTTAAAGATAAGTTCAATGACATAAAGATTTCTAAATTTACTAAAAGCCATAGCTATAATTACTATAATAATAAAAGAGGGAAGGGCTACACCTAAAAGTCCTAGAATAGCTCCTAGAACTCCACTAATTTTGTAGCCAATGAAAGTACAGCTATTTATTGCTAAGGCTCCAGGAAAGCTTTGTGATATAGCTATTATATCTATAAATTCATCTTTGTCTATCCAATTGTTTTTATCTACAACTTCTCTTTCAATAAGTGGAATCATGGCATAACCACCACCAAAGGTAAAGGCACCTATCTTTAAGAAGGTTATAAACATATTAATTAAAGTTTTCATAATTGCCTCCTAAATTAATTTAATAAGTAAATAGTAAGAAAATATAGCTAAAATCCTTAACCTTATTTATAATATAATTAAAGGACAAGGGGGTGTTCACATGGAGATATCAAAAGTTGGAAGAAATACTCCAATACAAAGAGAAAGTAAAGTTGTAAATAACAAACAGGACTTCTCTAAAGATTTTAACTTTGCTAGAGAGCAAAAGTCAGAAGAAGATCTTAAGAAAATGCTTAAAAATATAAAATCTAAAGGTAGCAGACTTGTAATTTCAAAGTGCTATGCTGATGTTAGAGCTTATAAAAAAGAAATAAAAGAATATCTAGAGTCGGTACTTTCATTTATGTATTCTGTAAAAAAAGATATAAGCTTTTGGCAAACTCAATATTTTGTTACAGTGGAGACTATAGATAATAAACTAGAAGAACTGACACAGATGCTACTTAGTGAAGAAAGAGAAAATTTAGATATAGCTAGCACCATAGATGAAATATCAGGTCTTATTGTAGACATTTATAGATAATAATTTAGAAATTAATATCAAAATTTCTAATTATCATTATTAAGTTGTATTATAATTGAGTATGTTACATATTAAGTTAAGAACCACTGGTAATAAAAAAATCATTACCAGTGGTATTTTATTTTATATTTTTAAAACTAAAGAAATCCGTTATAGCTAGCATCTGATGGCATTCTTAAGTCTCCTCTAGGTGAAAGGCTTATAGAGCCAACCTTAGGTCCATCAGGTAGAGCTGAACGCTTAAATTGTTGAGTGAAGAATCTGGTTATAAACTTGTTAAGCCATTTATTAATTACTTCATCATCATAAATACCGTTAAAAGCAACCTTAGCTAAGAATTCTATACGTTCCTTAGAAGCACCATGCTTCATGAAATGATATAGGAAGAAGTCATGAAGTTCATAAGGCCCTACAATATCTTCAGTCTTTTGAGCAATGTTTCCATCTTTGTCCTTAGGAAGTAGCTCTGGACTTACAGGAGTATCTAAAATATCAATAAGAATTTTGCTTATCTCAGGAGTGCTTTCATGGTCAGCTACATTATCTACTAAGTATCTTACAAGGGTCTTTGGAATAGAACAGTTTACAGAGTACATAGACATATGATCTCCATTATAAGTACACCATCCAAGAGCCAGCTCTGATAAATCACCTGTTCCAATTAGTAGTCCGCCTTCTTTATTAGCAAGATCCATAAGAATCTGAGTTCTTTCTCTTGCTTGAACATTTTCATAGGTTATATCATGCTGTTCTACAGGATGACCAATATCCTTAAAATGTTGTAGGGAAGCAGGTACAATATTTATTTCTCTTAAATCAGTACCTAGGTACTTGCAAAGATCTAGTGCATTATTATAGGTTCTATCCGTAGTACCAAAACCAGGCATAGTAATTGTTACAATATTTTCTCTAGGCATTTTTAACATATCAAAGGTTTTTACTACTACTAGAAGAGCTAGAGTAGAATCAAGGCCACCAGAAATGCCTATAACGGCCTTCTTTAAGCCAGTATGTTCAAATCTCTTAGCTAGAGATGAAGTTTGGATATTAAATATCTCCTTAGAACGTTTATCTCTTTCAAGAGGATTACTAGGTACAAAAGGATGTTTATCTATATACTTATCAAAATTATCAATTGCTATATTATTAAATTGAAAGTTTATAGTTTCCATGTCAAAAGGAATTAACACCTTATTATCTCGAAAGCTTATATTTTTTAATCTTTCAGCCTTTAATTTATCTACATCTATAATAGCTGTAATAATTTCATTTTCACGGCTAAATCTTTCATTTTCAGCTAGAACTCCACCATTTTCACTGATTAAAAGATGACCACTAAATAATACATCTGTGGTAGATTCAAAGACTCCACTAGAAGAATAGATATATGAACCCATACATCTGGCACTTTGATTTTTAATTAAGTCTCTTCTATAATCAGCTTTACTAACTAACTCATTGGATGAAGATAGATTACATATTATATTACATCCAGCTAAAGATAAGAAGCTACTCGGTGGAATAGTAACCCAAAGGTCTTCACAAATTTCTACTCCAATACTTATATCACCACTTCTAAAGATTAGGTTAGTACCAAAAGGGATATTATCTTGGAAGGCCAGTTTAACCATTCTAGAAATTATATTAAGACCACTACTAAACCAACGCTTTTCATAAAACTCAGAAGCATTAGGTAAGTAACTCTTTGGAACAATACCTAAAACTTTACCATTAAAGATAAGATAAGCTGCGTTATAAAGTACATCATCATATTCAAACGGAGCACCTACAGTAAATAAGATATCTCTTCCTTCAGAGAATACACAAAGATTTTCAATAGCTATTTCAGCCTTTTTAAGTAATTTTTGTTGAAAGAATAAATCTGCACAACTATAGGAAGTTATAGAAAGCTCAGGGAAAACTAAAATCTTAACTTGATCTTCTATAGCTTTCTCAACACACTTTTTTATTTCATCTAAGTTAAAGTCAACATCTGCTACCTTGGTAATAGGACAAGCAGAACCAACTTTTATAAAGTTCATTAAACATCGCACCTTTCACATTAAATATATTTCTTATATACGAGTTCTTTTTTTAGTTTTTGTTTTTTTAGGTTTATTACTCTTAATATTTTTTTTATTATGTATTTGTTCTTTCTCCACTATGTTAGTTTTGGGGATTCCATCATGTTTTTTTATCCCTTGACTTTTTAGTTTAAGAGCAGTTTTTTTAGCAACAGAATATCCAAATTTTCCAATAGGTCTAGGATTTAATCTAAAGTATTCACCATGGGAGTAGGAAAGTAGGTCTCCCTTATCAAAGTGAATCTTTCCTTTTTCATCTATAAGGCTATTTTCTACATGGCAGTTAACTATTTCGGCTAAAAATAAATCATGGGTACCTAGGGGAGTAATAGATTTTACTACACACTCAAAGGCAACAGGGCATTGATTAATAATCCCACAGGAAATATCCTTAGCTTCACTGAGAGTTAAGTTCATATCCTTAAACTTGTCATTGGTTCTTCCACTTTTAACTCCACAGTAATCCACCACTTTAACTAGACTACTAGAAGCTAGATTTACTACAAAGGAGCCACTTTCTTTTATATATTCATAGGATAATCTTTCAGGACGAATAGCAACTGTAATCATAGGAGGTTTAGTACAAGCTGTACCTATCCAACCTACAGTAAATACATTATCCTTTCCCTCAGAATTTCTACTAGTTATCATTACTGCTGGAACGGGATTTAGCATAATACTACCCTTAAAAGTAGTTTTAGCCATAATATCACATCACTTTCTAATTTTAACATAAACCAGGTGTAAATAAACCGAATTATTTTTGTCTCATATGTATTATATAGCAAGTTGGGTATATTTATCAAAAATAATAAACATTTATCCTATAGATGTTTATTATAGTACAATAATTAAAATTTATCTTAAAGGAACAGGAGCAGTAATAATTTTATTAAATTAATAATATACAAAAATAACTCTATTGACGTATTAAAAAAATTGCTATACAATTAATTTGAACAAAGTTCAAATGAGGAGTAGATATAATGAATAAGTTCTCAGAAAACCCAAGAGAGGTTATACTTGAAGGAGCAAAAGAAATTGCTTTAGAGCAAGGAATTTCAGCAATAAATATAAGGGCTGTAGCCAGTAGATGTAAAATTTCTGTAGGAACAGTTTATAATTCATTTTCCACAAAAAGTGAATTAGTGGTGGCAGTGGTTGAAGATTTTTGGAGAGAAGCATTTAATGATTTTCATAAGTGTTTAAAAGGAGAAAAAAATATTTTTGAAAAGATAGAGCTATTATATAATAATCTTTTTGTTTACCTAGGTAAATTTCAAGAAAATTGGATTGAGCAGTTAGCTTTATTAAGTAGTAGCGAAAAATCTCTAGGAAGAAAAAGAGAACATGAGTTTTTTGAAAAGGTCTGTAAAAGTATAGTTATTCTTTTGGATTCACAAGACATTATTAGTGATAAAACTTGGACTGATAATTTAACTAAGGAGAAGATGGCTAAATTTATNNCTATGCTTAAAGCTAGAGAAGAGGATATAACTTTTTTTATGGATGCTTTAAAGAGAATTATTTATTTAAAATAAAGTTAAACAATCATGCTGTACTAACGTATGGCATTTTATATACTTTCAAAATGAACAATGTTCAAATAAAATATGAGGTGATATATTATGCAAGGAATTATGGAAACACTTTTTGATATTCTTTATCTTTCTATAGTTATAACAATGGGAATTATTATGATTAAAAAAAGTGGACAAAATAAGCAATACAGATTATTTGGAATTATGGCAGTGATTTTAGGATGTGGAGATGCATTCCATCTAGTACCAAGGGCATATGGATTACTTACCACTGGTTTAGAAGCTAATGCTGCGGCTTTAGGCATAGGAAAACTAATTACATCTATTACAATGACTATATTTTACGTGGTGCTATATCATATATGGAGAATTCGTTATGATGTTAAAGCTGAAAAAAGATTAACTAATATTATCTATGGATTAGCTATTGTTAGAATTATATTATGTGCATTCCCACAAAATCAATGGTTATCATATAATGCTCCAGTTTCCTGGGGAATATATCGTAACATTCCTTTTGCTTTAATGGGACTTATAATCATATGGATTTTCTATAAGAAAATTAAAGAAACTAATGATAAGGGATTTAGATTTATGCCTATTGCTATAATTCTATCCTTTGGATTTTACATTCCGGTGGTACTATGGGCCAATACTTTACCGATTATAGGAATTCTAATGATACCTAAAACTTTAGCCTATGTATGGGTTGTATTTATGGGATATAAAGATATGAAAAATCTCTCAAACCCGCATGGTATAAACAACTAGTTAACTATTTAAATATTTATATAGTTCTCTAGATAAATATTTAAATAGGATCATAGGAAAAATTTTAAATAGTTATATAGAAAAAATTTAAAAAATTATTATATTTGTATAGTAAAGATTTTATAAATTATAAATTCCTAAACTGTTTGAAATAAATTATCCCTTTGAAGACCTACTTAAAAATAAGATTTTTAAGTAGGTCTTTATTATAGAGTTATGTAGTATAATTTGTAAAAATAGTATAAAATATAGTTATTACAATAAGTATAAATTATTTAGTAAAGTAATTATAATTCAGAATATATTATTTTAAATTNNAAATATGCATAGGAGTGATTAGTTTTATGGAATTAAGTTCAATTGATGTAGATAAAATTGTAGAAGAACATCATAAATTTTATGAATCAAAGAAAAGTCGTGATATAGATTTTCGTATTAATCAATTAAGAAATCTAAAGGTTGCTATAAAGAAATATGAAAGTAGGATATATGAAGCACTATATAAGGATTTAGGAAAGTGTGAGTTTGAATCTTATACTACAGAGGTAGGTTTTGTATTAAGTAGTATTAGTCACACTATAAAGCATTTAAAGCAGTGGGCAAAGGAAGAAAGGGTAAAAACCCCACTATACTTATTTCCAGCAAAAAGCTTTGTAATTTCTGAGCCCTATGGAACGGTTTTAATTATAGGTCCTTATAATTATCCATTTCAGCTTTTGATAGAACCTTTAGTTGGAGCTCTTGCTGCTGGAAATTGTGTAGTACTAAAACCTTCTGAAAATGTTCCAAATGTATCTCGGGTAATTACAGAAATGATTACTGAAACTTTCTCAAAGGAATATATACGTTCAGTGGAAGGTGGAATAGATACTAATACATCTTTGATTAATGGCACTTTTGATTACATATTCTTTACAGGGAGTGCTCAGGTTGGAAAAATAATAATGGAAGCTACAGCAAAAAATCTAATTCCTGTTACTTTAGAATTAGGTGGTAAAAGTCCTGTAATTGTAGATGAAAGTGCAGATATTAAGGTGGCAGCTCAACGTATAATTTGGGGCAAGACAATAAATGTAGGTCAAACCTGTGTAGCACCGGATTATGTAGTAGTTAATAATAAGGTAAAAGACGACTTAATTAAGGAATTGAGAGTACAAATTCAAAGCTTCTATGGTAAGGATGCTATAGAAAGTAAGGACTACGGAAGAATTGTTAATGATAGACATTTCCTAAGGCTTAAAAATATATTAGATAAAGAGGCAGATAAAATAATATGTGGTGGAAAAGTTAATAGAGAAAAAAGATATATTGAACCTACACTTATAGATGCTTCATGGGAAGGGGCAGCTATGTCAGAGGAGATTTTTGGACCTATTCTTCCAATTATAAGTTATAGCAATTTAGATGAGGTAATAGGAAAAATTAAGAGACTATCAAAGCCATTAGCTCTTTATTTATTTGCTGAAAACTATAAAGTAGAGGAAAAGGTATTAGAGGAAATTTCTTCAGGAGGCGCTTGTATAAATGATACAATAACTCATTTAGCTAATCCAGAGTTACCTTTTGGAGGAGTTGGAAATTCAGGTATAGGAGCTTATCATGGTAAAGAAAGCTTTAAGACCTTTTCTCATAGAAGAAGTGTTGTAAGAAAAACTACTAAAATAAATATCCCAATAGTTTTCCCACCTTTTAATAAAAAAAATCTAGATAATGTAAAAAAACTTATGAAATAAACAGCTGTATTTTAACTAAATCAGTATTAGAGCTCATTATACAAGAGGATTTCACTAGGGACTTTTAAATATATATAAATAAATTATATGGTGATAAAGGGGGATTTTCATGAAGATTTATATTTCTGTGGACATTGAAGGAATTAGTGGAGTAACTAACTGGGGTTTTACTCATGAAGATGGCTATAATTATGAAAGAGCAAGAAGGTTTAAGACAGAGGAAGTAAATGCAGTTATAAGAGGAGCTAAAAAAGCAGGAGCAGAAGAAATATTAGTAAATGACTCTCATGGACCTATGACAAGTATCCTTATTGAAGAATTAGATGAGGATGTAGTATTAATTAGTGGAAATAAAAAAATCCTTGGCATGATGGAGGGCATAGATAATACTTTTGATGCAGTTATGCTAATAGGATATCACGGAAGACATAATACTTCAGGAATCTTAGCTCATAGCTATAATGGTTCAGTGGTATCGGAAATAAAGTTAAATGGAAGAGTAGTGGGAGAATTTGAATTTAACTCCTTAGTGGCAGGATATTTTAAAGTCCCTATTGTTATGGCATCAGGAGATAATATATTAACATGTCAAGCTAAAGAGTTTAACAAGAATATAGAAACTGTGGAAGTCAAAAAAGCTCACAGTAGATATGTGGGTGAATGTATACAACCTAAAAGAGTTCATAAAATGTTAGAATCAGCAGCAGAGAAAGCTATTAATAATAAATCAGTAATACCTAACATATTAGAAGGTGAGGTAGAATTAGAAATAGCCTTTATGGATAGTGGAATGGCAGAAGGAACTTTATGTATTCCGGGAGTTCAGCTTATAGCACCTAATAGAATTAAGTACAAGGCGAAGGATATTATAGAAGCATATAAAATAAGAGGTGGTTTATTAACTTTAGCTGGGGCTTGGATGCGATAAAGCTTTAATAAAACATATAAAACACATAAAACCTTAAAAAAAGTAGAAACTATTTAAGGAAAGGATGTGTTTAGTATGAAGAGTAAACCAGGTGCTAATGTTAATAACCCAATGCAAAAGGGAGAAAGAAGACAAAGGCTTCATAAAAATCAAAATAATGTGGGCGATCCTCAAAATAAGCCTGAGTTTAAAGATTTCAATGGAAATGAAATAAAATAATTAGATTGTTTTTAAAGAAGCTGTCTCAGCAGTAGTTTATGTTGAGACAGCTTCTTTTATTTCATTTAAATATTCTCGAGGTGATTTGTGAAAGAGTTTTTTAAAGCTACGTAGAAAACTAGAGTAATCATTAAATCCACAGAGGGAGCTAACTTTAGTTATTGGTTCTCCTGATTTTATAAGTTCTTGAGCCATAAATAATCTCTTCTGGATTATATAGTTATGAAGAGTATACCCAGTTTCATTTTTAAATTTATGCATTAAATAGTATTTGCTTATAAAGAATTCTTTACATATAAGTTCTACAGACAAATCTTGTGATAGATTATTATTTATATATTTTAAGATCTCCTCAATTTGTTTATCGTATTTTAAAGAATCCTTAGAAGTAATATAAGTTTTATCAAGATAAAGTCTGTTGAGATATATAATTAATTGAATAAAGAGGGAGTTACTTAAAAGTTTACTTCCAAAATCCTGAGAGTTAAAGGACTCTTCTAAGGAAGATATGATATTTTTAAGATTATTTTGAAATTTATCTTCCAACCTAATTAAATTAAAGCTCTTCTCTTTTGCTAGGTTAAAGCAAGTAGATAAATCGCAACCATCATAATTATGATTTTCAATAAAATCTGAATTAGCCCAAATAATTATACGTTCATAGGTTTCATTGGAATCAATAATAGGTTTATGAACATCATGGTTGTTTACAAGTAGAATATCCCAAGGCTTTAAATAATAAGCCTTCCCTTCAATTAAATAAGTAACCTTTCCAGATAAAAATATTATTATCTTATTAAAGTCATGATAATGAAACTCGAATTCTTGATTTTTTTTATCCTTTATATGAAAAAGTTGAAAATCTTTATTAAGATATCCAGATTTGTTACTTGAATATATATTACCCACAAAGGTTCCTCCNNCTTATTTACTATATTCTCACCAAAGCAGTTTTTGCAATATTTTAAGCAGTATATTCTATATTTATTGTACATAGTGTTGAATATAATAAAATTATAACATATAAGAGAGTTAAATTAGTAATTATATTATTTTATTTTAGGAGGAGGAAAAATGAAGATTTTAAAGAATTATAAGTCCTCAATAATTTTGATATTTTCAGTTATTATAGGTGGAATTATAGGATTGATTATGGGGGAAAAGGCAAGTGTTTTTGAGCCACTGGGAATAATATTTCTAAATTTAATATTTACGATACTGATACCATTAGTATTCTTTAGTATTTCATCAGCCATAGCCAATATGGATAGCTCTAAAAAATTAGGAAGGATACTTGGAGTTACCATTGTAGTATTTGCATTTACAGCTATTATATCAGGAGTCATTGGGGTGACTAGTTTTAAAGTTTTTAATCCTGCAGAGGGACTAAATTCATCTATGTTTACAGAATTAATGAATAATGCTCAGGTTGCATCGGGGGAACAAGTAGGATTTTTGGAAAAAATAGTTGCTAGTATTACTGTAGGGGATTTTTCACAGTTATTATCTAGAAGTAATCTATTAGCACTTATAATATTTTCTATGCTCATAGGCTTTGGAACCATGTTAGCAAAGGAAGAAGGAAAGGCTTTTTCTAATTTTTTAAATAGTGGAGCTGTAGTAGTAAACAAGGTGATAAATATAATTATGTATTATGCTCCAATAGGATTAGCAGCATATTTTGCTAATGTAGTTGGTCAATTAGGAAGTCAAATACTAAGTGGATATGCAAAGGTCTTTGTACTGTATTTGATAATATCTATAGTATACTTTTTTATATTCTTTACTCTTTATGCCTATATAGCAGGAGGTAAAGAAGGTATAAAAGCTTTCTGGAAAAATTCTACAGGACCATCAGTGACAGCATTAGCTACATGTTCTAGCGCGGCTTGTATTCCAGTAAATATAGAGGCAGCTAAAAAGATGGGAGTATCTAGTTCACTAGCTAATATAGTTATGCCTTTAGGTGTAAATATCCATAAAGATGGTTCAGTAATAGGTGGAATATATAAGATAATGTTTTTATTTGTTATATTCGGAAGAGATATGAATAGCTTAGGAACATTAACTATTATTTTAATGGTAGGATTATTGGTAGGAGCTGTTGTTGGAGCTATACCAGTGGGTGGATCCATTGGAGAGATGCTGATACTAAGTATATTTGGATTTCCTCCAGAAGCTTTAGCAATAATGTTAGTTATTGCAACTATAATTGATGCTCCAGCAACCTTATTAAACTCAGCAGGAAATACGGTTTGTACCATGGTAATAGCTAGATTCACAGAAAAGAAAAGAGTCTAAAATAAAATTATAGGCTATCTCAGTTGGAGATAGCCTTATTTTTATTCAATTATACTATATTCGAAGTTTTCAAATAAAAGCTTAGAATCTTTTCCTATTTCAAGGGGAAGTAGGGCTCTAGCTATACTTATAGTATTATTATTTTCATCCTTTAAAATTGCATAATCTCCATCAATGGTGACAACTTGATAATTTATAGTTAACATTTTTAAAACCTACCTTTATCCTATAGAAGTTTAACAATATTATAGCTTTAAGTAATAAATATTCCAATAAAATTTATATAATTCATTGATAACATTTTATTAATTACATTATATAATTACATATTTTACTGATTAGTTAATAAAAACTATATAGAAATTCAAAAAAGTAGTTAATTTATAGAATAATTTAAGGTTAAATGTTTTATTACAATAATTACAATAATGAGAATAAAATGGTATAATTGTTTTAAAATATTATAAAGGGGGACAATTAATTGGGAAAGAAAAATAATAAACTTTTAAGCCTAATTAGTGCATTATTATTCTTAGTAACTTATATCGTGATGCCGAGTATAAATGTTTATGCATTGGAAAAAGTTAATAATAATAATGTAGATACAACAATACTCCTATCAGAAGGTTTTATGGGGGCTAGAAAAAATGTGAAGCCAGAAGGAACAGGCTGGATAATTACAAGGAATGGGGAAGAGGCCACTGTATTAGATGGATATGATACAAGTGGAAATTATGGTAAAGAAAAACCTTCATTAGGATTTGGAAGATTGAGTGGAAGTAGTACTGAAACCTTAGAAACACCGATATTCAACTTAAATTCAACAGGAACTTTAAGTTTTTGGTATAAGGGACAGGGTGCTAATGGTCCTATAACTTCAACTTTTAAATTAGAAGTTAAAGTTAATGATGCCTGGAAAGAGATAAAAGGACCAGATATTACAGTAACTAGTGAAAGCACTTTTTCAGTTTCTTTAGAAAAGGAAGTTACAGCAGTAAGATTTACTTTTAACAAGGCATCAGGTAACTTAGCTATAGATGATATTAAAATTACTTGTGATGGAGGAGGGACTACAGACCCAGAGGAACCACCAGTAGATCCACCAACTTCAGAGGTCATTACTATAGCAGCAGTTAGAGCTTTAAGTAATGGGACTGAAGCTGTAGTTAGAGGAGTGGTTTCCTTTAATGATAGAAATCAAACACTTCATATTCAAGATACTACAGGTGCAATTGCAATATCAAATAACTCTACTAAGATAGACTTAAGTGCTGCAGTTAATGGAGCTTTAGTGGAAGTTAAGGGGAAAAGAGATACATTTAGAGGATTATCTCAACTTCAAGCCAGTGATATTAAGATTATATCGAATAGTGGTATGCCAGCTTCAGAAACTCATACTATAAAAGAGTTATTAACAGGAAATTATGACTCAAAATATGTGGAAATAACTAATGCAGTTATAGATGTTACAGCTAAGACTTTAACTCAAGGAGAAGATAAGTTAGACATATACTATGTACCTTCTAATATAAATGTAGTTACTGGTGACTTAGTTAATGTTAAAGGAACTATGGGGAAATACAACACAACTGTACAAATATATGGTTCATCTTGTACATTTACAAAGGTAGAAGCTCCTGATACTGAAGGGCCTATTATAAAGCATGAACCAGTGGTTAAGGCATCAATATATGAAGCGCTACAAATATCAGCTTCTATTGAAGATAATAAAGAAGTTAAAAGTGCAATGTTAAATTATAGAGCTAAGGGAGAAGAAATCTTCAAAGCTATAAGCATGATTAAAGATGAACAAGGCAATTACACGGGATTAATATCTAAAGAAGAGCTAAACTTAAAAGGTATGGAATATTATATTGTAGCAGAGGATGGAACTAATACTACAAGAATTCCACAAGAGGGTGTATTTCTTGTAGAAGTAACCAATGCAGATATAGTTGGGCCAGAAATATATGATTTGGTACCAGATAATGGTGCAAGCATTGGAGATGTAGCAAGACCTGAAATAAAGGCTTCAATAAAAGATAGGACAGGAGTAGATAGGAACTCTATTAAAATGTTCTTTGATGGTGAAGAGGTAACTTCTAAGGCTACAATAACTGCAACCGCTATATTATATAAACCAGCTAGTGATTTAGCAGATGGAAGTCATATAGTTAAAGTTGAAGCTAAGGATACTTTGGGAAATTCTTCAACTAAAGAGTGGTCCTTTAAAAAAGGTAAACTAACTCATTATTTTGGACAACTTCACTCTCATACTAATATTTCAGATGGAACAGGATCTTTAGATGAAGCTTATACTTGGGCTAAGAATCATGGAGCTGACTATTATGCAGTAACAGACCACTCAAACTGGTTTGATAATGATGCGGCAGCTACTTTGGCAGATGGGTCAGCAAGTAAAGCTTGGGCAAATGCTCATGTTACAGCAGATAAATATGATAAAGAAGATGATTTCACAGCTATATATGGTTATGAAATGACTTGGTCAGGTTCTACAGGTGGTTGGGGTCATATGAACACGTTTAATACACCAGGATTTGAAACCAGATCCAATAAAGCGATGGATTTACAAAACTATTACAATACATTGCAAACACANNTAACTTTGGTTATTATAGTGCAGGAGCTGATAAGGTTGTAAACCTAGTGGAAGTTGGTAATGGTGAGGGGCCAATAAGAGGTTCGGGTTATTTCCCAAGCTATGAATATTATACAAGAGCTCTCGATAAGGGATGGCACGTAGCACCAACCAATAACCAAGACAATCATAAGGGAAAATGGTACACAGCTAATACTGCTAGAACAGTAATTATATCTACAGATAACTCTAGAGAAGCTTTATATGATTCCATGAGAAATTTAAATGTATATGCTTCAGAAGATGAGAATATGACCATTGATTATACAGTAAATGGTAGTATCATGGGAAGTTCTTTAGGTGAAGTAGATAAACTTAACTTTAAAGTTAATATAGCTGATGATGATGTTATAAAGAAGGTATCAGTTATTTCTAATGGTGGAGTTGAGGTTACTTCTAAAGATTTTAACTCTAAAAATGTAGATTGGCAATTTGAACTTTCTCCAGAATACACTTACTATTATTTAAAAATAGTTCAAGGAGATGAAGATATAGCTGTTACAGCTCCAGTTTGGGTTGGAAATAGTAGTAATTTTGGATTGACTGCAGTTACTGTAGATAATGAGATAACTTTACCTAATGAAAAGGTTCAAGTTTCTGTAGGAGTTTACAATAATGAAGCTACGGCTTTAAAAGATGCTAAGGTGGAGTTCTTTGTAAATGAAATTAAAACAGAAAATAAAATAGGTGAAAAAATTATTCCTTTAGTGGAAGGGGCTAAAACTGAAAATGTTCAATTAGATTGGACACCTACTAAACAAGGTGAATATACAATTTATGCTAAAGCTACTATAAATCATGAAGGTAGTGAAAAAGTATTTACTAATAGTGTAAAGGTAAAGGCTAAAAATCCAGAAAATACTTATAAAGTTATGATAGATGGTGCTCACGTAAATCAATATGTAAGTGGAAATTATGCAGGAAAATACACAGCTCTTAAGAATTTACTACAGGATAGGAATACTATACTTTCTTTAAACAAGGAGCTAATAACTGCAGATACTCTTAAGGGAATAGATTTATTTATTCTTACAAATCCTCAAAGTATAGACAAGTCTGAATATAACTTAACTAAGAGTAAGTTAGAGCCAAGTGAAATAAAGGCTATTGCAGATTATGTAAAGGCTGGAGGAAATATAATAGTAACTACTATTGCTGATTATAAGGATGGAGAAGGAGAGTATAGCAATGATAAGCAGCTTAATCCATTACTTGAAGCTATAGGAACAGAACTTAGAATAAATGATGACCAAGTTATTGATAATACTACTAATGGAGGTCAACCGTATAGACTATACTTTAATAAGTACAGTTCACCATTATACAATTTAGTATCAGGTATTGAAGATGGAAAAGAGCAATATAGCTTCTATAGTGGAGCTTCTGTTGTGCTTGCAGATGGAGCTAAGGGAGATAAGGTAGACTTCTTAGTAAAGGGTTATGAAACTACAACTACTAGCGATGCGGATAATGATAAAGATAACGTACCAGTAGAACAGGGTAAGGTATCAGTTATTGGTGCAGAAGAGTTAAGTAATGGTGGTAAGGTAGTGGTAGCTGGTAATACATTCTTCTCAGATTTTGAAACAGATGGGCAAAATGCAACTTCTTACTCAAATATTAAAATAGTAAAAAATATTATGGGTTGGATGATGCCAGAGAAGGTAGCTGAAAAAGTAAATATTGAAGATGTTAGAATAGATGTAAATAAGGACAATGTACCAGATTTATTAGGAGAAGAGTTTACTGTAGAAGGTATAGTAACTTCTCAATCAGAGGCAGTAACTCCTAAAAATTCCTTCTTTGAAGTAGTATATATAGAAGATGAAACAGGAGGTATCTGTATATTTGGTATATCTAAAACTCCATTAAGGGTCGGACAAAAAATTAGAGTTACAGGTACAGTAGATGCATATCAAGGTGAATTTGAAATTCAAGTTAAGGATGAGGATGCTCAAATTCAAATTCTCGATGAAAATCCCGTGGATATATTACCGGTAAAGCTTTCTACTGGAAATAGTATGCTAACTGAGAATGGTGGTAAGCTTATTCAGGTGCAAGGTAAGGTAGTTAGAATGGATAAATCTAATCTATATATTAACGATGGCACTGGAGAGTCAAGGATATATGTAGAAGGATATATATGGGATGGAAAAGATGAAGCTACAAAGGGTAAATGGGATAAGAATATTAAAGTTGGAGATACAGTATCTGCTATTGGACTTGGTTCAATGGATCCTGAAGGAGCAAGACTTAGGGTTAGAAATACTGGAGAAATTGTGTTAATTCCAAGTGAAGGAACCAATGAAAAGGCAGTAATTAATGGAGCCGAGGATATAACAATAAAGGTTGGAGAGAGTTTTGATCCAAAGTCAGGAGTAACTGCTACTGATAAAGAGGATGGAGATATAACTTCAAAAATAGTAATAAAAGGCTCAGTGGATACAAGTAAGGCTGGAGAGTATGTTTTAACTTACAGTATAACCGATAGTGATGGAAATACTACTACTATGACAAGAAAAATAACTGTAGTAAGTGGTGAAAAACCAGAAACTCCAAGTAAACCTAATAAGCCAAGCAAACCAAGCAATCCAGGAAGTAATACTTCTAAATTACCTAAAACAGGAGGAGATAGCTCTTCAATAGTACTAATAGTTATAGCTGTTTTAGTAATTGGAGGAGGAGTAACTCTATTATTTAAGAGAAAAAACAAAGGAGAGAATACAAAGCAGAGTAAAAAATAAAAATAGACATTGAATTTAGGCATCTTCAAAAAATAGATAAGTCAGAATGCTCGTNNTATTTATTTTCAGATGCCTTAGGGGCTGACTCAAAGTAAGTTTGAAACAGCCCCTTACAATAAAAATAGGTGAGAAGAGGGTTTTTGATGAATATAAATAAATACAAGAAGGATATTATAACAATAACAGTAACCCTTATATTAGGAATATTAATTGTTTTTTCATCTAAACTAATATTTACTAATGGATTTTTGTTGGACAAGCTAAGTGTTGGAGTAGAATATTATGAAGCAGAAATAGTAAATGTAGTTAAAGAAAATTTGCAGGATGATAAATATATAGAAGAAATAGAACTAGGATATCAACAGGTATCAGTAAAAATATTAGATGGTCCTTATGTGGAAAATCAATATGAAATAACTAATAATGTAAGTAGACTATATAATACTGTAGTTAAAAAAGGTGACAAGGTAATAGTTGCTATGTATTTTATGGACAATAAGCTTAATGATGTGGCTATATCTAGCTTTAAGAGAAGCACTTCTTTATCTATTATGGTTATTTTATTTTTATTAGTAATATTATTGGTTGGAGGATTTAAAGGCTTAAAATCTATAATAGCATTACTATTTACAATGATATGCGTAATATTTTTGATGGTTCCTTTAATGCTAAGAGGTGTAAGTCCTATAATATCAGCTATAATAATAGCTATAATAAGTACATCGATTACCTTAGTGCTAGTATCAGGAACAAATAAGAAAACATTGTCAGCTATTATAGGAACTTTAATAGGAGTTTTAATAGCAGGGGTACTTGCTTACATATTTGGGGAAACCGCAAATCTTTCAGGAATAAACATGTCAGAGGTTGAAAGTATAATGTATATAGCAGAAACTACTAATCTTAAAATAAATGGTATATTGTTTGCAGGGATTCTTGTATCTGCATTGGGAGCAGTAATGGATGTAGCCATGTCCATATCCTCATCCATATTCGAAATAAGTTCCATAGATAAGGCCATGAGTATAAAAGCACTATTTAAAAGTGGCATGAATATTGGTAGAGATATAATAGGAACTATGTCTAATACTTTAATTCTAGCTTTTGCAGGAGGGTCTATAAATGTACTTATTTTGCTATACTCTTCAAATATGACAGCTAATAGATTACTGAATTTAGATATACTTGGTACTGAACTGATTCAGGGGCTTGCAGGAACTATTGGAATAATTCTAACGGTACCAGCAACGGCAATAATAGCAGCATATCTATGTAAGGCATTTTCAAAAAATAAGTAAGTCAGAATGTTTGTCTATTTTGTGTTATCTGATGACTA
>DKGY01000054.1:22368-57466 GCA_002453475.1 Clostridium sp. UBA6758 | reverse complement strand
ATTTATTTTCAGATGCCTAAGAAAGAACTTAAAACTATAAAGAAGTAGAATTTGAAATAAACTGTTTCAATCTTGTAATTATAAGAGTAGAAGAATTAAACTCATATAATTAGGCTGATACAGTTTTTTTATTGTCTCGTGGGAGAATCAGAATGATGAAATATAAAAATGAATATACAAAGATGGGAGTAAATTTTTATAAAGATATCATACTAAGTAGTGTCAGTGTACAAAAAGTAGCAGATTTTAAAAGGAGGAGACTTTTATGCCTTATATAAACTTTAAGGAAGAAGTGTTTAAAGGAAAAGAAGAACTACAGAAAAGAATAGAAAATAACAAGAAGTTATTTAGCCAAATAAAAAATGATAAAAGCCAAATTAGTATTGAGCCAGATGGAAAATATAGTTTTAGAACTATTGAAGATAGAACTATAAATAATTCTAAAACTGAAAATGAAGGAGATTTTTTAGAGATTGCTGATAAGAATATTGTATGTACAGAATTTATAAAATGTAAATTTTATAATATAAAATTTAAGAATTGCACCTTTATAGCATGTAAATTTATAGAATGTGACTTTGGAGGGGGAGGAGTAATTTTTGAAAATTGTACTATGATTTTAGAAGAAATTAATAATGTACCATCTTTGAATAAGAAGGATAACTTATCATGTATCTTTGAAAGATGTAATTTATATTGTAAGTTTTTAAATTCTAATATTACTTATTTAATTATTGATGGATGTGAACTTAAAGATACATCCTTTGAGCTTACAGACATGTCCAATGCTATAATTATAAATTCTTATATGAAAATGATTAATTTAATGGATGTGAATTTATCTGGCGGGAAAGTAATATCAACCTATATTGAGGACTTAGAGTTTAATGATAAGACAAAAAGTATGTTAGATCCTAAAACCTTCTTNNAACAGAGTATGAAGGAATATATACTGTATATGAAACTATTGCAAATAAATTCAATGAAAATAATCTTAAAAACAACTTTGGAGAATACTATTATCTCTGTAAGAATATGCAGAGAAAAAGTTTAAAGAAGGTATTACCTAAAATAGCATCCTATATTTATTGGCTTACCTGTGGATATGGAGAAAGAATATTATATCCATTAATAAGCTCTTTAGTTTTAATATTAATTTTTGCAGTTATGTATATTATTCTTGGATATTCTTCAGAAAAAGAAATAATTAGCTATTGGTGGGGTATAGGGTTACCCAAAAGTTTTAATGAATTTCTTAGCCAAGCAAATCAATGTATAAATATAAGTGTTGAGGTATTTACAGGACTAGGATCTGATAATGAAACGCCAATACCAGCGTCTTTTATAGTAGCAAATACGGAGATGATAGTAGGAGTAATCATGATGGGGGTTGGAATAGGTACCTTAACAAGGAAATTGGTAAGATAAATAATTTTTAATAAAAATCTCAAATGTGTAACAAAAGTTACAGACCTATTATGGAAATATAGTTATAATTAAGCTATAGTAAAAATAGTTTATTTTAAATGTGTTGTTGAAAGTAAATAAAAGGTGAGTGTAATAAAATAATAATTATTTTGGGAAATATGCNNATTAAGATTAAATAATAGGTTTGGAGGATTTGTTATGAAGAGAAAGATAATTAAGATCCATGAGGAAAAGTGTAATGGTTGCGGATTATGTGTTAATGCTTGTCATGAAAAAGCTATAGAACTAGTGAATGGAAAGGCAAAGCTTGTTAGTGATATATATTGTGATGGATTAGGTGATTGTTTACCTAATTGTCCTACAGCAGCTATAGAGATTATAGAAAGAGAAGCAGATGAGTATGATGATGATGCAGTAAAGGCAAGAATTTTAGAATTGGATAATAAACCTAAAGAAATTAAAGATAATCACATAAATAAAGAAGAAAAACTTCCATGTGGATGTCCTGGAACCATGGCTAAAACCATTGAGAGAAAACCAATAATTGCTATGGAAACTATGCCTAAGAAAAGAGAGAGTACTACTGAAAATAACTCTGAACTTATGCAATGGCCAGTGCAATTGAATTTAATAAATACTAGTGCACCATATCTAAATAATGCTAACTTATTAGTAGCAGCAGATTGTACAGCTTATGCTTATGGAAATTTTCATAGAGACTTTATGAAAGATAAAATAACAGTAATAGGATGTCCAAAACTTGATGACAATGAACATTATAAGAATAAATTAACTGAAATACTTAAGAAGAACAATATAAAGAGTATAACTGTAGTTAGAATGGAAGTACCATGCTGCTCAGGAATAGTTTCAGCAGTTAAAAAAGCAATGCTTGCTTCAGAGGTAATTGTACCTTATACTGAGATTACTATTACAAGTAATGGTAATATTATAAAGTAAGTAATAGATTCATAACTTATATGTTTTAAATATTATTAGATACGTGAAGGAGTTACCTTGAAACTTTTGTGGAGAGGTAACTTTTTATTTTTTGAAATATTATAATATTAGGGATGTATTGACAATAATAACATAAAAGGTAATATAAATATGTAAATACATTATTTGTAAAATTATAAATGTTATTCTTGAATGGGTTCTTTTGAATAAATAGAGTAAGTAGTTTACCTACTCCAGTTAAAGTATTCATATTTAATAGTTTATTGAAATTATTTTATGTGAGAAAGGAAATTAAAAATAATGAAAAAAGAAAAAAGAAAACAACATAATAAGGACATTTTAAAAAAAATATTTAAGTATACAAAAAAAACATTGTGTTGTGCACTAATTATATTATTGTTTACGATTGTAATTCAAAGCTTAAAAATAAGAGTCGATAAGGAATATGTACCAAGTATACTTGGATATACTTATTTAAATGTATTATCAGAAAGTATGAATCCAGAGTTTTACTCACAGGATTTAATAATTGGAGCTAAGATAAAAGATACATCTAAACTTAAAGTTGGGGATGTTATTACATTTAAAGTAGGAAACATGTTAGTAACACATAGAATAGTTGAAAATGCTGAAGATGGAGCTGCCTTTACTACTAAGGGGGATGATAATAAAGCCAATGATGAGAAACAGGTAAGTGCTAGCCAGATAATATCTAGGTATTGTTTCAAAATACCTAAATGTGGATTTATAATAAGTAAAATACAAAGTATTCAATTTTTAGCTTTAGCTTGGATAATAATTATGTACTATATTATAAAGGAAATATTTAAAGAAGTTAAGTTGCTTAGAATAAAGAAAAAAAGTATTGAATAGTCAACTTCATTATTAATATTATTTAAAATTTAATTTTATATTTTCAAAAGGTTTATAAAGGGAGCGAAGAAGTATTCACTGTATATGGTCACTTAGTGAATATGGAGTTAATAGTGAATCCACACCATTATATAATAAATATTATATTTTATGGGAGGAATTTAAATTGAAAACTAAAATTAAAATTGTGTCATTATTAATGGCAGCGGCAATTACGACAGGGGTAGGAGGATATGGTACTTATGCTTATTTTACTGATAGTGATTCATTAAAAAATGAAGTAAACATTACAATGGGTAAATTAGATGTAAAAGCATATTGGGCTACAGATGCTAATGCCGATAGTTGGAGGGCTACATCGAAAGTTACAGAAGTAGTTGACAAAGATGGTGGAAAGACATTAAGCTTTGAAAATGTTAAGCCAGGAGATACTTTCGAAAGAGACATAATAGTTGCTAATTATGGAACTTTAAAAGCAGATACAACAGTGGAATTTAATCCTAAATTAGTTGATGGGTTAAAACTTGAGATGGTAAANNCTCACTTCTCAACATGGTCATGCACAAATAGATCCAAATGTTCCTAATAGAGTATATGAAAATGGAATGGAAGTTAGAGATTTTATTAAAATGACAGTTAGAGTTACTGTTCCTACAAATGCAGGTAATGATTGGATGGAAAAACTTATTAATACTGATGCTCAAGAATTTGTAAAAGTTGGAGCACATCAAGTAATAGAGCAGTAAAATATAATAAAAGAAAATATTTATAATATTATTGTGACTTAATTATAGCATATAATATTATAAATCATAGAGCTATCTTAAATTGATCAACTTCATATAATGTTGAACTAATTTTAAGATAGCTCTTTATTATTGTAGAAATATTTACAAACTTTAAAAAGTGGTAATATAAAATTAATGGAATAAAATGATAATATAATGTATAGTAAATATAACGATGAAAAAATCCATAGGGAGGAAAGAGATACCTATGTCAAATTCAATAATAACCAAGAAAGCATTAGCTAAATCTTTAAAGGAATTAATGAATTCTACATCTTTAAATAAAATATATGTTAAAGATATAGTTGATAACTGTGGACTAAATAGACAAACATTTTATTATCATTTTCAAGATATATACAATTTATTAGAGTGGATTTATGAAACAGAAGCGGTGGAAAGTATATCACAATATAGAAGTTATAGCACCTGGACTGATGGATTTCAAAAGATTTTCAACTATATAGAAAGCAATAGAAGATTTTGTATGAATACTTTAAATTCCTTAGGAAAAAATCATCTAGATTTATATCTTTACACAGTTACTTATGATTTAATTATTGGAGTAGTTAATGAAGTTTCCAAAAATATGAAGGCTACAGAAGATAATAAGAAGTTTATTGCAAATTTTTATACTTTAGCTTTTACAGGCTTGGTAATTCAATGGATGAATGGTGGAATGAAGGAAGATTCTCACACGATTATTGAAAAGTTAAGTGAATTAGTAGAAGGTAACTTTATGAGAGCATTAGAGAGATATGAAAAGGATGCATAATAACTATATCCATCATGCATCCTTTAAAACTTATATATTCTTTAAAGCATTAGTATAATTATAAAATATTACATATAGCTATGATTTAAAAGTTACTTTAGTTTATTACCATTCTTATCAATATAAAACCACTGATTATCTAATTTCACAGCTATAGGAGCATTATCCTCATAAGAAAATTTAATTTCATCATATATGGTATCTGTAAATTTGTTAGAGGATTTGTTAAAAAGCCCATATTTATTATCTTTAGTTACTATAAACATATTTTCGGGATAAGAGTCAATAGTATCATATTCACATTTTAAGATTTCCTTTTGATTTTTATCGATAATTCCCCATTCACCACCTAGACATACTTGGAAATTATTTCCTAATGAATCCATAGGAAGGACTTCATCATAAATAGGAGGAACTATCTCCATGCCGCTAGAAGCTAAAATACCACACTTGCTTGACTTATAAATTGAAGAAAAGCCGTAGAAAAGTGGATAAATTTCTGTATAATCTGTACTAAGTATAATTTCACCCTGTTTATTTATAAATACTTTTTTATAGTTTCCATCTTCATCTTCATAGGTAGCAGCAAACATATCATTTTCAGAGTTTAATTCAATTTGTTGAAACTTAGGCTCGAAGAGTAATTCTCCTTTATTATTTATAAGAGCAACTTTATTATTTAAGGAAACTATGGATATATCATTTTCAAAAAAAGAATTTATATAATCATATATAAAAGGAACAATGACATTACCACTCTTGTCTATACATCCAGCTTTACCATTAAGACGCACTACAGCTAGTCCATTGTAAAATGGGTCAGCATTTTCATAAATAGGATCAATTACTAGTTCATCTTCAATATTTATATAACCAAGTTTTCCATCTATATATACAGGAGACATATCATCATTAAAGTTTAAGTGACAAGGATATTTAGGTTCTATTATAGTTTTACTATCTAGATTTACAAAACCAAACTTTCCATTGCTTTCAAGATAAACCATAGAATTATTATTGAATATAGGCATTACACTACTATACTTAGGTTCTACTTTCAAATTAGTATCTAAATCTATAAAACCGTGGAGATTATCTTTTGTTATTGTCGCTATATTTTCATTATTGTATTTATATAGTGAGATTGGAGAATCAGAGATGAAGTCAACTACTATATTGTTTTTTAAATCTATACAACCATATTTGTTTTTCTTTTTAACGGAAATAAGAGTATCGGATGCAAGATTAGCTTCTTCGTATTCAAATGGAATTATCACATTATTTTTTTTATCAATGGCACCCCAAAGACCATCTTTTTTTACTAGCGCTATATTATTATAAAATGCATATGCTTCGTCATAGTCTGGGGTTATAACTAGATTTTCTTCTGTATCAATAAATCCCCAGAGATCTCTAAGTTTAACAGCAGCTAGGCCTTCATTGAAGGGGCAAGCATCTTCATATTTAGCATTGTCATTACAACCACTTAGAAGAACACAAGAAATTAGTAATAATATTAAAAAAATTTTATTTAGAATCTTCATATATCCTCCTTTTAAAATACTATTTACTATATTTTAACATTATATCACTAGGAGGTATACCAGATTTCAAACAAAAAAATAAAAAATGCAGTATTAAGTGGAATACCGCATTTTAGTTATATATTAGATGTAAGCTTATTTTCTTTTATTAGATATTTCAATGTTTACTTTTCTCTTACCAAACATTTTTCCTTTAGAATTTTCTAATATTATATTTACAAGATTGCTAGGTACATCAACGAAGGAGAATTTATCAAGGATATCAATTCTTCCAATTTCCTTACCTTTAACACCAGCAGTGTTATCTAAAAATTCAATAACATCTTTAGCTCTAGCTTTATCAAGTTTACCAATAGATAAGAATAATCTTGTTGTATCATCTACTTCTACAGATTCTTCAGCGTAGTTACAATTTAATTCTTTATCAAACATTAGTTTAAGTAAAGAAGCAGTAACGTCTTCAGCACCATACTCATTTATTAGTTCCTTAGCCATAGGTAAGAAGGTGTTGTATGAGTCTTCTTGCAATACATTTCCAATATTTTCTATTAAGCTTCCAGACTTAGCAGAGAATATATCAGCTAAAGTAGGAATGTCTTTTTTTACTATCTTACTTTTAGTATGATTTTCTATTTGTCTTATAAAAGAAACTTCTTTTCTTGAAGCAAAGCTATAAGCAATACCTTCTTTATTAGCTCTACCAGTTCTTCCTATTCTATGCACATAAGACTCTATATCTTGTGGCAAGTCATAGTTAATAACATGAGTAACATCTTCAACATCGATTCCACGAGCTGCAACATCAGTAGCTACAAGGAAATGCAATTGTCCGTTTTTAAATTTAGCTAATGTATTCATTCTTTGGCTTTGTTTCATATCTCCATGCATACCTTCAACACTATAGCCTTTACTATGTAAAGAATCAACTAGCTCATCTACACCTTTTTTAGTTTTACAGAACATTATTGTTGTAGTTGGATTATCTACGTCTAAAATTCTACAAAGTGAATCAAATTTATTAGATGAGTTAACTAAAAAGTATGATTGTTGTATTTTAGATACAGTCATAGATTTTTTAGCTATTACAATATGTTGAGTATCGGGTTTCATATAATTTTTGGATAGGTTTTTTATTGGTCTTGGCATTGTAGCAGAGAATAAAAGCGTTTGTCTTTCTTCATTTAAGTTAGATAGGATACTTTCTATATCCTCTATAAATCCCATGTTTAACATTTCATCAGCTTCGTCTAAAACTAGGAATTTAACATTTTGAAGTTTTAATGTTCTTCTGTTAATATGATCTAATATTCTACCAGGGGTTCCAACTACAATATCTACTCCTCTTTTAAGAGCAGCAAGTTGTCTGTCAAAGGATTGACCACCGTAAATTGCTAGAATCTTATATTTTTCATACTTACATAATTTCAAAAGTTCTTCGCTAACCTGAATAGCTAATTCTCTTGTTGGAGCCAATATTAAGGTTTGGATAGCTCCACCCTTAGGACCCATATTGCTAAGAATAGGTGCTCCAAAGGCAAGGGTTTTACCAGTTCCTGTTTGCGCTTGACCTATTATATCGTAACCTTGTAAACTTACAGGAATGCTTTTTTCTTGTATATCGCTAGGATTTTCAAAGTTTAAGTCATTTATAGACTTTAATATGGAATCCTTAAGTCCAAGTTCTTCAAATTTAGTTTTTATCATTCATATTCCTCTTCTCTTTTTTCTTTAAATACATCTAATAGTAACATAGTATACTTATAATAGCAATTGTAAACTGAAATTTTATCACTAGGTATTTATCACTGGGTATATTGAAATACGAGAAAAATTGTACAGGTGGAAATATAAAACTCTACTACATTTATAGAAAATCATATATTATATTATGTGTAGATATAATTAGAATTATAGGTATAATTATATATATAGATTTTAAAGTAAGGAGAATATATGAAAAAATTTTTATTTGATACAATAGAAACATATTTGGAAAATGGACTTAGATTAATTACTATAAAAAAAGAAACTCAAATAGCTTCTTTAAATATAGGGGTCAAGGTTGGAGCAACTTGTGAAGGAAATCAAGAGAGAGGTATATCCCATTTTATAGAGCATATGCTTTTTAAAGGAACTGTTAATAGAGATAATGAAAAATTAAATAGTGATTTGGAAAATTTGGGTGGAGAGTATAATGCTTACACGGATTATATGTCCACTGTTTTTAATACAACTACTTTAAACGAAGAATTAGATGAAAGTTTAGAATTAATTAGTGATTTACTTCAATATCCTACTTTTTTAGAAGAACATATTGAGAAGGAAAGAGGTGTAATACTAGCAGAGTTAAGAAGTGGTAAGGATGATGTAGAAGATTTATCTTTCCAAAAAATCAATGATATGGCTTTTACTCATAGCCCATTAAAGATTGATGTAATAGGAAAAGAAGCTATTGTAAAGTCAATTAACAGGGAAGATTTAATTAGATATTACGATAATCAATATGTTCCTAATAATACAGTGATAACAGTGGTGTCTTCTTATGACCATGAATATGTAATAGATTTGGTTAAGAAATATTTTAAGGAATGGCAAAGGAAAGAAGTAGATAAACCTACTTTAGATTTTGAGAAAAATAAAGAAAAATTTAAGATTACGTATAGAGATAATATGGAGCAAAGTACAATAATATATTTATATACTTTTAATGATCTATCCAAGAGAGAAGAATTAGCTTTAAGAATATTAAATCATAAGTTTGGAGAGAGCTCTAACTCTATATTATTTAGAGAACTTAGGGAAGACAGGGGACTTGCCTATGATATATATACGAGTCTTGATTCAACAAATAACTTGAATACTTTATATATTTATGCAGCAGTAGCTCCAGAGGATGTAGATGCATCTATAAAAACTATAAATCAGTGTATAGAAAAGATTAAAGAGGAAATAATTGTATTTGATGCTAATACTATAAATTTAATGAAAAAGGTGTTTAAGACGGCTATAGCTTCTACTTTAGAGGACTCATCCGATTTAGGAAATTATGTAGTACATCAGGCTATGGAAGATGAGAATTTATATCAATTTAATGAAGATATGGAGAATTTAAATGATATAGTAGCTCAAGACTTATATGAAGTAGCTAAAAAAGTATTAAATAAGCCTACTATTCATGTGCTTCTAAGTGATAAGGAGTAAGGAGTTATAATTTCTATAGATGATGGGAAGGAAGAACAGTGAGTAAAGTAATTACGAAGATTGAGGCTCAAAAGAAAAAGGATAACAGAGTAAATATATTTATAAATAATGAATTTGCCTTTGGATGTAGCAGTGAATTGGTATATTATCATAATTTAGCTAAGGGAAAGGAAATAAATGTTGAAGAGCTAAAGAAAGTTATAATTGAAGATAATTACCTTACAGCAAAGACAAAGACTTTAAAGTATATTGAGAGAGCTCTAAAGAGTGAGTTTCAAGTGAGAGAATTTTTACAAAAGAAAGAGTATGAGGACAATGTCATAGATAGAGTTATAGAATTTTTAAAGGAATATAAATTTATTGATGATGAATATTATGCCAAAGCTTTTGTAACACAAAATATTAGAATTGAAGGTAAAGGTAACATTAAATATAAACTTATAAAAAAGGGCATATCTGAGGATATAATAAATAGCATACTAAGTAAAATTTCTTCTGAGGATGAAGAAGCAGTGGCTTTAAAGTTAGCGGAAAAAAAACTTAAGGTGCTATGTAAAAATGAAGGTAATATAAACAAAATTAAAAGTAAACTTAATACTTTTTTAATATCTAAGGGATATAATTTTGATACTATAAAGTCAGTAGTAAATAAATTAGAAATTAGGGAAGAGAAGAATATAAAAGAATTTACAGAGTATAGTTATGAACAAGTTAAGGAAAATCAATGGGAGGAACTTCTAAGTGTTGCAGAGAAAAGATATGAGCGTCTTAGCAAATCAGAAGAAGATGTGATTAAAATAAAGAAAAAGTTACAGGATTTTCTTTTAAGAAAGGGTTATAATTACAGCGATATCAAAACTGCTTTGAACAAGATTATTAAAGGTGAAGATTTCTATAATTAAAGCCTAGAAGAAAAATAACAGGATAGAAAAGGAGGGATAGGATGGAATTTTTAGAGGAATATAATATAAATATTGTTTCATTAGTATTAGTTATAGCATTTATATATCCTGTATTAATGGGTTTTATATTTAAATTGAAAAGTAAAAGCATGGTGGTTACCATCAAGGGAGTTTTAACTTCCATAGCAATGGTATGTTCAATAATATTAACTACGGTGGTAGTAAAAGATGTGTTTACATTAGATAAATATGGATTAGTCGAATATATATCATCTAAGATTTCTTCATCCTTTGCTTATCTTATTACTAAATCTAAGCTATTTAATGTAATAATATTATTAATTACATTCTTATTGATTTATCAGATATTTAAAGCCTTTATAGAATTTATATGCAGGATTGTTTTATATCCAGCTTCAGATGCTATTGATGCTAGTATTAGAAATGCAGGGAGAGGTACTAGAGCTTTATTAGGAGGAATATTTCAAATTCCTAAGGCTATATGTTATGTGATAATATTAGCTGCACTACTTAGTTATGCATCAATTTTTTTAAAAAATGCAAAATTAGATAGTAAGTTAAATTCATCTAACATATATAGTTATATTAATGAAAAGATTGTAGAGCCTGTTACGGCTTCTGAGATAGCTAAAAGTTTTCCCAATATATTAGATAACTCATTTAAAGTAGTGGATGAGAAAAATAATGTGGTTGATAATGTAAATGGATATCTTCAGGGAATAGTTTTTTATAATGGAGTAACCCTAGATGAGGGAATTAAATCTAATGAGGTTATAGATAATACTGCTTTAAGTATAACTAAAAAATATGATAATGATTATGATAAAGCAAGAGCTTTGTATGAATGGATAGGTAATGCTATAATCTATGATGATGATAAGGCTAAAGAAGTTATGAATAATCCAATGCCTACAGGGACTAATTCAGGAGCAATAAATACTTTTAAAACAGGAAAAGGTGTATGCTTTGACTATGCATGTTTATATGTTGCAATGTGTAGAGCAAATGATATACCAGTTAGACTAATTGTAGGAGAAGGTTATAATGGAACGTCTTGGGTTAGTCACTCATGGAATGAAGTTTATATAAAGGATAGAGATAAATGGGTAAATGTGGATGCAACTTTTTACAATGCAGGGAATTACTTTGATAATGATACTTTTAATTCAGAGCATAGAGGTAGAAAAATTGCAGGAGAATGGAATTAAAGACTTTATTTAAATAGTCAAGCTTCAACTAAGCATTTATATTAGAATTAGTTACAGATTGTATTATGAAGTTAAAAGGATGGCTAAAATATAAAAAACAAGCTTATAGGCTTGTTTTTTTATATTTAGCTAGTATGAGGCTTATGGCCTTTTCACATTCCATATCCGTATTATCTATAGACCAGGCAGTATTAAAATAATTTAGGGCTTTTTTATTTTCGTCCATCATTACATGGCAATAGGCAAGGTTGAAATAATATTTACTTTCCTTTCGTAGATTCAACGCTTTATGAATAAGAGGTATTGCAGCCTTATAGTTTTTTAGTTTAATAAAACATACAGCAGAATTATAAAATGAAGGTGCTTCATATTCCTTTAACTCTGCAGATTTTTTATACATATCAATAGCATTTTTATAGTCCTTAAGTTTATATAAATCATTACCTTGTGCAAAATAATTCAAGGAAAAGACCTCCTAATTAGTACTTTATCTTAATATTTTCCACTTTATTCTAAAATATACTATAAACATGTATAAATTTATGAAAATTATATTTTAAAGTTTGTATTGACAAAAGATTGATATTGTATATAATATTATAAAAGAGAAACATATATAATATATAATAAATTGACTGTGATGAAGAGGAGTAAAAATATGAATTATTAAGAGAGGAAAATCCATGGCTGAAAGGTTTTCTATAGGAAGTATTTTGAAGGTTGCTTCGGAGTTGCTTTAGCGAAATTAAGTAGCTAGAGACGGTGGTTCCTCATCGTTAAAATTAAGAGAGTCTTAAAAGTAATTTTGAGAAATAAAGGTGGTAACGCGCGCTGTCGTCCTTTGGGGTGATAGCGCTTTTTTTTATTAATTTGATATTAATCTATTAATTTAGCGTAGTATTAAAGATGTAAATAAATTAGAGGTTAAATTCAGTGTAGTAGTTTAGCTGAAATTTTTGGATATTATAGCCATTTTGCACTGAAATTATTGTAACAAGAAATTAAAAGTAAAAAATAAAATCATAGAAGGGCAGGTAATAACAATGGATGAAAACAACAATATAGCAAAGAATTATGATCCTAAAGAGTTTGAGGAAAGACTTTATAAGTGGTGGGAAGAGAGTGGATTTTTTACTCCAGAAGTAGATAAAAATAAAAAGCCATACACAGTAATAATGCCACCACCGAATATTACAGGACAACTACACCTTGGTCATGCTTTAGATAATACTCTTCAAGATATACTTATAAGAACTAAGAGAATGCAAGGATATAGCGCATTATGGCTTCCAGGAGAGGACCATGCAAGTATAGCTACAGAAGTAAGAGTGGAAAAAGCTTTACTTGCAAAAGGAATTAAGAAGAAGGAAATTGGTAGAGAAGCATTTTTAGAAAAAGTTTGGGAATGGACAGATGAATATAGAGATAGAATAAAAACTCAGCTTAAAAAAATGGGTTGTTCTGCTGATTTTACAAGAGAAGCTTTTACTATGGATGAAAATTTAAGTAAGGCTGTTAGAGAAGTTTTTGTTAAATTATACAAAGATGGTCTTATATATCAAGGAAATAGAATTACAAACTGGTGTCCTAAATGCATGACTGCTATTTCAGATGCGGAGATTGAGTATGAAGAGCAAGGAGGACATTTCTGGCACATCAATTACCCTGTAATAGGTAGTGATGAAGTAGTTGAAATTGCTACAACAAGACCAGAAACTTTACTTGGAGATACTGCAGTAGCAGTTAATCCTAAGGATGAAAGATATGCCCACTTAGTTGGTAAGAAACTTAGGTTACCATTAGTAGAGAGAGAGATTGAAGTTGTTGCCGATGACTATGTAGATATGGAATTTGGAACAGGTTGTGTTAAGATAACTCCAGCTCATGATCCAAATGATTATCAAGTAGGTAAGAGACATAACTTAGAAGAAGTTGTGATTTTAGAAGAAAACGGAACTATATCTGAAGGTTATGGAAAGTATTCAGGTCTTGAAAGGTATGAAGCTAGAAAGCTTATAGTAAAAGATTTAGAAGAGCAAGGACACTTAGTTAAGATTAAAGATCATAGTCATAATGTAGGAACTCATGATAGATGTGGATGTACTATTGAGCCAATGCTTTCTAAGCAATGGTATGTAAAAATGGATACTCTTGCAGCACCAGCAATTAAAGCCGTGAAAGAAAAAGATATAAAATTCATTCCAGAAAGATTTGAAAAAATCTATTATAACTGGATGGAAAATATTCAAGATTGGTGTATTTCAAGACAGTTATGGTGGGGACATAGAATCCCAGTTTGGTACTGTAAAGATTGTGGAGAGATAATAGTTCAAACAGAAGCACCAACTCATTGTAGTAAGTGTAACTCTACAAAGCTAGATCAGGATAAGGACGTTTTAGATACTTGGTTTAGTTCAGCTCTATGGCCATTCTCAACTTTAGGTTGGCCTGGTAATACAGAGGATTTAAAATATTTTTATCCAACAAGTACATTAGTTACTGGTGGAGATATAATATTCTTCTGGGTTGCAAGAATGATATTCTCAGGTTTATATAACATGGATGAAGTACCATTTAAAACAGTATTCTTCCATGGAATGGTTAGAGATGATCAAGGTAGAAAGATGTCTAAGTCTCTAGATAATGGAGTTGATCCACTAGAGGTTATAGAAAACTACGGAGCAGATGCTCTAAGATTTTCTCTTGTTACTGGTAATGCTCCAGGAAGTGATATAAGATTTTATGAATCAAGAGTTGAGGCAGCTAGAAACTTTGCAAATAAGATTTGGAATGCATCAAGGTTTGTTA
Source organism: Clostridium sp. UBA6758 (assembly GCA_002453475.1). Classification (GTDB taxonomy): domain Bacteria; phylum Bacillota; class Clostridia; order Clostridiales; family Clostridiaceae; genus Clostridium_J; species Clostridium_J subterminale. Next base: position 42,958 of record DKGY01000054.1, on the reverse strand, counting down.
TGATGTACAATGATGAAGCTCTTATAGAGAAATATAAAGATTGTAGAAACTATTTTGTAGCCGACAAATGGATATTATCAAGACTTAATAATATTGTTAAAGAGGTTACAGAGAATATAGAAAAATATGAAATTGGAATTGCACTTCAAAAAGTTCATGACTTTATGTGGACTGAATTCTGTGATTGGTATATAGAAATTGCTAAACCTTCATTATATAGTGATAATGAAGAAGTTAAAGGAGTAGCTTTAAATGTTCTAAATAAGGTTTTAGTTTCAGGATTAAAATTACTTCACCCAGTAATGCCATATATAACAGAAGAGATTTATACTCACCTAACTAAAGAAAGTGAATCTATAACAATTGCTAAATGGCCAGAATTTGAAGATGATTTAGAGAATTTAAAAGCAGAAGAGTATATGAACTATATCATAGATGCTATAAGAAACACAAGAAATGCAAGAACAGAGATGAATGTTCCACCTTCAAGAAAAGCTAAGACTTACATTTATGCTACTGAAGCAGCAGAAGCTTTTAAGGAAGGAAAAGTATACTTTGAAAAGTTAGCATCTGCTAGTGAAGTTATAATATTAAACTCTAGAGAAGAAGCACCAGAAAATATAGTTTCAGTAGTTTCTAAGGGAGCAGAGATATATATGCCACTTTTAGAACTAGTAGATNNAAAGCTAAACTACAAGGAGAAATAGAAAGAGTTGAGAAAAAACTTGCTAATGAGAGGTTTGTTTCTAAAGCTCCAGCTGAAGTTGTAGAAGAAGAAAAAGCTAAAGGTGAAAAATACAGAGAAATGTACAATTCAGTATTAGAAAGTATAGAGAAGTTACAATAATGAATACTTAAAAATTCTATCTGAAAAATTAGCTTTATTATTGATTAATTATTAAAGATAAGGATATCTAAAAGCATATAGACTATATATTTATAGTTTTATGCTTTGTAGATATCCTTTTTAAATAACCTTAACTAACCAATATAATGCTTGAATATTAATCCTTAGTACTTTTAACTGAGTAAATAAGCTATAGTCATAAGAAATAAGAAGATTAGAATAAGTTGTAATATATTGAGAATTATTAGTATGGCATAGTTGAGTATGGATATGTAATGATGTAAAATAGGTTATGAGAAATTAGAATTCAGGAGGCTTATTATGAATTATACTGAAGCTATTAACTATATAAAAGATACGGCTAAGTTCGGAAGTAAACTAGGGTTAGAAAGAACAGAAAAGATACTAGAACTCCTTGGAGATCCACATAAGAAAATTAAAACTATCCATGTGGCAGGCACTAATGGTAAAGGCTCAACCACAGCAATGATTACCAAGATATTAATACATAGTGGGTATAAAGTAGGATGCTATATATCTCCTTACATAGAAGAGTTTGAAGAGCGTATACAAATAAATAATAATAATATTCCGAAGGAAGACTTAGCGAGTATAGTTACAGATATCTCTAGAGCCGTTGAAGAAGTAACTACTTTAGGTTATGGTAATCCTACTGAGTTTGAGATAATAACCTGTGCAGGATTTTTATATTTTTATAAAATGAAAGCTGATTTTGTTGTTGTAGAAGTAGGTCTTGGAGGAAGACTAGACTCTACTAATGTTATAACTCCAATCTTATCTATAATTGGCTCTATAAGCTATGATCATATGAATATTTTAGGAAATACCTTAGAAGAGATTGCTTTTGAAAAGGGTGGAATCATAAAAAGTAATATTCCAGTAGTTTTATATCCACAGGAAGATAAAGTGATTAAAGTCATAGAGAACATTTGTAAAGAAAAAAATTCGCCACTTATAAAGGTAAAAATGGAAAATGCGTCTTTAGTTAAAGTTGGAGATTGTAAGGATAATACTGTGGTTCAAAAATTAAATGTTATAACAGAAAAAGACAGTTATGATGTTAAATGATCACTTTTAGGAACATATCAAGTTCAAAATTGTAATGTTGTTATAAATAGTTGTGAAGCTCTAATAGATCTTGGAGTTAATATTACAAAGGAAAGTATAATAAGCGGCTTATCTCAAGTTAAATGGCCAGGTAGATTAGAAATAATGAAAAGAAATCCTTTAGTAGTAATTGATGGTGCTCATAACATTGATGGTATAAAGAAGTTAGCTGAAAGTATAGAAATTTATTTTAATTATAAAAAGCTAATATTAATAATAGGGATTTTAGCAGATAAACAAGTAGATGAAATGATAAATATAATATGTCCTAAAGCTGAAAAAATTATAGCTGTAACTCCTCATAGTGAGAGAGCTGAGCTATGTGAAGATTTAAAAGAGAAGATTAATCTTTGCAATAGAGAATGTGAAGCTATTATGGATTACGAAGAAGCTTACAGTAAGGCTCTTTCTTATTGTGATGAAGATACTTTACTAGTTATATCTGGCTCCCTTTATATGGTGGGAGATATGAGAAAGATAATAAGAAATCATAATTAATTTAAAACATGGTAAAAATATATTAAAGTTGTAACAAATTTTTTCGTATCATAATGGAAGGTTCCTTCATAGTATAATGTGAGGAGGGATTCCAATGAGGTACTTATATATTTGTAATACAACTCAAGATAGCATTAACAAAGTGGGTATAGAGAAGTTTGCATTAGAAGATGTTATAAAGTTAGCAGGAGTTAATGAAAATAGAGTAGGTCCTCATGGATTATGCATACAGGGGGATCTATTATTCACTTCAAATTGTTATGATGGTTCAGTATCTATAGTTGATTTGAAGAACTTAAAATCCTATAGTTATTATTTAGGAAGAAACTGTAGAGATATTTGCTCATTAGGAAATCATTTATATATTATTTGCGGAGACTCAAATAATGTAGTAACTTTTGATTTAAACAAGAAGGAAATAATAGAGATTATTCCTTGTGGAGATTCTCCACATAGTATTGACTGTTGTAATCACAGCAATGAAATAGTTGTAGCCAATAATGGAGATGATACAATCACTGTGTTTGATTCATTGTATGGCAGTGATATTAAAAATATAAAGGTAGGTCAAGCACCAACAAAAGCATTATTTACCGTAAATGGGGATTATATTCTTGTATGTGAAAGTAGTGCAGGTAGCTTGGATAAGGGATGTGTAAGTGTTATATCAAGTAAAAATCATAAAGTAATACATAGATTATCAGTGGGAAATTGTCCTTTTGATATGTATTGCGATGAAAAGTATTGCTATGTATCTAATTATGGCGATGGAACTATATCCATTATTGATATTATAAATTTTACAAATGTAAAGAGTATAAGAATTGGTGGTATGCCTAGAGGAATAATTTGCGATGAAAGGTATATTTATGTAGGGGATAGCTATAATGATTTGATAATGAGGATTAATAAAGATGATAATCAGGAAAAATTAATCATCCCATTAAAGGGTCAGCCTACAGGGATGATTATAGATTAAAATATTTAAGAAAATATAAAGAATAGATTTATAAGACTCTTAATAAAAATTACTCAGTTAAAACTTTAATAATCTTAGTGTATAAGTCAGAGGGGTTAGCTTTCCATTTGGAACATAACTCTCTGGCTTGTTTATTTGATGCTACTGTTACCTTAATTTCCATAAGTGGAATATTATTTTCAGAAGCACCTAAGCTAACAACATAACTATTGGAATTTTCAATGGTGTAATCAGCTGAAATAGTAGCCTCTTTTTTTATTAGATTCATTTTTCCATCTATATAAGAATCTAATTTACTTAAACTATCCTTAGATAATCTATTTTTGAATAAAGATAGAACTTCTTTACCTTTATTAGATATTACTAATCTATCCTTATCCTTATAGTTAACTTTATTTATTAGTTGAGATGAAATTAAATCATCTATATATTCTTGCAGTGTAAAATAATTTATAAAATTATTTTCAAGGACAATTTCTGTAAGTTGTATGTTTGAGATAGGTAAATCAACTTTATCTATTATATGCAACAGTAGAAGCTTGTTTTCTGCCAAGTTCAAAGAATTATCAAACATAAAGTAACCTCCTTTAAACCATGTACATTTATACATATTTATTATATTAAATTATAACACATATTTATTGAATATGAATTAAGTTTACATGATATAGTATAGCATATAATAACTGATTCTGAATATAATTTTATAGAAAGTAAGATTATAAGTAAAGGAGAAATATGGGAACACCTAATAGAATTAAAATAAAAATAACAACTTATTTAGCATTATTAATGTTAGTAGCGTGCATAAGTGTTATGGGACGTATATTTTATAAGGAGACCTTTGTACCATCAGATAGAAAGATACCTATTTATTCAGTGGATACAAAAGAAAAGAAGATGGCTATAACCTTTGATGTTAATTGGGGGGATGATAAAACTAATGAAATACTAGATATTCTCGATAAATATAATGTAAAAGTTACATTTTATGTTATTGGATTATGGTGTGATGATTATCCTGACAAAGTAAAAGAAATTTATAAGAGAGGTCATGAAATTGGGAATCATTCTAATAAACATCCTGATTATACAAATATGACAAAGGAAAATGTAATAAAGGATTTTGAAATAGCTAACGCTAAAATATTAAGTTTGACTGGAGAATCACCTAAAACATTTAGATTTCCTTCAGGAGCATATAATGACACTTCAGTAGAGGCTATAGAAAGTACAGGGGTGAAGGCTATACAGTGGGATGTTGATAGTGTTGATTGGAAGGCAAATGGAGCAGATATAGAGTATGAAAGAATAGTATCAAAGGCAAGGGAAGGATCTATATTGCTATTTCATAATGATGGAAAATATACCACGGGTAATTTACCAAAAATAATTGAAAAATATCAAGCTATGGGTTATGAATTTGTTACAGTATCTAATTTAATATATAGTAATAATTATTATCTAGATCATACTGGAAAGCAAATACTAAATGAAAATTGATTAAATATATAGCATATTACAATTATCTGTAATTAAATAATTAAAAAATGTGAATTTTTGAAAATTACATGTTGTAAAATTTAGACAATTATTCTATAATTAATTCACGGGGGTAATGTAAATAGAACTATAAGAAAAATATATGATTTTTACTATAAATAGGTATATTTTTATTTATTAAGAATATAAATTATAGTAAATTTTACTAAAAAACCAAGGGAAAGAGGGGTTACCATGGATAATAATATTTTTAATAACAAAATTTACTTAGAGGGAAAAGTTATCTCAGATTTAGAGTTTAGCCATGAAATGTATGGTGAGGGATTTTACAATTTTGAATTTGAGGTTTCAAGACTTAGTGATACTTCAGACATATTAGTGATTACAGTATCAGAAAGATTAATTGCAGGAATAGATGTAAGTATTGGAAGTGAGCTTGTAGTAGATGGACAGCTTAGATCATATAACAAGTTTGTAGATGGTGCAAATAGACTTATATTAACTGTATTTGCAAGAGATATTCGCCAACTTGAAGAAAGAGGAAAAAATCCAAATCAAATTTTCTTAGATGGATATATTTGCAAGGCACCCGTTTACAGAACAACACCATTTGGTAGGGAAATAGCAGATATGTTATTAGCTGTTAATAGATTGTACAATAAATCAGATTACATTCCTACTATCGCTTGGGGAAGAAACTCTAGATTTTGTAAGAGTTTAGAAGTAGGGGATAACATCAGAATCTGGGGAAGATTGCAAAGTAGGGAATATCAAAAGAAAGTTTCAGACACAGAAGTAGTTAAAAAGATTGCCTATGAAGTTTCAATCTCTAAAATGGAAAGAGTTACTGATGAAAATAGAGATAACATAACTGTTATAGGTAAAGTGGACAATGATGCTTCTACAGATGAAAGTAATGCTATACAAGAAACAAATTTAAATGATAATGAAGAGAAAGAAGTTATTTAGTAAGATAAATTAACTAAAAAGCTATCATGAAGAAAAGCTTCATGATAGCTTTAAATTTTCCATTTTTTTAATTTATTACTTTCTTAAATCAGCTAAGATCTCAGTTTTACTCTTAGTCTTATCGTCTACATGTTTAATTATTTTAGCTGGAGATCCAGCTACAACTACATTTTCAGGTACATCCATTGTAACTATAGAACCAGCGGCAACTACTGAATGGTTTCCTATTTTAACACCTTCTAAGATTACTGCATTAGCACCTATCAGTACATGGTCACCAATTTCACATGGAGACTTACTTGGTGGTTCTAAAACTCCAGCAACCACTGCACCAGCTCCGAGGTGTACCCCTTTACCAAGCTTTCCTCTAGCACCTACAACAGCATTCATATCTACCATAGTTTCATCGCCAATTTCAGCCCCTATATTGATAACAGCACCCATCATAATAACAGCATTATTTCCAATAGAAACTCTATCACGGATTATTGCGCCTGGCTCAATTCTAGCATTTATACTTCTTGTATCTAGCATAGGGATAGCTGAATTTCTTCTATCAGATTCAAGTCTGTAGTTATGTATTTTGTCTTTATTTACTTCTAAAAACTTATTTATATCAGTACTATCACCAAATAAAACATAGAAGCTGCCTTCACCAAAACAGTCTACATTTTCAAAGCTACAATCCTTTAGATCGCCTTTAACATAAGCTTTAACGGGGGTTGATTTCTTTGACTCCTTTATAAATCTAGCAATTTCATATGGATCAGTAAAATTATATTCCATACTTCTAACTCCTTTCGACAAGTAATATATATTCATTTATATATTATCCTAAAATCCTACATTAATTATAAATAAATAAGATATTTTTGAATATAATACTTAGTATATTTAATTTGCTAATATAGTTATATCTATAGTTATATCATAAAAATCATATATAATGGAATATTTTATTTGCAAATGATATAATAAAGTTAAAATATAGTCCTAGGAGGTAAATATATGGGAAACTTAAACAAAGGATATATTCAAATATATACTGGAAATGGAAAAGGAAAAACTACAGCAGCGGTAGGTCTTGCAACCAGAGCGGCAGGAAACAAATTTAGAGTATGTATGGTTCAGTTTTTAAAAAGTGGAGTAACAGGAGAATTAGAGTCAGCTAAACTTATGGCTCCATATTTTACTATTCATAGATTTGAAAGACCTAGAGGATTTTTCTGGACATTAAATGATCAAGAAAAGTTAGAGCTAAAAGAGGATATTCAAGAAGCATATAAGTTCTGTATAAAGCAATTAGAAGAAGGAAACTGCGATATATTAATAATGGATGAGATTATGGGAACTTTATCTAATGGGCTAATTACAGAAGAACAATTAATAGAACTAATAGATAAAAAACCAGATGATGTAGAACTTATAATGACAGGTAGAAATGTGCCAGAGTCAATAATGAAAAGAGCTAACTTAGTTACTGAAATGAAAGATCTTAAGCACTACTTTAATGAAGGTGTTCCAGCAAGAAAAGGAATAGAATTCTAAGGAATATAAGGTATAAATTATGAGATTGTCAAGTAATATAGACAATATAGAAATATCAGGTATAAGAAAATTTTATAATAAGGTTGCTAAGATAGAAGGAGCTATATCACTAACTCTAGGTGAACCGGATTTTAAAATACCTGTGGAAATAAAAGAGGCTATAAAAAGATCCATAGATGAAGATAGAACTACCTATACTCCTAATGCTGGAATTGAAGAGTTGAGAGAAGAGATTTCAAAATATCTGAAGTCTTTAAATATAAATTTTTTTAAGGAAGAAATATGCGTAACAGTAGGAGGAAGTGAAGGGTTATTATCAACTTTTACTGGAATATTAAATCATGGAGATAAAGTTCTAATACCGACTATTGCATATCCTGCCTATGAAAATTGTGTTAAAATCCTTGGCGGAGAGGTTATAAATTATAATCTTAAAGAAGATCTATCTATAGATATGGAGGAATTGAAGAGGGTTGTAGAGCAAGAATGCCCAAAGGTGATGGTAGTATCTCACCCATCAAATCCTACAGGTAGGCTTATGACCAAAGAACAATGTGATGAGCTATTCAATATATTAAGAGATAAAGATATATTAATTATAAGTGATGAAATCTATAGCTCCATTGTATTTGACGAGTTTAATTCCATATCGCAGTATAAAGAACTAAAAAATAAACTAGTACTTATAGGTGGATTTTCAAAGATGTTTTCCATGACAGGAATGAGAATAGGTTATGTATGTGCTCCAGAATGGATATTAAAGAACATAATAAAAGTTCATCAATACAATGTGTCTNNGTCTTGTGCCCCATCTATTGGTCAATATGGAGCTTTAGAAGGACTTAAAAAGTCTATGTATCATATAGATTATATAAAAGAGAATTTAAAATTAAGAAGAGACTATGTATATGATAGACTTATTTCTATGGGACTTGAGGTTATAAGACCAGAAGGAGCCTTTTATATATTTCCATCGATAAAAAAGTTTGGATTTAATAGTGAAGAGTTTTGCGAAAAACTACTTAAAGATACTAAAGTAGCTGTGGTACCAGGAACTGCATTTGGAAAAGGTGGAGAAGGATATATAAGAATTTCCTATTGTTACAGCATGGAAGATTTGAAATTAGCTTTAGATTTCATGGAAAAGTGGTTAAATGAGATTGCGTTCAATTAAGATTAGGATATAAAAAATAATTAACTGGTAAATAAAAAAGTGTTATGAAATCTATATTTTCATAACACTTTTTATTTGTACTAAAATTGATTTGCTATTTAACTACATCATCCATAGAATATAAGCCTTTTGGTTTGTTATGAACATATTCACAAGCCTTTAAAGCTCCCACGGCAAATACTTCTCTTGAAATAGCGGAGTGTTTAATTTCAATTACTTCACCCATACCAGCAAATATAATTTCATGTTCACCTATAATATTACCACCACGAATGGCATGAATTCCTATTTCTTTGTGTTCTCTTTTAGAAATTCCTTCTCTACCATAGTTAAAATTTGTTTCCTCATCTATGGAGTCCTTTATAGTATTTGCAAGAAGTAGTGCGGTACCACTTGGAGCATCTACCTTTTGATTGTGATGTTTTTCTATTATCTCAATATCAAAATCCTTATAAAGTTTATTACTAATAGATTTTAATAAATTATTTACTATATTAATTCCTATAGACATATTAGCAGAGAAGAACACGGGGATTGAATTTTGTAAATCCTTAATATGAGATATTTGCTCAGCTGTATACCCTGTAGTACAAAACACCACTGGTAGTGAGTGAGTTAAAGCATATTTTGATATAGAATCTAAACTTGAAGGCCTCGAGAAGTCTAAAATTACATCTATCTCTTCCATTACTTTATCTATGGAATCATAAATAGAGTAATGGAAATTAGTATCTGTATTCATATCTACTCCAGCTTGAATTTTTAATATGTCAGAATTAGAAGCTACCTTCGAAATCATATGACCCATTTTTCCGTTACATCCAACTAATAAAATTTTTATCATGTATAGTCTCCTTTATATTAAGTGGTAATTTTTTAGAGCATCCTTCAAAGTCTCTAAATTTTTATCATCCATATCAACTAATGGAAGTCTTAAGTTTCCTACATTTCTACCCATAAGATTTAAGGAAGTTTTTATAGGAATAGGATTTGTTTCACAGAAACATGCATTAGTTAAAGGAATAGTTTTTAAGAATAACTCTTGAGCTGCTTTTATTTGTCCATTAAAGAATAATTCACATATATCATGAACATCTTTAGGTACAATATTTGCAATAACTGATATTATTCCAAGTCCACCTATAGCAAGGGTAGGTAGAATTTCATTATCATTTCCAGAGTATATATCTAACTTATCTCCACAAAGATATTTTATTTCTGCAATTTGGCTTATATTTCCACTAGCTTCCTTTACAGCAACAATATTTTCTAGTTGACAAAGCTCATGAAGAGCCTTTGGTGAAATGTTCATACCAGTTCTAGATGGTACATTATATACCACTATAGGAGTTTTAACAGCTTCAGCGATGGTTTTAAAATGAGCAATTAAACCCTTAGCAGAAGTTTTATTATAGTAAGGATTAATTACTAAAAGTCCATCTACTCCAACTGACTCAGCAAATTTACTCATTTCTACTGAAGCCATGGTATTGTTACTACCAGTACCAGCTATAACTGGGATTCTTTTATTAACTGTATCTACAGTGAATTTTATAGTTTCTTTTCTCTCAGATTCTGTCATAGTAGATGCTTCTCCTGTTGTACCACATACTATGATAGCATCAGTTCCATTTTCAATTTGCCATTCTAATAATTCTTTTAATTTAGGAAAGTCTACGCCGTTTTTGTTGAATGGAGTTACAATTGCAACACCAGAACCTTTAAAAATACTCATATATACACCTCTTAAATCATTATATTTTTAATATTATTATGGTAAGTTAATATAACTGTAAATTTAATCCCTTTCAAGCTATTGAAAAGAATTAAACTACTGAACTATAACATAAAGTTATTGTTATATATATTTATTATATGATAGAAGTTTTGAATTATATAATATTAAATTTTATTTTATTAAATCTTCTTTTATAAAAACTTCTGCAATTTGAACTGCGTTAAGAGCAGCACCTTTTCTAATATTATCAGCTACAACCCAAAGGTTAACACCATTATCAACACTAAAATCACGTCTAATTCTTCCGATATAAACATCATCCTGACCTTCTATATCTATAGGCATAGGATAAATATTATTTTTTATATCATCCATTACAGTAATACCAGGTAAAGTTTTAAATAAGTTGAAAATATCATCCAATTGAAAATCATTTTCTAATTCTACGTTAATGCTTTCACTATGACCATGGAATACAGGTACCCTCACTGTTGTAGCAGTAACCTTGATTTGGTCATTATGAAGAATTTTATGAGTTTCATCTATCATCTTCATTTCTTCCTTTGTATAACCATTATCTAAGAATACATCAATTTGAGGTATTACATTATAGGCTATAGGATATTGAAATTTCTTAGGAGGAACTTTAGATACTCCATCCTTTAGATCATTAAATCCTTGAACTCCAGCACCTGATACAGCTTGATAAGTTGAGTATACAACTCTTTTTATTCCGTATTTCACATCAAGAGGTTTAAGAGCAACCATTGCTTGAATAGTAGAACAGTTAGGGTTAGCAATAATACCATTATGCCATTTAATATCTTCATAATTAACCTCAGGAACTACCAGGGGAACGTTAGGATCCATTCTCCATGCACTACTATTATCAATAACCACAGTACCGTGGTCTGCGAAGATAGGCGCAAACTCCAAACTAACATCTCCACCAGCTGAAAAAAGGGCTAAATGAATTTTTTTATTAATTATATTTTCTTTTTTTTAATTTTTTTTTTTAATTATTTTTTTTTTTTTTTTNNCCCAACCATTCCGGTAGCACCGACTATAGCAACATTGTATTTCAAAAATACCACCTCATTTAAGTTATATTTATAATACATTATATAACTTAAAGAGGTAAAGTTATATAACTTTATTAAATTTATATATAAAATTTTATTATAGGGTAAGTACATAATAAAGATGCAATGGTAAGTTAAGGGATAAATAGAATATATTTAAATAATATTTATGAAACTATAATGTTAAAGAGTTTTTGGGAGTATAAAGTTATTCTTTGATATTTAATAAAATTTTAAAAATCAAAGAATAATTTTAAAAATTCACAGATAATATTTTAAATAAAAAGATGCATATGGTTAATTGTGTAAAAATATGAAGATATATAGGGGTACAAATTATATGAATTTAATATATTATCTAATATTTTGTTACAATTTGTAATCTTAAGAACAAATTATGTATTAAAATAGTTTGACACCTACAGAAACCTGTGTTAATATTATAAAAAATGAATTTATTATTATTTTTATTTTCATACTTTTAACAATTACAACTACTAAAACCCATGTCCACATATTACATATGAAATATGTATGAATGATTGAAGCGCAGTTATATAATTCCTTATTGCTGTTTTTAAAAAGTGAGTGGCTTTGATATTGTGGCAATTGTCAAAATATTTCAAAGGAACTAACTATTTAAATAAATCGTTTTTACTGATTTTATAATAGCATCTTAAGTGTGTTTTAGTAATGTTAAAGGAATGAAGCCTTACTAGTTTTATTAATAGTGTGGGAGGTGTTAGTAAGGGGAAATAATGCATTGCAGTTTAAAAGTTGATTTGAGACAAAAAAAGAAATAATGAGTGCCGAAGTTTTTTAGTATATTAAATACAAATATTATAAAACAAATAGCTTTGTATACGATATCATTAATAAACTTAAGGATGCATTAAATATTTACATTTCATTTATGGGAGTCTATAGGTGAGGTGTAATTTCTAATAATGTCTCATTGTGCTTAAGGTAGAAAAAGGTTAATGTTGGGGGAAATGCAGTAGATGGGGATTTTATTGCATATTTTTACTTAAAATGGAGGGATGACGATGTTTAAATTTACCCTAAAAAGATTTGGATATATGTTATTGACATTATTCATTGCATCATCAATAACATTTATGCTTATCCATGCTATGCCTGGAGATCCACTTGCGGTGGCAGCAAGAAAACTTCCAGAGCAAATCAGAGCTAACTATTATGCTAAATATGGATTAGACCAGCCACTTTTAACTCAATATAGTTTATTCGTTAAGAATGCTTTACACGGAGACTTAGGACAATCTCTAGCATCACCAGGAAGAGATATTACAGAAACTATTAAGAAACATGCACCTATTTCGGCACAAATTGGTGGGCAAGGTCTTTTAGTGGGAGTTTCAATTGGTATCTTATTAGGTATTGTAGCTGCATTTAATAGAGGAAAATGGCCAGATTATTTAGTAATGTTCATAGCTATAGTTGGTATATCTGTACCAAGCTTTGTTGTAGCATCATTACTGCAATATTTCTTTACAGTTGAATTAAGATGGTTACCAACAACAGGATGGGGAGAGTTTAAGCATACTATATTGCCTACCATAGCACTAAGCTTTGCTCCTATAGCTACTTATGCAAGATATATGAGAGCTAACTGTCTTGATGTTATTGGACAAGACTATATAATAACAGCTAAGGCTAAGGGAGTTTCTAAGGTTAGTTTGGTATTTAAGCATGTTATAAGAAATGCTATTTTACCAGCTATTACCCTTCTAGGCCCACAAGTTGCTAATATATTTACAGGTTCTTTCGTAGTTGAAAGTATATTTTCAATACCGGGACTTGGACAATATTTCGTATCAGCAGTTACAGATAGAGATTATACTATGATAATGGGACAAGCGATTTTCGTATCAGCATTATTTATAATTGCATTATTCTTAGTTGATATAATCTATGGATTGGTTGACCCAAGAATAAGAGTATCAAGTAGTAAGCGTTAGGAGGGATAAGTATGGTAGAACTTTCAAAAGAAAAATTTCAGATTATAGGTTGTGATAACCTAGATTCGGAGGGAATACTTAGACCTAGTATGACCTACTGGCAAGATGCATGGAGAAGACTTAAAAAGAATAAGGTAGCTATGATTTCGTTAGTGTTATTAGGACTAATCGTATTAATGACAATTATAGGACCTATAATAGGTAAATTTGAATATCAAGCTACAAATAGTGATATGTCAAATATAAAACCAAACTCAACATATTGGTTTGGGACAGATAATTTAGGTAGAGACTTATTTTCAAGAGTTTGGATTGGTGGTAGAATATCTATCACTATAGGAATAATTGGAGCTATTGTAGACACTGTTGTAGGAACAATTTATGGTGGTATAGCTGGATATCTTGGTGGAATTGCTGATGATATCATGATGAGAATATTAGAGATATTAGTTAGTATTCCGTACCTTGTATTAGTTATACTTATCAGAGTTCTTATGGATCAGGGTGGTATGGCACCACTTATTATAGCCATGACCATAACAGGATGGTGTTATATGGCTAGACTTGTAAGAGGACAACTTTTGCAAATTAAGGAGCAAGAATATGTACTTGCTGCAAAAGCATTAGGAGCAAATCCATCAAGAGTAATAGCAAAACACTTAGTTCCAAATACTTTAGGTGTAATGATTGTTGCTATAACATTTGATATACCAGGATTTATATTCGCTGAAGCTTTCTTAAGTTTCTTAGGAATAGGTGTTCAATCACCTATGACAAGCTGGGGAGCTCTTGCAGCTGCAGGACAACAGACTATAATGTTCTATGCTTATCAATTAATTTTCCCTGCCTTAGCGATTTCATTAACAATGTTATCTTTCAATTTATTAGGTGATGGTTTAAGAGACGCACTAGATCCTAAATTACGTCAATAAGGGGGGAATGGCAAATGGAAAGAATTTTAGATGTAGAAAATTTACAAGTTTCATTTCATACCTATGCTGGTGAAGTAAAGGCAGTAAGAGGTGTAGATTTTCATCTCGATAAGGGTGAAACTTTAGCTATAGTTGGAGAATCAGGTTGTGGAAAAACAGTTACATCAAAAGCTATAATGAGACTATTACCAGAACCAATGCCGGCAGAAATTAAGAAAGATTCTAAAATTATTTTTGATGGTAAAAATATTTTAGATATGAATGAGAAGGAATTAAGAAAATTAAGAGGGTCAGATATATCTATGATATTCCAAGATCCTATGACTTCATTAAATCCTACAATGACGGTTGGAAAACAAATTGCTGAGAGTTTAATAATTCATAGAGGTATGAATAAAGCAGAAGCAATGAAAGAAGCAATAAAGATGCTTGATCTTGTTAATATATCAAATGCAGATAAGAGAGCTCATCAATATCCTCACGAATTCTCAGGTGGTATGAGACAAAGAGCTATGATAGCTATAGCGCTTGCGTGTAATCCAAAGATACTTATTGCAGACGAGCCAACTACTGCTCTAGATGTTACTATACAAGCGCAAATAATGGATCTTATAGGAGATCTTCAAAAGAAACTAGGAACTGCAGTTATGCTTATTACTCATGATCTTGGTGTTGTTGCAGACACTGCAGATAGAATTCAAGTAATGTATGCAGGTCAAGTTATTGAAAGAGGTACTGTGGAGGAGATATTTGCGAATCCTCAACATCCTTATACTTGGGCATTACTTCAATCAGTGCCAAGACTTGATACAAAAAATAAGGATACGCTTTACGCTTTAAATGGTACTCCACCAGATTTAGTTAAACCACCGATCGGATGTCCATTTGCTGCAAGATGTGAATATTGTATGCAAATATGTTTAGAGGAGATGCCAGAAGTTACCAATATAGAGAATGATCACCAGGTGTTATGTTGGTTAAAACATCCAATGGCACCTAAGGTTGAAATTCCAGAAGCGTTAAGAAGAGGTGAGTAAGATGGCTGAAACAAATAAAAAGGAAGTTTTAATTGAAGTAAAGAATCTTAAGAAGTATTTTGAGGTTGGTAAGAATGCCACACTTAAAGCAGTAGATGATGTTAGCTTTAATATATTAAAAGGCGAAACATTAGGTCTTGTTGGAGAATCGGGTTGTGGAAAAACAACTTGTGGAAGAACAGTAATGGGACTTTACGGCGCAACAGGTGGTGAAATTTTATTTGATGGAGATGACATTAGTAAATACGATAAAAAACAAAAAAAAGAATTTACTAGAAGAGCTCAAATAATATTTCAGGACCCTTATGCATCACTAAATCCAAGAATGACTGTTGGAGATATTATTGGGGAAGGAATAGATATTCATAACCTTCACAAAGGTAATGAAAGACAGGCTAGAATTTATGAATTGCTACAATTAGTAGGATTAAATAAAGAGCACGCATCTAGATTCCCACATGAATTTTCAGGTGGACAAAGACAAAGAATAGGTATAGCAAGAGCTCTTGCTATAGAACCAGACTTCATAGTTTGTGACGAACCTATTTCTGCTCTAGATGTGTCTATTCAAGCACAAGTTGTTAACTTATTGATAAAATTACAAAATGAATTAGGGTTAACATATTTATTCATAGCCCATGACCTATCAATGGTTAAACATATATCTGATAGAGTTGGGGTTATGTATTTAGGAACTATGGTAGAACTTGCTAGCAGTAAAGATTTATATGATAAGCCGTTACATCCATATACTCAAGCATTATTATCAGCGATTCCAATTCCTGATCCTGATGCTACTAAGAAAAAAGCAAGAATACCTCTAGAAGGAGAAGTGCCTAGTCCAATAAATCCTAAACCAGGTTGTAGATTTGCACCAAGATGTAGATATGCAAAACCTATATGTAGTGAAAAGAATCCTGAGTTTAGAGAAATTGAGCCAAATCACTTTGCTGCATGCCATATATTATAATTAGAATAGAAAGATAAGAGTATTGAAATACTCTTATCTTTTTTGTTGTTAAAGAGGTAAGAAAAATGGTGTTGTTATATATGATAAAAGAAAGGGATATGTAAAGTTTATTCAATGATTGAGTTTTATTACTAGGCATATTAATTGTTTTATGTCTTAGTAATAATATAAAAGGAGATAATATATGAATATTTAGTAGAAAAGCATTTATTAAATTCAGTTAAATGTTATTTAAAGAAAATACAGAAAAAAGAATTTTCATAAAAGCGGCAATTCATATATCTAATTTAATTAATCATTTCATTAAAAAAACTACAAATTACGACAAAAAACAATATGAAACCCCATAAAGTAGATATGCCAATGTTAATAAAAATAATAATTATTCTTATGCTTGTAATATTTTGTTGAAAAATAAGGTGTTTTGTGTAGAGAATGGAGAAGATAATTCATATAATTGAATAAAATTATAATTAATGTGTCTTTAGTCGGAAAAGTGAACATTGACATTGTCGTTAAAAGGGTGTATTATAAAAATAAATAAAAGTTATGAGGAAATGTGTAGAAATATACACAGAGATTAACGACAAAGATGAACAGAGTTTAGAATGAAGATTTAGAATTTTCGAACTAAACTATATTATTTTGAGGGGGATTACTTATGAAAAGTAAAAAAATACTAGCATCATTATTAGCGTTATCTATGATAACATCAGTTGCATTAGTTGGATGCGGTAAGGGTGAAGAAAAAAATTCTGGAGCTGCGACTAATNNTGGAGAAGCAGATGCGGAACAATACCTAAATATGCTTTTGGATTCTGAACCAAAAACAATTGATCAATCTAAATCAAGTGATTCATATTCTTCACAAGTCCTTGCAAACTGCCAAGAATCATTAACAAGAATTGTGCAGGATGAAAATGGTAAAGATAAAATTGAAAAAGGTATAGCTGAAAGTTGGGAAACTTCAGAAGATGGGTTAACTTGGACGTTTAAGTTAAGAGATGCTAAATGGAGTGATGGTCAACCGGTTACTGCAGAACAGTTTGTTTATGGTATTACAAGAACATTAGCCCAAGATACTGCATCACCTTATGCTTTCCTATTATATCCTATAGCTAATGCTGCAGAATTCAACTCTGGTAAAGCTAAGGCGGAAGACTTAGGTGTTAAAGCTATAGATGAAAAAACTGTTGAATTTACATTGAAAGCACCATGTGCATACTTCCTTGATTTAACATACTTTAAAGTAATGCAACCACAAAGAGAAGATATAGTAAAAAAATATGGTGATAAGTACGGTTCAGAGGCTGATAGTATGGTATATTGTGGTCCGTTTAAGATATCTGAGTGGGTCCACAATAATAAATTTGAATTTGTTAAAAACCCTGAATATTGGGATGCTGAAAATGTAAAACTTGATAAAGTTACAATGAAAATAATAAAGGAAGAATCTGCTAGAATGAATGAATTACTTAATGGTTCATTAGATGTGGCTAAAGTAGTTAAACCAGAGTGGGTAGAAAAATTTGATTCAACTGGTGAGTATGACGCTATAAAAGGATATGATGCTTCAACTACATATACTTTCTTTAACCATAAAGATAAATTATTCAGCAATGCTAAAGTGAGAAAAGCATTTATTATAGCAGAAGATAGAGAAAATAAAATTAAGACTTTAAGAAAAGGTCTTGGTGAGCCTGCTCTAGGATTTGTACCTAAGTCTGTACAAATAGGTGGAGAAGAGTATAGAACTAAAGTAAATGAATCACCAGTTCAAAAATTAATAGAAGAAAATCCGGATCCAAAGGCATTACTAATAGAAGGAATGAAAGAATTAGGGCTTGGAGATGATCCATCGACTATAAATATTAAATATTTACAATCAGGTACTGATTCAACAGCTAAAGAATATGCTGAGTTTCAACAACAAGTTTATAAAGAGAAACTTGGAATTAATGTAGATGTTGAATACGTTGAATGGGCTATATTCCAACAAAGAACAGATGAATTAGATTACCAAGTTGCAGGTATAGCTTGGACTGGAGATTATAATGATCCTAACACATATCTAGATATATGGACATCTAATGCTGACGTTGTGCCAACAGGATGGTCAAACCCTAAGTATGATGAACTTATAGCTAAAGCAGGAAAAAGTAATGATCCAAATGAAAGAGCAGAACTTTTCAAAGAAGCTGAAAGAATTTTAATATATGAAGATGGTGCTATAAGTCCAGAAGCGTGGAGATTTAAAAATACTTATGTAAGAAAGTATGTTAAAAACTATGCTGCTCCATTATTTGGAACAGTTGACCTAAAATATACTTATACTACTGGTAGAAACTAATATTATAATGAAACAACAAAAGAGTAAAGCTAATAAAATGCTTTACTCTTTTGTTTCGTTATAATATTTTTATAATCCATAAAATAACATATATGATGAATTTTCCTATAAATTCATTATAAAGTATGAGAAAAGGTTGATGTTATCCGAAATATTTTAATATATTTATAGTGGTTATAGGATTTAATCAGGAAAATTCGTATTACAAATTTCGAATGTATATATAAATAAAACACGATTTAGGAAGAAAAAAGTAGAAAAAAGAAAAATAATCAGATGAAAAAAATAAAAATAATTTCATTAGTATATTTTGATTTAAAAAAATATAATATAATTATTCCAAAAAAAAGAATTTAGATTACTATTTAGTTAAAAACTTGTTAATATATAAGGTAATAAGTCGAATTGGGGTAATCTTGTAAATATTCAGATAATGGGTATTGCAATAGTGAAAGTGTTAATATATAATAAATTTAAATCAGATGGATATGCGCTTTATATCTATCATATTGATGATTAATGAAGGGGGATTATTCATGAAAAGCAAAAAAATATTAGCTTCTTTATTAGCAATATCTATGGTAACTTCTGTTGCTTTAGTAGGCTGTGGTAAGGATGACAAGAAAGCAGAAAATGGTAAAGGTGGAGAAGAAACTGCTGCTTCTGGAGATATGGATAAAGAACAGTATCTTAATGTATTTTTGAAGGCAGAACCAAAAACAATTGACCAATCAAGATCAAGTGATTTATATTCTTCACAAATACTTACTAACTGCCAAGAGGCTTTAACTAGAATTGTTCAAGATGAAAATGGTAAAGATAAGATTGAAGCAGGTATGGCTGAAAGTTGGGAAACATCAAAAGATGGGTTAACTTGGACATTTAAGTTAAGAGATGCTAAATGGAGTGATGGTCAACCAATTACTGCAGATCAATTTGTTTATGGTATTACTAGAACATTAGATCAAAATACTGCATCACCATATGCATTCTTGTTATATCCTATAGCTAATGCTGCAGAGTTTAATGCAGGAAAAGTTAAAGCAGAAGAATTAGGTGTTAAAGCTGTAGATGAAAAAACTGTTGAATTTAAATTAACATCACCATGTGCATATTTCTTAGATTTAACATATTTTAAAGTAATGCAACCACAAAGAGAAGACATGATAAAAGAGCACGGTGATAAATATGGCTCAGAAGCAAATACAATGGTATATTCTGGACCATTTATAATCTCTGAATGGGTACACAATAATAAGGTTGAATTTACTAAAAACCCTGAATATTGGGATGCTGAAAATGTAAAACTTGACAAAGCTACAATGAAAATAATAAAAGAGGAATCTGCTCAAATGAATGAATTATATAATGGTTCATTAGATGTAGGTCCAGTTGTAAAAACAGAATGGATAGAAAAACTTGATGCAACTGGTGAATTTGAAAATAGAAGAGGATATGATGGGTCAACTACCTATACTTTCTTTAACCACAAAGACAAATTATTTAGTAATGCTAAAGTAAGAAAAGCATTTATAATAGCTGAAGATAGAGAAAATAAAATTAAGACTTTAAGAAAAGGTCTTGGTGAGCCAGCGTTATCTTTCGTACCTCCAAAAGTACAAATAGGAGGAGAAGAATATAGAGAAAAGGTTAAAGATCTTCCAGTTCAAAAGCTTATTGATGAAAATCCAGATCCGAAGGTTCTATTAATAGAAGGAATGAAAGAATTAGGACTTGGTGAGGATCCATCTAAAATAACTATTAAATACCTGCAATCAGGAACTGATACAACATCAAAAGAGTATGCTGAGTTCCAACAAAGTGTTTATCAAGAGCAACTTGGAATTAATGTAGAA
>DKGY01000054.1:0-22287 GCA_002453475.1 Clostridium sp. UBA6758 | reverse complement strand
ATAACTATGATTACCAAGTAGCTGGTATGGCATGGGGTGGTGACTACAATGACCCTAATACATTCCTTGACTTCTGGGTAACAGGAGCTGATGTTGTAATGACAGGGTGGTCAAATCCTAAATATGATGAAATTATAGCGAAGGCAGCAAAATCTGTAGATCCTGCAGAAAGAACTGAATTATTTAAACAAGCAGAAGGAATCTTATTATATGAAGATGGTGTTATAAGTCCAGAAGCATGGAGATTTAAAAATACTTATATTAGAAAATATGTTAAGAATTTAGGTACTCCATTATTTGGTGGAAATTATGATTTAAAATACACTTACACTTCAGGTAGAAAGTAATATAAAATATTATTAGAATGTTTAATACTCCTTAAAGTATTTGTAAATACTTTAAGGAGTATTTTTATAATTCTAGCGTATGGTCTACCTTCTGTATAGACTTCCTTTAAATCTAAATATCCAAAGAGTTAGGTTAGCGAATCATTATAGCCAGTAGTGACTGGCATTCCTGCTAATTCGTAATCCGTATTACCTGTTTTGTCACGGAATATTGCTCACTCAACATAAGATATATATGTTAATGCCTAATGCATTATTGTAGTTCTGCTGAAAAAAGCGGTTCTTATTTTTGTATTTTTAAAGTACTTATTTTCTTGATTGAAGAAATTATAACATAGTGAAGCATAATAACCTTTTTCACTTTAAAATCTCCAGTTTTATTTAATTTGTCAATCCAATCATTCGAACTTACATTAGCTGCATCCAAAGAACTGTTAAATAATTCATCTTAGTAGAATCTTCTTTAACTACCTTTATTGTAACTTCCTCGAGCTTTGCATTTTATGTAAAATTATTTACTTAGGGAAAATATGTAATTATTTAAAACGTTTTTAGTGATACTTAAGGGAGTATAGAGTAACAAAGCTACAGAAATTATATATGAGATGAATAAAAAAAAGTCTATGGTAGAAAATATAGTTAGTATATTAAAACTATATTTGAACAATGCGGAGGTGGAAGTTCATGGGTAAGACTCCTTTAAAGAAAGTGATAAAATCTAAGTTGAAAGCTAATAAAGAATTAACTCCACAAGAAGCTTTAAGAGAGCAGATAAAATATGATATAGTAGAAGAATTAGGGTTGGCGGATAAAGTAAATGAATTTGGATGGAGTGGTTTAACTGCAGAAGAAACGGGAAGAATTGGAGGAATGATGACTAAAAAGAAAAAAGGATTAAATATGCCTAAGAATGATGAGTTTTTTTAATTTTATATGGCGTATTGATAATAATCTATTTTAGTTAAGTCTTTATTAGTCCAAATTAAGATAAATTATGTTCATTTAATGAAGAAATTTAATTGTAGTTTAATATACAATTATTTAGATAGAGGTGAAATTTGTTACATAATCATGGAAGATTTCTTAGACAAAAGAAAAAAAGTAATGTAAAATAAATAGGTGATTATATAGAAAAGATGGTGAACCTATGGACTGTTATAATGATTTTGCTGATATATATGATGAACTAATTAATGAAGATATCAATTATAGAGGTTGGGCAGAAAAAATTATTGATATTTGCAAGGAATATAAAGTTGGAAGAAGAGACTATTTAGATTTAGCTTGTGGTACAGGAAATTTTACTAAGTTAATTGGAAAAAATTTCATATTTACAACGGCTATAGATTTATCGGAGTATATGTTATCTATTGCAGATGAAAAGTTAAAGGCTGAGGGAATTAAAGCTAAGGTTATGTGTCAAGATATATGTAACTTTAACCTTAAAAAGCAGTTTGATCTGATAACCTGTGGATTGGATTCTACTAACTATATAATTGAGGATGAAAAACTTCAATTATATTTTATGTCAGTTAATAAACACTTAAAGGATGATGGAATTTTTATTTTTGATATTAATACGGAGTACAAAATTAAAAATATATTAGGAAATAATAGTTTTAACTATGACAGGGAAGATGTAGTATATATTTGGGAAAATCAATTACAAGAAGATGTAGTTGATATGTATTTAACTTTTTTTGTTAAAGAAGGACAAGTGTATCATAGATTTGATGAACACCATAGAGAGAGAGCTTATAGCGAGAATAAGATAGAAAAGTTTATAAATGAAGCAGGCCTTATCATAGAAAAAAAGCTTAATTGCTATGAAGAAGTTGCTATAGGTGAGAATACGGAAAGAATAACCTATGTTTTGAGTAAGAAAGGATGTTAGAGTAATGAAAGATAAATTAATTAGAGCTACAGCAAAGGATGGTCAAGTAAGAATAATTGCAGCGATTACTACTGAATTAGTGAATGAAGCAACTAAAACTCATGAATGTATGCCAACAGCATCAGCAGCACTAGGGAGAATGTTAACTGGTGGTGTTTTAATGGGAGCTATGCTGAAAAATGATACTGACAGTTTAACTATTCAAATAGATGGTGGAGGAGAAGCGAAAGGTATTACCGTTACTGCTCATAATAATGGAAGTGTTAAAGGTTATATAGGAAACCCAAAAATAGATTTACCTTTAAATGAAAAAGGCAAATTGGAAGTTGGTGGCGCCATAGGTAAAAATGGATATTTAAAAGTAATTAAAGATATGGGACTTAAAGAACCTTATGTAGGTCAAGTACCTATATATACAGGAGAAGTAGGAGATGATATAGCATATTACTTTACTGTATCGGAACAAACACCATCTGCTGTTGCTTTAGGAGTATTGGTAGATACAGATTTATCTATAAAAGCTGCTGGAGGATTTATTATTCAAATGATGCCAGGTGCATCAGAATTTTTAGCAGATATTATAACTTATAGATTGGAAGAAATTCCATCAGTAACATCTATGATAGAAAAAGGAATGACTATAGAAGAAATATTAGAATTTGTATTTGAAGATATGGATTTAAAAATATATGATTCCTTAGTACCTGAATATAAATGTGACTGTTCAAGAGAAAGAGTAGAAAGAGTGTTAATGAGTATTGGTAAGGATGATTTGCAAGAAATATATGATGATGGCAAGACGGAAGAAATCTTGTGCCATTTCTGTAATAAAACCTATGATTTTAAACCAGAAGATATTAAAAAAATATTAGATGACATTAATTAGTTTTATAATAAATTTTAAAAACTATATTGACAATAAACTTAAAATTTAATATAATAGTCTTTGTTAAGACTTGGAAAATTCATTGATTTTTTAAGCTTAGCAAAGATTATTTTTAATAGTGGTGTCACAAATTTAAATTTTGGTCGCATAGCTCAGCTGGGAGAGCACCTGCCTTACAAGCAGGGGGTCACAGGTTCGATCCCTGTTGCGACCACCATATGGCCCAGTGGCTCAGTTGGTTAGAGTGCCGGCCTGTCACGCCGGAGGTCGAGGGTTCGAGTCCCTTCTGGGTCGCCAATAAATTCTAAAATTTGTGTCTGGCTCGATAGCTCAGTCGGTAGAGCAGAGGACTGAAAATCCTCGTGTCGCTGGTTCGATTCCTGCTCGAGCCACCATTATTACGCGGGAGTGGCTCAGTGGTAGAGCGTCACCTTGCCAAGGTGAACGTCGCGAGTTCGAATCTCGTCTTCCGCTCCAATATGGCGCTATAGCCAAGTGGTAAGGCAGAGGCCTGCAAAGCCTTTATCCCCAGTTCAAATCTGGGTGGCGCCTCCAAAAAAGCAAGTAATTTAATTACTTGCTTTTTTCTTTTGTATATAAACATAAATATACTTCTTAGAGTGGTACACATTATAATTGAGTATTTTAAAATTCATATTCTAGTAATTTTGGCAAGTATAAATTATTAAATATCTAAAAAATATATACTACCTCTATCAATTAATTGTGAGTTGGTTAAAGCGATAGGAGTTATACCATGCTTATTTAAAAATATTTTTATTAAATCTCCATGAGGATATAAATCTAAATTTCCATAAAAAACTATGGTTTTAGAGTCTATCATACCGCAAGTTCCACCAATAAATCCATAATTTAAATGAGGTAAAAGAATATCCCCTGATGGAATTAATAGTACATCGTATCCATAGATATTTAATTCTTTATAAATACATATATCAGAAGTTATGAAAGCTTTATTAGATAATACTACAGTAGAGCATTTGGAGTAACCTTGATTCACATTTATTAATGTCTTATCATGAATATTTTCTAACAAAGTTTTATCCGTATATCTTATGTTATGCATAAAAAAATCAGAAGTATTTACAGCATTCAGAATGATATCTTTAGGGTATTTATCAGTTAAAGCATCAGTACTTCTCAATACCGTTAGATTTAGAGATTTTAGAGTTTCTTCAAAGGTAGAAGATGTATCCTTATGAATGATAACATTATTATTATCGATAAAATGTATGAGAATATCAGGATGACCACATATAGCTGGATATAATGAATTGCAAGGTTCACAAAGTATAACTTTACAATTTAAATTTTCT
Organism: Clostridium sp. UBA6758; assembly: GCA_002453475.1. Lineage (GTDB taxonomy): Bacteria > Bacillota > Clostridia > Clostridiales > Clostridiaceae > Clostridium_J > Clostridium_J subterminale. The sequence continues at coordinate 17,823 of DKGY01000054.1, read as the reverse complement.
AAAGCTAAAAGCTCCTCGTGAGAAATTCTGAAGTCAACAAAAGCATATTTCAAAAATAGCACCACCTTATTATTGGTTGTTATTAATAATTCAAATTTTAATATATCTTTAATCAGACTATTTAAATGACAGATTCTTCTCAAACTCGCATGAATAGAACAAATAGTTAAATAGTTAAATAGTTATATAGGAATATATATCTGTATTTAAATAGTTCCCAGTATAAATATTCTTATTTATATCTATATTTTTATAGAAAAAATTTTTGTATACCAGGTAGTTAATTTAAGAAATTTTTATAAACAGAGTTCTTTGCTTCAGAGGGAGTTTTTACTCCCTCTGAAGNNTTACTCCCACTTTGAAGAAAATGGGAGTATTAGAGCGGGTAGTCATCGGATAAAGATTATTTAGCTGATTAGAGCAATAGAGTAATTTAGAAATAATATATCATAAATGCTATAAAATTTATAGAATAAATTGGATTTTAAAAATTGTATATAGTAAAAAATAAAAACACATAATATATTAAAGTGAAGTTCTGTATCTATAAAATTCTTAACATGAAGTGGGGTGATTGAATGCTGCTGTTGACTATTGTGAATAATAGCTATAAGGATTATGTATTAAATCAAGTTAAGAGTATGGGTGATTATTTAAGGACAAAAAAGAAAAGTTTAAATTTAGAAGTTGAAAATGATGAATTAAATGAATGTATACATATATATTGGAAAGATGGTGATTACACTGAGGATGAAGGTAAGAAGTTATTTAACTATTATATAGCTAACATTTTATATGGTGTGATTATTAATGAGTTTTTAGAAAAAAAGGTTAATAAACATCTAAATGAAACTTATAATTTTCTAAACTATAACGATGTAAGTGATATAAAAAAGGATATATATAAAGTTTTAATGGAAGAAGTGCCTATAGATGATACTGTAATATATTATATGAATAAGAAAAATAACATTTTAGATAGAATTATTAATTGCATAGAAGAAGGAAATGAAATAAATATTAAAGGCTTTATTGACTTTAGGGCGAAGGAATTAATGCCACAGATATATATGATAATAGAAAAAGTGGTAGAAAGCTATATGATAGAAAAGGAATATAATGAATTTATTAGTCTTCTAAAATATTTTGTTGAAATACAAGAGAGTAAGGCTGAGAAAGTAGATTTATATATTGGAAAAAGAGGAGACTCATATATACTCAGAGATGAATTTGGAAATAATATTATGGAAACCCTTTTGAATGAGATTTGTGAAAATAAAAATATAGTAGAGGTTAGTCAAGATGATTTAGTCATAAGTGGACTCATAACTATGTGTCCGAAAAAGATAGTGATACATTCTGCTAATAGGTGTAAAAATAAAGAATTAATTAATACTATAGAGAAGGTATTTGAAAATAGAATTTATTATTGCAGTGGGTGTAATGAATGTCTAATGTTTAAAGAAATTATAGAAATGCCTATTGACAATAATATAAAGGTATAGTAGAATTGACTATGTTAGTTGGAAAGTGAATAATTTATTAACAAGTAGAAACTGCCGTTTCTCACCTTACAGTACTGCTAGTAAGGTAATGATTTTAATTTACAATACTGTAAATACGGGGCGGCGTTTGCTGTCCTTTTTATTTTATATAAAATGAAAAATATGTGGTTTAAAAGCCGGAGGTGAATGTTATCAGTAAAAATAAAGATTTCATGATGAATGAAGAAATAAGAGATAAAGAAGTAAGAGTTATTAACTCAGACGGGGAAGCACTAGGAGTAATTTCTACAAAAGAAGCACTAGATATTGCTCAACAAAAGGAATTAGATTTAGTTGTAGTATCTCCAAATGCAAAACCTATGGTATGCAAAATAATGGATTTTGGTAAATTTGTTTATGAACAGCAAAAAAAAGAAAAAGAGGCTAAGAAGAAACAAAAAATTACTACACTTAAAGAAATCAGATTAAGTGCTAGCATAGAAGAGCACGATATTGAGATAAAAGCTAATAATGCTAGAAAATTCTTATTAGATGAAGACAAAGTTAAAGTTACTGTGAGATTCAGAGGAAGAGAAATTGAAAACTCACAAGTTGGACACAAGATATTAAACCTTTTTGTAGAAAAATTAGGCGATGTTTATGTTATTGAAAAGCCAGCTAGACAAGAAGGAAGAAATATGATAATGATATTAGCTCCAAAAAGAGCATAACCGAGAGGAGGACTTTACAATGCCAAAAATGAAAACACATAGAGGTGCAGCAAAGAGATTTAAAAAGACAGGAACAGGTAAGTTAAAAAGATCTAAAGCTTTTAGACGCCATATATTAACTAAGAAGAGCAGAAAGACTAAGAGAAATCTTAGAAAAACAGGATATGTTTCAACTACTCAAGAAAAAATAATGAAGAAATTACTACCATACTTATAGTAGGAAGTTATCTAGGAGGTAAATATAATGGCAAGAGTAAAAAGAGCGATGAATAGTCGTAAAAAACATAAAAAAGTATTAAAACTTGCAAAAGGATACTACGGTGGAAAAAGCAAGTTATTTAAAACAGCTAATGAATCAGTAATCAGAGCATTAAGAAATGCTTACGTTGGAAGAAAATTAAAGAAAAGAGATTTCAGAAAACTATGGATAGCTAGAATAAATGCAGCTGCTAGAATGAATGATCTTTCTTATTCAAAATTCATGAATGGAATGAAACTTGCTGGCGTTGAAATAAACAGAAAAATGCTTTCTGAAATAGCAATAAATGATCCAAAGGCATTTGCTGAATTAGTAGAAGTTGCTAAGAAGCACCTATAGGATTAATTTAATATAAGAAATTAAAGCCAGAGGATGACTATGTCATGTCTCTGGATTTTGTTAGACTTAATTTTAATATACATAAGTATTTATTATTTTTTATGTAAGCAATAAAGATAATGAATAGACGGATATATATAGTATAAGAATGTAGCCATGGCTACATTCTTATACTATATATATTTTAATAAACAAAGGGGAAAATTATATATAATTATAATAAATTTTTTTGTAAGAAGTATGAGGTGTTATCTATGCAATTGAGATTAAGTGGCATTTTAAGGCGTAAAAACTTTACTCCCGTTCAAATAATAGCTATGGGATTTGCAACGATAATATTTACAGGTGCCCTATTATTAAGCTTACCAATTGCTACTATAGAAGGTGTAGGAACTCCATTTATTGATTGTATCTTTACATCAACTTCAGCAGTTTGTGTAACAGGATTAGTTACTGTAGATACTGGTACCTATTGGAGTTATTTTGGAAAAACAGTAATACTTATTTTAATACAAATTGGTGGTCTTGGATTTATGTCCTTTGCTACACTTTTATCATTAATTATTGGTAAAAAAATAACTTTAAAAGAAAGATTAATAATAAGAGAATCATTAAACTCCACATCTCTTCAGGGAATAGTAAAATTAGCAAGGTATATATTAGTATTTACTTTTTCAATAGAACTTTTAGGGGCGTTATTGCTTTCATTTGAATTTATACCTAAGTTTGGAATTGTTAAAGGCATATATTATAGTATATTCCATGCTGTTTCTGCATTTTGTAATGCTGGATTTGACCTTATGGGAAATTATAATAGCTTAACTGCATATAGCGATAATACCTTGGTAATACTTACAATATCATCTTTAATAGTAATAGGTGGATTAGGTTTCCATGTATGGAATGATATATTTAATTATAAACACACTAAGAGATTAGCTTTACAAACTAAGTTAGTAATAGCCGTAAGTGCAGGATTAATTTTATTTGGATTTATAATGTTTCTAGTATTTGAACTTTCTAATCCAGGGACTATAAAGCCTATGGGGATTAAAGAAAAACTGTTGTCAGCATTCTTTGCATCAGTTTCACCAAGAACAGCAGGATTTAATTCTATAGATTTGACACAGATGACTATGGCATCTACATTTTTAACGATAATGTTGATGTTTATTGGTGGCTCACCAGGATCAACGGCTGGAGGAATAAAAACTTCCACAGCTGGAGTGCTTTTTATGACAATATTATCAGTTATAAATGGAAGAGAAGATACAGAATTATTTAAAAGAAAAATAAATAAAGAAACTGTATATAAGGCTTTAGCAGTAGTAATTATAGCATTAGCATTAATTTTCACTACAACTATATTATTATCTATTACGGAGAGAGCATCCGGAGCTCCTTTTGAACATTATTTATTTGAAGCAACTTCAGCCTTTGGAACTGTTGGGTTAACATTAGGATTAACTCAAGAGCTTACTGCTATAGGTAAAGCTATAGTGGCACTAACTATGTATGCAGGTAGAGTTGGACCACTTACACTAGTTGTAGCAATTTCTATAAGAAAAAGTAAAAGAGGAAATTCTATTAAATATCCAGAAGATAAAATTCTAGTTGGATAAAGAGGGGGATATATATGAGTAAAAAGCAATTTATAGTTATTGGTTTAGGTAGATTTGGAACTTCGGTAGCAGAAACTTTATATGCACTAGGTAATGATGTTTTGGCAGTAGATATAGACGAAGAAGCAGTTCAAAATATTGCGGAAAAAGTTACCCATGCTGTTCAAGTAGATGCTAATGATGAAAACAGCTTAAGAGCTCTTGGAATTAGTAATTTTGATGTAGCTATAATCAGTATAGGTTCTGATATTCAAGCTAACATTCTTTCTACTCTTTTAGTTAAAGAAATGAATGTTAAGCATATTATAACTAAGGCTAATAATGCATTACATGCAAAAGTTTTATATAAAATAGGTGCTAATAGGGTTATATTCCCAGAGCGTGATATGGGAATTAGAGTTGCTCATAACCTTTGTTCTTCTAACATACTTGATTATATAGAGTTATCACCAGACTTTAGTATTGCAGAAATTGTCACCCCAAAGGAATGGGAAGGGCACTCCTTAAAAGAACTAGATTTAAGGGTAAAATACAGTGTAAATGTGGTAGCCATTANNCATGATAATATTGAGGTATCTCCAGCTGCAGATGAAGTTATACAAGAAGGAGACATAATAGTAGCCATAGGAGGAACTTCTGAACTAAACAGTATTGAAAGTTTAGTTAGATAAGGAGATTTATAAGTGCAGGTTATAAAAAGTAAGGATAATAACACATTAAAAGAAATTAAGAAGTTAAAAGAAAAAAAATATAGAGTTGATAATAAAAAGTTTATTATAGAAGGTTTTAGGTTCCTAGAGGAAGGATTTAAATCAGATTTTATTATAGATAAACTTTTTATAAAGGAAAGTTCTATAGATAAGTTCAATGAAAAATTTTCTTTTTGCATTAGTAAATATGATGAAAAATTATTTATAATAAATGATAACTTATTTAAGAGTATTTCAGGTACAGAAAATTCCCAAGGGGTTTTAGCCGTACTTAACATGAAAGAAGAAACCTTCATAGCAAAAGAGGGATTATATATTTTAGTTGATAAGGTGCAAGATCCAGGCAATTTAGGAACTATAATAAGAACAGCTCATAGTGCTGGCTGTAAGGGCGTTATCTTAAGTAAGGATACAGTAGACTTATATAATGAAAAAACCTTAAGATCTACTATGGGTTCCATATTTAATATTCCTATAATCCATGATGAAGATTTATCCTTTACAAAAAAATTAATTAATGAAGGATATAATTTAGTATGTAGTTCTCTACAGACAGATAAAAACTTTTTTGAGGTTAACCTAGTAGATAATGCAATAATAGCTGTAGGCAATGAAGGCAATGGAATTAGTGATGAAGTTATGAATTTAGCTACTTGTAAGGTTAAAATTCCTATGATAGGAAATACTGAATCACTAAATGTTGCTATAGCTGCATCTATTATGATATATGAAGGTGTAAGACAAAAGATATCAAATAAAAATTATTAATACTTGAAATTTTTATATATTATATGTATAATGTTTCTAACAAGTTAGGATTTTAATGTTTTGAAGTAGAAGAGTAGGCTAACTAGTTTAGTAAATATAAAATGAAATATTTATACAATGACGAAGAGAGTAGATATATATTTTTATATAAGGGAGGAAGAGCCAAAGACTGAAAGCTGTTCTTATAAGATTATATCGAAGTTCACTTCCGAGTACTAATTATGAAATAATAGTAGTAATTAGCGGCTATGGTCGATAAATTTACTAAGAGGAGTTTTAATAAAACTCAATTAGGGTGGTACCGCGGATTTTCCGTCCCTTTTTAGGGACGGTTTTTTTATGTGTATAAAAGAAAATTTAATTTCAGAGACTGTTATTTACTACTGGAGTTAAGTAGAAGTTTTAATCCATAATTTTAAATGAAATGATGAATTTTAGAAAGGAGCTTAGAATATGAAAGAACAATTAGAACAAATTAAGAAAATTGCATTAGAACAGCTAAGTCAAGTAACAGATAAAACTGAACTTGAGAATATTAGAGTAAAATATCTAGGGAAAAAGGGAGAGCTTACTGCAATCTTAAGAGGTATGGGAAAACTATCAGCAGAAGAAAGACCTGTTGTGGGTAAAATTGCAAATGAAGTAAGAGAAGAGATAGAAAATGCCATTGATACAAAGGGTGAAGCTATAAGAAGTGCAGAAAAGGCAGCAAAATTAAACAGTGAAGTAATAGACATATCTATGCCAGGAAAGAAGCAAACTGTGGGGAGAAAACATCCATTAAGTTTAACTCTTGACCAAGTGAATGATATATTCTTATCTATGGGTTTTTCTATAGAAGAAGGTCCAGAAGTAGAATATGATCATTACAACTTTGAGGCTTTAAATATACCTAAGGATCATCCAGCTAGAGGAGAACAAGATACTTTTTATATAAATGATAATATAGTGTTAAGAACTCAAACATCTCCAATTCAAATAAGAACTATGGAAAATCAAAAGCCACCAATAAAGATGATTGCACCAGGAAAGGTATATCGTTCAGATGCTGTAGATGCAACTCACTCACCAATATTCTATCAAATAGAGGGATTAGTAGTGGCAGAAAATATTACCTTTGGAGACTTAAAGGGAACCTTGGAAATGTTTATCCAAAAGATGTTTGGAGATGACATGAAGGTTAAATTTAGACCACACCACTTCCCATTTACAGAACCATCAGCAGAGATGGATGCAACTTGCTTCGTATGTGGAGGTAAGGGATGTAAAGTATGTAAAGGTAGTGGATGGATAGAGATTGTAGGTTGCGGTATGGTACATCCACAAGTGCTTAAAAATTGTGGAATTGATCCAGAAAAATATAGCGGTTTTGCTTTCGGATTTGGACTAGATAGAATTGTAATGTTAAAATACGGAATTGAAGATATTAGATTATTATATGAAAGTGATATGAGATTTTTAAATCAGTTTTAATAGATAAGGAGGAAGATTATGAAGTATCCAGTTAAATGGTTAAAAGACTATGTTGATATAAATGTTTCCCCTGTAGAGCTTGCAGATGCATTAAATCTTTCAGGGTCTCATGTTGAAGAGGTTATACTTACAGGAGATGAAATTTCTAATGTAGTTACAGGAAAGATAACAAAGATAGAAAGACATCCAGATGCAGAAAAATTAGTTGTATGTGCAGTGGACATTAACAAAGAGGAAGAAATACAAATAGTAACTGCTGCTACAAACATGAAGGAGCAGGATATTATTCCAGTAGCACTACATGGTGCAACGCTACATGGCGGACTTAAAATAAAAAAAGGTAAATTAAGAGGAGTAGTATCAAACGGTATGTTCTGCTCAGAAGAAGAGCTTGGAATTGCTGGAGATGAGCCAGTTCATGGACTTATGATATTACCTGAAGATACACCTATTGGAGTAGATATCAAGTCTGTAATACCTCTTGAAAGTGCTATTATTGACTTTGAAATAACTTCTAATAGAGCAGATTGCTTTAGTATAATTGGAATGGTAAGAGAAACAGCAGGTACTTTAGGATTGACTTATAAAATGCCAAATCTTAAATATAGTGAAGAAGATAAAACAAGCATAGTTGATAATTATAAAGTAGAAATTAAGAGCCCACTATGTAGAAGATATATGGCTAAAGGAATTAGCAATATAAAGATTGAGCCATCACCACAGTGGATGCAAGAAAGACTGTTAGAAGCTGATGTAAGACCTATCAATAATATTGTAGATATAACAAACTTTGTTATGTTAGAGCTAGGTCAACCATTACATGCCTTTGATGCTAGAGATATAGTATCTAATACTATAGTAGTTGATACTGGAAAAGATGGAGAAAAATTTGTTACTTTAGACGAAGAAGAAAGAACTATAGATAGCTCTATGCTTTGTATAAAGGATGGAGATAAAACTATAGGACTTGCAGGAGTCATGGGAGGATTAAACTCAGAGGTTAAAGATGATACTTCTATGATAAGTCTAGAAAGTGCAAATTTTAATGGTCTTAATATAAGAAATACATCTAAAAAATTAGGACTTAGAACAGAAGCTTCAACTAAGTATGAGAAAGACTTAGATCCAAACCTATGTAAGTTAGCTGTAGATAGAGTATGTGCATTAGTGGAAGAACTAGATGCAGGTAAGGTTATGACTGGAGTTATAGATATATATAATGAAGTTAAAGAATCTCATACTTTAGAAGTAGATAGTAACTGGGTTAATAGATTCTTAGGTAGCAATATATCAAAAGAAGACATGAAAAGATATTTAGATGGATTAGATTTAATTACTGAAATTAAAGGTGATGTTTTAGCCGTTAATTGTCCAACATTTAGAAGTGATCTAAATATAAAAGAGGATATAGCAGAAGAAATCGCTAGAATTCATGGATATAATAACTTTGAATCAACTCTTCCTCATTGTGAGGCTATAAAGTCTGGAAAGTCAGAAAAGCATAAGTTAGAAGATAAAATAATAGAAGGTTTAGTAGNNCATAATAAAATTTTTGATAAACTTTTAATTCCACAAGATAGTGAACTTAGAAATGTAGTTGAAATTAGAAATCCTCTAGGAGAAGATTTTAAGGTTATGAGAACTACTACTCTTGCTTCAATGATGGAATCTTTAGCTAGAAACTATGTAAAGAGCAATGAGAGTGCAATGCTTTTTGAAATAGGGAAGGTATATATAAAAAATACTGATGAAGAGAAACTACCTGAGGAGAGAAATATTTTAACATTAGGAATGTATGGAGCAGGAGATTATTTAGAGCTTAAAGGGGTAATAGAAAATGTACTTGATGCTTTAGGCATAGATAATGGATCCTTTATTAGAGAAAGTGAAAACCCTAGCTTCCATCCAGGAAAGACTGCAGCATTAAAACTTAGAAATAAAATTTCTGGAGTTTTAGGTGAAATTCATCCAGATGTAAGTGAAAATTATGGTATAGATACAAGATGTTTTGTTGCTGAATTAAATTTAGATATGTTGATGGAATGTGCTAAGATGGATAAAAAACATAAAGCACTTCCTAAATTCCCAGCAGTAACAAGAGATATTGCAATTTTAGTAGATGATAGAGTTCTAGTACAAGAAATAGAAGATACTATTAAAAAGCAAGGTGGAGGTATCTTAGAAAGTGCTAAGCTATTCGATGTTTATAAAGGAAGTCAAATTCCAGAAGGTAAGAAGAGTATAGCTTATGCTATAACTTATAGACATGGGGATAAAACTTTAACTGATACTGAAGTAAATAAAGTCCATGATAAGATTTTAAGAAGCTTAGAGCATAAGTTAGGTGCAGAATTAAGATAGTTATTAATTAGAATAAGTAGGTGTAAATTTACATCTACTTATTTTTTTATGGGAAGTTTTATATAAAGAAAATAGTTTACAATTTTAAACAAAATATAATCTATAAATGTTGAATTTGTAAACCTATTAGCGTACAATTATGGGTATATATGTATTATTATATATAATTTTGTATAAAGACTATTTTTTATATGGAATGGTGTTAAAATAAAGGAGGAACAAATGATAGGCAATTTTAAGGTTACAAATAGATTGAAGTATTATAGAAATATATTAAACATAAGCCAAAAGGAATTAGTAACAGAGAATTTATCATTACAACAAATTAAATTTATAGAAACCAAAAGAAGAAAAATAACTTATAGAACAGCTGAAATAATAAGCAACCAATTAAATTACATAGCTAAACATAAGAATATTAACTTAAATATATCCACTAAAGAATTAGTAATGGGTGATGAAGATTATGCAAGATATTTATGTAAGATTGAATTAAGAAAGAAAGAAGAAATAGATACAGAAAATTTTGAAACTATATGTTTGCAGTATAATCTTAAAGATATTTTACAGGATTATTATAAACTACAAGGTGAAATTTTGGAAGATCAAAATGAGTTTCAAAAATCTCTTGATTTCTATACTAAAGCAAAAGATATGGGATGCTTGGAAGAATACTCCTACATATATATTTTAAATAAAATTGGGGCTTGTCATGTATGCCTATGCAATTGGGCTTTAGGCTTAAAAAGTTATACGGAAGCAGAAATATTAATTAAGCTAGTTTATAAAAAGAGTAATTATGAAATTAGGAACATTCAAGATATTGAGTCAAGGGTATATTACGGGATAGCTTTAATTAATAATGAGATTGGTAATTATAAAATTTCGTTAGAATATATAGAAAGCATAAAAAAATTAAAATATGTAGAGTCAAAACTTATTATAGACAGCAGTATATTGGAAGCTAATATGAATTATGAAATGGGCAATATAGAAAAGTCTATAAATAATTATATGAGATTACATGAAGAGTTTCCAGAAAATTCAAACATAATAATTAACTTAGTTACATTGTATGAATTGGTTGAAGATGAAGAGCGCTCTAATTTCTATTTAAATAAAATAAATCGGGATATGCTTAAAAGAGAAGATGCTAGTTTATATGTAGCATACTTATTAAAAAGAAAAAACTATTTTATTAAATTTGATGTTAAAGCTGCTGTTAAGCATTATAATACTGCTATCAAATTATGTATTAATGATAATAATATTTTATGGCTGACAAAGATATATGAAAATATAGTACAAGATTATCATGATGGGTTAATAAATTCAAATTATGTAAATCAATATTTAATAATTTTAAATCGTAATAAACATATATATGATAATCATAAAGAGTTACTTAATGATATTTTAATTGGGTTGATAACTAATAAAAATATAAATAGAAGTTTATTAGATACTATAAGGAAAATTAAAGAGGAGACATTATGAGAACTTTATCTAAAGAAGATAAAAAAGTTATTAGGTGGGCATTAAATTATATAAAACCATATACATGAAAAATATTTTTAATGATTATTTTTATGACTATAGCTACATTACTAGTTTCAATAGAACCTAAAGTAAAAGCTAAAATTATAAACTTATTATTTCAATCTAAATATAACTTAGCTATAAATATGGTTTTATTATTAGTATTTATATATTTAGGACAAGTATTGACAGAAGCATTTAAATTTAGAATATTAACTAAAGTAGATTGTAATGTATGTAAAGATATAAGAAGTGATTTGTTTTCCAAAATACTTAACTTTCCTATTCAGGTATTTGACAATACAGAAACAGGAGAATTATTATCACGAATGAATAACGACATTGAAGATATATCAAATGTATTTGCTAACTATTCTATATCGCTATTAGATTCATTATTTGTAGTAATTTTTATTGGTGTTTCTATGATTAGTTTAAATGTCTATTTATTTTTAATAATTGTTGCAACATTCCCTATAACTTTAGGAATTTTTAAATGGAGTGGAAAAAAAGTTAAGAAGGAAATTTCACTTTATAAACAATTTAATGATCAATGTTATGGAATTGAGACACAGTGTTTTACAGGTATAAGGGAAATTGTATCTTTAGGCATTAGAGATAAGATGGAGAATAGATTAGGAACAATTTTAGATAAAGCAACTAACCAAGCAATAAAGTCCCAATATATAACTATAAAAGGTAATATGCTTGTACAAGCTGTAAATTATCTAGATATGATAATATTTATTTTCATTGCAATAGTTTTAATTAGTTTAGGGAAAATTGGTATTGAGGAATTCATAACATTCTTATCATACTCAATTTTGTTTTCAAACTCTCTCTCTAGCTTAACTAAGGTTAATGCTGTTATTCAAAAACTTATTGTGTCATTAAAGAGAATATATGATTTAAATAATAATTTAAATTTCAATACTAATATATTTGGTAATAAAGATATTCAAAAAGAAGAAAAAAAGGTTGAATTAAAGAATGTTTCATTTGGATATAATGATAAAAATGTTATCAGGAACTTAAATATATCATTTGATGGATATGGAAAATATGTAATAGTTGGGGAAAGTGGAAGTGGCAAAAGTACAATATTTAATTTGTTATTAAGATTTTATGATAATTATGATGGAGAAATATTAATCAATGAAATTAACATTAGAGCCATGAGTGAGCAGTCACTACGAAATAATATTTCAGTAGTAATGCAGGAACCATATTTGTTTAATTTATCAATTAAGGACAACCTGCTATTAGGAAACTCTTGTAGTGATATGAATGAGATAGAACGTGTATGTTCTATTTGCAATATACATAAATTCATAATGGGCCTTCCTAATAAGTATGACACTGTAGTCTGCGAAGGCGGAGTAGGTTTATCTGTAGGTCAGAAGCAAAGAATTGCCATAGCAAGGGCATTATTAAGAAAAACATCAATATTACTTTTGGATGAAATAACATCTGCATTAGATAATGATACAGAGGAATCTATAAATGAATTAATTAATTATATATCAAAAGATCATATTGTAATAATAATCACTCATAGATTAAAAGGTGTATCTAATGCAAAAGGTATTTTTGTTATGAATGAAGGACAAATAATGGAGTCAGGTTCACATAAGGAATTGATGAATTATGGTTCTTTATATAAGAATTTATTTTTGAAAGGAAGATCAAACTAGAAAAGGGGGAGTATTAATTATGGATAATAATATTACAATGGGAAAACTGCCTACAGTATGGGGAGATAAAAGAATAAAGGATATTACATTTTCAGTAACTGAGGAGTGTAATCTTAGATGTAAATATTGCTATATGACAGGAAAAAACAGTGTAAAAAAGATGTCATTTGAAACTGCTAAAAAGGCCATTGATTATATATTAGATGATAGAAAAACCTTTAATGAACTTGGAGTTATTTGGAACTTTATAGGTGGTGAGCCTTTATTAGAAATGGATTTAATTGATAAAATAACAGACTATATAAAGATAAGATCTTATGAATTAAATCACCCTTGGTTTGATAAATATAGATTGAGTTTTTCAAGTAATGGAATATTATATGATCATCCTAAGGTACAAGAATATATAAAGAAAAACTATAGCCATGTATCAATTGGATTAAGCGTTGATGGCAATAAAGAAAAGCATGATTTGCAGAGAGTAAAATTAGATGGAACGGGTTCATATGATGATGTAGTTAAAAATGTTCCTCTATGGCTAAAGCAATTTCCAAGAGCAGCTACTAAGGCTACTTTTGCTCATGGTGATATAAAATATTTAAAAGATAGCATAATAAATTTGTGGAATTTAGGAATATCTGAAGTTGCTGCAAATGTAGTGTTCGAAGATGTTTGGGATGAGGAGGATCCATACATATTTGAAGAACAACTTAAAGCTCTAGGAGATTATATTTTAGAAAATAAGCTTTGGGACAAATGTACTGTTACCCTTTTTGATCCTAATAAAGGATTTCCACTTATAGAAAATGAACTTAAAAGTAATAGCTGTGGAGCAGGTAGAATGCTTGCAATAGATTGTGATGGAAATTTTTATCCATGTGTGAGGTTTCTAGATTTTTCTATGAATAACAGAAAAGGAAGGAAAGTTGGAGACATTGAAAATGGAATGAATTTAGATAAGGTAAGACCATTTTTANNGAAGATAAATGCTTAAAATGTGATGTAGCTACAGGTTGCACAGGATGTACAGGCTTTAATTATGATTGCTATGGTACTATATATAAAAAGGCTACATATATATGTGAAATGCATAAGGCTAATGTTAGAGCAATTGAATATTATTGGGACAAGTTCGAGAAAGTTACAGGAATGAAATCCCAAAGAAGAGAGATAGCAGAGCAAAGAAAAATAGTAGATAAACAAGAAAAATATATGATATTTATAACATCAGATAAATCAACATCTCATTGTATATATGAAAGTAATGGTGAAAACAATGTGATGAGCCAAGACATCTTTGATAAAGGAATGAAATTTTGTGACAATAATAATTTTATACCTGTAATACTTGAGGACAATAATAATCGATTTAAATATGATGGAGATAATTCATTAACTATTATGAAAGGTATAAATGAAAGAGAAGATATAAATGGAGTATCCGTATTATCTATGTCTGAAGAATTTATAGGAGAAGATTGTAATGATGCTTGCATTGTTAATGTATATAAAGAAAATATTTATGAACTAGCAAACTTTATAGAGAAAATCAAAGAAAACTATTCAAGAATTAATTTAATTATAAAAGATATTCAACACTGGAGTGAGAATGATGTAGAAAAATATTCTCATGAATTAGATAAATTAATAAAAATTATAGTAAAAAGTTATGAGAATGATGAAGGGATAGATATAAATGTATTAACAGACATATTTGAATTAACAGAACACAATAGATGTAGTTCAGGTATATATACTTATGCATTAGCCCCTAATGGTAAAATTTATATGTGCCCAGCAGTATATTTTAATGATGATAAGAAATATTTAGGAAGCATAGAAGATGGGATTTTAAAGGAGTTTAAAGAAGAATTTAAATCTAAAAACTTGATTATATGTAGCAAATGTGATAGCTACCATTGTAAAAATTGTAAGTTTATAAATGAATTAATGACTGAAGAAATAAATATGTCACCTAGGATACAGTGTCTAATATCAAATTTAGAAAAAGAAAAATCTTATATACTTCAGCAAGTTTTAATTGATAACAATTTAATTAGCAGAAAACATATTACTAATTATATACATCATGATGTGTATAAAGATCCTATAGATTATTTTAAGATTGTATAAGAGGTGTTTAGATGGAAGAGAAAAATAATATAATTGCAATTCTTGATGAAGAAGATCAAAAAGAGCTTGAAAGATACAGGGAAAGAAAAAATTCACTTGAAGAATTAAAAACGATTTTAAATAGTAATACTAGAAAAGTTTTATTAGATAAAGTAGAAGAAGATATAAAAGTAATGGATAATACAATATCACAGTGGCTGAGTAAAATAAAGAATAAATATAATCTAACTATTGCAAATAAGGAAGATGTATATATTGATGCATATACAGGTGAAATTATTCTAAAGTCAACAAAGTAAATAACATATTTAATGTTATTATATATTAATTTTAAGAGGGGGGTGACATCATGGAACATTTAATTTCAAAAAAAAATAAAAAGACTAAAAAAATAGTTCATACAGGTATAGTTTGTGAAGATTGGAATTGCATGAACACCTGTGGTGGCTATTGTGTTGGTGCATTGTGGAAAGTTAAAATTTAATAATAGTATTTTGCCATAGAATACTATTTAAATTTGGGGAAATAAATCTTTTATGTATTAATATTAAAAGGTTTATTTTCTTTTTGGGGGGAAATATGAAGAGTTTTTGGGGTATTATACCACGTTATATTAAAAAGGGAAAAAAGAGAATTATATTTGTAGCTTTAGGCATCATAGTATCTATGGCTCTTATAGTATCCTTAGGTACCATATCAGAAGCCTTAAAGGAATCCTTATATCAAAAAATGAAGGATGACTCAGGAGGAATACATGATATATATTTAGGTACCGTAGGATATGTTGATTTTGATAGAGTAGCAAAGGAAGAGGTGGTTAAAGAGGTTACTACGGTTTGGCCAATTGGTAGGTATGACGTACCAAACACAGACAACACCCTTCAAATTTCAGCTTTTAAAGAAAATGCTACAGATATATTAAATCTTGAATTATTAGAAGGAAGATATCCAGAGAAAGATAACGAGATAGCTATAGAAAAGTGGATTCTTGACTCATTCCCTAAGAAGTATAAAGTAGGAGATAAGATAACAATTCCTTATACCATAGGCCATAGAGGGAGAGGTACAGAATTTTATTATGAAAAGGGTGAAACAGAGTTCATACTTACAGGAATTTATGACTTTACTTATAGAAATTGGTTTTATCCTAAGGAAGGAAATGCATATATTACTCCTGAATTTGGAGCTAAAATATTAGAAGAGAAAAAGCTTACTTTGCAAAGTGTAGAAGCTGATGGATATATAATGATAAAACCAGCCTATTCAGCTGAAGAAGCTGTAAAGAAGCTAACAGAATCAAAATATTCTACAGGAGGTTTCTTTGCTAATGAACCAAAGTTAGCGCTAAAGAGCGAATATGAAAAATCTGATAATATAATGTTTTTTGTTTCCTTAATTTTAATAACAATTTCTAGTGTAATAATTTTTAACATATTTAACGTCAGTGTATCAGAACGAACTAAGGAAATAGGTATGCTTAGGGCAATAGGCTGCCCTCCTTGGAAAATAAAGATGATGATTTTGGTTGAGGGAATGCTTATAACCATTGTATTTATACCTGTAGGAATTTTATTAGGGAATTGGATAACAAGATTTATTATAAAAATGATAACAGGAATAGAAAATTTAGGTACAGTAAGCACCCTAGATCCTAAAATTATTATAATAGCAGTAGGAATAGGACTTTTAACTGGATTCATAGGAACTTATTTTCCAGCAAAAAGAGCATCAGTTATTTCACCTATAGAGGCTATAACAGGAGGAGACAATACTTCATTACAAGGGAGTAGTATAAAATTAAATTTAGATAAGCCTGCTCTTAAAAAATTACCCTTTGAGGGAAGCATGGCAGTTATAAATATATTTAGAAATAAAAAGAGATTTTTATCTACTTGTTTATCTTTAATTATAACTATAACTATGTTTATGACAGTAAACTATGTCATAGGCTCTACAAATCCTGTAGCTATATTTAAAGATGGTTTTAAGGTAGATTTTAAGGTTAATTCAAAAAGTGGATTATCAGTAGAAAATGTTTCTGATGTCGAAGGATTAGATGTAACCTTGAAGCTTAAACGAAGAGGTACTACTATGGATTTACCAAAAGAGAAGTTTACTGAGGAAGGGTTAAAGGCATATAAAGAATTTGGTGAAATTAGTGAATATATTTCACAATGTATATTTTCAGATAGATACCTAATAGGAATTAATGTTATAGGATACAGTGATGAGGAGCTAGAAGCCTTAAAGCGATATGTCATTGATGGTGAAATAGATATAGATAAGATGAAGGAAGAAGATACTATAATTATTGTACAAAATATAGATGGCTTAAACTACACTAATTTATCAGTGGGAGATGAGGTACAACCTTCATTTAGTAAATTAGATGACAATGGAGAATATATAGGTGGAACTTTCCCTAAATTCAAAATTGGAGCTATAGTTAGTGAAGATGCTATCAAAGGACTGCCGATGAACAAAGAGGATACTAAAATGTTATCTTCAGTATTAATTCTACCTGACTCTGTTGTAAAAGAGCGTATGAACTTAACTAAATACCAATATTGGGAAGGCAATGTTAAGGATGGATATGACTATGAAAATGTTGAAGATCGGTTAAGGAGTGTTGTGAATAGTGATAAAGGTGCTACATTATTATCTTATAGAGAAGAGCTAGAAAAAGTGAAGGTAAATAATGCTCAAATTA
>DKGY01000110.1 GCA_002453475.1 Clostridium sp. UBA6758 | reverse complement strand
AAAATGGAGGTAATAGTTATGCAAGTAACAAAAGAAATGACTATTGGAGAAGTAATAAGACAAAATGAGAAAGCAGCAGAAGTTTTAATGAGTTTTGGGATGGGTTGTGTTGGGTGTCCTTCAGCACAAGCAGAAACTCTTGAAGAAGCGTGTATGGTTCATGGATTAAGAATAGATGAGTTATTAAGTAAGCTTCAAACTATTTAGGAATAAAATAGGAGATTTAAAGATGCTACATATGTAGCGTCTTTTTTTATATATTAGTTTAAGAAAATAAAAAATGGATAATTTAGAATCATTAATCATATGAATAAAAATTGCTCTTTTAAAAGATAATATATTAGAAAACTAATAATTGGAGGTAAATTAAAATGAAATCAGTACATTACAATGTTTCAGGATTAGTAAATTCAGAAAGTAGAACTAAGTTAAATAATTCTTTAGACAAAATTGAAGGTGTACAACAGGTTTGTGTTGATATAGGAAGAGGTACAGTAGAAGTAAATTATAATAGTCCAGCAACTCCAGAAGAAATTAAAGATTGTATTTGCCATACAGGGTATACGGTAAAGTAAAAACTAAAGATAAAGAAAGCGATAATAGAAATTAAGCTATTACTTTTTATATAGATAAGGAGTGTTAAAATGGACTACAATTTTCCAATTGGGTTTAAGCCTCAACATCAAAATATACAGCCAGGCATTGAAAGTGAAATGGAACCAAAACCTATCTATGAAATAGAAGATTATCACAAAACTTCAAACAGATTAAAGGGCAAAATAGCCTTAATTACAGGAGGAGATAGTGGTATAGGTAGGGCTGTTTCTATACTATATGCAAAAGAAGGGGCAAAGGTATGTATAATTTATTTAAATGAACATGAAGATGCTAATGAAACTAAAAGACTTATTGAAGAAAGAGGCGGAGAGTGTTTACTTATATCTGGAGATATTGGTAATGAAGATTTCTGTAAAGACGCTATGAAAAAAGTGATAGAAAAGTATGGAGTTATAAATATATTTGTATCGAATTCAGCAGAACAGCATGAATGTCAACAAATTAATGAAATAACTAGTGAACAGTTACATAAAACCTTTGATACAAACTTCTTTGGAGCATTTTATTTAACAAAGGAAGTGCTTTTTCATATGAAGAAGGGAGACTCTATAATATATACTACTTCTATAACAGCTTATGAGGGTAATGAAACTTTAATAGATTATTCTTGTACTAAAGGAGCTTTGACGGCTTTAACTAGAAGTTTAGCAAAATCATTAGCAATTAAAGGTATAAGAGTAAATGCAGTGGCACCAGGTCCAGTATGGACTCCGCTTATACCATCATCCTTTGATGCAAACAAAGTATCTACTTTTGGCAGTAATACTTTATTTAAGAGAGCTGGGCAACCTGTTGAAATTGCAGAGAGCTATGTATTCTTAGCTGGCGATGGAGCTTCATTTATAACTGGAGAAACTATTCACATAAATGGTGGTCAATTTATAACTAGTTAATAGCTTTTATAATTAAATCAATTTGGTTAGTTTATACTATGAGTAGATAATATAATTATTGTCTGCTCATTTTTATTAGATATGAGATAAATTATAAAAAGTATAAAATTAATCCTGTTTAATTTTACATATATGGTATAATAATGAGTTGAGGTAAGCTATTGGTATATGTTAAAGTAAATCCATAGTAAAAACTAATAATATGTATAATTTAGGGGGTAAAATATGAAAAGCATAGCTTTTATACATGGGCTTTTAATAAATGGGACAGGCGGTGAGCCTATAGAAAATTCCTTAGTCATTGTTAAAAATAAGAAAATTACTTATGCTGGAGTTATGAAAGACATAGAAGAGAATTGTGAAGTTATAGATATATCAGGAAAAACTATTATGCCAGGACTTATAGATTCTCATTTGCATTTTAGTGGAAATAGAACAGATAGTGATACAGAATGGGTATTAGAGCCTGTGATACAAAAGACAATAGTAGCTGTTGCACAAGCTAGAGAAGCTTTGGAGCATGGACTAACATCGGTGGGGGAAATTTCCCGCTCTGGAATTCATCTTAGAAATATGATTGAAGAAGGAATAATACCTGGACCACGTATAGTTGCAACAGGATTAGGTTTTTGCAGAACTTCAGGTCATGGGGATTCGCATAAATTACCACTGGAATATAATGAGAATTCACATCCATGGGCAGAAAGAGTGGATGGACCATGGGATCTACGTAAAGCTATAAGAAAAAGAATTCGTGAAAATCCTGATGCCATAAAAATATGGTCTACAGGAGGAGGAATATGGAGACATGATGCTAAAGCGGCTTCTCATTATTGTATGGAGGAGATACAAGCGGTAGTAGATGAATGCAACATGGTTGGCTTACCAGTTTGGTCTCATGCAGAAGGATATGAAGGGGCTTTAAATTCATGTAAGGCTGGAGTTTCTGCTATAATCCATGGTCAGGAATTAAATGAAGAGTGCTTAGAAATAATGAAGGAAAAGAATATAAGCTTTTGTCCAACCTTACAGTTTTTCTATCAGTGGTTTACGGTGTACGAGCCTCCTTATAGAAAAATTTTAGATGATTATGAGGGAGATACAGTGGCTGAAAAGGAGTTAAACCGTATAATAAGTAATCTACGAAACGCCAATAAGAAGGGAATAAGAATAACAGTAGGTTCAGATTCCTTCTGTAGTAGCTTAACTCCTTATGGGGAATATGCAATCACTGAGATGTATACTCTTTGTAAAGCTGGACTTACCAATATGGAGGTAATTTTAGCAGCTACAAAAAATGGAGCAGAAATGTTAAGAATTGATGATATAACAGGTACTTTAGAGTTAGGAAAGTTTGCTGATATTATTGTATTGAATGGAAATCCGTTAAAGGATATTCATGATATAAGAAGTGGTAACATGCAGGTGATTATGAAGGAAGGTGCCTTTGTAAAGAAAAGTATAAATTAATATTGTAAAAGAGTTGTCTTAAAATGCATTAGGTCTTAAATTGATGTTTAGGGAGCATTTCTTTATAGAAATGCGATTAAATATCTCGAGAAGATTTCTAAAAATTTTAAGGCACTTTTGTTTTTTTGAATAATATAATTACAGAGTTATATTGATAAATAAAGCAAGTTAACACATTAGAAAATAGTCCAATATAGATATATATGAAGGTTGTTATTAGTTTATCATTTTAAAGTAATGTATTAAATAAAAATTAATGGAATATTGAGAGAATAAATCAATATATATATATCATATAAAAAATGGGGGGTGAGAATTTGATTAAGTACATTCTAAAAAGGCTAGGTATAAGTGTAGTAACTATATTTATAGTTATTACTGCTACATTTTTTTTAATGAGATTAATGCCTGGGGGACCTTTTGATGGTGAAAAACCATTACCACCAGAAATAAAGGCTAGTCTAGAAGCAAAATATGGATTAGATAAATCTTTAGGTGAGCAATATTCAATGTATTTAAAGGACTTACTTAAAGGTGATCTAGGACCAAGTATGAAATACAAAGGAAGAGAAGTACAAGAAATAATAGGTTATTCTTTCCCAGCATCTGCGAAACTTGGTGGAGTAGCTGTGGTAATTTCCTTAGTCTTAGGGATACTTCTAGGAATAGTTGCAGCTCTTAAATATAATAAGTGGCCAGATACTATATGTATGGTACTTGCTACACTGGGAGTTACACTGCCGAGCTTTGTTATAGCAACATTATTAATGTATATATTTGGAGTTAAACTAAGCTTAGTACCTATAACAGGTCTAGATGGTTGGAAGAGCTATATCTTACCATCAATAGCTCTAGCGGGATATTCTATAGCATTTATATCTAGACTTGCCAGATCAAAGCTCTTAGAAGTTTTAAAATCAGACTATATTAGAACTGCAAAGGCAAAGGGAGTTAACGGTAGAAGAATAATGTTTAAGCATGCTCTTAGAAATACATTAATTCCTATAGTAACCTATGTAGGTCCATTGATTGCAGGTATATTAACAGGTAGTTTTGTAGTAGAAAAGATATTTGCTATACCAGGACTGGGAAGAGAGTTTGTAACTACAATAACAAACAGAGATTACACAACTATACTTGGAGTAACTATATTCTATAGTACACTTCTAATACTATGTAATTTAATTGTGGACATTATGTATGTAATTATAGATCCAAGAATTAAATTAGAAAATGTTGAAGCCTAGGAGGTGATGTTATGGAATTTAATGAAGAAATTAATAAAATTTTAGATAAGGATTTTGTCTTTGTAGATGAAGGTAGTAAACAAAAAGATACTATAAATCGACCAAGTGTATCTTATTGGAAGGACTCGTGGAGAAAGCTTAAAAAAAATAAGCTAGCAATAGTAGGGCTTATATTTGTTATTCTTATAACTCTAGGAGCTATATTTATTCCTTGGTTTTCTAAACACGATTATACAACAAATAACTTAATGCTTACTAATCAGGGACCATCTGCAGAGCATTGGTTTGGAACAGATTCACTAGGAAGAGATTTGTTTGTAAGAGTTATGTATGGAGCTAGATATTCTTTAATAATTGGTTTTGTGGCATCTATATTAAATTTATTTATAGGTATAATATATGGTGGAATTGCTGGACTTGTAGGTGGATGGGTAGATAATATTATGATGAGAATTGTAGATATAATATCTTCTATACCTATGACTATATACGTAATACTATTGATGGTTATTTTAGAAAAGGGTGGATTATTCAATATTATTGTAGCTTTGGCTATTTCTTATTGGATAGGAATGGCTAGAATTGTTAGAGCTGAAATACTCCAACTAAAACAACAAGAATTTATTTTAGCAGCTAAAACTTTAGGAGCTCAAGGTAAGAGAATATTATTTAAGCATCTAATTCCAAATTGTTTAGGACCAATTATAGTAACTCTTACACTACAAATTCCAACTGCGATATTTTCAGAAGCTTTCTTAAGTTTTATTGGATTAGGATTAGTGCCACCACTTGCATCATGGGGAACTTTAGCTAATGATGCTTTATCTACATTAAGATTATATCCTTATCAGCTTTTATTTCCGACGTTGGCTATATGTATAACGATTTTTTCATTTAATATGCTTGGTGATGGGCTCAGAGATGCTCTAGATCCAAAGGTTAAGAAGTAGGGGGTGGAAGGATGAATAATTTGTTAGAAGTAAATAATTTAAAAACATCTTTCTATACTCAATTTGGAGAAGTGCAAGCTGTAGGAGGAGTTTCATTTAATCTAGAACATGGTGAAGTTATGGGTATAGTTGGAGAATCAGGTAGTGGCAAAAGTGTAACAATGATGTCTATTATGAGACTTTTAGATGATAATGGTAAAGTAAAAGACGGAAAAGTAAGATTTGAAGATAAGGATATAGTATCTATCAGTGAGGAAGATATGTCTAAGATTAGAGGAAATGAAATATCTATGATTTTCCAAGATCCTATGACTTCTTTGAATCCACTTATGACTATAGGAAATCAAATTATGGAGCCGCTTAGAATCCATAAGAAGATGACTAAAGAAGAAGCTCATAAAAAAGCTGTAGAATTATTACATCTAGTTGGTATACCAAGTCCAGAAAGCAGAATGAAGCAATATCCACATGAGTTTTCTGGTGGA
>DKGY01000104.1 GCA_002453475.1 Clostridium sp. UBA6758 | reverse complement strand
ATATTTTTTGGCACATATTTATAGCTGTTTTTTCAGGATTTTCTTCATTAAATCGACCTACTTCTAACAGATCTTTATTATTTACTAAGTTTATACTATTGCTATTAGCCATAGTGTTAATAGCTTGTTCATCATTTTTGAAACAATTATTTAACCACCTTAAAAAATAAATCCCTGTAATTACAATACATATCCCCATTGATAGCATAATTATTTTAATTATAGCTTTCTTTACATTTCTTCTACACCTCTTATTTTTTTTCATATTTTTACTCCAGATACTTTATTTACAATCATATAATACAATTCCCAAATAAACAAAACCCTATAGATATATTATCACAATAAATAAAAATCTATACTTAATTGTATTTTTTTGCATTAATTATATAATACTACCTTGACACTTATAGTCAATAATAATTCCTATTTATGAATAAAAATTAAGATTTTTCACATCTAGTTAATTTTTTAACTAGATAATTTATATTTTTTAAATTTATAATTACATATTATAAAAACATATGTACGTAGCTCAATAATTAATATATAATATATTTAACTACTAAGGATTTATCATACATTTAATAATTAGTAGTAAAACAAAAGATAACAGGTGAAAAAATGACGAAACAAACGCATGAATCTGGTGGGTTTTTAATTGGAGTTATAACTATTTACCCAATGGTCCTAAAAAATTCAAACAATTATTTATTAATCTATGAGCTATTATTGATGATTTTATATTTTCGTTCAGTAAATATTGGAGCACTTTTTCCTGATATAGATCTTAAAAGTTCTTATATAAGCAAGCGATACCCATTAATCTCAAAATCATTAGGTAAAAAATGTAGACACAGAGGATTTACCCATAGTTTATTATCTTTAATAGTATTATACATATTTTTCGTGTTTTTTATTTACATAAGCAATTGGAATGTCGTTATAGAAATATTGTGCTATGGATTTTGGATTGGATATGCCTCTCATATATTTTTAGATTTATTTACTCACCAAGGAGTAGAACTATTATTTCCACTTAAACTTAATATTAATTTCCTTAATCTTAAAACTAATTCAGTAGGAGAGAAATTTTTCAATAGATTATTGAAGATTTTATATATAATACCAATCTCATATTATATTTACAAAATATATATTTATTTTCTACTATAACTCAATATGATTAAAGCTTGTATTATAGTCTACTACATTTATAATTGTAGCAGCTATAGTACAAGCTTTAATCTATCATATTAAATACTTTCTGTNNATAATTGAGAAATAATTATAGCTATAAATATTAATACACATCCAACTAAGCCTCTAGTACCAATTCTTTCTCCCAAAAACATAGCACCACCTATGGCACCAAATACAGATTCCATGCTAAGAAGTATAGCTGCATGAGATGGTTTTGCATCTTTTTGTGCTACTACTTGAAGGGTATAGGCAACTCCTACAGATAAAAGTCCACCATATAGTATAGGTACCATAGCTCCTGATATACCTACCATATTGATATCTTCAAATATAATAGCCATTACTAAACTTAATATTGAACATGTAGCAAATTGTACACATGATAACATTAGTGGATCTATTCTTTTAGTAAAATTATCAATTAATAGAATGTGCACAGCCCATCCAATAGATCCTATGAGTACTAATAAATCCCCTTTTGATATAGAAAAATCTTCATTAATACTTAATAAATATAATCCTATAATTGCTATAACTATTCCTATCCAAGTACTCTTATTAACCTTTTGCTTTAAAAATAACCCTAAAATCGGAACTATCACCATATAAAGTCCAGTAATAAAACCAGCCTTTCCAGCGGTAGTCTCCATAACTCCCATTTGTTGAAGACTTGTTGCTATAAATAAAGCACATCCAACTATTATTCCAGCTTTTACAGTATGTTTTAAAGAACCTTCATCATTATTTTCATTGACCGCATTCTTCATATTTTTTCTATTTAAAAATAAAATCAACGGTATCAATGAAATACTTCCAAGAGCAAACCTAATACCATTAAATGTAAATGCTCCTACATGTTCTGCTCCTACCTTTTGAGCTACAAATGCTAACCCCCATATTGCAGCCGTAAGTAGAAGTAAAATATTTGCTTTTAGTTGAGTTTTAGTCATAGTAATCCCCTTTCAAATAAAACTTTTAATTCATGATTAATGCAAAAATATTTTTCTCATAATGAAAAATCTAAATATTTTTTAACATATAGTTATTAAATTCTACAAATTTTTCATTAATCCTCTTTTAAATACTAATTTATTAATTATATAACATTAGTAAAACCTATATAATAATTACTTATTTCAGTGTATAATTACTTTAAATAAATTTATATGTGAATAATAACTATAGCAAGGAGGTTTTTATATGAAATTTATAAAGAAGAATGGAAAGGTTGTTTCTTTTCAACCATCAAAAATTAAAACTAGCGTTGAAAATGCTGGCTCTGATGTAGGTATTCATCTAAATTCTAAAGAATTAGACTTAATTATTTCTGATGTAGAGTCAATTTTAGTATCTTTATCTAGGGAAATAACTACTGGTTACGAAGTAAGAAGTATTGTAGTTGAAGCATTAATTAAATATGGATATAAAAATATTGCTAAATCGTATATGCTAAATATACTTTAACTTTAAGTAAGTTATCAAAAGCACAGTAAATAATATCTACTGTGCTTTTATTAATTCTCTATACATATTTTTTTAACTTTTTAACTAAGAAAGCTGATAAAATAATTTTTAATATATCTCCAATTAAAAATGGTACTACACACATAAGCAACGCCTCTATTAGTCCACTTTGAGTTATATACATAAACCATGCTATTCCAACAAAATAACATCCCAAGATACCTACTGTCATGGCTACTGCATAAGAATATACACTATCCCCTAATCTTTTTACTATAACTCCAACTATAATTGTAGCTATTATATACCCTATTATATATCCTCCTGTAGGCCCTACTATAATTCCGAAACCTCCTGTAAAGTTTGCAAAAACAGGAACTCCAATAGCTCCAATTATTACGTACACCAGTTGACTAATTGCTCCCATTTTAGCTTCTAGCAATCCTCCTGCAATAAAAACTGACACCATGGCAAGATTTATAGGAACCGGCGTAAATGGTAGTGGTATTGATATTTGTGAAAGAATTGCTGTTAATGCTGCAAAAAGAGCACATAATATAATGTTCTTAATTGTAATTTCCAATGATGTACCTCCAATGTTAATACTTATATATTTCATTTTAAAGACTCTTCACTTATATATTAACATATGTATACATCCATTTCTATAGATTTTGCGAATATTGTAATCTTTTTATTTAATTTAAGTTTACAATACCTTTTGAAAATTATTTTAATTATAGATATCCCAAAATAATACATTAATCCATATAAAATATTGAACTTATTTTGAGACATACTCAGCAGTACTTTATATGAACACTCCTTATATGTAATTTATTTCCTGGGTAATATTTTGTAAATGGTAATAATATTTCTTAGTAAGCTCATTTAATTTCTCAAAATTTTCATTTATNNCATCATTCAATTCATCTTCATCTAATAATATTACTTCTCCTGTAGTTAATACTACTATATCCAAAAACAAATCATCGTAGAAAGGTATTCCATCTCTAGTAAGTTCATACTTTTCTGAAACATCAAAATACCATTGAATTATATTGTCTTTTTCATCAATCATAACTGTTAATACGAAATTTTTATTTTCTGGAAAATATTGAATCCAAGAATATCCATTGTCTACGATACAATAATCCACTCCCTTAGTTTGTATAATTAAAGGTTCTGTTATCTCTTTCATATGTATACTAGATATATATCCTCTTAACTCTTCATTATCAATAAATTCAATTTTAAACTCCTTCCTTAATACTCTACTCCAATCTGGCTTATTAGCAAATCTTCTCTTCATTGTATATCTTCTCCTTATAATGCTTATTGATAGAATCTACTCTTGTAAATCTACATCTATTTCCCTAATAGAACTATCATTTTTAACTACAATTTCTACAGACACCTTGTCCACCTTTGAATAAAACTTTTCTTTTAAATTTCCAATTTTCTCATATGTATTATTTAACTCTTCCTCAGAACTAAATTTTCCAACAGTCATATGAGGTATAAACTCCACCTGGTTTAACCACTGTGGCTTATACTCCTTCAATATTCCATCATACAACCTACTATGAATTTCTTTTATTTCTTCTTTGCCCTTCTTTACTTGTAAGCATAAATATAAACTTGAGTCACTGCTAATTTTTATTATCCCTTCAAGTTCCACATGAAAGCACTCTAAACCCTTTAATGCTTCATTCATCCAATTTCTCAATTGGTATTCTTTAATATTGCTTTCAAAAGGAAAGACTAAAGTAATATGAGGTCTCACATTATTTACAAAAGGATCATAAGTTTCTCTTATTGCATTAATTATATTTATATTTTCAAACTCTGGAAATATCATTATACATCTTTTTTTAATATCATTACTCATATCTACTCCTATCCAGATATATATTATAAATATATAAAATTTATACTGGTTTTAATTATAAAAGTTTATTGTAATTTAAATTATATTATATACATAAAATTATAACTATATCTACACTAACTGCCATAATAACTACTGATTTTAAATTATCGATCAGTAGTTATTATGTTTTTTTATTTTTGAAAAAGATACTCTTTATGTAATATCCATGTATTATTATCCCATTTATAAATACTTACATTATCGAAATAACCTTGAAAATTACATGGATACTTATTTACATAATTCCAAAGATCATAATATATGCTTTTTATCCTTTTAGAACTTATAGTTATATGAAATATCTTATCCTTACCATCTTTATCTATAAATTCAATGTATGGAAATTTACTCATTTCTTCAACTAATCCATCATGCAAAACCTTACCTTCCCTACTCATTGTCATATCCATATATATCACTCTATCATCAAAGTGATTATAGCCTTTAATCTCTAAAGGCTCTTTTTTATGGGACATACAAAAGTTTTCTATAGATTTCTCTAGTTCTTTAATATCTCCATCATATTCAAAGGGAGCCTTTATAGTAAAATGTGCAGGTAATTTTGAAGACTTAGCCTTAAACTTTTCATAAACTTCTTTTCTAAGATTATTATTAAAATCTCCTGCTTCTCCCTTTATAACCGAAACAATAACATATCTCATCTTCTATCACTTCCTAACTCCGCTTTCCATTATTGTAAAACTCTTCTCTTCACAATTTATTTCAGCCTTTGCCCCATAAGGAATTGTAATTATAGGAGCTGTGTGCCCAAAATTCACATTACATAGTATTGGTAAATCTTTAAGTTTCAATTCATCTCTTATAACCTTAATAAGTGCTTCTTTATATTCATCATAATAAACATTATCATAAGGTTTCCCAAAAACTATTCCATTTATATTTTTTAAAATTCCTTGAGCACCATAATTTCGTAACCAATATTCCACATAAGTAGGTTCTGGCTTATCTTCTGAGGTTTCTAAAAATAATATACCACCCTGCCATGTTTTAAGGTCTGGCCATATCTCAGTTCCCTTTATCATTTCTAATACATCAATGCATCCTCCAATTAAATGTCCTTGAACCTTTCCACTTCCTTGTAATAATTCATATCCCATATTTTCATTTACTTTTCTTGAAATAAATTTATTTTTTACTTCCCAAGGTAAATATTCACTTGTCCAAATTTTTGATGATTTAATATCTCCTATAGGGCTATTATTAAATAATGCTTTATTAATATATTCTTTTGTATAGTCAAACATTTTAATATTTTCAGCAAATTCAGAAAGTATCGCAGGTCCATAAAAACTAGAAATACCAGCCTTCATACATATAAAATGAATAACTGTGCTATCAGAATACCCAATAAAAATCTTAGGATTTTCCTTTATTATTTCATAATCAATATAAGGTAAAATTCTTATACTTTCATCCCCTCCAATACAAGAAAAAATCCCCTTAATTGAAGGATCTTTAAAAGCTTTCATTAAGTCCTTCGCTCTTTCCTCTGGATGATTGTATACATATTCTGTCCCCTTAAGAGTTGTTTTCATTTCCACAACTTGAAGACCGAAATCTTCTTGAAGTCTTTTTTTCCCAACTTCATATCTCCAAAGTATATCCTCATCTCCTGCTCCACCCCAGGATAGGCTTATGGTTGCAACCTTATCTCCTGGAATTAACATAATTGGTTTTTTAAGTCCCATAGAGTTTAAATTATTTCTCTCATCTTCTTTATCATCTAATTTTATTATATTTTCAAAGCCTCTTTCCATTTTCTAACTCCTATCTACCTAATACTTATATTCTATTAAATCTTGATCCATTATCTAGAGTGTAAACTCTACTAACTTTATTAAATAAATGAGGTTGTATTAATGGATAAGTAAGATTTTTAGGTTGATTATTGAATAGACAAATTTCCACAATTTCTAAGTTAGGAAGTTGACCTAACTCTTCAATGTCAGCAAAGAAAAGTGCCCCATAGGATTCATCATAGTCATCAGTATCATTACTCTCTCTTACCACAGAGTATATACTTATAGCATTGAGTTTAAATTTTATAGCCCCTGTTTCTTCTCTCAGTTCTCTATGAGCAGTATCCTTTATGCTTTCATTTTCTTCTCTATGTCCCCCTGGAATTTCCCAAGTATCTCTTTCTTTATGCTTTACAAATATCCATTGATTCATATATCTTGCCATTATTACTGCAAATTTTAATTTATACTCTTCTACTTCATTAAACTTATAGAAATTAACTTTCATTACGTCTCTCCTTTCCTATATGAAATTACGATACAAACCTTTATTATATATTACAATAAACTTACAGTTTTAACAAATGCACTACAACATCTTTCATAGATATTTTCNNATCTTAGTGCCTTTTTAAATTAAATTCCCTATTATGCATTTACAATCTAATTTTAATGCTTGTACTATTATTTATAGAACTCCTGTGTAGCATAATATCTATTTCCAGCTTTATAAACGCCAACACCTATGCTTGTATAATCAGGTGATAGTATATTTTCTCTATGACCTTGCGAATTCATCCAATTTATCATAAATTGATTAGCAAGTTCATTTATATCAGATACTCCACCTATATAAGCTATATTTTCTCCCCAAGCTCTATAGGAAATACCATCTCTAGCCATTTGTGACGTTATAAGCTCGCCCTCTAGATTTTTATGGTCAAAGTAATTTCTATCTCCCATATCTTTCGATTTTATTCTTGCATATTTCTCCATAAGACTACTATAACTTAAAGTACTCATACCAGCTCTAGCTCTCTCTTCATTTACCTTTGTAAATATAAGTTGTTCTATTTGTGATGAAAAATCACCTGTATCTGTTATAGTAGGTGTAGTTGTTGATTTAGATGGTACTTTCACAGTTTCCTTAGATGGTACCGATGGCTTTTCAGTATTACTATAAGGAGTACCTTCAGTTATTTCTTCTTGATTATTAACTGTAGTCTTAGAATTTTCTTTCTTCTCTAAACTACTTCCTTCATCATTTGTAACTACATTTTCATCATTTTGTGGATTTTTAGCTTGTCCACCACCACGAGATAACCTAGTATCTTTTCCATCTAATACATTTGATGAATCGATTTCAGTGCTAGCATTCTCTATTGTATCCTCTTTATTATCTAAACTTTCAATACTTGCTTTATTATTGTTCTTAAGATTGTTTTCACTTTCCATATTGTTTTGCAAAGTTAATCCTACTAGTGCAGTGCCTGCTAATGCTCCACATATAATTAGTGTAATAAACTTCTTCTTCATTAGTATCACTTCCTTTTAATTATGTTATTACTTATTTATAACATAAAATCTAGGACTTTTTATTAGTAGAACAATTCCTATGATTCTATAATAATGTACAATTTCATATTTCATCCTAATATAACCTTTATTTATATACTTTTTCCACTCAATTGCAACTATAATTAACCAAAAATTCACATAATTCGTTTTATTTATGTTATATAATTATATTATAACCTTAATTTAATTGCGACTATAGGAGGAACTATAAATTTGGATATCATTGTAATTAGACATGGTCAATCAGAAGCAGACATTTTAAATGTACATGAAGGAAGAGCAGATTTTCCTTTAACAGAACTTGGAAATAAACAAGGTTTAGCTATGTCAAATTTTTTATCAACTAATTATAATATTGATAAAATTTATTCTAGTCCGCTAAAGCGTGCTAGTGAAACTGCTAAAATATTATCTACTGCAACTAATACTCCTATTATATATGAAGATGGACTTATGGAATTTAATAATGGATTACTAGCAGGATTATCTAGAGAAGAAGCAAATGAGCGTTATCCTGAACCTGCTATAAGATGGCCTCATACATCCATGTATGGAATGGAAAGTATGATAGAATTCAGAACTAGAGCTGAATCCATATTATCAAAGATAGTTAGTGAAAATGCCTATGATTCCACTATAGCTATTGTAGCTCATGGTGGTATAATAAATATGCTCTTTAGAAGTTTTTTAGATCTTCCTTTAAATTCAAGAATGTTTATATCTACAGGGGATACTGGAATACACCACTTGCAAGTAACTAGCTGTTGTCATAGAATAATTTATACAAATAAGTTATCTCATTTAGATAACATTGATAATAATTAATTTATTAAAGATAAATTATGAAAGGTAGTAAACAATGATATATAAAGAATTAGTAATGGATGAACTAAATCATGAATTATTCATGGACTTTGATAGGTATGAAGAAGTACACAGAGCTTGGAGAATAAGAGAGGATGGAAGTGAATATCTAAAAGATATTTATTATGAAGAGGATTGGGATAACAATGAGCTATTATGCATATGTAATGAATTAAAATCTACCTTAGAAAAAGGTGCTTCAGTTTTTGCAGCCTTTGATGAAAGTAAATTAGTAGGATTTGCTTCATTAGAAAATGAATTCTTTGGAAGTAAAGATCATTATATTCAATTATCTAATCTTCACATTACAAATAACTACCGTCATAAAGGTATTGGAAAAGCACTATTTAACATGTGTACCAACAAAGCTAGAGAATTAAAGTCCAGTAAAATCTATATATCTGCATCATCTTGTGAAAATGCTCAAAACTTTTATAGAGGTATGGGCTGTGTGCTGACTAAAGAAGTAAATAAAAAGTTATATAATCTTGAGCCCTTTGATTGTCATATGGAATATATATTATAAAATATATTATATTCCAATCAGTATAAAACATAAAAAGAAGATTAAATAAAGTTTTGTTTAATCTCCTTTTTTCATGAATTTTTATATAGAACTATATTGTTTTAACCTAGATAATTTTCATCGCTAAATTCCTTTTAGGATTGTTACTATATACCTTTTTACATGCTATCCTTAAGAAACTCTCACTTATACTTAGGCATAATCATTTAAAACTCTCTTTTAAGCCTCAAGACCCCATATCTGCCTCATTTCTTCACAAGTTTCAAGAAGGTATTCAAGTTTTCCTTCCCCTTCAATTTTTCCATCCTTCATAACTAAAATTTTATCTGCATTTTTTAAGGCCACATGTCTATTAGAAACTACTATGGCAGTTATATTTTTTCTTTCAAACATTCTATCCCAAAGCTTTATTTCAGTTTCTATATCTAAAGCACTAGATATATCATCAAAAACATATAAATCAGCCTTTCTTGCAAACATCCTTGCCACAGCAACCCTTTGTCTTTGCCCTCCAGAAAGCTTTACTCCTTTAGAACCTATTACAGTATTCACTCCATCCTTAAAGTTACTAATATCCCTATCCAGAGCAGCAGAATATATGGCTTGATTTAAGCTTTCTTTTTCCTCCTTTAAGCCCAAAAGAACATTGTTTTTGATAGTATCACTAAATAGGTTGGGATTCTGAGATGTATAAGCTACCCTTGGAGGAAGAAATTTTTCACTATTTTTCTCAACTTCTTCATTATTAAAATAGATTTTTCCATCATCCATAGGAAGCATACCTAAAATAGATTTAATAAGAGTTGTCTTTCCAGCACCAATCCTTCCTGTAACTACTACAAACTCACCTTGATTTATCGTAAAATTTATATTTTTTATACCATTGGTTTCATTATACATATAGGTTAAATTCTTAATTTTCAGAGATTTTAACTCTGTATGATTCTGTTTAGCCTCTTCATCAATTAATTCTCCTTTTAGATGTAATGAATTATGTGCTAATAGCTCCTTCTCCATATTTTCATCCAATAACTTAAACATTCGTTTAAAGGCAATTCCTCCTTGCTGATATCTAGCAAAAATTTCTCCAAGAAAACCAGCAAAGTCGGCTACAAAGGGAAGATAATATACAAATAGTGAAAAATCTCCTACGGAAAAACTTCCTTCTAACATATATCTACCTGTTAATAGCAATATGAATCCAGTCCCAATAGTTACAGCATTTTCATATATAGCATCCATAATGTTTATAAAAATCTTATCTCTTACCATATACTTCATTCTTTTTTCATTGAGACTATTTAGATTATCGATAATATATTCTTCACTACCTGATATCTTTATAGCTTGTATTCCATTAAATATCTCTCCTATTGCTCCTGATACATCCCCTGTAGCTTCCCTAGCAGTTGTTCTATATTTTGAGATATATTTCATAGCTTTTTGTGATAATATTATAACTACAACTAGAGGAGCAAAAATAAACAATGCTACCTTTACATTTATAGTTAATAAAATAATTAATGCACCTAAAGCAAATAATCCATCTCCCATTATATCTAAAGTAAAGCTTATAACATCTTCAATCTCCCCTATATCATCTCTAAAACAATTCATAGACTCTCCTAAGGAAGTTTTATTCTCAATTAGTGGATTATTTAGAATACACTCTAGTAGATTTCTTCTAAGTAGTGCACTCATAGAAAATCTATGGTTGGCATCTACTTTTCCCCCAATAGCTATAATAATTGACCTAGTTAATGCAACCACTATAATTAATGCCATAAGACTAAGAATTTCACTATTTACCCTTCCACTTTTCTCTAATACCTGAAAAAATCTTTTAGTAATTAAACCGGGTATTAGAGGAAACATATGAATTGACACCCACAAAATACAGTTGAGTAAATAATACCATGGTCTGTACATTATCATCCTACCTATATATTTAAGTACTGGAGTTTTCTCTTTTTTCTTTTTTATCATACCAGCACCTCCTCCATTCCCTTTTGTAATAGGTTATAAAATTTTGAACTTCTATCTTTACATAATTCTTTCCTATTACCATACTCTAAAACCGTTCCTTCTTCTAAAATTAAAATATTATTGGCTCTTCCTACAGTTCCAAGCCTATGAGCTATAATTATACAAGTTCTATCCTCTAATAATTTATTCAAGGCTCTATCTNNTATAAGCCCTTCAGTTATAGGATCAAGTTTTGAAGTAGCTTCATCTAAAATAACTAATTTAGGATTTTTAAGAAAAACTCTTACAAAGGCTAAAAGTTGAGCTTCTCCTGAAGATAATCCACTTCCTCCAGTATCTAAAATAGTATTTAAACCTTCAGGCAAATTATTAAGCCAAGGAGTTAATCCAATATCTTCAATAACCTTAAGTATAGTATCATCTTTAATATTAGGATTAAATAGTGTAAGATTTTCTCTAACTGTTGCATGGAAAATTTGTACTTCTTGAGTAACATAGCTTATATTTTCCATTAAACTTTCTTTAGTCATGCTCTTTAAATTTTCTCCATTGAATTTAATACTTCCACTACATACATCATATAATCTTACAATTAATCTAGCTAAGGTAGTTTTACCACTTCCAGTATGACCTAGTACTCCTAAAACGGTATTCTTTTCTATATTAATGTTTATATCCTTAAGTACAGCTTCTCCATCCTCATAATTGAATGATACTTTCTCTAAACTTACACCAATAGAATTTTCATTATCTAAATTCTTGCTTCCGTACTCTATCCTACTTTTA
The DNA here is from genome assembly GCA_002453475.1 of Clostridium sp. UBA6758. GTDB lineage: Bacteria > Bacillota > Clostridia > Clostridiales > Clostridiaceae > Clostridium_J > Clostridium_J subterminale. The sequence goes on along the minus strand of DKGY01000104.1, from coordinate 4,071 downwards.
ATTTGTAAAAGCTCCTTTACACGCTTAATACTTGCTTCTGCTCTTTGAAGCCTTTGCATTTGTGACCTTATCTCCTCCAAAGGACTAGACATAAGCTCCACATAATAAAATATTAAATATACAGTTCCAAAAGTTATTAATGAATTTTCATAAAAATATGCTGAAAGTATAAGTGCAGCAGCGTTTCCTAAGGCAAAAACAATTATATTAACTATCCACATATAATAATGTCCTAAAGATGCTTTTACTTCTATAGGTAACATCTTTCTATATAGCTTATATAAACTATTCATAGTGTAATTTCTAGAACCACAAGTGTTTATATCCTCTACACTAGTAATTTGCTCCCCTAAAAATCCATATAATTGAGCATTATATGCTCTTGATTTCTCCCAATGCTTTAATGATTTTTTCTCTATATATTTCATTACTATCATGTCTAAAATAGCAATCACCGTTAACGTTAATCCAATTCTCCAGTCTTCTCTATAAAGCAATAAAATTATTCCTATCAAAAGTCCTAGATTAGATAGCAATTGTAATACAAAAGTAGAGAAAAAGCTAAATAATGAATTTATATCTCCATCAACTCTTTCAAGCATCTCTCCTGATTGATGAGCTTTATGAAAATCCATATCTAAATTTATACAATGCTTTATTAAATTACTTCTTAATGCATTAGTTGCTGTCCATCCAACCTTTTCACTAATATAAGTAGATACAATTTTAAATACTTGTCTTATAATTCCAAAGCCTATGAATAATAAGGCTGCTATTAATAAATTTTCAATTCCTTCATTTTGTGTTACAGCATCAATATAATATCTCAATATCTGTGGATTCACTAACTGTATCACTAAGTTCACAATCAATATAAAAAATAATAAAATTACCATAAATTTTTGTCTTTTTAAATACTTATATAATAATTCAAAGTAATCTTTCAATGGTAACTTCATAGTCATCACCCCTTTCAATTGATTATGGCGATACTAAATTTTCAATTAAGTTTATCTTATGACTAACATTTCTTATCTACTAATTTTATATAGTTTTAAATTATAGGTGTTAGTTACAGTTTAAGAATAAATAATCCCTGCCCATTTTTCACTTATATTCTTATATTATATAAGTAAAATATAAGCGACTTTATATTAATCCTTTTACTTTGCCTCATAAATTAAGTGCTCACCTTTTTCAAAAATAATATGAAGACTTCTAAAACCAGCTTCTTCGAATAGCCTTCTTTGTGTAGTTAATGCAAAAGGAATATCTATATGATAAAGTTTAATTTTTTCATTACCTTGTTCTCTTAATAAGTCAGCTCTTTGTTTAAGCCACTTTTTTTCATAGTATTTACTTACCACATAATCCCCCTCTATATAGCTTCCATTATCCTTCAAAGCTAATTTTATTTTCTTATAAAGCTCTAACTTTTCATCATATAAAAAGTGGTGCATAGTCATTATTCCAAACACATAATCATATTTCTTTATACCGAAGTCTTCTTCTAGGTAAGAGGCAATAACTATATTTATTTGGTTCAATTTATTCTTATATTTCTCTTTAAGAATTTCTAACATTTCTTCTGATAAATCCATACAAGTTATTCTAGCATTAGGTGCCTTTCTAAATATCTCTTCTAATTCAAGGCCTGTACCACATCCTAAATCTAGAATTTCAATAGCCTCTTCAGTGTATTCTAGCGTAGAAGAAACTAACTTGTAGTATTCTTCAAATGAATTTATGGCGTCTTCCATATGCTTTTCATATCCTTCGGCCCTTAAATTGAAAAAGCTCCCCATTTCTTCTATTTCATAATTTTCACTCATATTATTTTATTACCTACTTTCTGATTTCTTTAAGTCTTTCTAGTATTAAATCTACATTTGAATAAGGTGGTATAATGAATAATTCAATATATCTTTTGACCATTTTTCAAATTTCATAGATTATTTCCCACTTATTTTTGTTAGAAATATCAATATACACTCTTGTATATTGAGCACTATAACATTTTAAAATGTTATAAAGAAAACTTTTTAAAATGTTAAATGTTTATATAGTTCCATAGATAAATGTTTATATATGAAACTATATAAAATTTAACTTCAATCCTCATACTAGATATTGCTTATATTTTTCAAATCAATATCTATACTAGCTTCAGATTTTATTGTGGTTTTACATTCAGTTTTATGACCATTTAAAGTAATTACTCCCATCCTTATAGCTCTTTCAATTTTACTTCTGGTTAAATCATCTATATTATTTGATAAAAGCTTATCTATTCTAATCTTAGCTCCAAAGCAAATAACTTGAATCTCTATTTTGTCATATCCTTTCTCAATTGTTTCTTGCAAATTAATTACTTCTATACAGTTTTCGACCTTTTCAAGATTATGTGGAATATTTTCCATATCTGGTTTGCTTTTAAAATCTGCAAGTTTTTTATTCCATGTGTGATCCTGAGGACATTTATATATGGCATATCTGCTTATATTTTTTCCATTGGCATTCTCTCTTCTTATGAGCGAATCTATAAATATAACTTTCTTACCACAATTATGACAATATCTTAATTCCTCCTTGGGACCACATTCTTTTAAACTCCAATTTATCTCCAATACTTTTAATTCTCTTTCCATCTTCCTCTTCCTTTCTAATCCTTAGAGGAAGATAGTTATTAAATATATTAAATATTCTTGGCAATGTTTTAATCATAGTACTATTTTCCTCCTTTACTAATTTAAAAACATCGCCTTGTAATTAGGTGTCATAAAACTTTACCTCCTTAAGTGATACTCCAAATCTATGATTTGTTTAGTAGAACTTCCCCCTTTCAACAAAGTGAAGAGGAGTTTTCTTTAAATTTATTGGCCTAACAAACTTGATTCTTCTACTATTTGTAAGATTTAATGTCCATTACTATAAATTTAAATTCTTCATCTTCCAGATACTCATCACATTTTTTAAAGCCTAGCTTATTAAATAGTGCTAATGATGGCTTATTGTTTTCTTCAATCTCAACATATATTCTGTTTATATCCATGGTATTGAATATATAGTTCACCGCTATCTTGATAGAGTCATAGGCTATACTTTTTCTCCAATATCTTTTATCACCTATCGTAACTCCCATTTCACCTTGCTTTACTACTGTGTCTATACTAAAGAAATTAACAAACCCTATAAAATTTTCTTCATTATCGGTGATTATAAAATACTTATACATTCGATCTTCTAATTTCTCGTTGATTACACTTCTTTCAAAGTTATTACAATAGATTTTACATTCTTGGATTAATTCTTTACTATTACTTGGTATAGGTCTTGGATCATACCTATTAATTTCCTTGTCAATTCTACGNNACTTTAAAACCAACCACACTATATATAGCTTCATTTTGTGATTTGCTAAATATTGCTGTAGCTCCTTGATTTCTATGTCCTAGTACTTCTTTAAATTCTTTTATTTCTCTAAGATGTTTTATATCTCTATTTTTCTTATATTTCATTTTATACTCTCCTTTATTAACTTAAAATTTCTTATTATTTCAATTAGAATTTAGAATTATTTATTTTCTCTAGCATAATTACTGTTTGTATTTATAAATTTGAATTTCACACTCTCACCTCTCTACCAGATATTAGTTTTTGTCTCTACTTTATCTTTTTACTTTTTTAAGAAATCCTCTTATTGAGCAACAAAAAAGCTGCAAGAAAGAATACTCTCTTACAGCCAAATCTAACATTATTATTTTACTTAGGTAATATTCTAAATCCATGATTTAGTAAATATCACCTACTTCACCCAGTATATGAATAAAGTTTCATATTAGCATACACTCTATAAACACAGAACCACAGTAAACCGTTAAGTATGATAATACACTTAAGCAAATTTTAAGCTCTTCTATAGCCCATAAAATATATATTAAATTATATTATTATAAACTTATGATACCTTTTAGGTCACTATATTTTTTAAAACATAATTAATCCCATTAAAAGTTTACCCTTCTTAAGATTCATATCTTAAGCAAAGCTTATTATAATAATTAAGTAAAA
>DKGY01000108.1 GCA_002453475.1 Clostridium sp. UBA6758 | reverse complement strand
TTATTCCTCCTTAATTAGAAAACAATTTATTTTTACTTATTATTTATTCTTAATTATTTTTTAGATAATTGCTCTTGAATGCTCTTTGGAACTTCCTCATAGTGGTCAAATACCATTGAGTAAACACCTCTACCTTGAGTTTTTGATCTTAAAGTAGTTGCATATCCAAACATTTCAGATAATGGAACGAAGGCTCTAATAATTTGAGCTCCATTAATAGCTTCCATACCATCAATTCTTCCTCTTCTTGAGTTTACATCTCCCATTACATCTCCCATGTACTCTTCTGGAACTGTAATCTCAACTTTTTCCATTGGCTCAAGTAATACTGGGTCAGCTTTAGCCATAGCATTTTTAAATGCCATAGATCCAGCAATTTTGAATGCCATTTCTGATGAGTCAACTTCGTGGTATGATCCATGTACAAGTCTAATCTTAAAGTTAATAGTCTCGTAACCAGCAATTATACCATTCTTAGCAGCTTCTCTTATACCATTATCAATTGGAGCAATATATTCTTTAGGAATAGCTCCTCCAACGACAGCATTTTCAAATACATAATCACCTTCAATTGGTTCCATTTCTATTACGCAGTGACCATATTGTCCTTTACCACCTGATTGCTTAGCATATTTAGCTTCAGCTTTAACAGCTTTTCTAATTGTTTCTTTATAAGCAACTTGTGGTGCACCAACGTTACATTCAACTTTGAATTCTCTTGTTAATCTATCTACGATAATATCTAAGTGTAACTCACCCATACCAGCTATGATTGTTTGGCCTGTTTCTTGATTAGTATAAGTTTTAAATGTTGGATCTTCTTCAGCAAGTTTTNNCATTGATTCAAGAATTATTGGTCTATCTTCAGAACATAAAGTATCACCTGTAGTAGTTCCTTTAAGTCCAATAACAGCTCCAATTTCACCTGCTTCTAACTCTTCTACTTCTTCTCTATGGTTAGCATGCATCTTAACAAGTCTTCCAATTCTTTCTTTCTTACCCTTAGTTGAGTTAAGTACATAAGTACCACCTTTCATTATACCTGAGTAAACTCTTGTAAATGCAAGTTTCCCTACAAATGGGTCAGTAGCAATTTTAAATGCTAAAGCAGACATTGGAGCTTCATCTGATGCTTCTCTTGAATCTTCTTCTCCATCTAATGTAGTACCATTAACAGCAGGAATATCTAATGGAGATGGTAAATAAGCAACAACGCCATTTATCATTTCTTGAACCCCTTTGTTTTTATATGATGATCCACATATACATGGAACTATTTCATTTGCTATAGTAGCTTTTCTTAAAGCAACATGTAATTCCTCTTCAGTAATCTCTTCACCCTCAAGGTATTTCTCCATTAAAGTCTCATCAGTTTCTGCTATAGCCTCTACCATAGCCATTCTATACTCTTCAGCCTTATCAGCTAATTCTGCAGGAATTTCTTCAATTCTTACATCTGTTCCTAAATCATCATAAGTTATGATAGCATGATTAGCTATTAAATCTATCATTCCCTTAAAGTTCTCTTCTGCACCTACAGGAATTTGTATTGGTACTGCATTAGCTTTTAATCTATCTCTTACAGTCTTAATACATCTAAAGAAATCAGCACCTGTAGCATCCATTTTATTAACATAAATCATTCTTGGAACACCATACTTGTCTGCCTGTCTCCAAACAGTTTCAGTTTGTGGTTCAACTCCACTCTTAGCATCAAGTACTGTAACAGTTCCATCTAGTACTCTTAATGATCTCTCAACTTCAACTGTAAAATCTACGTGTCCAGGAGTGTCTATAATATTTAATTCATGTTCCTTCCAGAAACATGTTGTTGCAGCAGAAGTAATTGTTATACCTCTTTCTTGTTCTTGAACCATCCAGTCCATTTGAGATGCACCTTCATGAGTTTCTCCTATCTTATGAGTTTTACCAGTATAAAATAAAATACGCTCTGTTGTTGTAGTTTTACCTGCATCTATGTGAGCCATAATTCCGAAATTACGGAATTTCTCTAAAGGGTATTTTCTAGCCATTCCTATTTCCTCCTCTTAACGAGTAATTTTAAATTCGACAAAACTGTTTTGGCCTTAGCCAAAACAGTTTTTGTATTAGTATCTGTAATGAGCAAAAGCCTTATTTGCTTCAGCCATTTTATGAGTATCTTCTCTCTTTTTAACTGCAGCTCCTGTGTTGTTTGAAGCATCGATTAACTCGTTAGCTAATCTTTCTCTCATATACTTCTCGCCTCTTTTTTCACAAGCTAGCAACATCCATCTAATACCTAATGTTTGTCTTCTCTCTGGTCTAACCTCGATAGGTACTTGATATGTAGCTCCACCTATTCTTCTAGCTTTAACCTCAAGTAATGGCATTATATTGTTCATAGCTGCCTCAAAAACCTCTAGAGGTTCTTTTCCAGTTTTCTCACGAATGATATCGAAAGCATCATAGCATATTTTTTGTGCTACACCCTTTTTTCCATCTTCCATAACACTGTTTATTAATTTAGTAACAACTTTTGAATTGTACATTGGATCTGGTAATACATCTCTTTTTGCAATAAATCCTTTTCTTGGCACTTTTCTTCCCTCCTTAACATTGTAAAATTAACTCATAGGTACTCGATATCTCTACCGCAAAGTGCTCTGCTCTTATAATCTATGTAAATCTATATAAATTCGAAGGCATAGCACTCTTTAATTAAGACCTATTTTTGTTTTGGTCTCTTAGCACCGTATTTAGATCTTGATTGTAATCTGTTTGCTACTCCAGCAGAGTCTAAAGCTCCTCTAACTATGTGGTATCTGCAACCTGGAAGGTCTTTTACTCTTCCTCCTCTAATAAGAACAACGCTGTGCTCTTGTAGGTTGTGTCCTTCACCTGGAATATAAGCAGTTACTTCGTATCCATTTGTAAGTCTAACTCTGGCTACTTTTCTTAACGCTGAGTTTGGCTTCTTAGGAGTACTTGTTTTAACTACAGTACATACTCCTCTTTTTTGTGGACACTCTTTTAATGCTGGTGCTGTAGATTTTGAAGCTAATGTCATTCTACCTTTTCTTACTAATTGGTTTATAGTTGGCATTATTTCACCTCCTTAAAATAATTACTAATGCTTATCTATTCACACAATAATATTATGATAGATATTCTATAATAAATTAGTCATTAGCAAGCCTTAAATTATGAGTGCAGTTGCAGCTGAAACATCAATTCCGCATAATACACCTAGCTCTTTCATAGTATCAATTTCTATAATTTCTAGGGATCTGTCTGCTGCTAATTTAAGTATAGGTTCTAGTAGTTTGCTATCTGCATCTTTTGCAACATACAGCTTACAACCTAAATTGTTCTTTAAGGCTTTAGCTGTTTGTTTTACTCCAACAACCTTTTCCCCAACAAGCCTAGTCACCATACTAACCCCCCTCATAATTTTAATTCATAAAGTGATAAAATACTATTTTATCAATCACATACAAAATGTATTTTATCACTTTATATAATTCATGTCAATAGAACTAACTCTATGATTAAGCGTTAATTTCTACCTCTGCAACTGGCTGATTTTCACAGATTTCAATTCCTCTATATCTATTCATGCCAGTTCCAGCAGGAATTAACTTACCTATAATTACATTTTCCTTTAATCCTACAAGCGGATCTATCTTTCCTTTGATAGCTGCATCTGTAAGAACTCTTGTAGTCTCTTGGAATGACGCTGCTGATAAGAACGAATCAGTTGCAAGTGCTGCTTTAGTTATTCCTAATAGTGCAATCTTGCCCTCAGCTGGTTTTCCACCTTCTGCTAAAGCTCTTTCATTTGCTTCTTCAAAATCAAATATATCCATCATTGTTCCTGGTAGTAAATCAGTATCACCAGATTCTTCTACCTTTATTTTTCTTGTCATTTGTCGTATAACTACTTCAAGGTGCTTATCGTTTATATCAACACCTTGTAATCTATAAACTTTTTGAACCTCAGATAAAAGATAGTTTTTAACACCCTTAACACCCTTAATTCTAATGATATCATGCGGATTTACTGATCCTTCAGTGATTTCATCTCCAGCATCTATTATATCTCCATTGATTACTTTAATTCTTGAACCAAACGGTATTTCGTAGGTAAATTCTTCACCGGAGTTACTTGTTACTATAACAGTTCTCTTTTTCTTAGTTTCTTCCATTCTTACTGTACCTGCACAGTCACTTACTATAGCAAGCCCCTTTGGTTTTCTGGCTTCAAATAGTTCTTCAACCCTTGGAAGACCCTGAGTAATATCTGCTCCAACAACTCCACCTGTATGGAATGTTCTCATTGTAAGCTGAGTTCCTGGCTCTCCTATAGATTGAGCTGCTATAATACCAACAGCCTCACCTATATCGATCTTTTGTGCTGTTGCCATGTTCATACCATAGCATTTAGCACATACCCCGATTTTAGAGTTACAAGTAAATACAGATCTTATTTTAATTTTCTTAACTCCAGCTTTTTCAACTTTTTCTGCCATAGCAGCATTCATATATTCATCACATTTAACTAGAATTTCTCCTGTTTCTGGATGAACTATATCTTGAGCACTATATCTTCCAGAAAGTCTTTCACTTAGTGCTTCAATTACTTCATTTCCTTCTTTGATTTCACTAACTTCATAACCTTCTTTAGTTCCACAGTCCTCTTGTCTAACTATAACATCTTGGCTAACATCAACAAGTCTTCTTGTTAAGTATCCAGAGTCCGCTGTTTTAAGAGCTGTATCAGCATTTCCTTTTCTAGCTCCGTGAGTAGATATGAAATATTCTAATACTTCAAGTCCTTCTCTGAATGAAGCTCTAATTGGAAGCTCAATGATTTTACCTGATGGACTAGCCATAAGTCCTCTCATACCTGCTAACTGTTTAATCTGGCTCTTAGATCCCCTGGCTCCCGAATCAGCCATCATGTTTATCGGATTAAACTTATCTAAGCTATCCATAAGAGCGTCAGCTACTTCTTCAGTTGTTTTTGTCCACTTGTCTATAACTTTTTCATATCTTTCATCTTCAGATATGAATCCTCTTCTATACATCTTTTCTATCTTATCAATAGTATTATCAGCATCAGCAAGTAATTCTTTCTTAATTTCTGGAACTTCCATGTCAGAAACAGCTACTGTTACAGCTCCGATAGTAGAGAAATGATATCCTTTTGCTTTTATATTATCAAGCATCTTAGATGTTTCAGATGGACCATATAATGTATAACACTTATCTATTATATTTCCTAAATTTTTCTTACTTACTAAGAAATCTATCTCTAATTTGAATTCATTATCAGGTATAGATCTATCTACAAAACCTAGGTTTTGAGGTATTGATTCATTAAATATCAGCTTTCCTAATGTAGTATCAATAATACCAAAAAGTTTTTCTCCATTAATAATTTTGGATACTTTAACTTTAATAGCTGCATGTATATCTACATCTTTAGCTTCATAAGCCATCATTACTTCTTCTGGTGACGAGAACATTCTTCCTTCACCCTTAGCTCCTTCTTTATCTAATGTTAAGTAGTAAGAGCCAAGAACCATATCTTGAGTAGGTACACAAACTGGTTTACCATCAGAAGCTTTCATAATATTGTGCGCTGCAAGCATTAAAAATTNNAATCTAGCTTCTGCTTGTGCTTCTACTGATAGAGGAACGTGTACTGCCATTTGGTCTCCATCAAAGTCAGCATTATATGCTGTACATACAAGCGGATGTAGTTTTATAGCTCTTCCTTCTACAAGTATTGGTTGGAAGGCTTGAATTCCCAATCTATGAAGTGTAGGAGCACGGTTAAGTAATACTGGATGATCTTGAATAACTTCTTCAAGGACATCCCATACTTGAGGCTGAACTCTTTCAACCATTCTCTTTGCACTCTTAATGTTGTGTGCAACTCCACTTTCAGTTAATTTTTTCATAACAAATGGCTTAAATAATTCTAATGCCATCTCTTTTGGAAGTCCACATTGATACATCTTAAGTTCAGGTCCTACAACGATAACTGAACGTCCAGAGTAGTCAACACGCTTACCAAGTAAGTTTTGTCTAAATCTTCCTTGCTTTCCTTTAAGCATATCTGATAAAGATTTTAATGGTCTATTTCCTGGACCTGTTACTGGTCTACCTCTTCTTCCATTATCAATTAGTGAATCTACTGCTTCTTGAAGCATTCTTTTCTCATTTCTAACGATAATATCAGGTGCTTGTAAATCAAGTAACTTTTTAAGTCTATTATTTCTATTTATAACTCTTCTNNTCGATCGCCATTTCTTTTGGCAGACCGCACTGGTATATCTTAAGCTCCGGTCCTACTACGATAACAGAACGGCCGGAATAGTCAACACGCTTTCCTAAAAGGTTCTGACGGAAACGGCCCTGTTTTCCCTTTAACATATCGGAAAGAGACTTTAAGGCACGGTTTCCCGGTCCGGTTACCCGTCTGCCCCTTCTGCCGTTGTCGATAAGAGCATCCACCGCTTCCTGAAGCATACGCTTTTCGTTGCGGACAATGATGTCCGGAGCTCCCAGCTCCAAAAGACGGGCAAGACGGTTGTTACGGTTTATGATTCTTCTGTATAAATCATTTAAGTCAGATGTAGCAAATCTTCCACCATCTAATTGTACCATTGGCCTTAAATCTGGTGGTATAACAGGTATTACATCTATAATCATCCACTCTGGTTTATTAGTTGATTTTCTAAATGACTCTACCACATCAAGTCTTCTAATAGTTCTTATTTTCTTTTGTCCTGTACTTGTTTTAAAATCTTCTTTAAGTTCTGCAGAAAGCTTATCTAAATCTATATCTTGTAATAAAACTTTTACAGATTCTGCACCCATTCCTGCTACAAAGCCATCATACCCATATTTATCTACAGCTTCTCTATAGTCTTTTTCTGTTAATATTTGCTTCTTATCAAGTGGCGTATCTTTTGGATCTAACACTACATAAGCAGCAAAATAGAGTACTTTTTCTAAAGAACGTGGTGACATATCAAGGATTAATCCCATACGAGATGGGATTCCTTTAAAATACCAAATGTGAGATACAGGAGCAGCAAGCTCTATGTGCCCCATTCTTTCACGCCTTACTTTAGATTTTGTAACTTCAACTCCGCATCTGTCACACACTATACCTTTGTATCTAACTCTTTTGTATTTACCACAATGACATTCCCAGTCTTTCATTGGCCCAAATATTCTCTCGCAGAACAGACCATCTCTTTCTGGTTTTAATGTTCTATAGTTGATTGTTTCAGGTTTCTTTACTTCCCCTCTAGACCACTCTCTGATCTGTTCTGGTGAAGCTAGCCCTATTTGTATTGCATCAAAATTATTTAATTCAAACAAGGGTACATCCTCCCTTCAATTTAATGTTCATCATTAAAATCATCTAAAACTAAATCACTGTCTAGGTCAGATTCTAAATCAATATCTAAATCTGAATCTAGATCCGGCTCTAATTCATCATCAAAATCATCTAACTTAACGTCTTCAAAGTCTGAATCCTCTTCCGCATCTGATGAATCAGTATCTATTGGCTCAACATATTCTTTCACAGGTTCTTTTGTAAAGGAATCCTCATTGCCTTCTATGTTTACCTCTAAGTCTTCAACTTCTTCATCAACTGATTCTTTAAGTTTAATTTCCTCATGATTCTCATCTAAAAGCTTAATATCTAAGCATAATGCTTGAAGTTCTTTAATAAGTACCTTAAATGATTCTGGAACTCCTGGCTCAGGTATATTTTCACCTTTTACAATAGCCTCATAAGTTTTAACTCTACCTACAACATCATCTGACTTAACAGTTAGAATTTCCTGAAGTGTATGAGCTGATCCATAAGCCTCAAGGGCCCAAACTTCCATCTCACCAAATCTTTGTCCTCCAAATTGAGCTTTACCACCCAATGGTTGTTGAGTAACTAATGAATATGGTCCTGTAGATCTAGCATGTATCTTATCATCAACTAAGTGGTGCAGCTTTAATATATACATGTATCCTACTGTAACCCTATTATCAAATGCTTCTCCTGTTCTTCCGTCATAAAGTACAGTTTTACCATCCCTATTATATCCTGCTTTTTCTAAGCAATCTTGAATTTCTGTATCTAAAGCGCCATCAAATACTGGAGTAGCTATATGCCATCCAAGTTCACTAGCAGCCCATCCTAAATGAACCTCAAGTACCTGCCCTATATTCATACGTGATGGTACTCCTAGTGGATTTAAACATATCTGAAGTGGTCTTCCATCAGGTAAGAATGGCATATCTTCTAATGGTAATACTCTAGATATAACACCTTTATTACCGTGTCTTCCTGCCATCTTATCTCCAACAGATATTTTTCTCTTTTGAGCTATATAACATCTTACTAATTGATTAACACCCGGTGGAAGTTCATCAGCATTTTCTTTTGTAAATACTTTCACATCTACAATTATACCCGCTTCTCCATGAGGAACTCTTAGTGAAGTATCTCTTACTTCTCTTGCCTTCTCTCCGAATATAGCTCTTAATAATCTTTCTTCTGCTGTTAGTTCAGTCTCGCCCTTAGGAGTAACTTTACCTACTAAAATATCTCCTGATCTTACTTCTGCACCTATTCTTATTATTCCACGCTCATCTATATCTTTTAGAGCATCCTCACCTACGTTTGGTATGTCTCTTGTAATCTCTTCTGGTCCTAGTTTAGTATCTCTAGCTTCTGACTCATACTCTTCAATGTGAACCGAAGTAAAGATATCATCTCTTACTAGTTCCTCAGATATAAGCATAGCATCCTCATAGTTATAACCTTCCCAAGTTATAAATCCAATTCTAATGTTTTTACCTAATGCAATTTCACCTAAATCCGTAGATGGACCATCAGCTAAAACTGTATGNNCTCCTTTATCAACTATAGGACGTTGATTTATACAAGTACCAGAGTTAGATCTCTTGAATTTTAATAGGTTATATACATCTGTCCCACCATCTATATCTCTTTTTATTCTTATTTCATTTCCACTAACATAGGATACAACCCCTGCATTCTTAGCCTTAGGTAATACTCCTGAGTCTACTGCAGCTTTATATTCTATACCAGTACCAACTACTGGTGCTTGTGTTTTTAGAAGTGGAACTGCTTGACGTTGCATGTTTGATCCCATCAGTGCACGAGTAGCATCGTCATTCTCTAAGAAAGGTATCATTGCTGTCGCAACGGATACAATCTGTCTTGGAGATATATCAATTAGGTCTACTTGCTCTCTTGGTACTATTATAACTTCTGATTTTTCTCTAACAGTAACCTTTTTATCTATGAAACTTCCGTCTTCAGATAATGGCTCACTAGCTTGTGCTACAAGATAATTATCCTCTTCATCAGCAGTTATATATATAATCTTATCTGTAGCTCTAGCTGTTTCCTTGTCAACAACTCTATATGGAGTCTGCATAAATCCATATTCATTAACCTTAGCATATGTAGCTAATGAGTTAATTAACCCTATGTTAGGACCTTCAGGTGTCTCGATAGGACACATTCTTCCATAGTGAGAATAGTGAACGTCTCTTACTTCAAATCCAGCTCTTTCTCTTGATAATCCTCCTGGTCCTAATGCAGATAATCTTCTTTTGTGTGTTAACTCAGATAGTGGATTTGTTTGATCCATGAATTGTGATAGCTGTGAGCTTCCAAAGAACTCCTTTATAGCTGCCACAACAGGTCTTATATTTATTAATGCCTGTGGAGTAATTATTTCTTGATCTTGAACAGTCATTCTTTCTTTGACTACTCTTTCCATTCTTGATAAACCAATTCTGAATTGGTTTTGTAATAATTCACCTACAGATCTTAATCTTCTATTTCCCAAATGGTCTATGTCATCTACATATCCTATTCCGTACGGTAATCCCAACTCATAGCTCAATGTAGCATATATGTCGTCTCTAATTATATGTTTTGGAACCAACTTGTTTACGTTAGCCTTTATTTGCTCTTTAATTTCATCTTCATTGTGATATGTTTCTAATATCGCTTTTAATGTAGGATAGTGAACATACTCTTTAATGTTTAATTCAGAAATATCAAAGCTTACATGCTTAGATAAATCAACAAAGTTATTTCCTATAACTCTTATAACTCTATCATCAACTTGAATGTCTACAGAATTTATACCCAAGTTTTGTATTTCTGCAGCTAATTCTCTGCTTATCTTATTTCCCTTTTCAACTATAATCTCACCTGTAGAAGGATTAATTATATTTTCAGCAGCTGTTTGATTAGTGATTCTCCATTTAACAGCTAACTTCTTATTAAATTTGTATCTACCCACTTTTGACAAATCATATCTTTTGGCATCAAAGAATAAGGACTCTATTAATGAAATGGCACTATCCACAGTTGGTGGCTCACCAGGTCTTAGTCTCTTATAAATCTCTAGTAATGCATCATTCTTTTCTTTTGTATTATCTTTTTCTAATGATGCCTTAAGTCTTTCTTCTTCTCCAAAAACCTCAAGAATTTCAGCATCACTTCCATAGTTTAGCATTACCCTCATAAGTACTGTGATAGGTAACTTCCTTGTCTTGTCTATTCTCACATAAATTACATCATTAGAGTCAGTCTCGTATTCTAACCAAGCTCCTCTATTTGGTATAACTGTTGAAGAAAATAATTTTTTACCAGTCTTATCAACAGTATAATTATAATATACTCCTGGAGATCTAACTAACTGGCTTACTATAACTCTTTCAGCTCCATTAATAACAAAGGTACCTTGATCAGTCATTATTGGGAAATCACCCATAAAAACTTCTTGTTCCTTTATTTCTCCTGTTTCATTATTTTGTAACCTAACTTTCACCTTTAATGGTGCTGCATAAGTAGTATCTCTTTCTTTGCACTGCTCAACAGAATACTTAATGTTCTCCATATCCAATTTATAGTTGACAAATTCTAAAGATAAGTTGCCAGTATAATCTTGTATAGGATTAATATCATCGAATACCTCGTGCAATCCTTCAGCTAAAAACCAATCGTATGAATCAATTTGAACTTCGATTAAGTTTGGCATTTCAGCCGTATCTTTTACTTTGGAAAAACTCATTCTTTCCCTTTTACCAACTTTTACAGGATGTACCATATAATTTTCACCCCTTGTATAAACTAAAATAACCCAAGACACACTTTCCCCTAGGACTTTGTGTTTCGGACTTACACTTATTCATCATGCAATTCTATCCAATTTGTAGAAAAATATTCACATAATTATAATTCTATATAAATATACGAAGAACTTTTTCCTTAAATATGAATATACACATGACTTGATTAACTTTATTCGCATTGAATTATATTATCATTATTTTTATTTAATGTCAATATATAATAAACTTATTTATTAAGTTGTCTTTATTTCTTTTGTTACAAAAATGGAGTACTTAATTTAAGTACTCCACAATGTAAATCCATTGACTTACTATTTTACTTCTACAGTAGCTCCAACTTCTTCAAGTTTAGCTTTCATGCTTTCAGCGTCTTCTTTGCTTACGCCTTCTTTAATTGTTTTAGGAGCTCCATCAACTATATCTTTAGCTTCTTTTAATCCTAATCCAGTTAATTCTCTAACAACTTTTATAACTTTTATTTTTCCTGCTCCAGCATTAGTTAATACTATGTCGAACTCAGTTTTTTCTTCAGCTGCTGCTCCAGCAACTGCTCCACCTGCAACTGCTACTGGTGCTGCTGCACTCACTCCAAATTCTTCTTCACAAGCCTTAACTAACTCGTTTAAATCTAAAACACTCATATCTTTTATAGCTTGAATTATCTCTTCTCTTGTCATTTTAAAATGCACCTCCGAAATTTTTAAATTATATTTTTTATTTTCTCTACGTTTTTTAATTCTTACTTAGACTAATTACTCTGCTGCTTCTTGACCTTTTTTCTCAGCTATAGCATTTAATAAATATGCTAAGTTTGAAAGTGGAGCCTTGAAGCTTCCAAGTAGTTTTGCAATAAGTACATCTCTTGATGGAATTGATGCGATCTCTTTAATTTGAGCTTCACCAAATAACTCACCTTGGATTACTCCTGCTTTTAATTGAAGTTTTTTATGAGTTTTTGCAAAGTCATTTAAAACTCTAGCTGGTGATGTTGGATCATCATATCCTAAAGCTATTGAAACTGGTCCTTGAAGATATTGATCTAATCCTTCAATTCCTAATTCCTTAGCAGCTAATGTAACTAGTGTATTTTTATATACTCTATATTCAACACCTGCTTCTCTTAGTGCTTTTCTTAATTGTGTATCTTCTTCAACATTTAGTCCTTGATACTCACTAAGAACAACTCCTTGAGCTTTTTCTAACTTTTCCTTTATTTCAGCAACTTTTGCTTCTTTTAAAGATCTATTTTTACTTTGCACTGTGTATCCACCTCCTTACAGCTTTCACTGTATATTAAAAAATTAAGGTCTCTCCGCAGACACGAAGAGACCAATAAAATCATTTATTAGCATCCTCGGCAGGTATTTAGTTACGCTTTTCAGCACCTACTGTCTACGGAATATATTCAACTTTTTGTATTGTAACACATTAAAAAATTTAATGCAATACTAATCTAACACTTTTGTTGGATTAATTTTAACTCCTGGTCCCATAGTTGATGCTACAGTAACAGATTTAATATATTGTCCTTTTGCAGCAGCTGGTTTAGCCTTAACAATAGCATCCATTAAAGTATGGAAGTTATCCATTAACTTTTCAGATCCGAAAGATTTCTTACCAACGCCTACGTGAACTATAGCTGTTTTATCTACTCTGTATTCAACTTTACCAGCTTTAATATCATTTAGAGCTTTTGCTACATCAAATGTAACAGTACCTGATTTAGGGTTTGGCATTAAACCTTTAGGTCCTAATACTCTACCTAGTCTTCCAACTACACCCATCATATCTGGAGTAGCTACAACTACGTCAAACTCAAACCAGTTCTCTTTTTGGATTTTATCTACTAGTTCTTCTGCTCCAACGAAATCAGCTCCAGCAGCTTCTGCTTCTTTTGCTTTATCTCCTTTAGCGAAAACTAATACTCTAACAGTTTTACCTGTTCCATGAGGAAGTACTACTGCTCCTCTTACTTGTTGATCTGCATGTCTTGGGTCAACACCAAGTCTTACGTGAACTTCGATTGTTTCATCGAATTTAGCTTTTGATGTTTTTATTGCAAGTTCCATAGATTCTGCTGGTGTGTATAGAGCATTCTTGTCTATTAACTTAGCGCTTTCTATGTAATTCTTTCCCATTTTAGCCATTTTGCATCCTCCTTTGTGGTATTAACGGTTTTTGCCTCCCACCGAATTAATTGAAATTACTCTTCGATTACTATTCCCATGCTTCTAGCTGTTCCAGCTATCATGTTCATAGCAGCTTCTAATGATGCAGCATTTAAGTCTGGCATCTTTAATTCAGCTATCTCTTTAACTTTAGCTGCTGAAACTGTCGCAACCTTAGTTCTGTTTGGAACACCTGATCCACTCTCTATTCCAGCTGCTTTCTTTAATAATACTGCTGCTGGTGGAGTTTTTAGTATAAAACTAAATGATCTATCTTGGTAAACTGTAATTACAACTGGTATTATCATACCTGGTTGATCCGCAGTTTTTGCGTTGAACTCCTTACAGAATCCCATAATATTTACACCGTGTTGACCAAGTGCAGGTCCTACTGGTGGTGCTGGTGTTGCCTTTCCTGCAGGAAGTTGAAGTTTTATCATTCCTGTTATTTTCTTAGCCATGAGTTTACACCTCCTATATTGTGGTAATCGGACTTTTATAAGTCCTCCCACTTAAATAGAATTTAGTCTTTTAGACATCATTCTACTAAGTCTTAAAGTTTTTGTATTTGATTAAAATCAAGTTCAACAGAGGTTTCTCTGCCAAACATGTTAACTAATCCTTTAATTTTATGTTTTTCTATAGATATTTCAGTAATTGCGACAACAAAGTCTTCAAATGGTCCTGATACAACCTTCACTTGTTCTCCAACTTCAACATCTACAGTAACTTGTTTTTCAACTATTCCCATATTGTGAATTTCATCATCTGTTAAAGGCACCGGTTTTGATCCAGGACCTACGAACCCAGTAACCCCTCTAGTATTTCTAACAATATACCAAGAGTCATCAGTCATAACCATCTTAACCATCACATATCCTGGGAATACTTTTCTTAATGTAACTTTTTCTTTGCCATCCTTGATTTCTACTTGCTCTTCCATAGGTACTTGAATATCATGAACGAATTCTTCAAGATTTCTATTTTCAATAGCTTTTTCAAGATTAGNNTTTCATATCCAGAATATGTATGAACTACATACCACCTAGCTTTTTCTTCTGCCATAGTTACAGGGGCCATAATTCTATCGTCCCCTTACCTCCCTTTTAAATTATTTAAAAATCAAATTAAAAAGGTTTTTAAAACCAGCATCTAACAAACCTACAATTATTACATAAAGAAAACAAAAGCATATTACCGCCATAAGAGCTTTTTTAAGCTCTTCTTTTGTAGGCCATGTTACTCTTTTAAATTCCGCTTTTAAGTCGATAAAAAACTGCACTATCTTCATTCGTTTTTTAGGGTTAATCGCCTTACCCTCAACTTTTTCAGCCATAATTTTCACATCCCCAAAATATTTCAAGTTCTAAAAGAACTATTTTGTTTCTTTATGAAGTGTATGTTTGTGGCAGAATCTGCAGTATTTTTGCATTTCGATTCTGTCTGGATTATTCTTTTTATTTTTCATTGTGTTGTAGTTTCTTTGTTTACATTCAGTACATGCTAAAGTTATTTTAACTCTCACAATCTACACCTCCTAGTTTATGCGTATTTAATCTTATTTATAAAACCAATAATTTCTTCTCTTGATAATATATCGTTAACCGCAATTGCTACTTAAACAACTTATCACAAGTTAACACTTATGTCAATTGTAAATAATTCCTTGCGCCCATTATACTATAAAATCATTAAAGATATCTTATTGTGTTTTCTTTTAAAAGGACTAGGTTTAGAACCCAGTCCTATTAAAAATCTTAATTATTCAATTATAGAAGTTACAACTCCTG
>DKGY01000039.1:41801-58244 GCA_002453475.1 Clostridium sp. UBA6758 | reverse complement strand
TTTCTTCGAGAGCGAAGCGAAAGGTTGCTTTAGCAATATCACTCCAAATTTTATATTTGGTCAGTGGAACTTACTCATTCGAATATATATGAGAAGGAGTTTCCTTTAAAACAGTGCATGTGAGAAGGAGTTTACTTAAAATACAATAGATTTAATATGCATAAAAGAAAGTGAGATATATATGGAATTTTTAAAGAAACTAGTTGGAGATAAATGTTATCTTTCTCCAGCAGATGCTACACTAGCAGATAAAGTAGCTCGATGGAGCAATGACTTGAGAGTTTCCATAAGAACTGGAGATATATCAGATATGATAACAGTTGATGCTCAAAGAGAGTATTTAAATGGTATGAATGAGAGAGGATATGCCTTCTATATAATTGACTCTGAAAATGACGAGGCCATAGGGGTTATAAGACTTATGAGAATAAGCCACATATACAGAAATGCTGTTCTTGGAATGTTTATTGGAGATTCAAATCATAGAAATAAAGGTATAGGAACAGAAGCAACAAAGCTAATATTGGATTTTGCTTTTAATGTGATAAATCTTAGAAACGTAATGATAGAGACTTTTTCTTTTAATGAAAGGGCTATTAACTTATGCAAGAAGATTGGCTTTAAAGAGATAGGAAGAAGAAGAAACGCTATTATATATGGAAATAATGAGTTTGATGAAGTCTTTATGGATTTATTGAATACTGACTTTCATGAATCAGTCATATGTGAAGCACTAAAATAGGAAGAAAATATATTATACTGTTGGGTTATACTAGAACATTCAACTAAAATAAAAAATGAGAACCATAAACTTTCATGTTTATAGTTCTCATTTTTTATTGTGGATTATAAACATGAAAGTTTATTAAATCATAAATCAATGCATATACAATTAATATGAATCCTAACAATAAACAATAAGTGATTTAATCACATAAATATAAGATTAACAGAAGTAAAATATACTTATAATGAAAAGCTTATTAAAAATTACCTTATATAAGGAGGAGTTATAATGTTAAATTTTTTTAAAAGAGATAATGGAAAAGTTATAAGTGTGAATGATATAGATAGTTTAGGAGGTAAGGTTAATTTAATAGATATTAGAGAAGTATATGAATATAGAAGTGGAAGTTTAAAATCAGCTAAAAATATTCCAATAGGAGATCTTTTAAGTAATCCAGATAGATATCTTAAAAAAGATAGTGAATATTATCTCGTATGTCAAACAGGTTCTAGAAGCTCACTTGCTTGTAGGAGATTGACTAAGCAAGGATTTAATGTGATTAATGTTTTAGGTGGTATTGGATCCTATGTAGGGACTAAAAGAAAGTAATTTTAACTATTTTATAAAATATTTTAATTTAGAGTTGATATAATTACTTAAGAGTATTATAATTTAATTAAGTCGATGCTTAATTAAATTATAATATTAAAGGAGTATATATGATAGAAAGTGTAAAAGTTTTTAAAGCTATTGGTGATGAAACAAGAATAAAAATACTAATATTATTATCTAAGAAGAATATTTGTGCAAAGGGAATAGCTAAGCATTTACAGATTTCTGAAGCTGCGGTATCACAACATATTAAAATTCTTAAGGAAGTAGATTTAATTGTAGGTTACAAAAGAGGATATCATGTAATCTATGACTTAAATAAGAAAGTTTTAGAAAAAGCTATAGAATTTATTAATGTATTAATTGCTGATGATATATGCTCAATAGATGATAAGTTTAATATAAGTGTAGAAAGTTTTCATGCTTCACAATGTGAAAAAAGTTGTAAATTGGTAAAAAGATGCTGTAAAGAGAGATTAAAGGAGGAAGAGTAATGAAAGTTTGTTTTCCAGTTAAATCTAATGAAGGTATGGATAGTACACCATATGGACATTTTGGAACAGCTCCAATGTTTGTAGTATGTAATTTAGAAACTAATGATGTAAAGACTATAGGAAATGGTGATTTAGGTCATCAGCATGGCATGTGCCAACCAATGAAAGCACTATCAGGAGAAGTAGTAGATGCTGTAGTTGTAGGTGGTATTGGTCAAGGAGCTATAGTTAAGTTGAATTCTTTAGGAATAAAGGTTTATAAAGCAGCAGAAGGAACTATAAGTGCAAACTTAGAGAAGCTTAAAAAAGGTGAGTTATCAGAATTTGCGATGAATCATACTTGTAATCATGATGGATGTAATCATCACTAAAACATAATGAGAAATAAAATAACTGTGTGAAAATAGAAAGTAACATTTCTGTTTTCACACAGTTATTTTTGTTATTAAATTTTAATTGTATAGTGTAAAATCAATGTATTGTAAAAATTGATAAATTATTTTAAGTTAGTTTAGTTAAACATTCAAGCTATACTCTAAATCAAACTAAATTGTTTCAAGAGGAATATCCATAGGAATACTGTAAGTATACAAAAGGCTGAAGTAAATACTACTATTTGAGCAGCTAAATCACTATCAGCATCCATTTTTTGAGCCATAGTAAAGGAAGAAATAGCAGTAGGAGATGCAAAGATAAGCATTAAAGCTAAAAGTTCTACATCTCTAAAACCTAACCATATACTTATAGGCATAAGAATACCAGGAATTATAATAAGTCTACCGGTAACACCTATTATAGTTTGTCTTAAATGAGTTTTTACATCGGTGAAAGCAAAGGAACCTCCAAGTAAAATAAGGGAGAGAGGTGTAGCGATCCTTGATATATCACTTACAGATTTTTCAATAGCTGTTGGAAGTTTTATTCCTAAGGAAAGAAAGAAGAGTCCAATTGCCGATGCTATAATTAAAGGATTAGTGATAATTCCTTTTAAAGTATTTTTAATATCTAGCTTTCCACATCTAAAAATCTCTAAGGCGATTACTGCTAACATATTAAAAAGAGGTACAACGGTTGCTATTAGTATAGCTACAACTCCCACTTTATCATCACTAAATAGTGAGCATGCCACAGGTAAACCAAATATTACGAAGTTGCTACGAAATATACCTTGTATTAAAACACCACGTTTTTGATTATTCTTTTCAATGAGAGGAATGATAATACACAGTATTACGAAGGTAAGAGTGACACTTATAAGTGCAAAGAATATTAGTTTGAGATTTATCGCTCCCTTTAAATCTGTTTTATATATATTATAAAATAACAATAGAGGCAAAAAAGCCTTAAAGGTGATACTATTCATAACCTTTAAAGTATTATCATCAAACATTTTTAATCGCTTTAATACATATCCTAAAGCCATAGTAAAAAACAAGGGTAAAACTACATTAAGTGATAAAATTAAGTTCTCCATAATCAATATCCTTTCTAGTCTTTTGTTAAACCACTTCTTAAATTTTAAATGTTTGTCCTAGTTAATTGTATACAAATATAAAGTGATTTTCAATGTACAAGTAATAATTGATAATATTTGTAGTAGGTGTTAAAATAAAAATATAGTCTGACTCTAAGGATTAATCTAAGGAGGAAGATTGATGAATTTAAATCGTTCTGAAGTGCATGAGGGTTAGCCCAAGTGATAAGGCGGTGTAGGATAGCGATATACTATCTCTGCTCTCTTTTGGGATGCAGAGAGTATTTTTTTGAGAGGAGCATGAGCTTTGGAAACAAGAATCGCGTTGATTGGTATTATAGTGGAGGATACTTCGGCTACAGAAAAACTAAATAATATTTTACATGACTATGGACAATATATTGTTGGGAGAATGGGTGTACCATATCGTGACAAGGAGGTGTGTGTTATCAGCGTAATAATAGATGCAACTAATGATATTATTAGTTCATTATCTGGTAAATTAGGTATGCTTGATGGTATCACTGTAAAAACAATCTATTCAAAGAAGTAGAATAATTATTATATAAAATCAGAACGAGTTAGGTAGATATTAAAATAAAGTACTTAAAATCTTATTAGGAAAGAAGAGTAGATGTATGTATAATGTGAAATCTAAGGTAGCTACTGAATTTATTCATGACGGAGAAATATTATCAACCCTTGAATATGCTAAGAAAAATAAAAATAATAAAGAGTTAATAAATAGTATTATAGAGAAGGCTAGAGAATGTAAAGGTTTAAATTACCAAGAAGCAGCAGTACTATTAGAATGTGATTTAGAAGAAGAAAATAAGAAAATAGAAGAACTAGCTATGGAGATAAAGAATAAATTTTACGGTAATCGTATAGTAATGTTTGCTCCATTATACCTTTCTAATTATTGTGTTAATGGATGTATATACTGTCCTTATCACCATGGAAATAAACATATAGCAAGAAAGAAACTTACTCAAGAAGAGATTAAGAAAGAAGTAATT
The DNA here is from genome assembly GCA_002453475.1 of Clostridium sp. UBA6758. Classification (GTDB taxonomy): domain Bacteria; phylum Bacillota; class Clostridia; order Clostridiales; family Clostridiaceae; genus Clostridium_J; species Clostridium_J subterminale. The sequence goes on along the minus strand of DKGY01000039.1, from coordinate 53,918 downwards.
GCATTACAGGATCTTGGACATAAAAGACTTGCATTAGAAACCGGAGAAGATCCTATAAATTCTCCTATAGAATATGTATTAGAAAGTATAAAGACAATATACAGTATAAAACATAAAAATGGTGCTATAAGAAGAGTAAATGTAAACATTGCAGCTACTACTGTTGAGAATTATAGAAAACTAAAAGATGCTGGAATAGGAACATATATATTATTCCAAGAAACCTATAATAAAAAGTTATATGAAGAATTACATCCGACGGGACCAAAGCATGATTATAATTATCACACTGAAGCTATGGATAGAGCTATGGAGGGTGGTATAGATGACGTTGGTATAGGAGTTTTATTTGGATTAAACATGTATAAGTATGATTTTGTTGGATTACTTATGCATGCAGAGCATTTAGAAGCAGCCATGGGAGTAGGACCACATACTATTAGTGTACCTAGAATTTGTCCTGCAGATGAAGTAAATCCAGAAGACTTTACTAATGGAATTTCTGATGATATATTTGCAAAGATTGTTGCAATATTACGTATTTCAGTACCTTATACAGGAATTATTGTATCTACAAGAGAATCTCAAAAATCTAGAGAAAGAGTACTTCATCTTGGAGTTTCTCAAATTAGTGGAGCTTCGTGTACAAGTGTTGGAGGATATGCTAAGAAGGAAAAGGAAGATGAGAATTCAGCACAATTTGATATCAGTGATACAAGAACCTTAGATGAGATAGTAAATTGGTTACTTGGAATGGGTTATATACCTAGTTTTTGTACTGCTTGTTACCGTGAAGGGAGAACTGGAGACAGATTTATGAAGCTAGTAAAATCAGGTCAAATTTCTAACTGTTGTTTACCTAACGCCCTTATGACATTAAAGGAGTATCTGGAAGATTATGCATCTGAAGATACAAAAGCTAAAGGCGAAGAAGTCATAAAAAATGAAGCTATGAAAATTCCTAATCCTAAAGTTAAGGGTATTGTAGAGGAACACCTAAAAGAACTTAATGAAGGAAAACGTGATTTTAGATTCTAGTAAATAACAAATAGAGGGCTAGCCCTCTATTTTTTCATATCTTTAATTATACAAATTCCTTGAGTCATGGTACCCATTGGACAATAAACACACCAAGAACGCGGTTTATAAAGGGCCATGGTAATTATACCTAGGAGAGTTGAAGTTAACATTAAGCTGTAGAAGCCAAAACCAAATTGAACTATCCAAGGAGAAGCATAGGATAAATCAGTAAAATTCCAAGGTAGTTTAAAGGTCCAAAATATAGTAAGAACTTCTTTTAGAGTATTTGTGCCTTGGAAAACTAAATAGGTGTTAAATATGATGTTAATGANNAGAAAAATATTAAAAATCCATATCTAAAATATTTAGACTTTAAAAATTTAGGAATAGGCTTATTTCTTGATAATTTGAATTTATTACCTAATAAGTCTAATAGTTGTCCTCTACCACAGTATTTATTACAATAGCCTTTATTCCCTTTAACTATTGAAATTAATAAGGGTACAATAAAACAAATTAATCCTAGCCAAGCAAAAAGTATATTAAACAACCCTAAAATTAAATATAGGGAAGATAGTATCCAAAGATATTCATAAAGATGTCTTTTTTTCTTTTTCATTAGTTACCTCCTAGTTGTTTAATTTCTATAGTAGATGCAGGACAAGCTTTAACACACTTTCCACATCCAACACACCTATCACAATCAACCTTTGAAAAAATACCCTTGTTAATAGTAATGGCTCCAAGGGGACAGACTTTTTCACAAGCGCCACAGGCTACACAGTAGCTAGTATCCACATAAGCCTTTCTCTTAACAATTTTCTTTTCCATAAATTAAATTCCTCCTGTTTTATAAATGTTGTAGTAATCATATTATAAAGGTATAATTAAAAGAAAATATGTGATATAGTCACACAGACAATTTTTTAAAGGAGGATTCTACATTGAATAGTTTATATGTATTTAATAAAAGGCTTGAAGCTTTATATAATGCTTATCCTGTTTTAAAAGAAATAGATTATAGTNNTTAAGAATTTATTAAGTGGAGAATATTTGAAAACAGATAGTGGAAACTGTATAGGTATGTTATTTGTAATAAGTGGGATTATAAAAGTACAAAAGATAACAGAAGATGGAGATGAAACTAATTTATATAATGTAGAGAGTGGAGAGCTATGTCATGAAGCATTAAGTTGTTTTGTAAATTGTCAATCGCTAAATATTGAAGGAATAGCTATGCAAGATTCTTTGATTGCTATTTTGCCATCAGATATAGTAAAAGCCTATTTATTAAGAGATTTTAGATTTATGCAAGTTATTTATAAAGATCTATATGCAAAATTTAGAGGGGTTATAGAAAATAAAGAGGCAAGAATTCATGAATCCTTAGAGAAAAGGTTAATTAAATTATTAATTAGTAAGAATGCTAAAATAATTTATACAACCCATGGAGAGCTTGCCTTTGAGCTAGATTCTTCAAGAGAAGTAATAAGTCGAAAACTTAAAGAGCTAGAGAAAAAGGGATATTTATTAATATCAAGAGGGAAAATTCAATTACAAAAGGATTTAAAAGAAATATATGATATATAATTTTAATGGAAGAGTTATCATTGAATTTCAATGGTGACTCTTATTTATATTTATATAGTTTAAATATTTATAAGATTTAAATAAAATTAATAAGTAATGGTTATCAAAATTTAATATTTATGAAGAATCATGGAAAAAATCTGATAGAATATAAAGTAATTTATATAAATTGAATAGTTATATAATCAGTAAGGAAATTATAATATAAAGATGATTATATAAACAAAAGAAAGGGTGAGATTATTAATATGGAAAACAAAAGTTTAAATAATAGATTTTTTAATATAGAGAAGAAGTTAAACAATGAAATAATAGGTCAAGAAGACTTTATTCATAAACTATGTACTTATTTTAAAGAAAAGTTTTTAGAAGATAATAAGGGAATATTACTTTTAGCTGGTAAAGGAGGAACCTTTAAAAAAGCTAGTGTAAGGCTGTTATTTGAGGAGCTTAACAAAGAAGGAATAACTGAAAATTATTGTATAGATGAAATAGACTTAGCTTCTTATAATTTTAATTTAGGATATAATGCTTTCTTAAGTGACTTATATGAAAGTTTAAATAGTAATTCTCAAGTTGTCATGTTTAAAAATACTGAGAAGGCTTCAAAAGATATATTAAATGTTTTATCAGAAATATATCCTAATACATGTTTAAAGTTAAAAGATAGCTACATAATGAAAAATAAATTTCTTATTGAAGCAGATATTAAAGATAAAGGTAATATAGGGGAATTTATTTGTCATAATAAATTTTTTGTATTTATTTATAATAATGAGGATAATGTATTTGAAGATGAAATTTTAGAGAATAAAGAAGCGGTATTATATACTAAAAGACTTACAAAAGAAGAACAAAACAAAGTAATTAGAAGAGAAGTTTTAAGGTCTATAGATAACATACAAAAGCATATGCAAGTAAATATAGTGTTGGGAATAGAAAATAAAGAGGAAGATAACTTTGGAATTTGTAGTTTCCTTCAAGAAAATTTCAAAGAAGATAGTAATTTTGGCATTAGTGAATATATATCCTATAAAATCTATAAACCAATTATGAATCTAATACAAAAAGAAGGACTTTATGGAGAAGGTCAGATTTTAATATATGTAGATAAGAATGAAATATATTGTAAGTCTGACATTGAAATATATAAACTAGAAAATTATCTAGTGCCTACCCTTGAAGAAGTAAAGTATAAGTTGGATTCTATAATTGGAATAGAAAAGCTAAAGAATTTTATTATAAATGTTGAAAATAACTGGAAGGTACAAAAAATAAGGAAAAGGCTCGGTCTAAAAACTTCAAAGATATCTATGAATATGATATTTACAGGAAATGCAGGTACGGGAAAGACTAATGCAGCTAGAGTTACATTTGAGTATTTAAATGCATTAGGGATACTATCTAAGGGTGTATTTGTGGAAGTTAGTAAAGCTGACTTTGTTACAGAAAATACTAATGATATAGCTAAGAGAACAAATGATATAATAAGCTCTGCCTTAGGAGGGGTATTATTTGTTGATGAAGCATATTCCTTATGTGAAAGCGAAGAAGATAAAATAGGAAAAGAAATAGTAGATGCTCTCCTTAAGGGAATAGAAGATAATAGAGATAATTTAATAGTAATACTAGCTGGTTATGAAAGGGACATGGAAAGATTTCTAAGTATTAATCAAGGTCTAAAATCTAGATTTTCAAATACTATACACTTTAAAGATTACAACCCAGTAGAAATGTATGAAATAGCTGTAAATATAGCTAAATCTAAGGGATATAGAATAGCTAAGAATGTAAAATCAGGTCTAATAGATTTATTTACAAGAAACCAAATTATAGGCAAGAATGATTTAGGTAATGCTAGGTTTGTAAGAAATATAGTAGAAAATGCAATAATTGATGCTTCAAAAAAATATCTAACTAATAGTGATAAGGAAATTGATTTGCTAGATAGAGATAATTTTAACTTTAAAGCTAATGCGAGGTTTGATCTAGAAGAAAAGTTAAATGAAATAATAGGACTAGATGATGTAAAAAAACTATTAAGAAGTCAATATAAGCTTATAGTAGCCCAGGAAAAAAGAAAATCTGTAGGAGTAAATACTAAGATAGAGCAAAATTTGAATATGGTATTTACAGGAAATCCAGGCACAGGTAAAACTAGTATAGCAAGATTGGTAGCTGAAATGCTAAATAGTATGGGATTATTAAAAGTAGGTCAACTAGTGGAGACAGATAGATCTAACTTTGTATCAGAAATTCCAGGAGAAACGCCAAAGAAGACAGAAGAAAAGTTTAAAGAAGCTTTAGGGGGAGTACTATTTATAGATGAGGCATATACTCTTGCTAATGACTCCTTAGGAATTGAAGCCATAGAAACTCTTTTAAAATTAATTGAAGATTATTCAAAGGAAGTAATAGTTATATTAGCTGGATATGAAGAAGAAATGGAAGAATTCTTTGATGTAAATATAGGGTTAAGATCAAGATTTCCACTATGGACTAATTTTGCAGACTATAATCCTAATGAACTTTTTGAGATGGCTGTAAAGCTTGTTGAAGCAAAAGGATTTAAGTTGTCTAAGAATGGATATATAGCTTTAAAGAAAAGTTTTGTAGATATCTATAACAACTCAGATGCACAATCTGGAAATGGTAGAATGGTAAGAAACTATGTAGAAAAGTTAATTAGAAATCAAAGCATAAGGATTGTAGAAGAAGACATTAGTTTTTATGAGATGAATCTTATAAATGCTAAAGATGTGGAAAATATAAATGTTATTGATGATGATAACACGTTTAACTTAGAAAGTAGACTAGATATCTTAGTAGGAAATGACCGTGCAAAGGATTTTTTAAGAANNAAAGAAGAAAGAAGTTAGGGTTAGGTTCAGATATTAATACGTATATGAATCTAGTATTTACAGGGGAAAATGGTACAGGTAAGAAAACAGTAGCTAGTATTCTTTCAGAAATGTATTATAGTAGAGGTGTAGTTAAGGCTAAAAACATTGTAGAGATGGATAAATATGAGTTCATGGCAATGATTAATAAAGGAATAAAAATTGAAGATATATTTAGTAAATTTTCAGGAAAAATATTATTAATGAATAGAGCAGACCTTATTCTAGAGGAGCAGGAATATAATAAAATAGTATCAGATTTCATTAAATTCTTGGATAAAAATAATAAGGTTATAATAATTCTTTCAGGGGAAAAGGAAGGAATGAAAAGACTAGTATTATCTAATCCGGCCTTTAATTATAGATTTCCAACTTGGTTTGATTTTCAAGACTATGATTATAGAGGTCTATGCAACATAGCTTTGAATATATTGAGTAAAAAAGGATATTCCTTATCTGAGGATGGAGAAGAAGCACTTAATAAAACTATAATAGACATGTATGGGAATCCTAACTTAGTAATAAAGAATGGACTTATGATAAAACAATATTTAGATAATCTTATAAGAACTCAGAGCATTAGAATATGTGATGAAGAATTTAATAGAGATAGTATAAATGTTATAACCATAGATGATATAGTAAACAGTAAAAAAGAATTTTTAAAAAGAAATATTATAAAATAGTAAAAAGAATAGTAAAGAACTACCTTAAATTATGTTTTGAGGTAGTTCTTTACTTTGGTATAAAATGTGTGAACTAATTGTATAAAATTTGTATTGATAACTAATAAGTACTATCAGTATCTAGGTATGCATTATTACTCCACAAGCTAATTTCTTTCCGGAATTACCAGCAGGTTGGCTAGCAAAGTCATCAGCATTTTCATGGATTATAAGAGCTTTGCCAATAATATCGGGTATAGAAAATCTGCTTAAATAAACACTCATAACAGCAGTACCATTTGATGAAATTAGTGGGGGAAGGTCCCCATAATGATAAGGATGGGGCTGATTTGTTGGGTTCCAATGTGTACCGGCAGACATAAAAGGATCTGTTGGATTACCTATACTACAATTCCCGAATTCATGAATATGAAAACCGTGGAAAAGTGATGGCTTCCCTTCAGAGGTGTATTTTGGAATACCGTTAACACAAATTCTAAGAAAAATTCCATCACTTAAGGGATAAAATAAAGCTTTGCCACTTATTTCAGGTCCTAAAGGTCCACCTTCGATTAATGCAAATGCAGTTGGTTCAAGAATACCGTGATCAGAAATTATGTCACTAATACTAAATTTATCATTAGCCATTCTCATATTAATACTCTCCATTTTATTGATACAATATAATTTATAATATGTTGAAGAGGAGTGGTGTGTGTAAATAAATTATAAAAATACATAATGGATATAAGAAAAAAGTGCTAGTCTTTTATAAGAACAGCACTTTTTTTAATTTAAATTTCATTTTACATTAGCCATTTACTACAGCTAAGATAGTTTCCTCAGGAGTAAGCAGTGTTACTTCACTTGGAATATTAATATCTTTAGCTAGTAGCTTATCATTAAATTGCATATTAGCTACATCCACTTCGATATATTCTGGAATCTTTTCTACATTTCCTTGAAAATCAAGATATGGTCTAAAGGTTTCTAAAACTAGCCTTTTAGATTCCAAGTTTTCTTGTCCTATATAATTTATAGGAATAGTTAGTTTGATTACTTCATTTGGTTTCACATATTGTAAATCAAAATGTATAATTTCGTGTAGGTTGTTCTTTTGAATATCCTTAACTACACAGTTTAGAGTTTTTCCCTCTAAATCAATAGGTATGATAGAACCACTGTAACTGACTTTTAACATTTTCATTAGTTCTGTCTTATTCATCTTAGCAGAGATAGGTTCCTCTAAAAATTCTCCATAGATTACACAAGGTACTTCTCCCAATTTTCTAAGATTTTTTAAATTTTCCTTTGAGCTTCTTTCATATACTTTATATGTTGTACTTTTCATAATAAATCCCTCACTTATTTTTAATAATTTAATGTTGATTTATTAAGCTCAGTATATAAAATTATCACAGTAAAATTCATAAATGAATCTAAGCACTATTAATTACACACAGAGCTTATACAAAGCCCACATATGCATCAACCTCCTTAAATATACTTATCCCATCATAACATATATTAGAAAGAAATCAAAATGAATAAAATATTAATATGAAAAGGAACTAAAGAAAGCTATGGTGGAAGTCAACTTTCAGTAAATATAATTGAAATAAGTATAGTATCCAATGCGCATAGATGGATAGATATACCATGAAATACAACAATAGAATAAGTATTTTTAGCAATATGAATAAGTAAATCAATCTTTATTGTATATTAAAAAATACTGAGAAAAGTTATTGACAAGCTTATATAAGAGTGATAATATTTATTAAAATATAACACTTAGGAGAATTAAAATGAGTAGAGAAATTAACTTTGAGTCAAAAAAAGTTAATATGGCATATTATCTTAGCTATTATAGATAGGGTTTGTATTTATAAACAATTATAGATGCAAGCCAGTTTAACAAATTTGGTTTGTGTCTATGATGGTTAGGAAGTTTTGCTATACTCAAATGTTTAGTGATTAAGCCACATAGATATATCTATGTGGTTTTTATGTTTGATATCTTCTTATTTTACCACATAGAATTAGTCTATGTGGTTTTATTTATTTTAGGAAGGAGATTAGGATATGAAGAACAGAGAGAACTTTACAAGTAGAGCAGGATTTGTGATATCTTGTATTGGAGCAGCAGTAGGACTTGGGAACATATGGATGTTTCCTTATAGGTTAGGGCAAAATGGGGGAGCTGTATTTTTAATACCATACTTTATTTTTGTACTTATACTAGGATCAACAGGGTTAATTACAGAGTTTGCCTTTGGAAGAGGTGCTGAGGGAGGAGCTCTAACAGGAATTAAAAAAGGATTTAAGAATAGGGGGTTAAAGGGAGGAACTTTATTTGGATTCATACCAGCCATAGGACTTGTAGGGGTATTTATATTTTATAATGTGGTAGTATGTTGGATAATTAAGTATTTAGGTCTTAGTCTTAGTGGAAATATAAAAAATATTGATATACCTAAGTACTTTGATAGCTTTGCAGGAAGCGCCCAAACTATACCATGGAATTTATTAGCCATAGTGTTAGCTTTAGTAATTGTTTGTATAGGTATTTCTAAGGGAATTGAAAAAATTAATAAAATTATAATGCCTATGCTCTTTGGAATTTTTATATTGTTAGCCATTAGATCATTAACTTTACCTGGAGCTATAGAGGGTGTGAAGTATCTATTATCACCACAATGGTCATACTTATTTAATATAAATACATGGGTAATGGCACTTGGTCAAGCCTTCTTCACGGTATCTTTAAATGGATGCGGAATGGTGGTATATGGTAGTTACATAGAGAAGGATTTAGACATTCCTAGGTCTGCAGTAAGTACTGCTGTACTTGATACCATTGCAGCATTATTAGCATCCTTTGTTATTATGCCAGCAGTATTTGCCTTTGGCTTAGATCCAGCATCAGGTCCACCACTATTATTTATAACAATACCAACTATATTTAAGGCTATACCTGGTGGACAAGTACTTATGATATTATTCTTTTTAAGTGTATTATTTGCAGCAATTAGTTCTTCAATAAATATGCTAGAAGGGCCAGTGGAATCATTTATGGCACAAACAAAATTAAGCAGAAAAACATCTACTATATTAATAGCTTTAGTGTCATTTGTATTATCAATACCTTTAAATTTAAATATGAATTTGTTTAGTAACTTTGCAGATGTAATTACTATAGTAATATCGCCATTAGCAGCACTACTAGTATTTATAGTATTTTACTTTATGTACGACAAAGAACAGGTGCTAGAAGAAATAAATAGAGGAACTAAGAGAAAGTTAGGAAATAAATTCTTTACGTTTGCTAAATATGGGTTTACTTTTATAACAGTATTAGTAATAATATTAGGAATAATTTATGGCGGGATATAAATCTTTTATATTGATTTTGCTATTTATTTGCTATTTAAATGGGGTTAATAACTATATACTCTAAATAGTAAATTCTCTGAAGTCCCCATGAACAGAACAACTAGTTAACTATTTCCATAGTTAACTAGTTTTATATATTAATATTTATATAGTTTCATAGGTAAATATTTAAATATATTTATTCATAGGCATTTTTATGAAATGTTGAAGAATTTTTTAATTTCATCAATTCTTTCTAAAGCTATATTATATCCATGATTATAGGCATGTTTAATTTTATTAAGATCTTTTTCAAAACTATCTATACCATCTTCTGCAGTAGGTCTTAAAATTATAGCTTTGCCATCTCTCTCAAGCTGTTCACAATACTTAACTCTATCATTATAAAGCTCATGACGAGTAAGAAGTGGCTTTACCAGATTAGGATATTTATTTTTTAAAACTTTAGCAGCAAAAATATTACCCTTACCTAATTCTTTAACATACCCCTTAGGTCTAGTTAGAATAATTAGATGCTTTTCATTTCCATCTTCCATGGCTTTTAATACAGGAATGGGATCACAGATACCTCCATCAAAATATTCATTATCATTAATTATAGCTGGAGGAAAGAAAAGAGGTATAGCACAACTAGCTCTTAACATATTGCATTTTTCATCTAAATCTTTACCATTTAAATATTCAGTAGCTCCAGTTTTAGCATTAGTCACACCAACTAAAATTTTACCTTCATAGCTTTTAAAGGTATCCATGTCAAAGGGGTAAATTTTGTTAGGTAACTCATCAAAAGCAAAATCTAAACCAAATAAGCTTTTACATTTAAAAAAGTTTCTAAAGCCTATATATCTTTTATCATGTCTATGGTTTATTAGAATGTCATAGTTTCTTTTCTTTTGTCTTGATATATATGAAAAGCCGTTGGTAATTCCTGCAGAAACACCAATGCAATAAGGAAACATAATATTATTATCTAAAAGGGCATCCATTATACCAGCGCTAAAAATAGGTCTAAAGGTTCCACCTTCAAGAATTAAACTATTCATGATGTCAACTCCTTAAAATTAATTTTGTAAGTTTATTACTTTTTATATAGCAGTTATTGAGGTAGCTATAATTAAAATTCTTTAGAATAAACTCCATCTTTTATTATACCTATATCACCATAGAAAGTTAAGATAGCATCTTTTATTACTATACCATGTCCATCTTCTACAGTGTATATAGTAATATTATTTTCAATAGAATACCTTTTTAGGTCATCCAAATAAAAAGGCCAACGATTTCAATGAGGGATAATTTCAAAATATATCAAGTTTAAACCAGACAAATCCATTAAAATAATGGATATGGTTATTTTGTGCATTTATTTGTAAAATCAATTAGGATATAATTAAATATAGACTTAAGGCATCTTCAAAAAATAAGTAAGTCAGAATGCTCGTCTATTTTNNTTATTATTTATTTTCAGATGCCTAAAATAAATCTTAGAATATGAACTACTATAGTATGAATAAAGGGATAAGAAAGATGAAAATAGATAGATTAGTTTCAATTATAATGATATTAAATAATAAGGAGAAAGTAACTGCCAAGGAGCTTAGTGAAAAATTTGAGGTTTCAACTAAAACTATTCAAAGAGATATGGAGATAATAGCAAGAGCAGGAATACCAATAGTTTCTTATAAAGGCCATCAAGGTGGTTATGGTATTATAGATGGTTATAAAGTTAATAAATCATCTATGACGGGGGATGAGGCTAATCTTCTTAAAAAGCTTTTGATAGGAATAAATAAGTCCTATGAAAATAAAGAAGCTACAACTTTAATTAATAAATTAGAGGTAATGAATACAGAAAAGCACAGTAGTTTAAATGATAGATTAATCATTGATTTCTCTACTTGGGGAAAGAGTGAAAAACTTACTGTTGAGATGAATATTATTGATGAAGCAATTAAAAACAAAAATCCTATAGAATTCGACTATATTAATGTAAGTGGAGAAAAAACTTCTAGACAAATAGAGCCATATAAAATTATTTTTAAATCCTTAGCTTGGTATGTATATGGTTTTTGTACTCTTAAGAATGAAATGAGAGTTTTTAAAGTTAACAGGATGGAAAATATTAAGGTTAGAAATGAAAATTTTATCTATAACGAAAAACTTATGGATGATTTATTTATAGAGAAAGAAGTTGAAAAGATTCAGGTTACTATTAGAATATCAAGTAATATGAAAGAGATGATAAAAGAAGGTTTTCCAGAGTATAAATTAATAGAGGAAAAAGATGGATTTATAATAGCTATTATAAAAGCTCCTAGTGGCAAATGGATTGAAGGCATGGTTTTAAGCTTTGGAGATTGTATAGAAGTATTAACCCCATTAGATTTAAGAAAAAGTATAAAAGAAAAAATAAATAGTATGAATAAATTATACAAATAGGACATAATGGTGTCCTATTTGTTTTTTTATAATGTAGCTATGAGTTAGTTAATCATTAGTTATATCAATATAAGGCATCTTCCAAAAATAAATAAGTCAGAATGCTC
>DKGY01000039.1:39513-41683 GCA_002453475.1 Clostridium sp. UBA6758 | reverse complement strand
ATTTATTTTCAGATGCCTAAGACTATGAAAATTTATTAAATAAATCATTGAATGGAGTGGAGTTATGATGAAAAACAAATTAGATTTAAAGAAAGAACAAAAGGACATATTTAGTGTAAAGGAGCATGAATATAAGAAAGTTACATGTCAAAAGTCTTATTATATAGCTTTAGATGGTAAGGGAGATCCCAATAATAATGAGGAGTATCAGAATATAGTTGGAACTCTTTATAAAATGGCGTATAGTATTAAGATGGACTGCAAAAAGAAAGATTTAGACTTTGTTGTCATGCCTTTGACAGGGCTTTGGTGGAGTGAGAATATAAAGGATTTTACAGAAGAACTTAAGGAAAACTGGATGTGGACAATGATGATTCAAGTACCAGATTTCATTACAAAAGAAACTGTAGAGGAAATAAAGGATAAGTTAAAGGGAGAGTCTAATTATATAGATAAAATTAGGTTTATAGAAACTAAAGAGACTGAAGCCTTTGGAACTTTATATATTGGAGCTTACAAGGATGAAGGTGACACTATAAAAAGGCTTCATGAAATNNCTATAAGGGAAGCAGGATACAGAATAAGTGGAAAACATGAAGAAATATACCTTAGTGATCCAAGAAGAGTTGAAGAGAGTAAACTTAAGACAATAATAAAGCAATCTGTTGTAAGAGTTTAGGTATTGTAGTATAAGCTGAGTTATAGATATAAAATGAAGGAGGACTATATATGTACCTAGTAAGTTCATGTCTAGCAGGAGTTAACTGTAGATACGACGGAAGTAATAGTGCGAATAAATATATAGCTAAGTTGGTGAAAGAAGGAGAGGCCATAGCCGTATGTCCAGAGCAATTGGCAGGACTATCTACTCCAAGGCCGTGTTGTGAAATTATTATAGATGAAAATTCCAATAAAAGAGTAGTTAGTAAGGATGGTAAAGACTTAACCAAGAATTTTATAGAGGGAGCAGAGAAAACCTTAGGAATTATTAAAGCAGCTGGTATAAAGAAGGCAATACTACAGTCAAGAAGTCCTTCGTGTGGCTGTGGACTCATATATGATGGAACATTTTCAGGAAAACTAATAGAAGGCAATGGATTAGTAGCAGAATTATTGATGAAAAATGAAATTGAAGTCTATACAGAAAATGATTTAGATAAATTATAATATTATTATTTTAATTATTGGGATGAAAGCTATGAAGATATACTTTATTTTAAAATTAAGTTAGGTGGTGATTAGCATAGAATACATAGAAGCTAAAAAATTAATATCTCAATATATGCCTAATAATTCATGGTTTGATATTAATTACAATATGAATATTTATAAAGGGTGTTGTCATGGATGCATTTATTGCGACTCTAGGAGTGAATGTTATCAGATACAGGATTTTGATAGAGTTAGAGCAAAGGAAAAAGCTATAGAATCCATAGGAAAAGAACTTAAGGGAAAGAGAATGAAGGGTGTAATAGGTACAGGGGCTATGAGTGATCCTTATAATCCTTTTGAAAAACAATATGAGCTAACAAGGGGAGCTTTGAAGGAAATCAATAGATATAACTTTGGTGTTTCTATTGCCACAAAGAGTCCTCTTATTACTAGAGATATGGATATATTAAAACAGATTTCAAAGCATTCTCCGGTGTTAATAAAAATAACTATAACTACCTTTGATGATGAGCTATGTAAAAAGATAGAGCCTAATGTAGCACCTAGCAGTGAAAGATTTAAGGCTATAAAACAGCTTAGTGATAATGGCATATATACAGGAATATTGCTGATGCCAATTCTTCCTTTTATTAATGATTCACAGGAGAATATAAGAAATATAGTTAGAGAAGCTCATAATTCAGGAGCAAAGTTCATATTTGCCTATGGAATGGGCCTTACCCTTAGAGGAAACCAGAGAGTTTACTACTATGAGCAATTAGAAAAACTATTTCTAGGGCAGAACCTGGTTAGGAAATATACTCATACCTATGGTGATAGGTATGAGTACGAATCTTCTAATGCCAAGAAACTTTGGAAGACCTTCACTGAGGAATGTGATAAATATGGAATTATATACAAAATGAAAGATATAATTAAAGGTTATAGAAAGAATTATGAAGAGGAGCAACTGAGCTTATTTTGACACAATTTATGCATTATTATTTATTGACTTAAT
>DKGY01000039.1:33100-39497 GCA_002453475.1 Clostridium sp. UBA6758 | reverse complement strand
TAGGAGGTACAACAATGAAATTGTGTAATTGCTAATTAATTTTCATAATTGAAGATTAATAAAAGAAAGAATGAAATGCCTAATCATTAGGTTTTTTTGTGTACTTCTTTTAAGTTAGCAATTAAAAGACATACCTCTTATAGAACTAAAATTATATTCATGATTTTATATAAGGTTAAGTTTATTAGAACAGAGCCTATAATGGTTAAAAGGTATATATGTTTATTTTTCATAGTATTAAATATATATGATTTCTTAGATAAACTTATTTTAATATAAAATGAATTAAGAATTTTTAGGCTACAAGAAAGCTGTGCTTTTTTTGTAGCCTTTTGTTTTATATTTAATAAACCAATGGTGGGCCTTAAAAAGTTAATTTAAAATATTTTTATTGGAGATGATAATATGTATAAGTTAAAGAAAACCGATTATATAAAAGTATTAAGTTTATTACATGATTTAAAAGAAGAAGGTGTATTTGCTCATGCTGTGTTAGAAAATATTCAATATGGGCATATTTATGTGGATGATATAAGTAATCCTAAATGTTGCCTTATAGTTAGCAAAGGAGGTAAATATTTTGTGGCTGGGGATGAAGAAGATTTAAACTTTAGAGAATTCATATGCTCATATTTGAAGAATAAAAGTAATCACTCTAATTACTTTGATTTATATGTATCATCAGAAAAATGGCTTAAAATAATAAATGAATTATTAGAGGGGTGTGTAGTTAACTTATGGCGTTCAATTTATTGCTATAACAGTAAAGAGAATTATAAGACTAACACTTTAAAGTTTAAAATTCCTGAAGGTTTTGTTCTAAAAAAAATGGACGAGTATTTGTATGATAAATATGTAAGAGAAATTGACCAGTCTTATTGTGATATTTGGGGTTCGGCTAAGAAATTTATTGAAAACGGTTTTGGATTTTGTGTATTATGTAATAATGAATTTGTAAGTACATGCAATACCTGCTATGTTGGTGGCGGATGTGCAGAGATTGACATAATGACAAATAGTAAATATAGAGGTAAAGGTTTTGCTTCCATTACATGCTCAGCTTTTATTGAATATTGTCTAGAACATGAGTTAATTCCAACTTGGGATGCAGATGGAGGCAATGAAGCATCAAATAAACTTGCTTTAAAACTTGGATTTGCGAAATCAAAAGATGTTAATATTTTGTGGTGGCATGAAGATGAAGAAATGATTAAATCCTACTTAAAAAAGTATAATTACTTATCTATAACTTCATCTTAATAAGCTAATAGATTTAGTTTAAACTTGTTCATATCTTACCATAGAATATATCTCGATTTTAAATGAAAAAAGTAGTTTTTTATTTTTATATATTACTATATAGGTTTATTGTAAAGAGTATTTGATTTATCTTACTTAACCTATGTTTCAATGTATGATAAAATATATATAGTATTTAATTAAAAGGGGGAAATGGTTTGTCTTATATATGTTAAGACAAAATCTATATAGTTAAAATGAAGGATGTTAAATCAATATTCTATTGGATAATAGCATTCTTACTTGCGGATGGCTTTAGATATTTACTTAGGGGTGTAGATATTCCAGAGATTTTTAAATGGGCATTAGGAATAGTTATAATTCTTGGAGGCTATATTCTTATAAATAAATTATTTATAAAAGATAGAAGAAAAGAAGAAGTATAAGCTAAAGGAAAAAATTTATATTAAGGGGATGAAGATATGCATTTTGATGATGAGTCAAAAAAATGGGATACGGAATATAGGGCTCAAAGAGCAAAGAAAATTAGTACTGAAATAGAAAACTATTTGGATGAAAGTAACAATTTGAAAGCCTTAGAATTTGGATGTGGTACAGGGCTTATATCAGAAAATTTAACTCATAGATTTTCGGATATATTGATGATAGATTTATCTGAAGGAATGATGGAGCAATTAAAATTAAAAATAGAAAAAAACAATATAAAAAACATGAAAACTTGGTGTGGGGATTTATTTCAATTTAATGATAATAAAAAGTTTGATGTGATTTATACATCTATGGTTTTTCACCATATAGAAGATCTACCAAAGGTAATAAAGAAGCTATATGATTTGCTAAATAAAGAGGGAAAATTAATAGTTGTAGATCTATGTCCTGATAATGGTGGTTTCCATGATGAAGTACAGGATTTTAGTGGACATAATGGATTTAAGCTTACAGAAATGGAAGGTTTAATAGAAGAAGCTGGGCTTGAAGTCATAGGTTCAAAAATATTTTATTCGGGAATAAAGAAAAGTGAAGGTAAGGAGCAACCATATCAGTTATTTAGTATGTGTGGTATAAGAAAGTAAATATATGTTACGAAATTTTCTCGATTATAGAATAGAATTTAGAGCACATGCAATATTTTTTCTGTTGAAACTACATTATTATTTATTGACTTAATTTCAAATATTTGTTATAGTGATTTTATAAAATATAGGAGGTACAACAATGAAATTGTGTAATTGCTAATTAATTTTCATAATTGAAAATTGATAAAAGAAATAATAAAATGCCTAATCATTAGGTTTTTTTGTGTACTTCTTTTAAGTTAGCAATTAAAAGACATACCTCTTATAGAACTAAAATTGTATTTATATTTTATATATATGTTAAGTTTATTACGATAGGAGCTATAGTAATTGAAGATTATATATTTTTTTATTGCATTAAATATATATAGTTCTTATTATATAAACTTATTTAAGTATAAAATTGATTACGGATTTTTAGGCTACAAGAAAGCAGCGCTTTTTTGTAGCCTTTTGTTTTATATTTAATAAATCAATGGTTAGGTCTCAAAACTTATTTTAAGGAGGCTATATCAATGGATACAACATTGAAGTTTGCACATGAAGAAGATGTAATTTGTGCAATGGAGTTAGTTTATGAACATGAAATCAGAAATATGTTAATTTCAAATATATTTGGGTTAAATAAAGCCTTATCCTTTATTAATTTTGCTTGTATTAATGATACTGATAATGTAATTACAATAGGCTCACATTTAGAGATTACCACATTACTAATATCATATATTTATGCACCACAAAAGTTAGTGACACAGATTTCAGATACAAGTTGTGGTATTGATAATGGAGTATTTAAAAATATCAATGAACTTTTATCAGGTTATAAATATACAGAAATTATTAGCTCTAATTTTGATATAGGACTTGTAGAATATGAGAATGAATCTTTTGACGTATCAATTGTGGGTTTTGCTAATTTAATTAATATCTCAGAAGAAGTACAGATAAACAGGTTTAGTCTTGAAACTGGAATAGAATATGAGATGTTTGAAAAGTTATTAATAAAGTCAAGTAAGTTGTTAAAAAAAGATGGAAGATTAGTAGTACTGACGAAACCAGGATGGATATTAAAGTTATGGAGTTTAATTCATGACCTTGGTTTACAATTAGAATATGATAGCTATAGTCTATATATCGATAGTAATAGGCATCCTAATGAATTTATTTGGTTACGGTTCATTAAAAGAGATGTAAATGTTAAATTGGATTTGCATAAGAGGAATATATTATCTTTGATGAATGATAACAACATTGATAGACTGTATGCTCATAGGAATAATTTAATATTTCCCTATGTGGAGATCTCCTATAGTAATTCTGAAGCCTATGTTAAATTAAATCAGAATTTAGAGTATATGCAATATTTCTTTTCTGTTGAAACTACAGCAAATCTAGCAGAATTGTGTGAAGGGTATACAGCATGTCTAGTTACTCCATCTGTAGCACAGTATGCATATAAGATAAATAAAAATATAGTTCTTTTTGAACGAGATAACAGATTTAGAGAAAATGGAGGTCTAAAGTTTGTAAAATATGATTTAAATATTGGTTTAACAAAATTTTTACAGAATAAATATTTTAAAAAATTTGATAGAATTATATGTGATCCTCCATTCGATATCAAATTGGATGTTTTAGCAAATGATATTGTTGAATTGTTAAGGCAAGATAGAAAAAGTGTTGTTTATATAATATTTCCTAATAACAGAAAGATTAGTTTAATTAATGCTATGAAGGTTAGAGGGTTATTATTAGAAGAGGAAACTCAAAAAATAAGTATAGAGTATGCTAGGCCACCCAAGATAGTTAGGGTTAATGGTAAAGATGCCATTCAATTATACAAGTTTACTTGTGTAATTTAAAATATTTTTATGTGAAATGGATCAGTTAAAGTTAAAAATAGAAAAGAATAAATGGCTATAATAATTATCAGTAAATTCGCGCTAAAAATTTAATTGTAAATTTTTCTGCAATTAATTGCTTATATTATTGACCACGTGGTTTGTTTTTGGTAGAATAAGATAGACCTGGTGGTCAATATTTGTTTTTGGAGGATATTATGAATCAAAAAGAGAAAAGTCAGCTCAGCAAAGACAAGATATTAAATGCTGCAATAGCGGAGTTTGGAACAAAGACCTATGAAAATGCTTCGCTTAATAGTATATGTAACGATAACAAAATTTCAAAGGGACTTATATATCACTATTTTAAAAACAAAGACGAGTTATTTTTGAAATGTGTTAAGGTTTGTTTTGATGAGCTTGTAGATTATCTTAGCAAAGAAGAGTTTAACCAATTGGATTTTCAGAAGTACATGCAAAATTATTTTGATTTAAGATATCGTTTTTTAAAAGAGAATATTTATTACAGTCATATATTCTTTCATGCAATTTTACAACCACCTATACATTTGAAAGAACAAATCAAAGACTTAAGAGCTGATTTTGACACACTTAATATAAGTCGNNAAGAAGAAGCAATGGAATACTTTTTTGTTTTTCAAGAAATGTTCAATGGTTATTTTCAAAGTAAAGCTTATGAAAATTTGGACTTTAATTCACTAATAGAAATGCACGAACTGAAACTGTCAAAAATACTGAATATTATGCTTTATGGTATTTCAAAGGAGGAGTAGAAACAATGATATTATTAATTTTAAGGCTTTTATTGGCAATCGCCATTGCTTTTATTGTAGGTAAGCTTGTTTCAAAGATTAAGTTACCTGCTATTTTAGGGTGGCTACTTACAGGTATGATACTTGGACCACATGCATTTGGAGTTGTAAATGATGCAGTTTTAAATGCTCATTGGTATGAACCAATTATGCATATTTTAGAATGTGTAGTAGGACTTTTAATAGGTACGGAGCTTGTTTGGAAGAAAATTAAAAAGTCAGGCAAACAAATTATCATAACAACATTAACCCAATCATTAGGAACATTTTTGGTTGTGAGCTTGGTATTTGGGTTTGTGTTTTATTTTGTAGGATTTCCTATTTATCTTGCGTTTATATTTGGGGGTATTGCCCTTGCAACTGCACCAGCGCCAGCACTTTCCATTGTACGTGAGTTTAAAACAGACGGGCCTGTAACTAAAACATTAATTCCTATGGCAGCCCTTGATGATATGGTAGGGGTAATTGTGTTTTTTTCAACTATATCTATTATCTCTGCCAATCTCTCTGAGCAAAAACTACCAGCTTATATGATATTACTTGTAGTTCTACTACCAATTATTATTGGGATTGTGACAGGATTTATTTCAGGATTTGTACTGAAAAGAGAACGTTCATCCAAAATAACTATATTACTACTGAGTACAACTATACTAATATCAGCAGGTGTTGGTTTCATATTTAACGATTTAGTTTTACCAAAACCTGTACTTAACTTTATGCTTATTGGTATGGCTTTCTCAGCAACATTTTCTAACATGATTTCAGAGGAACGTCTAGACCAAATTATGAACTCGTTTAATCCTATTCTTGGTATTTCAATGATTATAGTTATCTTAAATCTTGGAACACCACTTGATTATCATCTGATTTTAGGCGCCGGATTATTTACTGCCATTTATATCATCTCAAGAGCAGTAGGTAAATATGGTGGAGCATTTATAGGAGCGGTTATAACAGATTCGCCAGAAACTGTAAAAAAATATTTAGGACTCACATTACTTCCTCATTCAGGTGTATCTCTTGTATTTACAGGTATAGCGGTTTCTGTTCTATCAGGGCCAGCACCAGAATATGCTAAGGTTATCCAAGGAACAATTGCAGCAGCGGCTGTTATTAACGAGGTTATCGCAGTTATCGCATCTAAAAAGGCTTTTGAGTGGGCAGGAGAATTCAATAAAAAAGATGAAATCAGCAATGAATGTGATAATATACAAGAAAATGAAAAAAATATAATTGAGAAATCATTATAGAGTTTTGAGACTATTTATGAAATTATAACACAAAGCATATTTATTTATACACAGATTTAACCCACAATTATGATTTTATGATAGTCAAGGTCTTTAAGGCATCTTCAAAAAAATAGATAAGTCAGAATGCTCGT
>DKGY01000039.1:19485-33067 GCA_002453475.1 Clostridium sp. UBA6758 | reverse complement strand
TATTTATTTTCAGATGCCTAATCTTTAGATAAAAAAAGTCTTGAAATAACATGTAAAAATAAACTGATTACAATGGATATTTTGCTATACTATATGTAGTAAATAGATAATCCAAGCCACTCGATATGAAGAAATTCAAATTGAGTGGCTTTTGTAATTTTGATCTCTATTTCTCAATAATATTAAATTGTTATAATATATCTACCGTAAAAAGCTATTCATATAAATGAAGTTTTAATAAAAAGAGTCATGCTACTCTTTTTATTTTACTCTACGTCAACTATCTTACCACCTAGGGCATCTTTTACTTCTCTGAATATCTCTTCTTTTAAATCCTTTGTATAACGTTTCCCTTTCATCACTTACCTCCAATCACCTTCTACATTTAAGCTATAATAAAATGTATTAGTAATTTTCCAAACTAATTTAGGGGTTTAAGGTGTTGTTATATTTGGATAAATTTTAATTATTTAACAGGTAGGCAAGTTTGTGATAAAGTTATATATATAGAATAATGTATAATTTTATTATTGGAGTTTGAAATTTGGAAGTAACTAAGAATCAAACGATAATTAGTAAAACAAAAATTCACTCATTAAAGTTAGAATGAAGTAATTTTGTGTAAGGTTTGATGAAACATTACTATATGGAGGACGAAATTAATGAAAGTACGTTTGAAATGGATTGTTGTATCACCAGTAAAATTATCAATAGGAAATAAATGTGATAAAACTTCATAAATTTATGATTATTTTTATAGCTTAAATATGCAAATATAGGGTGAAAAGTTAATCAGTTTTTAGTGTAAATACTTATTAGAATAGGAGAAAGGTATGGATAATATTAAAATTTTATTAGTGGAAGATGATGAAGCTGTTGCCTTAGGTATTGAATATAATTTAAAAAATGATGGTTTTGAAGTAATAAGAGCTGCAAATATATATAGTGCAAAACAGCTATTTAATGAAGAATTTAAGCTTATTCTTTTAGATATTGGATTACCAGATGGTAATGGATATGAATTTTGTAAGTATGTAAGAGAAAAGAGCAAGGTACCAATAATATTTTTAACAGCATTAGATGAGGAAGTTAATGTAGTCTTAGGCTTTGATCTTGGTGGTGACGATTATATTATAAAGCCATTTAGGTTAAAGGAGCTTTTGTCAAGAATTAAAGCGGTACTTAGAAGGACAAGCAACTCCCCAAAAACAAGACTTATTTCAGGAGACATAGAAGTAAACAGTTTAGACGCAAAGGTTTATAAAAATAAAAAAGAAATTATTTTAACAGCTGTTGAGTATAAGTTGCTTTTATATTTTATGGGTTATCCATATAAGGTTATTTCTAAAGAAGAAATTCTCCACAGGCTGTGGGATATTCAGGGGGATTTTGTGGATGAAAACACACCTGCTGTGTATGTGAGAAGGCTTAGAGAAAAGCTTGAGGATGAACCATCAAGGCCAAGCTATTTAGTAAACTTAAGAGGTTTGGGATATAAGTGGGACAAAAATGTTATAGAGGAGTAAGTTGTAAAATGAAAGATGTATATAAAAGTGATTTTTTAAAGCAATTTACCTTAGTATGGATTATAGTCGTAACTGTTTTAATAATTACATTAAATATTATTATTAACATAAGCTTCGAAAAAATTAAAAAGAATTATATAAATGAAAGTTGTGCTTTAATAGGTTCATTTTCAAATACCAAAGCTATTGAGAAAGATAAAGTCGCTGCAATTTTTACACAAGGTGCAAAATATGAGGATTATGAAAAGGGAAAGGGAATTTTGGCTTCTTATGGGTATAAGGAAGACATGGACATCAAATTAATTCCTAAGGTAAATGAATCCTATGAAAGACTGAAATTACATATTAATATTCTAGTGCTCCTTTCTATGGTGATATTATATTTGATTATATTCTTCTTCTATAAGAAAATTGTTGTCTATGTTAGAATGCTAAACCAGGGAATAAAAAAAGTAGTTGAAGGGGATTTTTCTTTAAGATTTTCATTTATAGGAGAAGGACCATTTAGTGTACTAGCGCATAATTTTAATCAAATGGCAGAAAGGTTAGAAAACGCATTAACGGAGCTTACTAAGGAAAAAATTTTTTTAAAGGACACTTTAGCAAATATATCTCATCAGCTTAAAACACCAATAACCTCTTTGAGTTTGTTTAATGAAGCATTGATTAATAATTCTTCTATGGGTAAAGATGAGGTAGAAAAAATAGGCTGCAAAATGAGAAGCTCCATATATTGTATGGAATGGCTTATAAAAAAATTATTAAAGCTTGCTAAAATTGAAGGTGGGATAGTGGAATATAATAAGATAAATACTAGTTTTAAGGAAACTATAGAAAAAGCTGTGGAGCCTCTATTAATAAGCATAGAAGAAAAAAATATAAACTTCCGAGTTAAGGTTGAAGAAGGCTCATATCCTCATGATAAAGGATGGACAAGTGAAGCTTTAACAAATATAATTAAAAACTCTATTGAGCATACAAAACAGTATGGTGAGATTTCTATTTGCTATGAAAGCAATTCCCTTTATCATAAAATCACCATAAGTGATAATGGAGAGGGTATTGATAAAGAGGATTTACCCCATATTTTTGAACGGTTTTATAAAGGAAAAGGTAGCAGTGGTATGAAAAAGACGGATTCTATAGGAATAGGCTTAGCTCTTTCTAAGAGTATAATAGAAGGTCAGGGGGGCTTTTTACAGTTGGAAAGCATAAAAGAACAAGGAAGTAAATTTATAGTTACCTTTCTTACAAATTTGTAAGAAAGGTATTTATCTTATAGTAAGAATTGAGGTGTATGTTTATAAGTATAGAGGAAAGTGAGGGGAAGACAATATGAAAAGATACATAGAGATATCTAATAAGTATATTAGACAAAATAAAAGGAGAAGTCTGGTCAATATAATTGCAATAATATTAGCTACTATGTTTATAAGTGGTACAGGGCACATGATTTATTCTTCTCAACAAAATCTTATTACCATGATAAGAGAAGATGGGGATTATCATGGTAAATTTGAATTAAGGCAAAAGGAAAAATTTCCAGAGATTATGGTGCACTCAGCGGTAGAGAAGGCAACCTTTTGTCAAAAACTTGGAATCGCGCAATTAGGAGAAAAAACATTAGTAATTAATGAAATAAATAGTGATGGTTTTAGCTTATTAGGTATAAGACTAGAAGAGGGAAGATTTCCACAGCAATCTAATGAAATAATATTAAATTTAGACTTTAAAGAGAGCGAAGAGAAAAAGATTGGAGATAAAATAACTGTTAATCTATATGATAATAGAACTGTAGATTATACTATTGTAGGTTTTTCACAATCTACTAATAGCGCTTTTTTGAAGACCTTTAATGGATATGCAGTTAGCAATAATATAGTGGTTGATAATGCAGAAGTTTATGTAAAATTAAAGGAAGTAGGAAAATTAAATAGTAAAATAGACAATTTAGCTATGGACTTTAGTATAGATGCTAATAAAGTTGCAAAGAATGAAGCGCTCTTAACCGCAATGGGGGAAGGTAGAAGCAAAAGTGACATTATAGATTATATGATTTTTTTTATGGTAGCTATTATTGTAATGATTGCAACATTAGTATTTATATACAATTCATTTAATATATCTACTATGGAAAGAATTAAGGAATATGCACTAATAAAAGCTATAGGTGGAACTAACAAGCAGATTAAAAAAATTATTTTAAGGGAAGCTTTTATAATTGGGGCAATAGCCGTGCCTATAGGACTATTGCTAGGGATGGCAGCAGGTTCAGTGCTATTTAGAGCATTTAATAGTTTGCTGATAAGTAAAGCAATTACTATAAAAACCTATTATTCTCTATATAGTATTTGGGGAACAATAGTAATTACTATTGGTACATTATATTTATCAGTAATTTCCATGATGGGAAAAGTAAAAAAAATATCACCACTAGATTGCTTTACTAATAGAAGTTGTGACGTGAAAAAAGTGATTAAAAGAAAAAGGAATTTAAGTAATAAGCTTTTCAGCATTGAGGTAATTATTGCAAATAGAAATATAAGAACCAATAAGGGAAGATTTAGAACAACAGTGGTTTCAATTGTACTTTCAATAACACTTTTTATTACATTTAGCAGTTTAGTTTGCAACATAGAACAGCTACCTTATGAAGCCTTTCCAGGGCAAATGCATATGGCTGTGCATAATCATTACTTTACTAATGTATATAATGAGAATAACAGTAAAGAAATGATTAAAAGCAATAGTGAACAAATAAAGTTAATTGTAGAGAATACTAAAAAAATTCATGAGGTGAAAGATGTATATAGAATATATCAGGGCATAAGCTCTTATACTTTCATACCTGAAAAGAAAACAATGGTAAAGGGCGATTCAATCAGTATTAAAGATAACAAATATACTAATATAAGATCTGAAATAGTACCAATTGATTTAAACACTATAGATCAGATTTCGCCATATCTTTCAAGGAAATTTCATAATGAGGAAAAGATGAAAAAAGAAAAAGGAGTTTATATTACTCAAATAAGCTATGAACAAGACGTGGAAATTCCAGGTGACATAAAATATAAGAAGAAGGATATTTCAACCTTGAAGATAGGAGATGAAATACTAATAGATACATCAAATTTAATGTATACTAATAAATTTGAAAGTAATGATAATACAGAAAAAGAAGCTATGAAGGTAAAGGTTCTGGGTATAGTTAGGGTGAATCTTTTCGACAGAGAGAGCATTAAAGAGATGTCTCCAGTAATATACATGCCTAGGTCGCTTTACAATGAGTTGATTGAAAAGAAATGTGTTAATGTACCTAAGGGTAATGAGGGTGACGTTAATAAAAAATTGGAACTAGATAGATTGCAGCCTGCACAACTTAAAGGCATGGTTGTAAGTTACAAGGATAATGTAACAAATAAGGAAAGAGGAGATATTGGAAAAGAACTAGGGGCTCAATGGTCAGCTCATTATGATGAGGGAGAATATAATAGTAATATAATTTTTGATGAAAAAAATGATAAATATATTAAATTTGGTAAGCTCTTTTACTTCAGTGTTATAGCATTTATAACTATTATAAGTATGGCAAATGTATTTAATATAGTAAATACTAATGTAATTTTAAGAAGTAAAGAATTGACGCTTTTAAGTGTTGTTGGTGCTTCTAGAAATAGTATAAAGAAAATAATGTATTTAGAAGGAATGCTATATTCAATTATAGGAATAATCTATGGAACTATTATTGGAGGGATAAATTCTATACTGCTCAGTATGATGTTTAGAAGTGGACATGATATAGCATATGTGTATCCTTATAAGGAAACTTTGATAAGTATAGTGTTTTTCATAGTGGCTTCCATAGTGGCAATATATTTTCCATTAAGGAAAATTAAAAAGGAAAATCTATTGCAGTATAAAGAATATTAGATTAGGGGGAAGTTTAATGTTAACCATAAAGGAACTTTGTAAAACGTATGGAAATGGAGAAGCAAAGGTAGATGCTTTAAAAAATATAAATTTAACCATTAATCAGGGAGAATTTATGTCTATAGTAGGGGCTAGTGGCTCGGGAAAGAGTACTCTTCTTCATGCTATGGCTGGTTTAGATAAGCCTACAGAAGGTAATATAATTATTGATAATCAGGATATATATACTTTAGATGGAGATAATCTTGCCGTTTTTAGAAGGAGAAAAATAGGCTTTGTTTTTCAGTCCTTTAATTTAATTGATGTGTTAACTTTAGAGGAAAATATACAGCTGCCTGTACTACTAGATCATCAAAAAATAGATAAAGATTACCTGGATGAATTATTAGAGCTATTAGGTTTAAGAGATAGAAGAGATCATCTTCCGTCACAGCTATCTGGAGGGCAACAACAGCGGGCTGCTATAGCAAGGGCATTAATATACAAGCCTTCAATTATATTTGCAGATGAGCCTACAGGAAATCTTGATAAAAAGAATTCAAAAGAGGTAATGGAGCTGCTTAAATTATCCTCTAAAAAATACAAACAAACACTGGTGGTTGTAACTCATGATTTAGAAATAGCTTCAGAAGCAGATAGGATAATTACTCTTTCGGATGGAGAGATTAGGTAACAATCCCCTGAAATTTGTAGCAACTCCTATAAAATAATATTATTACTATACAGTTAAATTAAAGAGTATAGACGAAATATTAGATAAAGCGAATTTAATTTATCGTTATAACTGGACTTGGTTAGATGCTAGAATATATGGAGAAAATCCACCGGCATGTTTAGCGTTAGGAATTGATTACAAATATTTCTTGACAATAACAAAGTTAAATTATATATTTAAATAAAATTATAATTATATAAAAAGGAGATCTAAGGAGATGTACACAATAGTTCTTAAGTAAACTATTAAAATTAAATAGTTTAAAATGCTTTAAAGTTCTGAGATATGGCTTTGTTTAATGATGCATTTTAAGAACAATATCTTCTATTAAACTCTTTTATATAAAAATTAAATAACTACAAATGCATATATATAAATATATATGATTATTTATATTAAGATAAAATATAGATAAATATATTGTGTATTAAGTTTAATTTGAATGTAATAAAAGATTTTTATGTAAATAAAATCCCTGTGGATGATATTGTTCATCTGCAGGGATTTTTTAAATTTTATATTAAAAAGGGTGGGATGATTTATGGCATTAACAAAAGTTACAGAAAGGATCTATTTTCTTGAAAATGATAGAGAAGCAGATAGGCCATTAATTGGATATATTAAAGGAGATAAGTATTCCTTAATGGTGGATGCAGGAAACTCGAAAAATCATGTTGAAAAATTTAATAGTTCTATAGAAAGATTAAATTTAAGATTACCTGATTATGTAGCTATTACTCATTGGCATTGGGATCATACTTATGGCATGAATGCAGTTACAGGAAAAACAATAGCATGTGAAATAACTAATGAAAGATTAAAGGTTATGTCTAAATGGCAATGGACAGAAGAAGCAATGAATAAACGACTTTTAACTGGTGAGGATATTGAATTTGCAGATACTAATATTCGTAAAGAATATAAATCTCTTCAAGATATAAAAGTTATACATGNNAGAAATAAACTTAGGAGGGCTAGTGGTTATTTTAAAAAATGTTATTGCGCCTCATTCAGAGGATTCTGTCATAGTCTATGTACCTGAAGAAAAAGTAGTATTTATAGGAGATGCCTACAGTATAGATTTTTATAATAACTACAAGTATGATTTAGTTAAATTACAAAGTTTTATAAATATGTTAGAGAGTTTAGAGTTTGATACTTGTTTCTTAGGGCACTCATCACCTCTAAAAAAGATAGAGATTATTGAGTGTTTAAAAGCACAATGTAAGAAAATCTCTATAAGTAATGATTAACTATCGTCTAAATTTACTATCAAAATTAAAATAGTGGGATTGACCTAAAGAAAAGAGTTTAGTGAATTGTATTTATAACTGAACCATAGAAGAATATTGTGATAAAATAAATCTAATGATACTGTACAATAAAGGGGAAGTTTATAGTGAAAAAGGCAATAGGGATTTTTGCTCATGTGGATGCAGGAAAGACCACATTTTCAGAGCAATTACTTTATCATACAAAGAGTATTAAAGCTAGAGGAAGAGTTGACCATAAGGAAGCTTTTTTAGATAGCCATAAGATAGAAAGAGAAAGAGGAATAACAGTTTTTTCTGACATAGGAATTTTTAAATATAAAGATTCAGAATATTATTTAATAGATACTCCAGGACATATAGATTTTTCTCCAGAGATGGAGAGGGCTATGGGTGTTCTAGATTATGCTATCCTTTTAATAAGTGCAGTAGAGGGAGTGCAAGGTCACACAGAGACAGTATGGCAGTTACTTAGAAGAAATAATATACCTACTTTTATATTTATAAATAAAATAGACAGAGAAGGTGCTGATTTACAGAAAGTTATCCATGAGATAAGAAATGCTTTAAGTAGTGAGATTTGTTTAATTGAAGAAGAATTATATAATTTAGGTGATGAAAATATAGAATTTATAGCCGAAAGAAACGAGGAATTATTAGAATTTTATTTAGATAAAGGCTATGATAATTACTTATGGATAGATAAATTAAAAGAGCTTATTAAGTCAGGAAAAATATTCATAGCTTTAAAGGGATCAGCATTATTAGATGAGGGTGTAAAAGAGTTTCTAGAGAAGTTTAATAANNAGCTATACTAACTATGAAAAGACAGAGGATAATAAAGACTTCAAAGGTAGAGTATTTAAGGTTAAATATGATGAAAAAGGTAATAGAGTTACCTCTATAAAAGCATTACAGGGTGAGTTAAAGGTAAAGGATGAAATTATATATAGTGTTAATGGGGAAGAAATAAGAGAAAAAATAAATGAAATTAGAAGTTATAATGGAAATAGATATGAGAGTAAAGATAAAATTGTTTCAGGTGAAATTCTTGGAGTTGTAGGCATAAGCTCTCTAAGAGCTGGTATGGGTATAGGAGTTTCTGATTTAAATGAGTTTTCTATGATACCAACTCTAAGAGCAAAGGTGGACTTTGATAAAAATATAAATCCTAGAGAAGTATTAAGATACTTTAAGATTTTAGAGAGTGAAGAAAATAGTTTAAATGTAATATGGAGTGAAGAGTTACAAGAGATTCATATTAGTATAATGGGAAAAATACAACTAGAAGTTTTAAAGGATATATTAAAGGATAGATTTAATTTATCAGTGAATTTTGGAACTCCAGAAATATTGTACAAGGAAACTATGGAAGGTGAAGTAGATGGATTTGGTCATTTTGAGCCCCTTCGTCACTATGCTGAAGTTCATTTGAAATTAAAAGAAGGAACTAGAGGATCTGGCATAACATTTAAAAATAAATGTCATAGTGATTTTTTAACTACAGGAAATCAAAACCTTATAAGAACTCATATATTTGAAAGAGAGCATAAGGGAATACTTACAGGAAGTATAATTACAGATATAGAAATAACTCTTATGAATGGTAGAGCTCATTTAAAGCATACAGAGGGTGGAGATTTTAGAGAAGCAACTAAAAGAGCTATTAGACAAGGGTTAGAAAGCACTAAAAATATATTACTAGAACCTTATTATAAATTTAAAATAGATGTAGATGTTAATTTAATGGGAAGGGTTATTAGTGATATTCAAAAGATGAGTGGTATTTTTAATGAGCCTAGGAATTATGGGGAAAGAATTATAATAGAAGGAAGGGGACCAGTAGCTACTTTTATGAATTATGCCTTAGAGTTTCAAGCTTTTACAAAAGGAAAGGGAAGTCTAAGTTTAGTATTTCATGGATATGATATATGCCATAATTCAGAAGAAGTTATAGAGGCTAAAGGATATAATAAAGATGCAGATCCAGAATATACGTCTTCTTCTATTTTCTGTGCTAAAGGTGTAGGATATGCAGTACCTTGGGATCAAGTCAAGGAACATATTCATTGTCTGAAATAAAACTTTATTAAAAATTTAATAAATACAGTATGTTGTATTGTGGTACACGAGATATTATATGTTATCTTTAGTAGTTAATGTATAGTAAGTTAAATGATGAATATATCCTAATAAAACCAGTAAGTATAAGGGTTTATTAGGATATGTGATTGTAAAGTAAGTATACCTTAAAGCTGAATATGAAATAATTATTAAACAGTAGAATAACTATTGTACATATGTTCTAATGATGTTGAAATGTAAGTAATTAGAGGCTATTTAATATTTTAGACATATTAAAAAACTGGAACAAGATAAAAAGAATCTTATCGTTCAGTTGGTGGATTATGAAGAATTGAAATCTGAAAACGAGCGATTAAAACAGAGATTAGCAAAACAATAACTATTTAGACAAATCACAGTTTGTTGAGATGATGATATAAAATGAAAATACAGAATTTGGAGGAAATACATATCATGAATGATTTTGATACAATAACGAATCTGGCAATGGAATTACAATCAATAGCTCAAATTGGTCTGACTTATACGAAAGATATTTATGATAAAGAGCGTTTTGAGAGAATAAGAGAAATATCTGCAGAATTAATGGCAATAAAGACAGGATTTCCGATAGAAAAGGTGAAAGAATTATTTTGTAATGAAACAGGATATCAAACTCCTAAAATAGAAACAAGAGCAGTAATCTTTAAAGAAAATAGAATATTGCTTGTAAAAGAAAAGGGGAAATGGTCTCTTCCTGGTGGATGGGTTGACTATAATGAGTCAATTACTTCAAACACAATTAAAGAAGCTAAAGAGGAATCAGGATTAGATGTGAAACCAATAAGGATTATTGCGATACAAGATAGAAATAAACACAATGTTCCCCAATATGCTTATGGGATAGTTAAGGTCTTTGTTCTGTGTGAGGTATTGGGTGGAAGTTTCCAGCAAAACAATGAAACAACAGAAAGCAATTATTTTTCTCTTGAGAATTTACCTATTTTAGATGAGGATAAAAATGTTTACGAACAAATAAAAATGTGTTTTGACGCAATAAAAGATAATAAATGGCAAGTTGTTTTTGATTAAGGATTTTGCTAAATTCCAATCTGTCAAATTGAAAAGAAAGGAGAACGTATTGGACAGTATTTTGTGTATAATAAGTAAAGATTACTGTAAAATCAATGCTTTGAAACATATTATACAGTCATTTACTAAATATAAATAAAGGAGTGATAATTATGGAAAATGAAATCGATATAGTTGTATTGATGCCTATGGAAGAAAGACAGATAAGTGAGTTAATGTCAGTTGCTCCAGGGGCTAACTTTATATTTTCTTCAGCAAAGGAAATAAATAAAGCAACTCTTGAAGATGCTCATATAATTATTGGGAATCCACCAGTTCATATAGTTAAGGAATGTAAAAAGTTAAAATGGTTACAACTTAATAGTGCAGGAGCTGATATGTTTGTTAAGAAAGGTATACTTCCAGAGGGAGTGAAATTAACTAATGCCACTGGCGCTTATGGATTAGCTATATCAGAACACATGATAGGGGTTTTACTTTCTATATATAAAAAGTTATATCTTTATAGGGATAATCAAAACAATAATCTTTGGAAGGATGAAGGTGAAGTTAAATCTATTTATGGATGCACTGCTCTAATTATAGGACTTGGAGATATTGGAGGAGAATTTGCAAAGAAAATTAAAGCTCTAGGTGGATATACTATAGGAATAAGAAGAAGTGATACTAGTAAACCTGAATACTTAGATGAGTTATATCTTATAGATAAAATTGATGAGGTATTACCGAAGGCGGATGTAGTAGCACTAAGTCTACCAGGAACTAAGGAAACCTATAAATTATTTTCTAAAGAGAGAATTGCTAAAATGAAAAAAGATTCAGTGCTTTTAAATGTAGGTAGAGGTACTGCTATAGATACAGAAGCTCTTTGTGATGCTTTAGAAGAGGGAAGGCTTTTAGGGGCTGCCTTAGATGTAACGGACCCTGAGCCATTATCAAAGGATCATAGAATTTGGGATATAAAAAATGCTATAATTACACCTCATATTTCTGGAGATTATCATCTAAAGGAAACCCATGAACGTATAGTCAGAATTGCTACTCACAATTTAGAGTGCTTTATAAAGGGAAAAGAACTTAAAAATATAGTTGATTTTTCTACAGGATATAGAGACTTAAAGACAAAGTAATCCTAGAAATTTATTTACACAGTAAGGTAAGGGAGAGAGATACAATGGATAAACTTTATTATAAAGATCAATACATGAAGGAATTNNGTTGAAGAAAGAGATGGGAAATTCCATGTAGTTCTAGATAAAACAGCTTTTTTCCCAGGTGGTGGAGGTCAATTTTGTGATTTAGGACTTATAGAAAATGAACCTGTACTGGATGTTTATGAAGAAGAAGGTGTAGTATATCATGTTCTTAATAAGAAACCCATAAAGCTTCATAAACTAAAGTGCTCTATAGATTGGGAAAGAAGAAGGGATGGAATGGACCAACACCTCGGTCAGCATGTGTTATCAGGATGTTTTTATAAGATATTCAATGCAAATACAGTAGGTTTTCACATGGGAAGGGAAATATGTACTGTAGATATAGAGGGAATATTAGAAGAAGAGAAGATAAGAGAAGCTGAGAGAACTGCAAACTTAATTATAGGAGATAATCTTCCAGTAGAATTTTTAGTTCCAGATAAAAAGGAGTTAAAGAAAATGGGATTAAGAAGAGCATTACCTAATACTAATGAAGAAATAAGAGTTGTTAAGATTGCAGATTTGGATATTAATGCTTGTTGTGGAGTACATCCAAGCTCTACTTTGGAACTTAGAATGATTAAAGTGAGAAGATGGGAAAAGCACAAAGGAGCAACGAGAATAGAATATGTATCAGGAAAAAGAGCTGTGGAAGATTCCTTTAAAAAGGATAGATTTACTACCAGCGTATGTAGATATTTAAATGCTAGCGAAGACGAAGCTATAAATGGAATTAAGAATTTGAATGAAAAGCTTAAAGAAGTTTTAGATAAGAATAAAAAATTAAGTGAAGAAGTAGCCGCCTATGAAGTAAAAGATATGGTTGACCAAGGTGAAAAAATTGGTGATATAACTATAGTTAAGAAAATATATGATAATGAAGATACAAAGTATGTTAATAAGGTTACTTCAAAGATTATAGAAAATGACAATACTATAGCTTTAATGGCCATTAAAAATGGGGAAAGAGCAAATATTATCTTTGCTGCATCAAAGGATTTTAAAGGAATATCTATGAATGAACTTTTAAAAGATGCAATTACATTAATTGATGGTAAAGGTGGTGGAAGTAGCCATCAAGCTCAAGGTGGTGGAAAAAATAATAGTAATCTCCATGGAGCTCTAGATTATGCTATAAATAAAATAAAAAATAAATAATGCAAAGCAAAGAGCAGAATTCATTTTAGGTTACATTAACATTTTATAATTGAGTACATAATATATACATATACAATATTATGGTGGAGTAATTATGAAATATGTAAAAGGTACATTAAGGGCAGTTAAAGGTAGATTAAACTCTATAAACATGAGAATAAAGGATGCATATAGAAGTGACTATAATACAACGGTGACACAGCGAGTAAATTCGAAAGGATTGAAAAGTGATACTGAATATTTAATATATGTGGAGCTTAATAAATTTAAGACTAATGTATTTAAAAAGAGTGGTAATCAGTGGTCCTTAGTAAAGTCTTATATATGTTCAATAGGAAAACCGTCTACACCAACTATAAAAGGTACATTTAAGGTTGGTATAAAAGGTCCATACTTTGGAGTAGAACATGGCTATATATGCTATTATTATACACAAATCAAGGGAAATTATCTTTTTCATTCTATAATATATAATTTAGATGGAACAGTGAGAGATGGAAGATTAGGTATGAGAATTTCTGATGGATGTATAAGACTTGCAAAGGAAAATGCAAAATGGATATACGATAATGTTCCAAAGGGAAGTACTATTTATATAGAATAGGTTAGGCATCTTCAAAAAATAAA
>DKGY01000039.1:0-19214 GCA_002453475.1 Clostridium sp. UBA6758 | reverse complement strand
AGCATGCACTTATATTAAAGTGTAAGCTCAGTATTTTATAAAGATTATTAAATTACTTTGTGAAAGTTCTTTTTTATTTAGAAAACTGTTAAAAATAAGTTATAAAGAGTCTTATTAATCCCTTGAAGTTTTGTTATAACTGTTATATTATATATATAACAGTTATAACAAATAAGGTGGTATGTAGAATGTTAAAGATAAATAATTTTTCAAAGGCCTATAGCAATAGTAAAAAAGCAGTAGATAATATATCTCTTGAAGTGAAACCTGGAGAAATATTCGGATTTATTGGTCATAATGGTGCAGGTAAAACTACTACTATTAAAGCAGTAGTAGGAATTTTAGATTTTGAAGAGGGTGAGATTTTAGTAAATGGTAAGTCTATAAAATCTAATCCAATAGAATGTAAGAAAGATATAGCTTATATTCCTGATAATCCAGATTTATATGATTCTTTAACTGGTATTCAATATTTAAATTTTATAGGAGATATTTTTAAGGTGTCAAAGGAAGAAAAAGAATCACTTATAAAGAAGTATAGTGAAGCCTTTGAGCTTACAAAGTCTTTAGGAGATTTAATTTCATCCTACTCTCATGGTATGAAGCAAAAGTTAGCTATTATATCAGCATTTATTCATAGGCCTAAACTATTGGTTTTAGATGAGCCCTTTGTTGGATTAGATCCTAAGGCTGCGCATATTTTGAAAGAATTTATGAGAGAACTATGTAATGAAGGTGGAGCTATATTTTTCTCTACCCATGTACTAGAAGTTGCTGAAAAATTATGTGATAAAGTAGCTATCATTAAAGGTGGAAAGATAGTAGCTTCAGGAGATACCAATACAGTTAAGGGTGATGGTAGTCTAGAAGAAATATTTATGGAGTTGATTGACAATGAGTAATTTAAAAATTCTATTAAAAAATAGCATTATGAACAATTGGGGAATAAATAAGTTCTTAAAAGAAGAATCAAAGAGTGAAAGAATAAAAAATATCTCAATATTTTTAGCAATATTGCTAGGAATATTTTCTGTANNCGTAATGTATTCCTTAGCTATAGCTGACCAATTAGGACAGTATGGATATTTAAATCTTATTTTAATAAGTGCAATGATTCTTAGTACTATGTTTTCATTTTTTACCTCTGTGTATAAGGCTCAGGGAGTTCTATTCTCTTCAAGAGATTTTGAAACTTTGATGAGTTTACCAATAAAGCCTAGTATAATCTTAGCTAGCAAGATGATTGAATTATTATTATTAAACTATTTATTTGTAGCCTTAGTAACAATTCCACCATCTATAGTTTATTTTATGAAGGCTGACACCAGTATAGTATTTTTCATTTATTTATTAATAGGTATAGTTTTTATTCCTCTTCTACCTATAGTTATGGCTGCTATTATAGCCTTTGTTATTAGCTATATATCTTCAAGAATGAAGCATAAAGCTCTAATTCTAAATATAGGAACTTTAATAGCTGTAGTTATAGTTGTGATAGGCTCATTTAAAATAGATAAAATCATAAATATGGTAATAGCAAACAGTGCATCTATAATTGAAGGGATTAAAACTATTTATCCACCTTCATATTATTTCACTGATGCTTTAGTCAATTTAAGTTTATTATCTATGGTTAAACTTATTCTATGGTCAATAATTCCCTTTATATTATTCTTAATGGTCTTTGGGAGAAGCTTTAAATCAATAAATTTAAGATTAGGAGAAACCTTTAAAAAATCTAATTATAAGTTAACAACTTTAAAAACTAATACGTTAAGAGGAGCATTAATCAAGAAAGAATTTAAGAGGTATTTTTCATCTTCTGTATATGTAACTAACACAATAATAGGGGTAGTTTTAGTAACAGTAGCTGCTGTGGCTTGCTTAATTATGGGAGGAGACTTCATGCTAGATCAGATGGCACAATCTAGTGATACAGACATTCAGGCAATAGCACCATTATTAAAACAGGTAATGCAATTTACACCACTTATAATACTATCTTTTGGTGTAGGATTGACCTGCACTACGGGCTCAGCTATATCTATTGAAGGAAAGAATCTATGGATTTTAAAATCTTCTCCACTAGAAATTAAAGATATATTTATAAGTAAGATAGCTGTTAATATTATTTTACTAGTACCTGCAATAATCTTTGATACAATTATGCTTGCTATAGCTTTTGATTTAACTTTAATAAATTTTATGTGGACTATATTAATTCCAACGCTACTCGCAATATTGGTGTCAGTAGGAGGATTATTAATTAATTTATATTTTCCAAAGCTAGACTGGACTTCAGAAGTACAAGTAGTAAAGCAAAGTTTAAGTTCCATGATAAGTATCCTTATGGGAGGAGTACTTGTAGCTATGACTATTTTTGTAACTATAGGAATTAATAAGGTTTTTGCAATTACAAATGTTAATTTATATTTAGGAGTTATAGCATTATTATTATTTCTTTTGATATTATTAGTATATGCATTATTAAAAACTAAGGGAGAAAAGTTGTTTAATAGATTAAGCAGCTAAATAGGAGATGAGGCTTTGATTTTAAAAATAGATTTTGATTCGGAAATACCTATATACGTCCAGATAAAGAATCAGGTAGTAGAAGGGATAGCTAAGGGAGAGTTAGAAGAAAGTGAGGAACTTCCTTCTGTTAGGGGACTGGCCGATGATATTGGAGTGAATATGCACACTGTGAATAAGGCATATTCTCTTTTAAAGGATGATGGCTATATTAAAATAGATAGAAGAAAGGGTGCTTTCATATCTCTTAACTTAAAAAATTCTGATGAAAGCTTTAAAGAAAACTTAAATTATGAACTAGAATATTATATGGCAGAGTGCTTCAATAGAGGCATAAGTAAAGAGGATATAAAGATTTATATTGATACCATTTTTAGTGGTTTTAAGAAGGAGGATAGATAATATGGATAGATGGTTATTCTTAGCATTTATGAACTCCATACTTTTAGGTATATTTTTAATTAGCTATTTCATAAACAATACATCTAATAATGGTATCTTCTTTGGGGTGAGATTTCCCAAGGAATATCAAGGAGAAAAGGAACTAAAGGATATAGAAAGATCCTATAGAAAAGTTATATCTACTATCTTCTTAATCATGTTTATAGGGGTGAACATCCTATTTCTTAATCTTAATAACTACAGTGAAGATATCCTAGGAGATATAATGGGTATAACAGCTGTGGGAAGTCTAGTAATAAGCTTTTTAGTGTATATACCATATTATAAAAAGACTAAAATATTAAAAAGAGATAAAAACTGGACCTATGCTAAAAGAAATGTAGTAGTTGTAGAAACTACTTTAAGAAAGCCTAAAAAAGATGAGAAAATAAAACCTATAGATTCAAAATGGTTTTTAATGTTATTTTTATTTCCATTGATAAGCATTGGATTAACTATGTATAAATATGATGCATTACCTAAGATAATGGAAATACATTATACTAGCTTTGGTGAATTTAATAAAGATACTTTAAGAGGATTTCTTATAATATATCAATTTCCAATAACTCAGATTTTCTTAGCAGCATTATTATATGGAATAAATAAAGTAATCATTAGTTCTAAGGTTGATTTAAATAGTGGAAGTATTGAAAAAGCTATTACGCGAAAAAAGAAGTTTAAAAAAATGGGATCAATATTAATTATGATAATAGCACTTGAAACTCTTATTTTATTTTCATTAATTCAGTTGTCTATACTATTTAACTTTGATTCAATGATAATTAACTATATATTTATGATAATTCAGATGATAACAATAATTATATTTATCGTTATTTTCATAAAGGTTGGTCAGGGTGGAAGAAATATAACCACAAAAGATGAAAAAGATGAACTATATAAAGATGATGATGATAAATGGATATTAGGAAGTATATATTACAATAAAAATGATCCAGCATGGATGGTAGAGAAAAGGTTAGGTGTGGGTTGGACTGTAAACTTTGCTCATCCAAAGTCTTGGATAGCTGTAGGCGGTCTTGTTGTATTTATAATAGGTAGTATAGTCATGTCTATATTACTTGAGTAAAATAATATGAAAAAAATATCATAAAAAAATTAG
The DNA here is from genome assembly GCA_002453475.1 of Clostridium sp. UBA6758. Lineage (GTDB taxonomy): Bacteria > Bacillota > Clostridia > Clostridiales > Clostridiaceae > Clostridium_J > Clostridium_J subterminale. The sequence goes on along the minus strand of DKGY01000039.1, from coordinate 15,115 downwards.
TCTTTATAAACTACAATACAATTTCAATATTTCCTGAAAACAGAGTGAATATTAAAGGAGTTACTAAAACAGTAGATTTAAGTTAAATTTCAATATAATGAAATTCAAATCTTAAAGTGCTTTAGTAGCTCCTTAATTTTTTACCTATATTTCTTAAGTATCATAACGTAAATATAGATTATCTAAATCTTCTTTTCCCATAAACCTTTCAACTAGATATCCCATAATGATTACTCCAGGCACATCAATTATTAATCTTGCTAGGGTAAAGGTATAGCCTATAGCTGAAATTTCAAAAAGTAAGGTAGAAACTTTAGTAACGCACCAAGCATTCATAAAGATAATGATGTTACTAAACTTAACTCCCTTTTTTAGAAGCATTGCAGTAAAAGGAAATGCAGCATACATAGGACCAGCAGCTATAGAGCCAATAAGAATGGCAATTAAAACTCCAGTAAATCCAGAATTCTTACCCATATATTTCATCAAAGCTTCCCGAGGAACCCATACATCTATGAGACCAAGAAGAACCATAATAGGTGGAAGTACGGATATCATCTGCATAAAGCTAGATTTTGCACTAATAAAGCTTTTAAGTCCTAAATCATAATTAAAAATAAATATTAAGATAAGAGTAAATGAAGCTATAAGAAAAAAAGAATATCTTTTTAGAGTTTTAAGTAATTTCTTCACAATAAAGTCACCACCTTTTCAATGAAGAAAGCCACTATAAATGCAAAGAGAAAAGCTATAAAATTTCTGAGAAAGGCGGCTTTTTTACCTATATATTTTGCTTCTAAGCTGTAAGTCATAATACCAACCATAGTAAGGGTGGAAATTAAAGCTCCTACTTGAGGATAGCCAGCCCCACTTTGAAGTAGAGTATTTCCTAAAGAAAAAGCGACAAAGGTGGGCATCATAGTTATAGAGCCTACAAGAGAAGAAATAACAACACCTAAGAATCCAGAATTTGATCCAATTAATTTAGATATGGTATTAGCATCTACTATAGAAAGGAGTATTCCTACGGTGATAATGATACCTAAAAATTGAGGCATTATGTTTTCAAAGGATTTAAGGGAAATTTTAAGAGCTTTAATAGTTTTCTTCCTATCTTTAATTAAGGAAAGAAGAAGTAGTATTAAGGCTAGAGTATATAAAATAACACCTGTCATAACATCACTTCCAATAAGTATATAGAATATATTATGCTTGTGAATTTGTTAGGTTACAATTTGTACCATTAAATAATGATTATATGTCCATATTTGTTAATTAAGTCTAAAAAATAGTAGAAATTCATTAATTGTCTTTAATGATTATGCATAAAACGTGAAATAAAGTCTTGATTGATGGTAAAATTAAGTATAAATAGAGATAATATAACTATTTATATGGTTGGGGAGAAGATGCGTCAAAAGGGAACTATTGTTGATTCTTTTGCCACAGAGTTTGTTAAAAACATGCATTTTGATATAAGCTTTATGNNACTCATGAAACAGCAACTTATCAAAAAACTGTAATAAATAATTCGATAAAAAATGTTGCACTTTTTTCTAATGAAAAAATTGGATTTGATTCGTTTATTAAAATTATAGATGTAGACAAGTTTGATATACTCATAACAGATTGTGATTCAGTTGAAGATGAATTAAATAAAATTAAAGATAGGGGAGTTCAGGTTATAATAGCTTCTAATAGCGAGAAGCAGAATTTATAAAGTTAATTGAAGATTATCAAGGGGTATGAAAAGGGGATAGTGATGAATAATATAGATGAAATTACAAAGTTTATTTTTCTTGAAGACAAACCAGAAAAGGCTGACATAATATTTATACCAGGAGCATCATGGCCACAAGCCACAGAATTAGCAGCAAAGCTATGGAATGAAGGCTATGCACCATATTTATTACCATCAGGAAGATATAGTACAAAGCTTGGATATTTTCCAGGTCCTAAAGTGAGGGATGATATATATAATAAAAAATATGAGACAGAATGGGAATTTATGCGAGATGTAGCTATGGTTAATGGTGTAAGAAGTGATGCTATATTAAAAGAAGATATGTCAACATATACTATAGAAAATGCAATTAAGACTAGAGAGGTTACTGATGCTCATAATTTGACTATAAGAAAGGCTATTATATGTTGCAAAGCCTTCCATGCAAGACGTTGTCTAATGTTATATAGCTGGTTTTATCCTGAAACAGAATTTATTATATGTCCAGTGATGACTGATGGAATAGATAAGTTTAATTGGTATAAAAGTGATATAGGAATAAAAAGAGTTATGGGAGAATTGAGTCGTTGTGGAAATCAGCTAGAAGAAGCCGTAGCGGTATGGAGTAAGCATAAAGACTAAGTAACTAATCTAAAATTTAAATATAGAAAATAAAACAAATTATACTAATGAGGGAAGAAAAAATTATGGAGATATTTACAATAGGACATTCTAATTATACTGTAGAGAAGTTAATTCATATGCTAAGACATTATAACATTGGCTGTGTGGTAGATATTAGAGGAACACCTTATTCAAAGTATAATATTCAATTTGATAAGGAAACTATAAGAGAAACATTAACAAAGGAAGGTTTTATTTATATCTATATGGCTAAGGAATTAGCTGCTAAGAGGGAAAATAAGATATCCTACTATGATGAAGGTTATTCAGACTTTGAAAAGGTAGTATATGAAGAAGAGTTTATAAAAGGTATTGAAAGGTTAAAGGATGGGTGTGAAAAGGGATATAGGATAGCATTATTAGGAGCTATGCAAGATCCTATAAGATGTCACAGAAGCATTTTAGTTGGAAGAGCCTTAANNAGATAATGGATTCACAGTAAGGCATATATTAGATGATTATTCCATAGCTTCTCAAGATGAGTTAGAAAGAAACTTATTAGATAAATATTTTAGTAGTAGAAATCAAATTACTATAGATAGCATTCTTGGAACAGCCCCCACAGAGAAAGAGCTAATAGAAGAAGGATATCGTTTAGCCAATAAGGAAATTGGCTATAGAATTGAACATTTAAAGTAAAAATATATATAGAATAATTCAAGGGGTTTTCTTTAGCGAAAGCCCCTTATTATATTGGTTAAAAATCTTAGATTTTTATTACTTATGCTTCGAGAATTTCTTCTTCATTACAGGTAGTATCATTTTTATCCACTATAAGATTATAAGTTAAACCTATAAGAACTAAGATACCTCCAATAATCTTTCCCATAGGTACTGTACCTATGGTGATATAGTCAATTATTATACCCGTAAATAGTTGACCGATAAATATAAATAGAGTTAGATAAAAAGAAGATATTCTAGGAGTCATATAGTTGGAAATAACTATGGTGATAACTCCTAAAAGACCACCTAGATATGCTAAGAACGGTATTGAGTGAAAGTTGCTAAAGGAGGAAGGAAAGGTTTCCTTGCTGAATATAAGAAATATTATTGAGAACAGTAATCCAACCACATAGTTAAAAAAAGTTCCTTGAAATATGCCAATTCTTTCAGCTAAATTAGAATTTATAGTCCTACCTATAACAATAGTTACTCCAGCTAAAATAGAAATTATAATATATATCATTATTTGCCCTTAATAAAGCTACTGTAAAATAACTTTATTAAAGTTCACCTCCTAGTATTATTTAAAAACAGTCATAACAATGATACCTACAATCATAATTGATAATCCTATGAATTTTTTACCATTGAATTTAATCTTTTTCATTCCAAGTAAGCCATAGTTATCTATTACAATTGAAGAAATTGCTTGCCCCAGTAGTCCTAGAGAAATGCTTAAGGAAGCACCAAGAGCTACAAAGCTTATGTTGCTAAAAAGAACTGTAAATACACCTACTGCACCAGCGCTATACCATAGAATAGGAATGTTCTTTTCAATTTTTAACTTTGACTTAGTAGCAAATAATACAATAATAATAGTAATTAAACCAACTATATGAATAATTACAGTAGAAGAATAGTTTCCTACAGTATTAGATAAGGTTCCATTAAATACAAGCATTACCGAGATTAATGCACCTATAAATACAGAAATCAAAATATTCATGACAAGCCTCCTTTTATTTATATATTGAATTTAGCATAAAGTAGTTGAGAATAACTATGACATATGTCATAGTTGTATTAAGAAAACATATAAAACAATGAATAGTTATAATAAATGATTTTACTAAAGTAATTTATAGCTTTAATAAAAATAGGAGAATAATATGAAGAAAATAAAGAACCCAGAACTTGTAGATAAGTATATAAATAAATATAATATTGATGATATCTTTAGTACCAGTATGAGAGAGCATATGGAGTTATTTTACTTTAAAAGAAACGAATATATATGTAAAGAAGATGAGAATATAGACTATTTATTCTTTTTTGTAGAAGGGAAAGCAAAGATATATATTAGTCTAAAAAATGGTAAATCTCTTTTAATAAACTTTTATTATCCTTTTATGGTACTAGGAGATTTAGAGTTAATTAATCTTACAAAGGCAACCACTAACATGGAAGTTATAGAAGATGCCTATTGCATTGGATTACCTCTTAAGAAGGTAAGAGATGAGCTATTAAATGATGCTAAGTTTTTAAGGTTCATATGTAGTTCCTTAGGAAATAAAATGGATACTTCATCTAGAAATGGAACAATAAATTTACTATATCCCTTAGAAAACAGGTTAGCAAGTTATATGATGGCAACGAGAGGGAACGGAAATAGAATTCAATTTGATGAAACCTTAACAGAAATTGCGGAATTACTAGGCACTAGTTATAGACATCTATTGCGTACTATAAATAATCTAATAAATAAGGGAATATTAAAAAAAAGTAAGTATGGTTATGAGATTATTGATGAGGAAATGCTTAATAATCTAGCTGTAGATTTATATAAATAGGTAATTGGGATGGTATACATAAACATTTTAGGTTATATTAAATTCTAAAAGTGAAGAGTATTTAAAGAAAAGTTGCATTTAATTATTTACATATATGTATATTTGATGTATACTTGGTATAGATATTGATATAATAAAAATATAAATCAAATTTGAAAGGAGTTGTTGTATTATGATGAACATAGAAAGAGTAATAATAGATGAAGTTTATACAGCTGCTCCAAATTTAAGATTTAAATGTTAGTTTCAGTGGATTTATATTAATAATTATATTTAGTTTGTATGCTTAGAAATATAATAAGACTATAATCCTAAATTTATAACTATATTTAATTTGAACTTGTGCCTTGGAGTAGCTTAATCCAAGGTTTTTTTGTATGCAAAATAAAGTATTTTAAGTTGCAAAGTTGCTACAGTAAGAATTTAAAGTGCATAAGTTCAAAGTATATTAAGTAAAGTATAAAGTTAGAAAGAGGGATTATAAAGTTGAAAGAAAATAATTTAAATCAATATTCATTAGGTAGAGTGTATGCTCAACATAGAAATTTATACAAGATAATAACTGAAAAGGGAGAAGTATCAGCTACCGTATCAGGAAAGTTACAATATGAATTAATTAATAAAAAGGACTATCCAGTAGTAGGAGATTGGGTTAATTTTGAAGAGTTAGGACATGGCGAAGGAATAATTCATAAGATTCAGGAAAGGAAAACTCTTATTTGTAGAAAGGTAGCAGGAGCTAAAAGTGAAGAACAGGTTTTAGCTGCAAATATAGATAAGATTTTTATAACAATGTCTTTAAATAATAATTTTAATCTAAGAAGACTTGAAAGATATATTAATATAGCATGGGATAGTGGTGCTACCCCTGTTATATTGTTAACTAAACTAGATTTATGTGAGGATTTAGAAGATAAGTTATTAGAATTAGATGAGGTGGCATTAGGTATAGATAAGATAAGTGTAAGTTCTTTAACTGGAGAAGGTGTAGAGGTAGTAAGAAGTCTTATAAAAAGTGATGACACTGTAGTTTTTATAGGATCTTCTGGTGTTGGAAAATCAACTATTATAAATAAATTGCTAGGAGAGGAAGTACAAATCACTAAAGAAGTTGGAGAGTATGATAAGGGAAGACATACTACAACTCATAGGGAGTTATTTGTATTACCAACAGGAGGAGCTATTATAGATACTCCGGGTATGAGAGAACTTCAGATAAGTCAGGGGGACGTAGAAGCTACATTTAAGGATATAGAAGATCTTGCATTAAAATGTCATTTTTCAGATTGTAAGCATAAAAGTGAACCTAAATGTGCTGTGCAAGAAGCTATTGAAAGAGGAGAATTATCTAGGGAAAGATTTGTAAGTTATGAAAAAATAAAAAGAGAAATAGTAAATGAAGAAAAACGAAGAAGGGCTAAAGAGCGAATAAATGAAAGAAAAACTAGAATAAGAAGATAAGTGATAAATATGTACTTTGAAAGTTGATGAAATTTTCTAAGAGCATAAATAATTTTATTAATATGTTCATGAAAGAAAAATTAGTATTAATATATTTATTATTCTAAAATAACCATACACATTTGTAGAAATATGTATGGTTATTTTATATATGAAATATGATATAATAAACTTATTAAATTGGATTAATATGGAGAGTAAAAATATGAAAATAACTACTGATAAGAAATTTTACAGATTGCTTTTTAGTATATCAATACCTATAGCTATACAGAACTTAATTACTTTTGCAGTAAGTATGGTAGATACCTTAATGGTGGGATCTTTAGGAGAGGTTCAATTATCGTCAGTAGCATTAGCAAATAATTTATTTTTTATTTTAATGATTCTACTTTTTGGACTAGCTAGTGGATCTAATATTATGATATCCCAATATTGGGGGAAGAAAGATGTAAATTCCATTCATAAGATACTTGCAATTATGTATAGAATTTGTACTGTTATAATAATTATATTTATATTAATAGCAGCACTTTTACCAACACAGTTTATGAGTATATTTTCTAATGATATGGCTGTTATTGAGGGAGGAGCTAGTTATCTTAGAATAGTTTGTGTAGGGTACATATTCTATGGTTTAACAAATTGTACAATAATGATGCTTCGTTCTGTGAAAACAGTAAAAATTTCAATGTTAGTATATAGTGTGTCATTAGCAGTAAATGCATTTTTTAACTGGATATTTATTTTTGGGAAATTTGGATTTCCAGCATTAGGAATAAGGGGAGCAGCTATAGCTACAGTTATGGCAAGAATTGCAGAATTTATAATAGTTTTNNAAGGCCTAAGCATCTAATAAAGGTAGATAAGGTTATATTAAAGGATTATGTATCAACATGTACACCAGTATTATTTAATGAACTACTTTGGTCTACTGGGTCTTCAATGATTTCTGTTATTGTAGCAAAAATGGGAACAAGTACAGTAGCAGCTAATAGTATAAATGGAATTGCACAACAGTTTGTAACAGTGTTTATATTTGGATTATCTAATGCTGCAGCTGTTATAATCGGTAATACAATAGGTGAGGGTAAAAAGAATAAAGCCATGGAATATGCTTTTACTATAGGTGTATTTAGTGTAATTACAGGGCTNNAATTTTTACAACGTTCCAGAAAGTACAAAATTAATCGCTATGGAAATAATGAGTGTAACATCTATTATTGTTATATTCCAAGCTTTAGGAAGTAATATGATGATGGGCGTTCTAAGAGGTGGAGGGGACGCAAGATTTGTATTATTAAATGATATTGTATTTATGTGGTGCGTAGCTATTCCAGGAGGATTTATAGCAGTAGATTTATTAGGGTTACCTATTGTAGCTGTATTCTTTATAATTAGATCTGATGAGATAATAAAATCTTTGGTTAGTATAGTAAGAGTAAGTCGTGGAAAATGGGTAAGAGATGTAACTAGAGATTTTGCCATAGAAGAAGGGGAGTAATTAATACCTTATATTATAATAAAAATAGGGGGGTAAGAAATCTATGTACAAAGATTCAAGATAAGAAGTATTAAATAGACTTAGAGAGGATCCAAATTACATAGACCAATTTGTAGAGTATGCGAGACAACAGCTAGTAAGTAACCCAGAGCATACTAAAAGTATATTAGATGAAGGTTTAAAAATATGTAATGAAAATAAAAATATCAGAGGAGTAGCTTGGTGTAGTGGAAATATAGGATGGTATTTTAATTATTCAGGTACATATGAAAAGGGAGTAGAGTGGCTTTTAAAAGCTAATACATTGTTTCAAAAGCTCGGAGATGAAGAAGGAAAAATATATGTAGCGAATAGACTTATGAGTGCCTACTTTCAATTAGGATTATGTGAATTAAGCACTAAATGGGGAAAAGTTGCTTTGAAAATAGTAAAGGAAATAAAAGATGATAGGTTTTTGCTGTAATCTTAAATAATATTTGTGTTAATTATTTGAATTTAGGAAAATATGAGGAAGCTAAAAGAATAATAGATTCATTGTAAGACATACCTTATGGAGACAAAGATACTATGAAAATAAGTATGTATCAAGTTATTGCAGAAATTGAATGTGAACTTGGTGATTTAGATAAGGCTATGAAATTTATTAATGAATCTATTGAAATTGGAGAAAAGCTGAATTATGAAATTATAAGGGGTGAAGCTTTAAGGATTAGAGGTAAAATTAATTTTAAGGCTGGTAAGTACAAGGAAGCAGAAGCAGATTATTCAGAGGGATTAGATCATGCTATAAAAAGAGAATATTATGAAATTCAAGCTAATATACTAGAAGCTTGGGTTTAATTAATGGTAAATATGATGAGGCTATCAGTAAGCTAGTAAGGGCTTTAGAAATATCTGAAAAAAATAAATGTGTACTAATTAATAAAAACATATATAATCAACTTTATTTATTAAACAAGAAGACTAATAACTATAAAGAATCATTAGAGTATTATGAGAAGTATGTTGGTATAAATAATGAGTTGGACTGTAAAACAAATGATTTAAGTCTTGCTGATTTGGAAAATGAAAAGAGTAAGCAAGAAGCAGCTATATTTAAATCACTATATGATGACATTAAAGTAATATCAACTATAGGTCAGAAAATAACTTCGGATCTTAATTTTGAGAAGATATTAGAAAATATACATAAGGAAATATCCATGATTATGGATGCTGAAGTAATTGGTGTTTCTATTCTTAAGGAATCAGAGAGAATTTTAGACTATGCTCTATTTATAGATAAAGGAAATAATCTAAATTTAAAAAATGCTCATGTAGAAGATGAAACTAGCATAGGAGCTTATTGTGTTAGAAATCGAAGTACTATTTTAATTAATGATTTGCATAATGACTATAAAAAATATGTACCAAAACTTAAGGTGAATGTAAGTGTTGATGATACTAAATCAGCTATGTATTGTCCTTTAATTTTAGAGGATAAGGTTAGAGGGTTTTTAAATGTACAAAGCTATAAGAAAAATGCATATACAGAAGATGATTTAAATAAGTTAAAAATATTAGCATCTTATGTTGCTATAGCTTTGGAGAATTCTTATCTGTATAATAGAACTAAATATTTTTCTTTTCATGATTTCTTAACAGGATTATTATCAAGGATGGGAATCTTTGACAAAGGAGAAGGGATCTTTAAAGAACATGCTAGAGAAAGAAATTGGCAGTTATAATGATAGATATTGATGATTTTAAATTAATTAATGATAAGCATGGACATAGTTATGGAGATAGTGTCTTAAAGATGGTTGGAAGCATAATTAAAAATAATGTTAAGGACCATGGAATTGCAGGTAGGTATGGGGGAGAAGAATTTCTAGTGATTTTACAAGATATAAGTGAAAGAAAGGTTTATGCAATCTGTGAGAGTATAAGAGCATCTATTGAAAGAGCTAATATATATTATGGAGAAAAATCTAAATTAAAAGTAACTTCTAGCCTAGGTATATTTATGTATTCAGGTAAGGAGAAGAATATTGATCAATGTATTAATTTTGCAGATGAAGCATTATATATAGCCAAAGCAGAAGGAAAAAATAAACTTGTGAAATATGAAAATTATTCTTATGGATATAAAACTACATAAGATTAATTAGCTTAAAAATGTGCATAAAAAGTATAAAAGTTATTCTATAATGATAATAGAAATTATTATAGAATAACTTTTTGTCTTATATAAAGTTCATGTTAACGAAAAAAATGATTTTCTATGAATTTAAAAGTTTCAGAAAGATCTAGATTATCTACAGCATTTTTAAGTAATGGAACTTTTGAATAGTCATCAAGAGGAATTTTATATTTGAGTATAGGGTTTATTCTAAAGTAATTAGAACCTATAAGTTCCTTGCAATATAAGTCTTCTAGTGGTGTATCATTTAGTAGTATTGAAACCAACGGGGTTTTAACGTTACACATAGGGCTAAGCATCCACTGAAGAGCACCCCAGGATGACGTATCTGACTTTATTTGATTAAGTGTTGAACCAGTACCAATAGATAATATACGAAAATCAGATAGTGAATGTTTAGGTTTAAGAAGCTTCATTACAGAAATCATAGAGGCAGTTGTAGGATTATTTACAATTACACCTCCATCTATAAAGTTCTTGTAAGAAGGAAAATAAGTAGGAGCAGCAGAGCTAGCCAAGGCTACGTCTACAACCTTAGATGAGTATGTCGAACTGCGGGAAAGGTTATTGAAAAATACAGATTGCCAGTTATCAGATGAAAAACCTTTTACATTAAAGGATGGTATGAATACATACTTTTCAAGGTCCCCAAGGGTAAGGTCTTCTGGAAATACAGATAATATCATTTTTCTTAGGTTTTTATTATTAAATTTGGGTCTAAAAAGGTTAAGATGAGCAGGAGAAAATATACTTTTTATAGTTTCATAGTTGTATAAGTTATCTACATAATTTCCATCCTTTCCAGAAGCTAGAGCTAAGGCTATTAAAGCTCCAGTAGAAGTTCCAGCAAATAAGTTTGTATATTTTAAGATATCAGGATATTTATTATAAATACGTTTTAATATACGTGTAGATAAAGCACCACGAATTCCACCACCATCAAAGACAATAATTCTGAATGTAGACATTATATACCTCCATTTTAGTTTATATAATTATTGTATTAATGATTATGTATGTATGTGAATAAGTTATTATCTGTTTTAAAATATTGTTGATTTATAAATTAGCTAATTTTTATGGAGGTTTTTGAAATTACCTGGGGAATATTTAAATAAGCTAGATAATAATTAAGTTAAAATAAAAAATAGTGAAGGATGGTGAAGTCTGGCTATGTTAAGAATATAGTACATAGCTAGAAGAAATATGAAAGATAGAAAAGTAAAAAATGTATTATTACCTAAAATTACATCAATAAATGAAGAAATTTATTCTTTAGAGAAGAATATAGATGATGAAGATTATTTTAATAATGTAATGGTGCTTAATTGTGACGTGAGTAATGAGAGTGCATCCCATGTTGAAGTTTCAGAAGTTATTTTTAAAAATGTAGATTTTAAAAATGTAAAATTTCCGCATATTGAATTAATAGATGTAAGGTTTGAAAATTGCGATTTATCAAATTCAAATTTAAATAATGGAATTCTGCATAGAGTAGAGATGATAAACTGTAAGCTTATAGGTATAGATTTGACAGATACAAATATTCAAAATGTTACGTTTAATCAGTGTAATGGAGACTATAGTAACATATCTTTCTCTACTCTTAAAAATGTAAACTTTATAGATTCATCCTTTAATAATGTGATTTTTGAAAACAGTAAGTGCAATAAGGTAGAGTTTGAAAATGTAAATATGAGACAAATTGATATATCTAAGGCTATGGTAAAAGGTATTGATTTTACAAATAGTGATATAGAGGGATTAATTGGAGATGTAAGAGATTTATATGGAATAGTAGTTACACCAATGCAAGCACTATCACTTTCAAAAATTTTAGGTATTGTTATTAAGGAAGAGATGGATTAAAGAAACTGCTAGAGTAATGAATTTAAATTAGGATAATTAAAGTTAGGAGAAAACATATGATAACAATAATATCATCAACTAAATCTTTAGATTTTGAAAAAGAAATATTTATAGATGAAAGTACCGAGCCTGTATTTATAGATGAAGTAAGAGAATTGGTAGATATAATTAAAAATTACAATGTAGAAGAAATAGCTAAGAGAATGAAAATTAGTAATAAGTTATCAAAGATAAATTATAATAGATTTCAAAGCTTTTATGACCAACAAGTAAATACTAGGCAGGCTATTTTTGCCTTTAGTGGGGAAGTATATAGAGCTATAAATCCTTTTGAATATGACGGATCAAACTTAGAGTTTGCACAAAAGCATATTAGAATTTTATCAGGATTATTTGGGGTCTTAAGACCTTTAGATAATATAAAAGAATATAGGCTAGAGATGGCTACCAAGTTAAGAGGTATACCTGAAGAAGATTTATATAAATTTTGGACAAAAAAGATTACTCAAAATATAGTTAATGATTTAAATCTTAAAGAAGATAATACAATTTTAAATTTAGCCTCGCTGGAGTACTCTAAATCCATAGATAAAAGTAAGCTCGGTACTATTAATGTCTATGATGTTGAGTTTAAAGAAAATAGAGAGGGAAAATATAGGATTATAGGAACATATGCTAAGAGGGCTAGGGGGCTTATGGTAACTTATATTGTTAAAAATAATATACATACTATAGAGGATTTAAAGAATTTTAAAGAAGAAGGCTATTGTTACAATAAAGAATTAAGTGGCAATACTAAATTAGTTTTTACTAGAGAAATAATGCTTTAGGTCTACGACCTTAGTATTAAATAATGTGACATTATAAAAGAAATTAAGGGTGTATTAATTATAAAAAGTAGGGGATTAATAAAATATATAAAATAAAAACTTGTATTTAAAATACAAGTTTTTTTATTTAAAATATTATAAGAGATAATAGGAGCAAATTATGATAATAGCTAATATATTGATTGTAATGACAGTACTTTTTATAATATTTATCAAAACTATAAATTGTTTATTTTATTATGCTACTCTTGGTAAAAAGCGTGATAAGACAGAAACCTTTAATAGTCTTTACACCATGGGATTATATTCTCTTGACGAGTATGAAAAGTTGAAATTGGAGGAGCTAATTGTAGAAAGTAAAGATGGATATAAGTTAAAAGGATATTATCTAAATTGTAATTTACCCTCAAAAAAAATAATAGTATTATTGCATGGATACTTGGTTGGCCACTACAGGTCTTGTCAATATATAAAGTTTTTTATAAAAGAAGGATTTAATATTCTTTTAGTAGATCAAAGAGGTCATGGTAATAGTGAAGGAACTTATGCTACCTATGGGAGATATGAGTGTGAAGATTTAGATTTATGGGTAAGTTGTATAAGACAAAAAGTTGGGGAGAAATGTTTTATAGGTATACATGGCCATTCTATGGGAGCTGCTACTGGTCTTATGTATTCAGTTTTAGGAAAGAATAAAATAGATTTTATAATATCGGAATCAGCTTATGCAAATGCAATAGAGGTTATAAAAAGAAAGTTAAATAAATATAAGATTCCTTTTTTTCCTTTCTATAATCTCACTAATCATAAAATAAAAAAAGTATGTGGCTTTTCTTTAGGAGAAATAAGTCCAATGGATATGGTAAAGGAAAGCGAAGTTCCAATTATGTTCATTCATGGAGATGAAGACGAATTAATACCGTGTTATATGTCCATGGAAATGTATGAAATTAAAAAGGGAATAAAAAGCTTATGTATAATTCCAAGAGCTAAACATAATACTTGTTATGCCACTAACCAAGAAAAATATGAAAATGAAGTAAAGAAGTTTTTAAAAATGATATAATTAAGATAATATTTTAATGGGGGATGAAGGGAAATGAGAGTAGGATTAGTATTATCTGGTGGAGGTGGAAAAGGGGCTTATGAGATAGGAGTATGGAAAGCTATAAAAGAGTTAAATATGGATAAATACATAAAAGTAGTTTCAGGTACTTCTATAGGTGCTATAAATGCAGCTTTATTTGCTCAAGATGATTTTGAAGAAGCTAAGAAAATGTGGCAAGAAGTTACTATAGAGAAGTTGTTACCAGTAAATAATAAAGTCCTAATTAGGAAAGGCTTAACCCTCGCTATTGGTAGTAAAAATATGAATTTAGTAAAAAAGTATATGATGAAGAAATTAGAGCATGGTGATATTCCTCGGGATGGAGCTAAAGAGATTATAGAGAAATATATAAATATTGATAAATTAAAAAGGACAAATAAAATATGTTATGTATCATGTACTGAAATGCCGGAATTCTCCGCTAAATATTTCAAAATAAATGACTATGAAGAAGAAAGGGCTAGAAGTATATTATTAGCAACAGCTTGTCTTCCTATGATATATGAAAGTGAAGAAATTGGTGGAAAGACATATTTAGATGGGGGATTAGTAGATAATACTCCTATAAAACCAGTATATGAAGAGGGCTGTGATATAATAATAGTTGTACTATTATCTAAGGAAGCTAAAATAAGAAGAGAAGATTTTCCTGACGCAAAAATTATAGAATTAATTCCTTCAGACATAGAAACAAAAATATTAGATGGACTATTAAATCTAGATAAAGAGTCAAAAAATAAGAGAATTCAAAGAGGTTACTATGATACTAAAAATCTTTTGGAACCTATATTTGAGATGGCAAGATATCAATATAAAGAAGAATTAGAAAGACAGGCTATGGACGAGGAATTACAAGAACTTGAAGAAAAAAATAAGGAAAGTTGGATAGCTAGAAATACAAGAATAATAAAGAGAAAACTTGGAATAAATAAATTTAGTAAATCTCATGTAAAGTAAAAATATATAGACAAAAAGATAGATTCCAAGGGGAGTCTATTTATTTTTAGTGGAAATTATATATAAATAAGTGTTATTATATATATTAGTAAAATTTAATTAATTATATATAGATAATTTAGAAAAGGGTGAATTAGGGTGAATCAATTAGAGCAATGCAGAAAAGAAATCGATGAGATTGATAAAGAACTTATAAATCTATTTGAAAGAAGAATGGATGTTGCTATAAGAGTAGCTAATTATAAAAAAGAAAATGATTTACCAATATATAATGAAGAAAG
>DKGY01000006.1:371-23633 GCA_002453475.1 Clostridium sp. UBA6758 | reverse complement strand
TTAATATTATTTTCTCGCTTTGCTTGTAATAAAACTCCCTCTCACATGCGTTCGAATGAGCAAGTTCCACTGTCCAAATATAAAATTTGGAGTGTCACTTATAATTCGTAGATTTCTCCATATTTTTTATTTAAATACTCTAAGAAATATTTAGGATTTAATTCTTCTCCTGTTACTTTTACAATAAGCTCGGATGGAGTATAAAGAGAACCAAACTGATGTATGTTTTCTCTTAACCAATCTTCTATCACTGCAAAATTTCCATTCTTAACTTCTTCGTCATAAGTAGGTATATCTTGTCTCATTTTATTTAAGAATTGAGCTCCATATACATTACCAAGGGCATAGCTTGGGAAGTATCCAATTAACCCTGCACCCCAATGAGTATCTTGAAGAATTCCTTCTGAATCATTTTTAGGTTCTATCCCTAAATAATCCTTATATTTTTTATTCCAAGCAGCTGGTAACTCATCTACTGTGATTTCATCATTCAAGAAAGCTCTTTCTAGTTCATATCTAATTATAATATGAATGCTATAAGTTAATTCATCTGCTTCTGTTCTAATTAAAGAAGGTTCTACCTTATTTATTGCTTTATAGAAATCATCTAAATTAACTCCTTCAAATTGAGGGAATCTCTTTTGAGCCTCTGGATAAAAATAAGCCCAAAATTCCTTACTTCTTCCTAAAATATTTTCATAGTATCTAGATTGTGATTCATGTATCCCCATAGAAGTTCCACCAGAAACCCCTGTATACTCTAAATCATCTGCTGAGTTTTGTTCATAAATACCATGTCCACCTTCATGTATATTGCTAAAGAATGCACTTCTAAAGTCATGTTCATCATAGCTTGTTGTTATTCTAACATCTTTATTACCAAAGTTAGTTGTAAATGGGTGAACTGTAGTATCTAATCTTCCAGCTTCAAAATCATATCCTAGTTTATCTAAAACAAATTTTCCAAATTCATCTTGATCCTTAGTAGGAAAATGCTTTTTAAAAAAGGACTCATCTATACTCACCTTAGAGGATTTAATTTTCTCTAAA
Source organism: Clostridium sp. UBA6758 (assembly GCA_002453475.1). Classification (GTDB taxonomy): domain Bacteria; phylum Bacillota; class Clostridia; order Clostridiales; family Clostridiaceae; genus Clostridium_J; species Clostridium_J subterminale. The sequence goes on along the minus strand of DKGY01000006.1, from coordinate 22,583 downwards.
AGCTCCACTATACCATCTTTAAGCTCTTTAAATACCTTATCTACCCTTTCTACAGTTAATCCTCTTTCATAATCATCTAAACATTTATTATATATATTACCTTCATATCCTATATAACCAGCAAATTCTTTATTAAAATCTATTACTTTCGCTAGATATGGCTTAAAGCCTTCATAATCATTGTTGGCCTTAGCTTTTTTCCAAAAGGCTTCTGATGTTGAGCATAACATTTGATACTCCTTATTTCTTTCAGGTGGTATTTTTATAAGCTCATCATAGTTTCTTTTTAAATTTTCTATAATTTTTTTATCCTTGAAAGATAATTTGTCCATTTTATCTGAGAAGTACTCTATCCATTCTCCTACTTTTGAAGAAGTCATAAGTTTTATACACTCTGAATATAGACATCCCACTACTTCAATTCTTCCATCTATAGCTTTAGATGGTATTCCTGTTTGCATATCCCAATGTATTAAGCTTTCTGCATGAATTAGATAAGTTACGTTTTTAATATGCTCCTTTACTTCATTTAATTTTTCATTAATGTTCTCCATTCTCCCCACTCCTTTTTAACTTGTATCACATAATTTACATTGTACTAATTATATCTTTATTTTCAATATAATTCCATAGTTATTTATTAAGTTTATATACTAATATAATAGTCCTATTCTATTTTTTTATTTTTCAATTTATATACCCAATTTAAAATCTCATTAATTTCCTTTTAAAATTATTTATAATCTAATCATAAATTTGTCACAAGGATGTCACAATATACCGCTATTATAAATATCAACAGGAGATAATAAATATTTCGTAAGTAATTCCCCCAAAATTATATAAGAAATAATTAATTTCCTAATATTTAAAGTAAATAAGCTAACCCCTGAAATAAGTATCTCTACTTTTAATATTACTTTTTAGTGATATTAAAAGTAGAACCCCTAAGTATTAAGTAAAAAATACTTCATAAATAATCCCCCGATTATAAGTGAAGCTAAAAATTAATATCAAAATATGAAATCCTGTGTAAATCACAGGATTTTCTTATTTATATTGATTTTGTAATTTTCCTTGATTATAATAAATATAATATATAGTGATAGTTTTAATCTTACACTGATTACTTTATATTCCTAGTTAAATCTTATTAAGAATATAATTAATTTATATGTAATTTGTGAAATTAAAGCATATACTAAATTAAAAATTGAAAGGAGAATAAGTATATGAAAAAGGGTATGAAGGTTTTCCTTCCTATAATAATTATTGTAATTATTATTGCTGTATTTTTAGTTGGAAATTATAATAATCTAACTACTCTTAGACAAGGAGTTAATGCAGCAGAATCAAATATTGATACTCAACTTCAAAGAAGATCAGATTTAATCCCTAACCTAGTTAATACAGTAAAGGGATATGCAACTCAAGAAAAGGATATATTTACAGAAATAGCTGATGCTAGAGCTAAACTTGCAGGAGCTACAAATATCTCTGACCAAGCAGCTGCAGATACTGAATTATCTAATGCTCTTTCTAGATTATTAGTAGTAGTGGAGAATTATCCTGACTTAAAATCTAACCAAAATTTCTTAGATCTATCAGTACAATTAGAAGGAACAGAAAATAGAATTGCCATTGCTAGGCAAGACTATAACAATGCAGTAACAACATATAATACGAAAATCTTGAAATTTCCTACTAACATAGTTGCTTCATTATTTGGCTTTGACGAAAAACCATTTTACAAAGCAAGTGCAGGTGCTGCAGAAGTCCCTTCTGTAGACTTTTCTAAATAAAGATGAAGAGTAAAAGTAAATTTTTAAAGCACTGCCTTTCTTTACTTGTTGTTATACTGCTATTCTTTTCTTCTAGTGTATTAGCAGAAGATACTTACCCTAGTCCAACTAAATATAAATATCTAAATGATTATGTTGGTATTATAAACAGTGAAGATGCCAATAAAATAGTTTCCTTAGGTAAGGAGCTTGAGGATAAAACTGGTGCTCAAGCCGTAGTTGTTATTGTAAAGTCACTAAATGGAGTTCCAATTGAAGATTATAGCAATAAACTTTTTAGAAATTGGGGAATAGGTCAATCAGGCAAAGATAATGGTCTTTTACTTCTTGTTGCTATAGATGACAGACAATGGAGAGTAGAGGTAGGTAGAGGTCTTGAGGGTGCTATACCAGATGCGCTATCTAATAGAGTTATGACTTCTATTGCAAAACCAAGTTTTATAGATGGAAACTATGGTGAAGGTATTTTGAATAGTTATAGTGTTCTATGTGATTACACTAGTAAGGAATACGGTGTTACTCTAGATAAATCCTTGAATGTGAAAATGCCTAGTGAAGATGATAATGCTGATAATGGTGGTTTTAACATATTTATATTTGTAATTATCATCATCTTTGTATTTATAGATTCCATCTTCAATAGAGGTAGATTTTTAAGAATGCTGTTTTGGACTGGCAGAGGTCCTAGAGGCGGTTCTGGTGGAGGCTTTGGTGGCTTCGGCGGTTCTGGGGGCGGTTCTTCCGGTGGCGGAGGCTTTGGTGGCTTCGGTGGCGGTTCCTCAGGTGGCGGAGGCTCCTCAGGTAGTTGGTAGTTATTAATTTTAAAAAGAGAACAAACTCATTTCTATAATGAATTTGTTCTCTCTATTTTTTCTAAATTATTGTTTACTTAAGGCACTAAGGTAATAACCTTTGTAAATACTAATACAGCAAGAAGTACCCCTACTGCTATTCTGTATATAGCAAACACTCTCATAGGCTTTTTCTTTAAGAAAGTAACGAATTTGTCCATAACTATTATTGATACTACAAAAGCAATAATAAACCCTACTATTAATGCAACCCATAGAGTTGGAGTCATAATAGAATAATCAAATTCAAATAAATCCTTAGCTGATGATCCTACCATTGCAGGTACTGCTAAGAAAAATGAGAACTCTGCTGCTATAGGAGTTGAAAGNNGCACTTCTTGACATTCCTGGCCATACAGCGAGAACTTGGAATAATCCTACCTTTAATGCTTGTATAGGTGTTATGTCATCTATGTTTTTAACAGCCTTAGTCTTTCTTTTTCTGAAAAAATTCTCTACTATAAGTAATAAGAATCCCCCTACTATTAATCCAATAATTACAGATTGAAGATTAAACAAACTTTTAATTTGCTTATAAAATACTACCCCTACTATCCCCATTGGAATACATCCAATTAATACATTTATTCCAAATCTAAATCCAGTTTTACCCTTTTTGCCTTTTGTGAATATGTATTTAAAAAATTCTATTACACTATCCTTAATCTTCTTCCAGAATAATACTACTACTGCAAGTATNNGACTACCTCAAACATTTCGGCAAACTCACCATGGAAGTTTATGATACTACCAACTAATATCATATGTCCTGTAGATGATACTGGAATAAACTCTGTTAATCCCTCTACAACTGCAATGATAATTGCCTTTAATATAAATATCAAATCTAAACCCACTAATTTTCACTCCTTCTTACTTCTACTGATTTTGACATACATATAGTTTACCTTACATGGATAAATAGAACAAGAGGACAACCTTACATATAACTTTCAATTATGTAATGTTATCAACCTTAAGCCCTGTCATACCTTCTGTCTACATGTCTATTGAATTTTTAAACTTTATGTTAAAAATACCTATTACTAAGCTTTTTAATATTCTAACATTTTTAAATTGAATTTCTTATTTTAGAACAAAACATAAGGACTATCTAAAAAACACTAAGTCTTAATTTCTCTAGCACTTAGCCTCTTTTAAAACAGCCCTTAATTACATTGTGAGATAAAGATTAAATTTCAACATCCTTACCATATTCTTTGAACTTTATCCAACCTCTTTTAGATATATACTTTAAGTAAGTTACTAATCTATATAACTCTCCATCTACATTCTCTTTATAAGTATCTGCCATAAGTTTTGCAATATCATAGACGGTTCTTTTTCCATCTATGTATTTCCATACTGTGGAACATCTCTCATCTAGTTCTAATTTAGTTTCAGGAGTTCTTTTTACCATCCAAGCTAGAAACTTTTTAACTGGATCAGTAACTTTTATATGTATAATGACTTTGCCATCTTTTTCTTCCCAGTTTTGATTTTTAATTTCTGGTATATAAAGGGCAAAGTTATGTTTTGTATCTTGAGCTTGATTTTCTAATTCTTCTTGTTTTTTATTATTTTTCATGCAAAATTCCTCCTAACTTATTTACAACTAATAAATATAAGATATTCTATGATTCCAATGATTATCCTTTATTATGTACAATTAAGTTATTATAATATATTAAATATTATAATCGCTTGTCCACAGATAGACTTTACCTGTGGCAAAGCGATTTTAAAATTATTATAAATATCTTATTTGAAAATAAGTATCTTCTTTAAAAGTTATAACTATTTAACAGCCTTATCCTTTTTACAAGAGAACATGTAAATCCATAATCCTAGTAATAAGAACATTACGCAAGCAAATAGGTTGCTTTGAGTTATTCCAGTTAAGAAATTCTTACCAAATGCTATATCCACATTAGCAGCTACTAGTCCAGCTACTACTATACCCATTAATGCATCTCCAGCAACTAGCCCTGATGCAAGAAGAGTTCCTTTTTCAACAACTTCTCCTCTTCTATCTTGATCCTTAGCGAATTTTCTTTCAACGATTTCTCTGATTATTCCACCAACTAAGATAGCAGCATTTAATGTTATTGGAAGGTATATACCAAGAGCAACTGGTAATATTGCTATTCCAGCTAATTCACAGAATAATGCAATTGAAGCTCCTACTATTATTAATGTCCATGGTAATTGAGCTGTCATAATACCTTCAACAATCATTTTCATAAGTGAAGCTTGTGGTGCAGATACAGCTTCACTACCTATTCCATAAGCAGTGTTTAACATATTAATTACAAGTGCAGAGAATACACCAGCAATTGCAAGTGCTATAAACATTCCTAATTGAACTTTTTTAGGTGTACCACCAATGATAAATGTAGTTTTTAAACTTTGTGCAGCTCCACCAGCTACTGCTATAGCAACACAAACAACTCCACCTATTAATATACATCTAGACATTTGATCTTGACCTACTCCACCAGTCAATTTAACTATAGTAGTTACAAATAACATTGTAGCTATAGTCATTCCTGAAACTGGATTGTTAGATGCTCCAATTATACCAACCATTCTAGCAGAAACAACAGCAAAGAAGAAGCTGAATAAAACTGCCATGATTCCACCTACGAATCCACCATTGATCATTGGTAATAACCAAGTTAATGCAAATCCAAAGGCTGCTGCCATAATAACCCAAGTAAGTGGGGCTTCCATGTCAATTCTACTAACTTTATCATTTTTACCAGCACCAATTCCACCCATTGCTTGTTTAAAGCTTGTTATTATTGTTGGCATAGATTTAGCAAGTGAAACAAAACCACCCATTGCAACTGCACCAGCGCCAATATATTTAATGTAATTAGACCATATTTCATTAGCGCTCATCTCAGCTATAATTTTTGTAGCAGGATATAGCGGTTCTACAAGTCCAGTTCCTAAGAATTTAATTAACGGTATAAGTGCAAACCAAGCTATAACAGAACCACCAAACATAAGTAAAGATGCTCTAGTACCAACTATAAATCCAACACCAAGAAGTGATGCTAATGTGTCAAATCCCATCATTGTACCTTGATAACTTTTAAAAACATAAGTAGCTTGTTCTCCCCAAAGTGCAAATCCACCTGAGAAAAGTTTGTATCCAGCTCCAACTCCAAGTCCAGTCATAACTGTTTTGAATCCTTGTCCACCTTCACTACCAGTTACAAGAACTTCAGCTGCCGCCATACTTTCTGGATAAACTAAGTTTCCGTGCTCTTCCACTATTAAGTATCTTCTAAGTGGTGTAATAAAGAATACTCCCATAACTCCACCAATTATTGTAACAATAACAACAGTTAAAATACTTAAATTTAACCCCCATAAGATTAATGCTGGTAAGATAAATATAACTCCACCGGCGATAGACTCTCCCATAGCAGCTAAAGATGCTACTACGTTAGCTTCTAGGATGTTATTTCTCCTAAACATTCCCTTTAATACTCCAGTTGCAATAATAGCACCAGGAATACCAGCTGATATTGTCATACCAACTTTTAGACCAAGATACGTATTAGCTGCGGCAAAAACACATGCCAAAATAATACCTAAAATAATTGAGTAACCTGTCGTTTCAGGCATTGCCATTGATGTTGGGACAAAAGGAACATACTCTTCACCTTTGCAACCACCATAAGCATTTTGAGATAATTTTCTTTTTTCTTGGCTCATTAACTTTTCCTCCTTTTTCTTCTTAAACAAGGCACCCTAAAGAAGTCTCTAATTTATATGTTTTAAAGTTAAATTTATCATGAAACTATATCTTCATCTTGTATCAATAATCTTAATAAAGATATAAACACATTAATTAGTACTTCCCAGGATGCCCAATTTTTTATCTTAAATATCTAAAGTAAAATTAACTCTAGGTATTTATTTAGTATTTATTTAATATTTTCTAATAATGCTTTTATGAAGTTCCATACTCTTTCAACAGATGATATACTCATATGTTCATTTGGAGTGTGTACATCAAATAGATTTGGTCCAAAGCTTATCATATCCACATCTGGCATTTTTTCTTTTAAAAGTCCACATTCAAGTCCTGCATGGATAGCATCTATTTTTGGCTCTTCACCAGCAACATTTTTATATGTTTCTATACATAAATCTCTTATTGGTGAGTTTGGTTCATATTGCCATTCTGGGTAATCTGAATCATTAATAACTTCAGCTCCAACTAATTTTGCTACTATATCAATTCTATCTGTAATTGCATTTTTCAATGTTTTTACAGAACTTCTTACAGCAGAAATGAAAGTAACTTTTTCTTCACTAAACTCTATTACGCCTAAGTTAAGACTACTTTCAACTAAGCCTTTAATATCCTCACTCATAGTTTGAATTCCATTTGGAGCCACTACTAAATAAGAAACTATTTTTTCAGTTACTTCCTTAGTTAATTGTTTGCTAGCTTCTGATTTTTCAACTATTACAGTTACATCTGGATCTTGTATTCTTAACTCAGTTTTAAATATTTCTAATGATTTTGTAGCTATTTCTTTAACTTTTTCTACATCTTTAGCTGCTACTGTAATTGTAGCTTCTGCTTCACGAGGAATTGCATTATTTTTAGCGCCTCCACTTATATGAGAAATATTAAAATCTACTTCTTTGTCTATAGCATTTAATAATCTTCCCATAAGTTTATTAGCATTTCCTCTTTGTTTTATTATTTCCATACCAGAGTGTCCGCCTTTTAAGCCTTTAACTTCTAGTTTTAAAACTTCATTAGAGGCATCTTCCCATTGAGTATTTATATTCACATAGTTAGTAACTCCACCAGCACAGCTTACAAGGAATATTCCTTCTTCCTCTGAGTCAATGTTTAATAATATTTTTCCATCAAGATTTTTAGGATCTACTGCTATAGCTCCATACATACCTGTCTCTTCACCTGTAGTAACAAATAATTCTATAGCAGGATGTTTTAACTCTTTTGAATCTAAAATAGCTAATCCATAAGCTACTGCTATTCCATTATCTGCTCCTAGTGTTGTTCCATTAGCATAAAGATAGTCTCCATCGATTCTAAGCTCTAATGGATCATTTTCAAAATCATGTACCTTATCCTTATTCTTTTCGCAAACCATGTCCATATGACCTTGGATTGTTACTACTGGTGCATTTTCATATCCCTGCGTAGCAGGTTTTTTAATAATTACGTTTAACTCATCATCTTGTATTACTACAAATCCTCTTTCTTTACCAAAATTAGCTAGATAATTACTGATAACCTTTTCATTACCTGAACCATGAGGTATTTTAGTTAATTCTTCAAAATAACCAAGAACTTTTTCTGGATTTATTCCATTTAATATAGACATAAAAATCCCTCCATTATTTGTATTTATTATGCAATGTAAGTTGCAACAATATATTCCGTAATTCGACATATTGTGTTGATTAACTTATGATTTAAGGTTAATTTTATACTTATAAATCTACAAAGTCAACAGATATAAATATAAATATCTATAAAAAATTCATATAAAATCTATTTAAGTTTTCTATTATTATATCTTTTAAGATTTAATTTCTTACATTTTAAGTTAAGAAAAAGCAACATACTATTTACATTTCAAAAGTATATTGCTTTTTCTTTTATATTTTAATATTTTATTGTATCTCTACTCTATGATAACTTATATTCATAGCTTCAATGAATTATATTTATAAATAATGTAATAATTGCTGAATTTACGAAATCAATAAATAAGCATCCTACAATTGGTACTACAAAATATGGGGTAGGTGCAAATCCAAATTTAGTTGAAAGTGCATCCATATTAGCTACAGCATTAGGTGTAGCTCCCATTCCAAATCCACAATTAGCAGATGCAAAAACCGCTGCCTCATAATCTCTACCCATAACTCGAAAGGTTATGAAGTAGGTAAATAATCCTATAAGAATTGTTTGTGCAAATAGCATAACAACCATAGGAATTGCTAAATCAAGTAGTTCCCATAATTTTAATCCCATGAGAGCCATAGATAAAAAGAATGATAGACTAATACCTCCAATATTTTCAATTTCTTTTTCCACTAGCTCAGTCTTTGTAGCATCACAAATATTTCTTATAATTGCTGCTACAAGCATAGCTCCGATATAAGATGGGAAAGTTAACCCTATCCCCTGAATGAAATTAGATATTACAGAGCCTATTCCCATTGCTATAAAAATCCAAGATGCACCTAACATTAATCTTTTGTGACATAGTATATCTTGATTGTCTTCATTAAAATCGCCTAGTGGAATAGAGCTATCATTATCTTCACCCATAATAGGTGTCTTAAGGTTATGACGTATAATTAGTGTTCTAGCAATAAATCCACCAATTATACTTCCCATTACTAGCCCAAAGGTCGCAGACGCAAAGGATACAGTAGTTGCGCCTGCAATTCCCATTTCTTCTAGAATCGGCCCAAAAGATCCTGCTGTACCATGACCACCTACCATAGGAATAGATCCTGTACAAATTCCTAATAAGGGTTCCAAATTAAACAAAGTTGCTAGAGAAACACCAACTATATTTTGTAGAATTACTAAAAGAGCTGATAGAATTAAAAATGTTACTACTTTTATACCACCCTTTTTTAATATTTTAATACTGGCCGTAAATCCAACACTAGTAAAAAATGCAGTCATAAAAACATTTTGTAGAGTTGTATCTAAATTAATAGTTATAAATCCTGTAAGCCTAAATATAAGCATCAGTATTGCAAAAATAAGACCTCCTACCACCGGAGCTGGTATGCAATACTTTGATAATATGGATATTTTTGTCTTTAAGTATTTTCCCAAATAAAATACCATAGAAGCTAATGCCATTGTTTGAAATATGTCTAATGTCAATTCCATAAATTTTTCTACCCTTCCCTCTTATGTATATCTCAGTGCCTAAATATTATAAATTCAAATCATTGAGTTATTTTCATATTATGGAATACCTTCTTAATATCGTAATGTCCGTAATACCAATAATACTCATCGATAGGTGCACTGTCATCCGTATTTAAAATGCCATCAATTATAATCTGTTCCTTTTCCCCCTTCTTCCCTTTAATTAAAGAAAGTTTATTTTCTTTATCTTTTCTTATAAATATAAATTCATTATCATTATTGATATATCTAGGATAAAAATCCCATCCTGATTCTGAATTAGTTAATTTAGTTATTTCATCATTCTCTAAATCTACTTCATAGATATGTTGATTATCTGATTGTACCCACTGCTGAAGATTTTCACTATAAGTTGAAGCAGAATATATTATCTTTTTACCGTCACTAGAATAGCTAGGTGTCATAGCTACTTCTCCATCCTTAGTGACTTTTTTAAAGCTTTCATCCTCTACATTAAAGATTCCTAAAGTTTTATCTACGTTCATAAACCTATATGCTCCATTTATAATAGCTACTAAATTATCATCTGTAGGTGATACAGACATCATATCCTCATAAGTTAGAACTATAATTTCTTCATTAAGTACTTCTTTACATTTGTTACTTTCATCATTGTAAATTCCTATAGGCACTCCATCTGCTGTAATAGATGCAGAATTAGGCCTACACCAAACAATTAAATTAACTCCATTAATAGAGATGGCAGCCATCTTTGGATCCAACCCTAAATCACCATTCTGAGAATTTATAGGTATATATGGTACCACTACTTTTTCTTTCTTAGATACTAAGTTTAATTTAACTACTCCTAAAGGTAACTGATAATTATCCGAATTACTTTTTTTCATGATATTCTTTACTGCAAATAAAGAGTTATCTCTTCCTAATAAAATTTGTGTATAAAACTCTTATCCTTCAGTCAACACTTCTTTGGTTTTATCTTTAACTCCAAATATATATGCTCCTCCTGTAGACATAGAATAAATTAAATTTCCATCCTTATTCCATTGATAAGCAGTAATATTGTCATCTACCTTAATAGTATTATCTACCTTTTTACCAAAATCTATTTTGGTTATATACAAGCTATTCTTAATATCTCTATAGGCTACATATCCATTCTCACTTATAATTGGCTCTCTATAATCACCCATATTAAGCATTATTTTTTCTGAAGAATTATTAATATTCACTGCCCAAATACCATCATCTTTTATAACTACTGCAACCTCTATTTTCTTATCTTCTTTTCTCCCAGTTAAAATATAACTTCTCTCCTTAGCAAAAGCTGTACCACATAATATGAAGCTCAAAATAAGTAATACAAAAATACCCTTAAATAAGTTTTTCATGTATAAACTCTCCTTTTAAATTTGGTACTCTTATTGTTATTTTTATTATAGAATTATATACACATTTTAAAAGGTAAGATTGCAACAATAAAGGAAGTTTTTAAGTAGTTCATTAAGCTTTATAGAATTCTTATTCAGTTATATATTCATTTCACTTACAGCAATTTTAGGATTTCTATATTTCTTTTTATTAGTTGTAGATTTTCCATATTGGATGGCTTCCTTAGGACAATAACTTATACATGCTAAACATTGGCAGCAGTTATCTCCCCATTTAGGAACTTTATCAACCTTAATACATTTAGTATTGCATACTTGTTCACAAAGCTTACACCCTATACAATCATCTGTAACACGAAACTTTTTAGTGTTTATAGCTAGCTTATTAAATATAGGATTAGCTATAGCTGTCATAATTTTAGGCATAGGCCCTTTTTCAACCTTAAACACATCCTTCACTTTATTACTTATAAGATTGTTTATTTCCCCTAGCGTCTCTAAAGCCTCAGACATCTTTCTATTCACAATATCATCTTCATCTGCTTTTCCAAGGATAATATAATTATTAGGCATGACAATTGAAAATCCACTATTTAACTTTAACCCCTTAGAGCCTAGCTTTTTACCTAGTATATTCATGTTATTTCCTATATTCTCACCACAGGTCACTACTGCTGTTAAATAATTATTCTTATAGTTATTTAATTTTAACTTACTAATGAATTTAACTACTGGTGCTGGTGGTGACCAAGCATAGATAGGGTAAACAAAAATTACTTTTTCTCCTGCCTTTAAGTTATACTAGTAAAAATCTTTATCTTGTTTCATCTCTTTTGATATTGAAATTAATTCTTCACCGTGGTTATCAGACAAGTTTTTCGCTACGTATAAAGAATTTCCTGTTCCTGAAAAATAAAATACCATGAATAACTCCCCCATATAGATTTTTTTGCTGTTATTTTAATATATCACATAGATATGTATTTATGAACAATTAATTTTTCTAAAATATTAAACTAGCACTTTAATATTTTAAGCGCTAGTTTAATATTGATTTTAAATTCAATTTATATTAACAAATACATGGTTGTTTTTAATTCTATTTATCCACATATTCAAAACTACAGTTGTCACTTTCTATATCAAAGACTAAATTATTCTCTATATAAAACTTAAAGTTAGCTGAGCAAGCTGTATTTTCATGAATAGTTCTGCACATATTTCCACTTGAAGGTGCTAATAACTTTTGTGGATTTTCATTGGTAATTTTTATATCTAGTTCATACTTACCTCTTTTTAGGATTAATGACTTACAATTATGTTTAAGAATTCTAACCCCGTTATAGGTGGCTAATCTATATTCTCTTCCTTTGTAATATACAACACATATACACCCTTTAAAATTCAATCCCATAAAAGGTATATCTGCTATAGCTGCCATTATAGATATATTTTCACCCTTAAAATCATTGCACTGGGTCCATAAATAAGTTTTAGGGAAAGAATTGCCTCTATCTGTTTCAATATACCCAACCCCATCATTAAAATCTATCTCTTCACCATTAATAGTCAATCTTCCTCTTAACTTATGATATATACTAATAATGCCATGGCTACATTCCATAAAAGGTATAACACCAAAGGGTCCCATAATATCATATTTTATCGGAGTTAATGAATCATATTCTATTTTTCCATCTATAGTTAGATTTTCATCCTTAATATGGATTTCAGCACCCTTTGAAGAAAATGTGCTCTCTCCAATTTTTATTTTTAATTTATCTTTATAAACTATAAACTTAGAAAAACCATAATTTATATTATATGAATTTCTATTAGTTATCACCTGTATAAAGGCTGATCTATTGCCCTTACTGTCAATATTTATACCTGGTATAAAAGATATAGTATTCTCACCTTTCTGATGTTTAAAATACCAGCCTTCAAAAAAATCTTTTTTTCTTGTATAACATTTAATTTTATTCATGGAATAATCCCCTAATAGCTGGACTTTCTATCCAATTACCCTTGTAATCAAACCTTGAACCATGACATGGACAATCCCATGATAACTCATCAGGATTCCATTGAAGTTCACATCCTAAATGAGGACATTTAGTAGTTACAGTAAATATATTTCCTTCATTATCTTTGTATACTCCAACCTTTTCTCCCTTATATTCTATAATTCCCCCATGACCAGTTTCAACATTCTCTACCTGTTCACTTGGAATATAAATTTTTTGTGCTATGAAATTCTTTGCAGTTTCTAATACATCCTGTTTTAGATTTTTACTTGATGCAGACATATCAAACCTTGTAGGAGAAAATATCTCTGCAAAATCGTTTTTCTTTCCGGATATCATGTCAGATAAAATCATAGCTGACACCATAGAAGATGTCATACCCCACTTTTTGAATCCTGTTGCCACATATAAATTAGGAGTTTCAGTAGAATATTGACCTATGTAAGGTATCTCATCTACAGGAATGCAGTCTTGAGCCGACCAATGATATTTTTCCTTAGCATTAGGATATAACTCCCTCGCCACCTGTCTTAGTTCTTCATACTTGCCACCAGCTTCATTCTTACCAGTTCTATGAGAACCTCCACCAAGCAATAGTAAGTCCTTATAGTTTCTAAAGGAATATCCCCAGTTATCAATACCAATATACATACCATTGACATCCTGAGCATTTTCTAAGGCTATAACATAAGACCTCTCCTGATGCATCCTTAAAAAGTAATATCCTGGTGTATTCATAATTGGATAATGAGTAGCTACTACTATTGCCTTAGCAGCGACCATCCCTTTATCTGTAACAACTAAATCTTCTTTAATTTCTAAAGCCCTAGTGTTTTCATATATGGTTAAATCTTCAGAAATAACCTCTAAAAATTTAAGAGGATTAAACTGACCTTGCTTATAAAACTTTAAAGCTGCCTTAACCTGAAAAGGAAGCTCTGTATTTTCTAAAAGCTTAGCTTTTATTCCCAGCTTAGTCGTTGCATCTAATTCATTTTCTAGTGCCTTAACATTATCCAAGGTATATACGTACGCATCCTTCTCTTCAAAATCGCACTTAATCTTTTCTTCTTCAATTATTTCTTTATATTTTTTTATAGCTAATTCATTGGCCTTTGCATATTGCCTTGCCTTATCTTCTCCAAATTCTTTAATTAACTTATTATAAATTAAATAATGTTGGGAAGTTATCTTTGCAGTAGTATTTTTTGTATTTCCGCTACAAATCTCCTCAGCTTCGATTACAACTACATTTATTCCTTTTTTCTTTAATAAGTAGGCTGTTAATAATCCTGCTATACCACCTCCTATAACTGCTACTTCTGTTTCTATGTCTCCATTTAAGGATTCTCTTTTTTTAAAGTTACAACTTTCACTCCATACGGATTTCATAAAATCACCTCATAAATAGTATTCCATTTTAGGGATTTTATACACAATTAATTATTAATAAAAGTGATATATCCACACAAACATAACATTTTGTTGATATACCACTTTATATTATCTTTTCCCTAATACATACTCTAAGGAATCCATATTAAAGTTTAAAACAAGTTCTTCGGGAAAATTTATTTCCTTAAGCAACTCATAACATGATGAAAACTCTCCTACATCATAATAAATATGAGCATCACTTCCCATGATTATTTTAACTCCATGTTTTCTACATAGGTTTAATAGAGTCGTTTGATTTTCTCTAGCATTACGTCTAAAACTCTTTGGAGATATGGATGTATTATTCATTTCAAAAACCATATTTTTTTCTTTAGCCGCTAATACTACTTTTTCATAATCCAAAGGAAATCTACTATCATCAGGATGACCTATGATTTTAACATAAGGATTATCCATAACCTTTATTAAAGCATTAGTATTTTCCTCAATGGTTCCTGGTGTTATACAAGGTGGATGCATACTAGCTATGACATAATCAAGCTCTAGTGCCAGCTCCTCTTGCACATCTATTCTACCTTCATAATCCATTATGTTAGCTTCTATTCCCTTTAGAATTCTAACTCCCATAATTTCATCCTTAATCACCTTTAAATTATTAAAATAATATTCATGAGCTGTACCTGGCATAGATATAGCATGATCAGAAACTCCAAGGACCTTTAGCCCCTTATCTCTAGCTTCCTCAATATTTTCCTTTAAAGTACTATAAGCATGCCCACTAGAAATAGTATGCGTATGTAAATCCATTAAAGCTTTCATTATATCCCTCCATTGCTTTATTTTTCTTTAGTCCTATCACTACCCTCTATCTTACCCTAAAACTGCATAATAAAAAAGGGATAGTATAAACTTCCCTTTTACCATCAATATGTAGATATTTTACAAAATATCTATGCCAGTTTAATTCCATCTGTAACCTTATGATTATTTTTATAATGTTACTCACATTTTTGTGGAAAATTGCTTCTTAATTCAAACTCATATAATAATTAAAAAGTGATAATAAAAAACTACCTGCTAGTAAAAATATCTTCTACTAGTAGGTAGTTACTCTAATTATTATGCTGATTTTTTCTTTTTAACTATATATCCACCTAGAGCAATTGCCATAATTCCCATAGTTCCAAATACATCTGATGTTATTGGAGCACCAGTTTGAGGTAATTTACTTGGTTTACCTGGTTTACTTGGATTGCTTGGTTTATTAGTATTTGGGATTGATGGATTATTTTCTTCTTCTGGTACGTTGGGTTCTGTTGGTTTTTCTTCTTCTGTAGGCTTATCTACAGTTGTATCTTCTCCTGCTACTAAAATATTAAAGTCTACCTCAGGAGCACCATTTTTATTCCAATCTTCAGCCATTGCATCTCTCATAACTACATTTGTGTTAACTGCATTTATAGCATTAGAGAAGTCATATTTATCTCCACCTGTTAACATAAAGTCATTTATTGCTACAGAATAGTATTTATCCATATCAATTTTAGTTCCATCATTTAATCTTATAGATGAAACTTTGCCATCTTCTTGGCTATACCAAACTTTTATACCTGCAAATTGACCCCATGCAAATCCATCAGTATTAATTCCGTGTTCTATGATTCTATATAGGTCTGAACCCTTAACATCAAGAGTTACTATAGTGTTATCAAAAGGAAGAATTTCGTACATATCACCAACAGTGACATCTCCTTGTTCTAGGCTTCTTCTAATTCCACCACCATTAGTTACAGCTATTTCAGTTCCTACTATTTTTCTCATAGTTTCTGCTACAGTTACACCAAGTGGAGTTACTGCAGTATTTTTATCATCATGACTTAAACGTTCTTTAAGTGACGTTACCTTTTTACCTAATATTTCACTTAAACCTTCCTTTATATTCGTTACTTCCTTTAGTACATTTTCATCTACTGGAAGGGTGGCCTCTTTACCTAGAAACACACCAACACTAGGTTCTACGTCTAGAAGTTTATTGCTATCATCAAAGGTAAATGTAAGTTTAGCTAAGGCTCTACCATTGTATCCACCTTCTACTACTGGCACTCCATTAACCTCTCCTGAAACTACAGCATGGTTATGACCTGCAATTACAGCATCTACACCTTCAACTTTTGCTATATCAGCAGCTTCTCCAGTTATTTCTTTTGTATTACTATCTTGATATGCTCCAGCATGTGCTATAACTACTACAGCATTAACCTTTTCTGTTTCTCTAAGTACTTTATTCCATTTAGCAACAGTTTTTACTGGATCTAAGAAATCTACATCTTTTACATTTTCAGCTAAAGTAGAAGTTGCTGTTTCTGGAGTAGAAATTCCTATTAAACCTATTTTTACTCCATTTCTCTCAACTACTTTATATGGCTGTGCATAGCTTACTTTTTCTTCAGTGCCTTTTTTAACTATATTTGCAGCTAAAAATGAGAATCCACCCTCATTTGCCCAAGTATTAATATTATCAACACCCCAGTCAAATTCATGATTACCTATGGCAGATGCTTCAAGACCCATAGCCTTAGCCATAGCTGTTACTGGTTTACCAGTGGTGAGGTTGGAAATAGCAGTACCTTGATATAAATCTCCTGCTGATACTGGTATAACACCATATTCAGTATTAGCTTTAGCTTTATATTCATTTACAACTCCTGCTAATTTTGCAGCTCCAATATTTTTACCTGATTCCAATACATTTCCATGGAAATCATTAAAGCTTAAGATATCTACTATCTTTTTACCTGTACTTAAATTAGTAATCTCTAGTGATTGTTCCTCTACATTGCTTTCGTCACCAACTACGGCTTGGCTATTATTTATTTTGTCATTATCTTCTGCATATGCCTTAGTGATATTTACTGGCATTACTAAGGTTGCAAACAAAAATAATGACATTATAAACGCCGTAAGTCTTTTTTTCTCTTTCATACCCTTTCCCCCTAAATATAATTTAATAAATTTAATAAGGAACATAGTAGACCATATTCCTCATATCTTATATTGTATTCTCCATTATTTTACTTTTCAATAGTTTTATGGTTATTTCGCAATATATTTCATAACAAAATAATTTAATTGTAAATTAAATATAAAAATTCAATGAGTTTTAACTATAAACTATTTAAATATGAAGCTATTAAACTATATTTCTATTTAAATATAAAACTATAAAACTATTTAACTAGTTAAATAGTTGTTGTCACTGTGCGGGTTTCATGATATCTAGTTGCTTAAATTATAAAATTAAATCTATATTTAAAGTTGTATTGTCCCATACATGTATATTTTAAAAAATATAAAAACGTCTCTTAAAAAGAGACGTTTTTTAATAATATTTAACTACTTATTTCTTCATTATTTCTAAATTGGCTATTATAAAGTTTCTCATAGAAACCACCCTCTACCATTAACTCTTCGTGGGTTCCTTGCTCAATAATATTACCTTCATCTATAACTAAAATTAAATCTGCACTACGGATAGTTGAAAGTCTATGGGCGATAACAAAACTTGTTCTTCCCTTCATTATATTCTTCATAGCTTTTTGAAGTAATAGCTCTAGTCTAGTATCTACAGAGCTTGTTGCTTCATCTAATATTAGTATAGCTGGATCTGATATTATAGCTCTAGCAATAGTTAACAGCTGCTTTTCACCTTGAGATATATTAGATGCTTCTTCATTAAGAAACATGTTATAACCATCAGGAAGAGTTTTTATAAAGTGATGTACATTAGCTACCTTAGCAGCTTCTATTACTTCCTCTTTAGTAGCATCAAATCTACCATACTTTATGTTATCATAAATTGTACCATTATATAGCCATGTATCTTGAAGTACCATTCCAAAGATTGAACGCAAATCTTCTCTCTTCATGTCTCTAATGTCTACTCCATCTATCTTTATAGCTCCACCTCTGACATCATAAAATCTCATAAGTAAGTTTATAAGAGTAGTTTTACCTGCTCCTGTAGGACCTACAATAGCTACCATCTGTCCACTCTTAACCTGTGCACTTAAGTCCTTTATTAATGGTTTGTCATCACTATATCCAAACTTAACATGTTCAAAGGTAACATTACCACGTGGATTTTCTAATTTTATTGAATTCTCTTTATCTGGAATTTCCTCTTCTTCATTTAATATCTCAAATACACGATCTACTGCAGCAAAGGCTGATTGTATAGCTGAAGATAACTGTGTTACTTGAGAAAGAGGTTGGTTTATCTGCCATATATAACGAATAAATGCTTGTAGATTTCCTACAGTAATGACACCGGCTATGGCATTAATTGCACCTAGCACTCCAATGGCTGCAATTCCTAAATAACTTACTAGAGAAACTAGGGGTGACATTATACTTGATATAAATTGAGCTTTAAATCCAGTACTACAAAGCTCTTGATTAATACCTCCAAATTCTCTTATAGCATCATCTTGCTTTCCATATAGCTTTATCTCATTGAAGCCAGTATACATCTCCTGAACCTTACCATTTAGGTTTCCTAGAGCCTTTTGTTGCTTATAAAACAGTTTCTGTGATCTACCAACTATAAATCTTGATATGACATAACTTATAGGTATTATAAGTATAGCTACTAATGCCATCTTCACATTTATTGTAAACATCATTATTAATGCTAAAGTTAATGAAAGAACTGCATTAACTACTTGAACAAAACTTTGCTGCAATGCATTAGATATGGTATCTATATCATTTGTAATACGACTTAATATATCTCCATAACTATTTTTATCAAAATAACTTACTGGTAATCTTCTAATTTTATCTTGAACAGTATTTCTTAAATCCCTCATGGTATTTTGAATTGCATTAGTTAGCATGAAGCTAGCTGTATAGGTTGATACTGTACCTCCTACATATATAAAGGCTAAAACTATTAAAATTTTTATTATATAACTAAAATTTACTGAAGCTCCTGCTACTCCTTTCGCCATATCAAAGGCATCCTTAGTAAGCTGAGTTATAATTAACCCTTCTGTCATGGGAGCTAGAGCAGTAAAAATCGCTGCTATAATTACAAATATTACGGCACCTATAAAAGGCCATTTATATGGTTTTACAAAGGGAGAAATTTTTCTTACTGTATTTTTAATCTTCTTCATTATGCCAACTCCTCCTTTGTTAATTGTGATGATGCAATTTCTTTATATATATCACAATTTTTCAGTAACTCTCTATGAGTTCCTATTCCAACTACTTCACCTTCATTTAATACTATAATTTTATTAGCATCCATAATAGAACTTATTCTTTGAGCAACTATCAATACTACAGCCTCTTTGGTTTCTTTTTTAAGCTTAGCTCTAAGAGTAGCATCTGTTTTAAAATCTAAGGCAGAAAAACTATCATCAAAAATATATATTGCAGGCCTTCTTATTATAGCTCTTGCAATAGATATTCTTTGCTTTTGACCTCCAGATACATTACCTCCTCCTTCACTTATTAACTCCTCAAATTTCTTAGGTTTTTTAATTATAAAGTCATAAGCTTGAGCCACCTTTGAAGAATATTCAACCTCTTCTACAGTAGCTTTCTTTTTACCAAATCTAATATTTGTATCTATACTTCCTGTAAATAACCTAGTCTTTTGAGGTATAAATCCAATTTTTTTACGTAAAATCTTTAAATCATATTCTCTAATATCTATTCCATCTATCTTTATACTTCCTTCAGTAACATCATAAAATCTAGGAATTAGGTTTATTAGTGTGCTTTTTCCACTACCAGTACTTCCTATAAAAGCAATGGTTTCTCCTTTTTTAGCTTTAAATGAAATATCTTTAAGAACAGCTTCCTCTCCGTCCGGATAAGTAAAGGTAACTTTATCAAATTCTACAGTTCCTTCATTATTACTTCTCTTGATTCCATTCTCAGGATTCTTAATAATAGGTTCAGCATCCAATAGCTCTTGTATTCTATTAGCTGAAACTTGTGCTTTGGGATACATAACAAATACAGTTGAAAATAACATAAGTGAAAACATAGCATGGAATAAGTACTCTATAAAGGCAACTAATTGTCCAACTTGAAGAGTTCCCGCATTTATCATATTACTAGAAATCAAAAATATGGCTATGATTGCTAAATTAAGTATTAAGAAGAAGCTTGGCTGAGATATAGACATAAGCTTGAAAAGCTTCTTTGAAATCTGAGTATAATCCTTATTAGTTTCAGCAAACCTTTCTCTTTCATGATCATCATTACCAAAAGCTCTAATTACTCTGATTCCTGTTAGATTTTCTCTTGATATTCTATTTAATCTGTCTAAATTTTTCTGCTGTGTTTCTGACCAAGGATGAGAAATTTTAGCTATTACGAATACACCAATAATTATAAATGGTAATGTAACAGCTAATATACTTGATAAGGATGAACTTGTTTTAAGTATCATCACTAAGCTTACTATAAACATTACTGGCGTAATCAACGCTAATCTCAGTAATATATTTATAAATTGCATTACTTGGAATGCATCGTTGGTAGTTCTAGTAATCATTGATGATATACCAAATCTATCATATTCACTATGAGAAAACTCTTGTGATTTCTTAAATATATCGTTTCTGATATCTCTAGTTATACTAGTAGATATTTTAGATGAGCAATATCCTAATAAAATTGTTCCTAAAACACCTATTATAGAAATAACTACAATTATGAGTCCCATGGTTTTTATATAATTTATATCACTATTAGCTATTCCCTTGTCAATAACTTTAGCCATAATAGTTGGTATTCCAAGCTCAACTAAAGCAAAGCCAAATACTGATATAATATTAATCATAAGAAGCATTTTATAATTTTTTAAATACTTTAAAATTAATTTCATTTTATAATTCCTCCTTTGTAAATATTTTTTAATACTGATAATATAAATTAATAATTTAATTATTTGTTCTATAATTAAATTTAATTATTTACCACTATTAGAATATAATACCCACAGCTTAACTATGAAGTCAATGGAATTTATAACCGTGAATACAATTACATAAAGAGTTACTAATATTTATTATTTTATTTCCTCTATGCATGTTGTAACCTTCACCTTTTAAATATCTTCTAAAATTTTCCACCATTTAATATCGCATCAAAACACATCTTCTTCACTCTCAATTTTAATTATTTCGGCATCTGTATTTTCTTCTATAAATGTTATTATACTTTCCATGGTAGAATCTACTTGGGCTGATGTTCCACAAACTCCTGCAATACCTATAACCAATGTTTGATGTATATCTTGTTCATCAACTTCACCAACAGAAATATTAAATTTATTTCTTAGTCTTTGCATTAAACTTTTTATAACCATTCTCTTTTCCTTTAAAGAATGTACCCATGAGGCTCTTAGCGTAACACGCATAAGTAATATTTTCATTATATTATCACTCCATTAATTTGATATTTTATACTAACTTTCATAAGTTTCAATATTTTTAGATTTTTATGTTCTTCAATAACAAATCCATTGATATAACTGTAATTAAGGTTCCTAGAACAAGTCTAAACTATTCAATTTAAATTTTTTTATTTTTAAAACCTTTAATTATTTTACTTAATCCTAATTCATGTATTTTTTATTCACTTTTAAAATAGTAAAAATCATCAATTACATCCAATGTACCCTATAAATCTAATTTTATCACAATATTCCTATATATATCCTTAATTGTTCTTCTTTTATATACATCCTATAATGATAAGGGGATTTCTTATAAACAGAATTCTTTGCTTCAGAGGGAGTTT
>DKGY01000006.1:0-243 GCA_002453475.1 Clostridium sp. UBA6758 | reverse complement strand
AATTTTAAATTATAAATTTTAGGCTAAAACCTATACTTATATCATTTGGGGAGGTAAACTATTATGAATTCTGAAGTTATTACTAAAAGGGAGAATAAGATTAAAGATACTTCTATCACTGATATGACCATTGGAAACCCTTTTAAAATTTTATGGACTTTTTCTCTTCCCATGCTACTTAGTTCACTATTTCAACAGCTTTATAATATTGTAGATAGTATTGTGGCAGGGAAATTCATAGGA
>DKGY01000101.1:5679-39350 GCA_002453475.1 Clostridium sp. UBA6758 | reverse complement strand
ATTTATTTCCTTCTTTTATATATTTTTTTATCTCATTTTCTTCAACTTGAATATCTTTAGCTACACTATTAGATAATACAATTTCTTTATCTTTCTCTTTACATCCCCCTATCATAATTGTACCAGTAACTATGATAACAGCTGTGAAACACAATATAAATTTATTAAATTTCATTTTAAAACACCTCTCGCTTAATAACTTTAATATAATTATATGATTAAATTTTTAACAACTATAGCAAACTTATTTCCAAGTTATTAACAATACTATTTGTTATTTAATGATATACTTACTACTTACTACTTACTTCTTATTGTAGCATATACTATATATTTATTTGTATTCTCTATTAGGTTATTTGTATATTTCAACTGAATCTATTAAACTCTATTTACAGATTTAATAAGAAATATATTCTCTGTTAAATAAAAAACCCCATATAAATCAGTCAATACAACTTTTTTTATACAGGATTTTTTAACTTATTGCACCTTATATTTTATTATCATTTTATGGAGTATATTGCTTACTCATTTTTGTAACTATACCATTTTTCATATCAACATTAAATTGTAAGTTACTAACATATCCACCTTTCCAATTATCTATCTTCTTTTTAAAAGTACTATAATCAACACTCTGCAACTCGCTTGTATGATTATTAGATGGGTCTACGTCATAGGATAATAAATTGAAGGAAGCATCCTTAGATACTTCATAAACCTTAATCTCACCGATGTGATATCTAATATAATAAGGATCTGGCAATGTGTACGTTCCATCTTCTTTTTGCATAGCCTTATTGTCTTTTACAGCCTCTGCTACTGCTTCTTCCCATCCAAAATAAAATTCTGCTTCATCAAAGGATATATAAACAGTGCCATTATCTGTATAAATATCTTTTACAATTCCAAACTTGCTATCATATATGTCTTCTTTTGCATTTTCTTTTATATCTTCTTTTATATTCGCTTTTACATTTAAAGTAACATGAACATTTCTTCCATATTCTTTTGTTACCCCATTATATGAGTACTGTCCAGGTTTATTGGATATAGTATGGTTTTCCTTTTCCCAAAGTACATAATCCTTAACTTTATTATTATCCACAGTTATATCCACTTCTTCTGGTAAAACAAATGAATCTTTATCTTCATATATTTCATAAGATAGCTCTACAATTTCCATTTTATCTCTTATACTAGTAAGCTCTTTCTCCATATTCTCTGTATCAACCTTATTTTCAATTGCTAACTTTATAATATGATAAGCATCATCATATCTGCCTTTCTCTATATATTTATCCTTTATATCCATATAAATCTGCTTGTCATTCTTACCTTTTGCTATTGCAGCTTCATAAGATTTTCTAGCTTCTGTGTAATTTTTTTCTTCTAAAAATTTATTTCCTTCTTTTATATACTTTTCTATCTCATTTTCTTCAACTTGAATATCTTTGGCCACATTTTTAGATAAAACAATTTCTTTATCTTTACTTTTGCATCCTCCCATTATAACTGTACTAGTGACTATAACAAAAGCTACAGAACACAATAGAAATTTATTTAATTTCATTTTAAAGCACCCCTTACTTAATAACTTTAATATAAGTATATGATTAAATTTTTAACAACTATAATAAAGTTATTTCCAAGTTATTAACAAGGTTATTTTATACTTAATGGTATTTCTACTCTTACAGTAACCTTTTCTCCATTTATGATATCTATAGAGCTTCCGTGATCTTTTATAATTTCACTGCATAGGTATAATCCGAGTCCTCTGCTTTCAGATTCTGAAAACTTATTAGATTTTATAAAAGGTTCAAAAATATGATCATATATTTCCTTAGGAATAATTCCTGACATACTCTCTATTTCTAGAATATATTTCTTTCCCTCTATTTTCCCGTTTATATAAAGAGACTCTTGTGACTTTGAATACTTTATACCATTATCTATTAAGTTTATAATAAGCTCTCTAATCCTATTACTCTGTGCTGGTATTATGGCATTTTCTAAGTTATCTACAATTTTTATAGAGTACTTTTGCGCTTTTATACTCATATCTTCACTTATTTCTTCTACAAGTTCATGGATATTAACATCCTTAAATTCTTCTCTGGTATAAGATAATCCTTTAGACACTTCTATTAGGTCTATAATTAATCCATGTAATCTTTCACTTTCTAGATATATTCTTTCTATAGCTCTTTTTCTAAACTCCTCATCAGTTGCCATTCCATCTTTTATCATTTCTGCATATCCTGAAATAGCAGTTAATGGTGTTTTCATTTCATGAGTTACATTATCAAAAAAATCTTTTCTACTTTTTTCTAATCTCTCTACTTTTCTTTTTTCCTCTTCTATTGTTTTTATTTGTTCTTTTATTTGTTCTTTCATATTGTTAAATTCTTTGGATAGTACAGATATTTCATCATTACCACGAGCATCTATATAGAAATTATAATTACCTTGTCCAACTTCTTTTACACCTTCTGTTAAAGTTATTATAGGCTTAGTAACTTTAGTTATTATAAAAAAGCATAAAATAAATATAAAAAATAGTATTATAACTTCTACGCCTGCTATAAATAAAAGCATTCTGTTATTTTCACCATAAACCTCACTATAGTCTTTAACTATACTCAGTATTCCTAAATTATCTTCGTTTATAAAAATAGGATAGGATAAAACTCCATATAGCTTTTTATCTTCATATTTAAGATTGACAACAGCAGCCCCTGCTTGGGCATTTTTATTGCCACTATCTAATGTGTTTCTAAAAGATTCATCTACATTCCCACTTAATATTTTTCCTTCTGTATCACATATTTCTACAGTACATTGAAAATTAGATGATATATATCTATTCAAGTAATTACTTTCTTTAACTAAACTATCTTCTTCGTATTCTAAATCTGTTGCTAGCAATCTGTATTTTATTGCTTCTCTAGTACTATACATAGTTTCACTTAGTGATCTACCTATAGATGTCTCCATTCTAATAATTAATATATGTTTTATAGATAAATTTAATATTATTCCAAAAGCTATGATTATTAATAATATAGAAATTATAAATTTTCCTCTTAGTTTCATATTGCTACCTCATTACATATCCTATACCAAATACTGTATCAATAAGTGATCTTTCATTTTCATTATCTAACTTGCTTCTTATTCTTCTTACATGAACATCTACAGTTCTTATATCTCCATCATAATCAAAACCCCATACTTTATTTAAAAGTTCTTCCCTTGAAAAAACTCTACTTCTATTTTTAATTAGAAATTCTAATAAATCATATTCCTGTGGTTTTAGTTTAACTTCTTCCTCATCCTTTAATACTATTCTGCTATCCATATTTATTTTTATATGATTTGAAATCACTAAAAACTCAGTTTCACTTTTATTTCTATACTTTTCTACGCATCTTAAGGCAGTTTTAACTCTAGCAAGGACTTCTTTTATATGAAAAGGCTTAGTTATATAGTCATCAGCTCCTAATTCTAAACCTAAAATTTTATCTACTATATCATTTCTTGCTGTCAAAATTATAATAGGAA
The DNA here is from genome assembly GCA_002453475.1 of Clostridium sp. UBA6758. GTDB lineage: Bacteria > Bacillota > Clostridia > Clostridiales > Clostridiaceae > Clostridium_J > Clostridium_J subterminale. The sequence continues at coordinate 35,780 of DKGY01000101.1, read as the reverse complement.
TTAAATACTTGTAATTAATTTCTTTACATAACTCAAACCCACTTTCATCTGGTAAATTTAAATCTAATAATGCTAGATCTGGCTTAAACTTTTGTACTAACTCCCTGCCCTCTTTAGCAGTAAATCCACATCTTACATTATATCCCTCATTTTTTAGAGCAGTATATAAAATATCACTTATAGATACCTCATCTTCTACTATTAAAACCTTTATATCCATATCCCTCTCCCAAATTAAAAATTATACATTAATTATAATATACATCTTCATATTATATATGGCAAATATATGAAGTAACTGTCTCAAAATAAAAAATCCCCATCTATATTAGATAGGGATTGAAACTATATTCTTTGTACACTTTCTCTTACCACTAATTCAGATGTATACCTATACTCTGATTGTTCTCTTGGTTGTCGTAAAATTATAGATATCAACTCTTCAGTGGCCTTCCTAGTCATTTCTTCTATAGGCTGTTTAAAAGTTGTAAGAGCTGGCGTTATAATTTCAGAGAAAACTAAATAATCAATACCTATTACGGATAAGTCATCTGGTATGGATATTTTAAGCTTATTAGCAACTTTATAAACTCCATAAGCAATAACATCAGAACAAGCTACTATAGCTGTAACCTTATTCCTACAGTTTAAAAGTTTCTCTGCTCCCTTAATACCAGTTTCTACATCATGCATAGAGGAGTATGTCCACTGCTCATCTATTTCTAATTCATAATCCTTCATAGCTTGTCTATATCCTTGCATGCCGTCGCCTGAATTTATTAACCATTGTGTTCCATTAATGCATCCAATATTCTTATGACCTAGTTCAATAAGTTGTCTAGTTGCTTCATAACCATCATTAAAACTATCTAGATACACATTGCAAACGTCTTCACTACTGCTAATGCTCCGATGAATGGCTACCATAGGATACTTAATTCTTAGTAGATCTTCAAATTGCCAACTCTCTTTTATTAAACTAGGTGCAATTATCATACCATCTACGCAATGCTCTCTCATTAGGTTGATATACTTATGTTCATTTTCTGCACTGTTATATGTACTACAAACTAATATACTATATCCATGCTCCTCTGCTGTTTCCTCAATCCCCCTAATTATTCGCGAAAAATAAAAACTAGAAATATCTGGTAAAATCACCCCAATAAGCTTAGTTTCTCCATTAACCAGGCTCCTAGCCATGGCATTAGGCTTATAGTCAAGCTCCTTAATTAAATTTAGTATTCTTTGTTTTGTCTCCTCTGTAGTTTTCGCTGTCTTACCATTAATAACATTAGAAACCGTAGTTGCCGACACTTGGGCAATCTTAGCAATGTCCTTTATTGTAACCCCCATACAGATTCCTCCTACTTTATGTCATTTATTAAGTTATAAATATATTATATATGATAGTCTATTAAACTACAATAGACCATATGCTCCCCAATATTTATCAAAGTAAGCACATGGTCTATATTAACTTTATATCTACTATGTAATACTATCTCTTGTATTCAATGTGTTTAACCTTAAAATGACAAGGACAACCTCTATTTATTATAGTATTTGCCATGTATGATCTAACCCTTAAATAGAAAAATAGTGTAGCACAAAGAAGCATTACAAATCCATATAAATAATTATATCTATACCCTAAATTATTTAAAATAGTTCCACCAACAAAATTTCCTATGGATATTGAGAATCCATTGGATAACATCTTTACTGCTGCAAATATATCTCTATGATCTATGGCTATATTACTCATCATCAAGCTATCTAAAGAGGAAATTATAAGACCAACAAATACCCCTCTAATAACTAAGAAAAATATAAATAATTCACTATTAGAAACCATTGCTAATATAAAGCAACTAACAATAGCAATTATAAATATAGTTAAATTAAATTTCTTTACCCCAATTTTTTCTATAAGTCTAGGCATTAGAATAAGCCCAACCATACTCAAAATAGTTAATGAAAAGGTTATATAAGATATTATATTATTCTCTAAATTAAAGTAATTCTTTAATATTAAATTATTATAAGGTCCTACACCACTAAATCCTAATGTGTTAATAAATAGAAGCATAGAAAAAAGTCTAATTTGCTTATCAGACTTTATGCATTTTATTGATTCCCTCATGCTTTTCTTTACTTCTTCATTCTCTACTGCATTAGTTACATCTTTAGGCAACAAAAAACATCTAATAGATGAAGTCACTATAAGAATTATTGCTGCTAATAGAAATAACTTTTTATATCCTATTTTGGCAAAGTATTCTATTCCCGTTATATTTCCAGCTATTAATGCTCCCACAGCTCCAGCTATTAAATTCACAGAATACTTATAACTATAGGCACAACACTCCTTTTGCCCTGTGGTATAAGAATATAACAATTGTAATTCCGTAACATGTATGAGACATGTGCCCAAATTTATAAGAATTTGACCTATTATAAGAACTATCATTGATTTAAATCCCATATGAAATCCAATTCCTATGGCACAAACTGATAATCCTATGCATAAAATTCTCTTACGTCCAAATATCTTAATAAATGGTCCCATAAAAAAACCTATCAAGGTNNGAATAAAGAGCCTATGGAAAATATTGTTCCTATAGCTTCAGCCGATAAGCCTATAAAATCATAATATAAAACTTGTAAGAAAAAAAATATTCCCATGGCCAGAGCACTTAGAGCTTCACTAGCCACCATTATATGTATATTTCTTGAAAATGTCTTTATTATTTGTATCGTCTTTAATTTACCCATTTTATGTCCACCTTAAATAATCATTATCTATTTAGGTTAAACAAAATTTCAATAGTTATGCAAAAAGAGAGCATTATTGCTCTCTTAAAATTAATTATATTCAACTTCTTTTAAGTATAATCCTTTAGCTTGAGCCATTGGTCCGGCTTGAGCTCTCTCTTTTGCCTCTAAGATTTTAGCAACATCACTTGGCTTTAACTGACTTTTTCCTACTTCTAAAAGAGTTCCAACTATTATTCTAACCATATTTAAAAGGAACCCATCTCCATTGACCTCTATTTTAATAATCTCGTCATCCTTTGTTATATCAATATAATTTATGGTTCTAACAGTGGATTTATTATCTGATTTTAAGCTTGTAAAACTCTTAAAATCATGAGTACCAACTAAAATGTCTGCTGCTGCCATCATGGCATTTAAATTAATTTCTTCGTCAATGTGGTATGTGAATTTTCTATCAAATACATTTCTGTATTTTCCATTGTTTATAGTATACTCGTAGGTTTTTGCCTTTGCATTATATCTTGAATGAAATCTCTCATGAACATCAGTTACTGATTTTACAACTATATCTTCTGGTAAAAATTCATAAAGATAGTTCAAAATATCTTCATTGGTAAGGGTAGATTTAGTATGAAAGTTAGCTATATAGTTTTTAGCATGTACTCCTGTATCTGTTCTCCCACAACCTATAACTTGAATATTTTCATTAGTCATCTTACTTAATACATTTTCAATTTTATCTTGTATAGTAGCAACATTATCCTTTTGCTTTTGCCATCCTTTATATCTTGTTCCATCATATTCTATTACCATTTTTAAATTTCTCATAAAATCTCCTCTATTATCTATCCTAGTTAAATTCTCTATAGAATAAAGCCCTAACTTTTCTAACTCTTAGCTCATTCCCAATTAAGTATATACTCTTTACTAAAATAAATCTATAAAATTATGTAGTTATATTATTTAGTTGTCTTGCAATTTTTACTTATCCCTTCGTAAAGATATTCTAAATACTCCACATCCACATTTTCAGCCTTTAAACTATCAATTCTTTCCCTAGCCTTTTCTATAGCTTCTTTTGCTTCTGCATAATCCCTTTGTTTTATAGCATTACTTGTATACTGAAGTAAATAATCCACCTTTAATACACTCTTTGCTAAGTCCTCTCTCTCATCATTTACTAAATCTAATAAAAGAGAATATATCTTAGGGGATGAACTATTTCTATGAGTATTTAAAAAATCATTGTTTTTACTATTCTTCTTTGCCATAATTTAATTTCTCCATTCTTATTACTTAAAACATTTATTTAGCTTTATACACAACTTTTCCTTTGCATAAAGTCTTTACAATATTATAATTGCTATCTAATATTACTAAGTCGCAATCCTTACCGATATCTAAACTACCCTTCCTATAAAGTATATTTAAATCTCTAGCTGGATTTGTACTTGCCATAGTAACAGCGTCTTCTAAGGTACATCCAGTGAATTTTATTATATTCCTTACAGCTTCTATCATAGTTAAACAACTCCCCGCTAAGGTTTTATCTTCAAGTCTAGCTTCACTTCCAGTCTTAATAACCTTTTGTCCACCAAGCTCATATTCACCATCTTTTAACCCTTTAGCTTCCATAGAATCTGTTATTAGTATTATTTTATCCCTTCCTTTTATTTTATAAACAGCTTTTACAGTATCTTTGTGAAGATGTATGCCATCACATATTATTTCTACACTTAATTCATCAAAAGCAAAACCAGCAGTAACTACTCCAGGTTCCCTATGATGATGAGGACTTTGTCCATTATGAAAATGCGTAACACTGGAAAGACCCTTTTCTACAGCTGTTTCTATCTGAGAAAAAGCCCCATCACTATGCCCTACCGATGGAATAATATCATTGTTAGTAAGACATTTTATAAATTCAAAATTATTGTCTAATTCAGGGGCATAAGTAAGTTTTTTAATATTGTTATGAGAATGCTTTATAAGCTCCTTTAGCATCTCAACATCTGGGGTTAAAATATAATCTTCAAGTTGAGCTCCCTTATACCTTTTATTTATAAAAGGACCTTCCAAATGAAGTCCAATTATTTCTGCTCCACCAATTTCATTATTTTCATTATAGCTTTTAACCTTTAAAGTATTATCAATAGCTACTTTTATGTCATCCAAATTTGCAGTCATAGTAGTTGGAAGAAAAGCTGTAACCCCTTCTTCGGGTAATTTATTAGTTAGATTTCTTAAAGCCTCATAATCAGCATCCATGACATCTGTTCCATATCCACCATGGGTATGCTCATCTATAAAACCAGGTACTGCATAATATCCTCTTTCTATAACTAAAGACTGTCCATTATTTGCTATTTTTCCATCTTTAATATATATTGTTGTATCTGTTAATACCTTTATCATTACCATTACCCCTTAGATCTTTATTTTTCACTAACAAATCAATTATTAATAATTCACATTTTAATATATTTTTACTCTCACTATTTAAATGAAAAATGCCCTCAAACCCTCATGAATAGAACAACTATTTAAATATTTAAATAGCTCCCTATATAACAATTTCTCTATTTCGCTATTTAAATAGTTATATAGTACAATATTCTACATTTTATTATAAGATAATTTTACTAAAGGTTAAATAAATTTCAATTCATATATTACAAAAACTTTTTGTATTTTTTATTAACTATAAACACATGCTATTCGTATATTAAGTATTAAAATAACTAACGATATTTTAAAAAGGAGGATTAAAATGATTAAAAGATTTATACGTAGTTTAAGTTTAGTCCTTGTAGTTATAAGTTCTTTTATATTTGTTGGATGTACTTCTAACACAGGGTCTACCTCAAACTCAACTACAGACAAGGATGAAAATAAAAGTGTATTTAATACCATAAAGGAAGTTGATGATGAAATAATTAAGGGATCTTCCCAAAATAATCAGGAAAATTCCTCATTTTCAAAAGATGACTTAGCAGTTAATCCATCAGATAAAGAAGAAAATATCCCTGATGGTAAATCTAGTAGTCCATCTAATGAAGCTCCTACTCCACCTACTTCAAAAATAGATACTACCAATCTTAGCAATGAAAAAATAGCCTGGTGGTTTAAACCAAATAAACAACATGTAACTCCCGAAGTAAATTTAAAATTAAATTTTGATTTAAGTAAATATGATGCTCATTACGTAGGAGATACTAATAAAAAGATACTTTATTTAACCTTTGATGAAGGCTATGAAAATGGATATACACCTAAAATTTTAGACATACTAAAAGCAAACAATGTTAAAGCTATATTCTTTGTAACTTCACCTTATGTAAAAGACAATCCAGATATTATAAAGAGAATGATAGAAGAAGGACATATTGTTGGCAATCACACAAATCATCATCCTTCTATGCCCGACGTTACTAGATCAGAAGAAAAATTTAACGACGAATTTTCAGATGTAGAATCAAAGTTTAGAGAAATTACTGGTGAAGATATGCCACTTTATTTCAGGCCACCAATGGGTGAATATTCCGAGAAATCTTTAGCTATGACAAAAAATCTCGGTTATAAGACATTATTTTGGAGTTTTGCCTATCACGATTGGGATATAAACAAACAACCTGATCCAGTTAAAGCAAAGGATACTATAATCAATGGATTACACAATGGTGCAATTCTTCTTATCCATGCAGTTTCCAAGACTAACACAGAAATCCTTGATTCTGTACTAAAAGAAGCCAAAGCACAAGGTTATGAATTTCAACTATTCCCATAAATCATAAAACATATTACCTTTAATATATTTTTAAAATATATTCTTCCTAGAATTTAATAAATATGAAAAGGAGTATTGATACACTTAAAGCAGTATTAATGCTCCTTTCATATAATTATATTTAATCTTTTCTTTACAACCTGATTACTTAAATATATAATTATTGTAACGATACAATAATTATATATTTGAAATAATGAAAGGAATCTTAGTTATGAACTCTATTTCAATAGAACTAGACAAATCTTCAACTATACCTATGTACCTTCAAGTAGCTAATAAAATTGAAGCATTAATTAAATCTAGTACTTTAAAAGTTGGTGATAAGCTTCCACCTATTCGTAAATTATCTAAGGAATTAGAAGTTAATAATGTAACTATAGTTAATGCCTATAAACAACTTGAGATAAACGGATATGTTAACGCTATAAAGGGAAGTGGATATTATGTATCAGAGCAAGATAATATTTATATGAGTTATGATATTTCATCCTCCCCCTCCAATAGTAGAGGTATAAATTCTGAAAATCTAGATTTACATAATACCTATGTAGCTTCTCCTAACTACCAGGAAGATTTTAAGCTTATGTCTAATGGTCAAATTGCTATGTCTTCAACTACTATTAACTTTGCCAGTGCTACTCCTGATCCAGGTATCTTTCCTTTTGAAGCCTTTAAATCTGCTTTAAATGAAGTCCTAGATAGAGATAAAGGTTACGCATTTGGATACCAAGAAAGCAATGGTTATGAACCTCTTAGGTCTTCTTTATGCGATTATTTCCTTCAAGAGTATGGAATAAATGCTACTCCAGATAGCATTCAAATAGTTTCTGGTGCTCAACAAGGTATTGATATAATTGGTAAAGCCCTACTTAGTCCTGGTGATTATGTTATTACAGAAAATCCTACTTATACAGGAGCTGTTGCAGTATTTAAATCTAGAGGTGCTAATATCATCGGTGTACCCATGGAAGTTGATGGCATAAACTTAAAGTTGTTAGAAGCAAATATTAAAATATATAAACCTAAATTAATATATGTAATGACTCAATTTCAAAATCCTACTACAGCTTCTTATTCTGAAGAAAAACTTAATCAGCTATTAGCTTTAGCTGATAAATACAATTTATATTTGGTGGAGGATGATTCTTTATCTGGACTGTCCTATGATAGTTCTTTTAAGAGCAAAACCCTTAAATCTATGGATAGTAAAAATAGGGTTATCTATATCAAAAGCTTCTCAAAGCTTTTAATGCCTGGACTTAGAATAGGATTTATAATTTCTCCTGATGCCATAAAAGATGAACTTTTAGCAGCAAAACATACTACTGATATTTCCTCTTCTGGATTAATTCAAAGAGCACTACAACTTTATTTTAAAAATGGTTACTGGGAAAAACATCTAAAATATATGATAGAGATGTATAAAATAAAATATGATGCCATGAAATCGGAACTAAAAAAACTTAAAATATATGGCATAGATTTTATAGATCCTAAAGGTGGTCTTAACTTTTGGGTAACACTTCCTAAGGGTGTTTCTGCTAGTGAGCTATATGTTCAATGTTCAAAAAAAGATGTATTAATTGTTCCTTGCAATGTATTCTATGTAAATAAAGATAAAAATATAGATAACACTTTAAGACTTAGTTATGCAGCCACTAATTTAGAAGAAATTCAAGTTGGCATGAGTATAATCGCTGACTGCCTATCAATGCTTATAAATAAATGTAAAAGAACTTCTTATATAAGTCCTCTTATATAAGAAAAATAGGTTCTGTATGCAAATAGTAAACTATTTATACAGAACCTTTAATTTTATCCCAAAAGCTTTTCTTCTATATTTATATACTCATGTGCAGCCTTTAATCCTTCTTCTCTCGTATTAAACACCGCTTCTTCACCTAAGGATTTTACAAACTCCATTTTAGTAAGTGCTTTTTTAGGTTGTAGTTGTAGATTGGATATTATCAGTTTTATATTGTGCTTATTACAATGACTATGTAATCTTTCTAAAGCTGAAATTGCACTTGCATCTAATGCTTGAGTGTGCCTCATGTCTAACAATAATACCTCTGCTGCAGTCTCAATTTTACTTATAATCTTAATAAAATCTTGAACTACTCCAAAGAAGAAAGGTCCATTTACTTCATATATTAAAATTTTATTATTATCAATCTGTATTACTTCTCCATCTTTATTTCTTTTGCTTTTTATTCCTTGAACTTTTTTAATATCTGTAGTTTCAGCTAATCTTCTTATCCATAAGAACATAGCTAGAATCATTCCTATCTCTATAGCTACTACTAAATCAAATACTATAGTAAATACAAAAGTTAAAATTAAAATTATAATATCACTTTTTGGCGCTTTAAGAAGAGATTTAAAGGTTGACCACTCACCCATATTATAAGAAACTACAATTAATACTGATGCCAAAGTTGTCATAGGTATCATTTTAGCTAAAGGCATAAATAATAACATTATTAATAATAAGGTTATAGCATGTACCATTCCTGAAATTGGACTTCTACCACCATTTTTAACATTAGCTGCGGTTCTTGCAATGGCTCCTGTAGCTGGAATTCCTCCAAATAAAGCTGAACCTATATTTCCAATACCTTGAGCAATGCANNCTCCATATTGGAATCATGACTATCATCTATCATTCCATCTGCTACAACTGCTGATAATAAGGATTCTATAGCTGCTAATATGGCAATAGTCATAGCTGGCTTAAATAAAATTTTTATTGTTTCTATTTCAAACATTGGAATTGAAGGTACTGGTATACTAGATGATATTTGTGCATATCTACTACCTATTGTTTCTACCGGTAAATTAAATAACTGAACTGCTAGAGTAGATACAATAAGTGCTATAACGGAACCTGGTATAGTTTTATTTACCTTTGGCCAAAACACCATTATTAATATACATCCAATTCCAACTAAAAGTGCAGCAATATTTAAAGTACCCATATTAGAAAAATAGCTTTGCCACTTAGGTATAAACTCTGCTGGTACATTTTCAATATTAAGTCCTAAAAAATCTTTAACTTGTGTAGATAATAAAGTTATAGCTATCCCACTAGTAAAACCTACAGTTATAGTATGTGGGACATACTTTATAAGATCTCCTAATTTTAATACTCCCATTATAACAAGCATAATTCCAGCCATAAGGGTTGCTATTATAAGACCATTAATACCATACATTTGTACTATAGTATAAACTATAACTACAAAAGCTCCGGTGGGACCTCCTATTTGTACTCTACTTCCACCTAAAAAAGAAATTATAAATCCAGCAACTATAGCAGTGATGAGACCTTTTTCCGGAGATACTCCAGAAGATATACCTAGTGCAATGGAAAGTGGTAATGCTATTATAGCTACTATAATTCCAGCCATAACATCCTTCATTACTTGTTCCTTAGTAATTTTTTTCTCTTTAATAAGATTAAAAATTTTTGGTGACATCTTTTCTCCATCCTTTACTTTAGCTTTAGTCACTCAACGATATTCTATTTTAATACTTATTTCCACTACTAAGTACTAAAGTAGAATATTTGGGCAACGAACATAGCCTCAGTGGAATATTGCTATCCTCTGAAGCCTAATGCTTATGCTATTATTTATGAGTGCAAAACATATTTTTGCACCCATACACATTTTAAACCTTACTGCCTGTATTGTCAAATTTATATTTAATATGGAATTATTTACAATTTATAAATAGATAAAGTTCTATCTAAAATCCCTGTTAAATATGCAAGTATGACTCCATAGTTAGTTATAGCGACTCCCTTATCTTTACACTGATCTATTCTGTTAATAACAGTTTTTCTATTTATCATACATGCTCCACAATGAATTATTAAATCATATTTTTCTATATCCTCTGGAAAATCATGTCCAACTCTATATTCATAGGTGAGTTCATATCCTAAATGTTTATTTAAAAGTTTTGGAATCTTAGCTCTTCCTATATCCTCATGTGAAACATTATGAGAGCAGCTTTCTGATATAAGTATTCGTGAATTTTTGTTAAGCTCTTTGATTTTATTAGCTCCCTCTACAAATACAGATAAATCTCCTTTATGTCTTGCAAATAGCATAGAAAAACTAGTTAACTTAATATGGGGTGGAACTATTTTATCTACCTTTTTAAAAGCTTGAGAATCTGTTATTACTAAATCTATATCTTTAATATCCCCTAGAGCAGACTCAAGTTCTGTATCTCTTACTATATAACTTTTTATTCCATAATCTAAACAATCTCTTATGCATTGAACCTGAGGTAATATTAATCTTCCTTTGGGTGCTTCTGAATCTATTGGTACCACAAGAACAACCTTACTATTATAAGGCAGTAAATCTCCTATTATTGGAAGCTCTTCTTGATTCTCTTGTACCATAGCTATAATTTTTCCCTTTAAAGTTTCAATTCCTTCACCAGTTATAGAAGATACAAATACCCATTCCGAGAATTTATTTTTTAAATCTATTATTTCATTTTCACTCAAAGTGTCTATCTTACTAATGACAAGAATATTAGGTACATTATATTTTTTAAAGTTTAGTTTCACTTCTTCATAAGCTTTCATATCTATATCATCTGAATCCATAACATATAGAGCTAAATCTGTTCTTTTCATTATTTCAAGAGTTCTCTCACCTCTTAAAGCTCCAAGTTCAGTATCATCCCAAAGCCCTGCCGTATCAATAAACAAAACCGGTCCTATAGGAATTAATTCCATTGCCTTTGATACTGGATCTGTAGTAGTTCCCCTTACCTCTGAGACTATAGATACTTCTTGCCCAAGAATTTTATTTAATAAAGATGATTTCCCTACATTAGTCTTACCATAAATGGCTATATGAGTTCTATTAGAGTTAGGTGTAGTATTCATTCTATCTCTCCTTATAATCAATTACTTACGTGTCCAATCTATATTATCTCCTCTAGTAATATCTAGCTGGAATCCTGCATTTCTTATTCTATTCTCTATGCAATGTCTACATTCTGCTGCCTCGTCTCCAGTACATATCTTTCCATCATAGAGAGAATATTTTTCTCTTACGCGTCTTGGTGAAAGATTAGGCATAACAACATTTGCCCCTGCTTTAATTCCAAGCTCTCTTCCTAAAGGATTAATACTACCTAAAGCTGTGGTAGCTGGTAATAAAATATTAGGTACTAAAAGTCTAACTAAAGCTAACATAGTTATAGTTTTTTCTAGTGTACCTGCTTTATAATCATTTAATACTGTGTCTTTATGAGGTATAAATGGTCCTAGCCCACACATATGAGGATTTAACTCTTTTATGAATCTTAAGTCATTGACTAAATCCTTGTTTTCTTGTCCCGGTAATCCTACCATAAATCCTGCTCCTATTTGATATCCTATTTCCTTTAAATTATATAGACACTGTCTTCTATTTTCAAAGGTAGCTCCTGGGTGAAATCTATCATATAGCTCTTTCGTAGCGGTTTCGTGCCTTAATAAATATCTATCTGCACCTGCATCATAGAGCTTCTTATAGGATTCATAACTTCTCTCTCCTAGAGAAATTGTTATAGCACTTTTAGGGTGTCTCTTTTTTATAGCTTTAATTATTTCTACTAATTTTTCATCTGTATAATATGGATCCTCTCCACCTTGCAATACAAAGGTTTTATATCCAAGTTCATTTCCTAAATCTGTACATTCTAAAATTTCTTCTAGAGTAAGTCTATATCTATCAGCATTTTTATTTTCTGCTCTAATTCCACAATAAACACAATTCATGCTACAGTAATTAGTGAATTCAATGAGACCTCGTATATATACTTTATCTCCATATACCTTCATCCTAGTTTCATGAGCTTTTTCTATTAAATATTTTTTACTTTCTTCATCCAAATTATCTAATATATACAATAACTCCTCTGAAGATAAATCATTAGTTAACGCCAACTTATCTATTAAATCTCTTATCATAATTTTCCCCTTTACAATATAATTTTAGGTAAGTTCATTTTTATATTTATAAATTCAATCTAACTCTATAATATCCTTAACCTAAAATAAAAGTCTAGCCATCTTAATATTGAAAGAAAGCTAGACCCATAATATATGCCAATACCTATGGTTCTGGTTTTATAGTTTTCTTTCAGATTAGATTATTATATCTTTTCTGTTAGATTATTTTAAACCTTTACATAAAGTGTTTTATGAAAATTTGAATTTATTATCCCACTTTTAGAATAATACTTTGCTACAATAAATTCAAGTCATTTATTTTTATTACAATGATTTTAATGAGACATTTACGGATTACTATTCTCATATATTCTATTAAAATAAGATTCGTCTATAGAAGGATTCTTTATAATAATTACTCCTTGAAAATAATCAATAGTTACTCCTTGGTTTTTTCCTATAATTCCTCCGATTTCTTCTCCATTTACATTTTCCTGTGGATATAGGACATCATCTGGAAAAGGAAAGTATATAGGAGTAAACTTTCTTCTATATGGGCTTCGTGAATTATCTAAATTTATTACCATATCCTCTTTATCTAACTCAGACTCCCGAATAAGAGTATTGAAATCTTCTCTTGCTACATTTATTTGTATTTGTGTATTATTAAAATCAAGTTTACCTTTTTGGTATATTACATTGATTCCTAAAACTTTATCCTTAAATTTCTTATCCTTTGCAATTTTTGACCCTAAAAAATCTACATCTAAAATTTCATGCTGATAGTTATATATCTGGTGTACATGTATATAGCATCTTTTCATATTCATACTTTTATAGAAATTATTTAAATTATCATATAAATATTGAGAATATTTTTGATTCCCATTTTTCATATTTGAATCATCTTGATAATATGTTTTCATAATTTCTTGCGTATTTTTTATATTATTTATAACAATTTTTATATTATTAAAGTCCTCACCCAATGCTTCTTTATATGCATCTTCATTGGTATTAATTTCACTATAGAAGTTTTCTACATATCCTATAATTATTTTATTTCTCTCATCTAGCTCCTTTTCATTGCTTATATTGGTTAGAATCTCTTTACTTTTTAAGTTTTCTAAAAACTTATTTATATTTTCTATTTGTTTATCTGTTAAATCTGAATTTCTACTAATTATCCTTTTGAAATATAAGTCAACAGATTGAAAGGACTCATTTATTCCTATTCCCATAATATTCAATTTTTTATTATCGGGAAGCTGACTATTTTTTAAATATAATCTTTTAAGCATGTACACCGTTGAATCTCCAATAAAACCATATCCCATAGAACTATTATTATAGGATTCTAATAAATTTTCATCTCCAGTCTGCAAGTATTCATTTATAATAGCAGCTTCTGAATATCCTGCATCAATTAAAAAATATTTTAGCTTCCATTCATCCATTAAATAAGTTATAAACTTATATTGAATTTGTGCATTTTCATTTATACCTCTTTCTTCATTAGTCATAATTATCTTTTTATCTTTTATACTATCATTAAAAATTTCTAATGCTGAATAATCCTCATAATTAGTGAAGTCTATAGTAGTAGAATTTTTTCTTATATAACTTTTCTCATTAGCTGGCAATGATATATACATTCCCCCTAATAAAAATATAAATCCTATCACAAAGGTTAGTATAATAATAGTCTCTTTTTTCATTTTTAAATTCAATGATACCCCTCTTTTCACTATGAAATTTATATCTAGTGCATATTTAAATTATACGTAATATAGAATTATTTGTAAATAAAATCACTACTTCTTCTATACTATTACAAAATTTTTATTAGCTTTATTCATGGTGAAAATTTCTTCTAAAAATAAGGCTCAACCTATCATCTATAGTGATAGGTTGAGCCTTGATAACTATCTTGTTAAGTATGCATATAATAATTTTATTGTTCCTTCTAAAGCTGTGTAGTGAGTTCTTTCCATTCCGTGAGAAGCGTGAACTCCAGGTCCTATTAGAGCACCTTTAATATTATTTCCACCACTAAGTGCTGCTCCAACATCTGAGCCATACATTGGATAGATATCTACAGCATATTTAATTTCGTTACTCTTAGCAAGGTTTACTAAGTCTGTAGTCATATTAAAATCATATGGTCCATTAGAATCCTTAGCACAGATAGAAACATCATATTCTGTACAAGATAAGTCTTCTCCAATACATCCCATATCTACAGCTATCATTTCTGTTATATCTGATGGTATATAAGCTGAACCATGTCCAACTTCTTCATAAACAGATATAAATACTTTGGTAGTATAGGTAGGAACTATTTTTTCACTACTTAATATGTGAAGAAGATTCATTAAACATGCAACACTACCTTTATCATCTATAAATCTAGATTTCAAAAATCCACTTTCTGTTATAGTAGTTTTAGGATCTATAAATATAAAATCTCCAGGGCATATGCCTAATTTTTCTACATCCTCTTTAGATTTTACAACTTCATCAAGTCTTACTTCCATATTCTTAGCATCACGTGGTTTAGATTTAGCATCTTCAAATACATGAGCTGCTGGACTTGTACTTAAGAATGTTCCATTATATATTTTTCCATCTCTAGTTCTAACCTTACAATATTCAGCATCTAAAGTAGGAACTATTGGTCCTCCAATTAAAGTAAACTTTAAAGTACCTTCACTAGAAATAGATCTTACCATAGCTCCTAATGTATCTACATGTGCAGATAACCCTATTACTTTGTCATTACTCTTTCCAGGAACAGTTATAACTCCACAGCCTTTAACAGTCTTTTCAAAAGTATAATCTAGTTCTTCTGTCATTGATTGGATTTTGTCCATAACGTCATAACAAAATCCACTTGGGCTATCAATAAGCAATATTTCTTTTGCTGTATTTAAAACCTTTTCTTTGTTTACTGTTATCATTTCTCGCCCTCCTGATAATATAAATTTTATATTTCTATTATTCCTTAATCTTAGATATAAAATAATTAATTTTCAAAATATCTAAATTATTATAATAGTCATATAATTTAGCCTCTCTAAATATTATAATATTCATCTATAAATTATTAAAGGGTTATTTAAATATTTCTTGTTAAAGTTTTCTATTCAATAAATCCCTTTTCTTTCATATTTTCAGCATTGTTAAATAAAGCCATACCAGTTTTCATCTTTCTAAAATTAAGACTACTATAGAATCCTTCTTTGCCCTTTGCAGCATATAATATCACATTACATCCTGAAATTGATTCTAGTATAGTACTTACAATTAACTTTCCTATACCTTTACCTTGATACTGTGGCAATACAGCTACATCATAAATTACTCCTTGATAAACTCCATCTGATAAGGCTCTTCCAAAACCAATAAGTTTATCGTTATCATATACAAATATAGTACTATAGCTGTTTTCAAAAGCTTTCTTATGGGTTTCTTCATCAAAATACCCCATACCTCCCAGCTTTAACATTTCTGGTATCAAGCTCCAATCCACGTTAGNNTCATAATATTACTCCTAAATTACGTTATTTTATATTAATTATTCATTCTTATAGCTATAAAATTTTAAGGCTTTATATAAGCATAACCTTCTTCTTGTTTCTTTACAATTTCAACTACTCCAGCAGAAACCACTTCTATAAAACTAAATATTTCTTCCTTTGATATGTAAAATTTAGATAAAGCATTATTGCAAGCTACAACTTTTACTCCTTCTTTATCTAAATACTCGAACTCTGGAAAGTATTGGGAATTAGCGTTTTCATTTTCTTTAAATCTAAATACAGCTTCTCCATTAGCCACTACTTCAATTTTAGCTTCTTCTTTATTCTCTTTACTAAACTTAATCACATTTTTTATATTTCCAATAGTAATATCCCATTTATTTAACTCATCAATATGAAACAATATTTTCATTTCATTAACCTCCTTTTATAATACTTTTTAAGAATAGCTATAAATTATTTTTTCTTAGTGTATTAAGTTAATAATATCTATATTAAAATAAAAAGTCCACCCTACCTATATCAAATTTTCTTTCTTAATAAAAATATAATCTGCGCTCCCCCATTAATATAAGGACAATTATATTCTCCTTATTGGGTTTACACAGATTATTTTATACTTTATTATAATGTTCCATAATTATCTTTATCTAAAATAACTAAAGCTCTGGTTAATTCTTCTACATGTTCCTTTTCATCCCTAGTTATATCATTTATTATTTTAATTAAAGTACTGTTATTTAAATTCCTAACAAATTGTTCATAAAGTAAAATAGCCTCTAGCTCTCCTTTTATTCCTTCTCTAATAGTTACAAGTAGATTAACATCCTTATCATATTTATTAGTATAGTCTTTATACTTCTCTTTAGATGACATATTTACATGTTCTTTAGCTTCTTCCTGTAATTCCTCCTGCTCTGGATCAACACATCTTAGAGCATTTAAAAACATTGCATAATGCCTCTTTTCATCTTCCATAATGTGATGAAATAGTTCTTTAAGTTCTTTATTTTCTGTAACTGCTATAAAATTACTATAATCATTTATTGCCACTAATTCCGCAACAAGTCCTTCTCTTAAGAATCCTTCCACGCTTTTTGCAATACCCTGAGGTTGTCTATCAGTAGAATAGCTCATAATAGCCTCCTTAATTATTTATCTACATTATATTTATATTAAAATGATTTTATCTTATGAGTGGCTCTTCTACATTTAGAAACAATTCTTCTATTTCTGGCTCTTGGTTAAATTCTGTTAATCTGATTATTAAGTAAATTAAATACTAAATTTGATGAAGTTAAATTTGCAAAATCATATGTAAAACATTTATCTTCAAATATACAATGTAGAATAAATTTTGGTATAGATACCTACTGGTTTAATTCTAATAGGATTAAAAACAAAAGTGCTATAAACCCTACATATGAGATTAGGAATATAGTTAAAAAATAGGTACTATTAATTTATAGCTAACAATATAAAGTTTATAAATTTATTTTAATAGAAGATGAAAAAAGTGGATTCATCAAGAAGCCACTTTTAAATATACAAACTGTTTTTTCTTTAATTTTATTTTTAGCTTCCGCTACTCATTAACATGCACTCTTATGTTTATACTATCTGCTACAATACTCTGCTAATATTGATTGTACTTCATAGATATTACAACTACTGCTAAAAGTCTTTTCTATAGGCATACTCATTCCAGAAACAAATATTTTAAGTTCTGCATCTAAGTCAAAATGTCCTGATGTTTCCACTTTGAAATTAGTAATTGCTCTATATGGTACTGAATGATATTCTACCTTTTTACCAGTAACCCCTTGCTTATCTATAAAAATTAATCTTTTATTTGTAAATATAATCATATCTCTTACTAGCTTGTATGCTTTTTCTATTTGTTCGTTAGATCCTAATAATTTCATATAGTCTTCCCTGATTTTATTGATATCCACCTCTGACGCATTTCCTATTACACTACTAAATAATCCCATGACCATCACTCCCTTTATAAAATTAATTTAATTATACCCTAAATAACAAATATTAGTAAATATTTTTATATAGTCTTTCTTAACTTAAATGTATTTTTATGTGGCCTTATATTTATCTTTGCATATACTATAATTAAAATAGTTATATATTTATTGAACAGGCGATGATATTTCATGCAGCCGGGCTTTTTCTCAAGCAGTGGAACGAATCCATGGTTTATTTTTTAAATGTTCTTGGGTTTTTTTATTTTCTTATTTTTTAAACTTCTTCATAAATTGTATATATTATTTTGTTTAACATATCTAATAGGAGGTTTTTTATGAATATTGATAATTACAAAAAAATCAGAAAAGTATTATTGATAATATTTTTTGCTAATTTACTTGTGGCTCTTTTAAAAATAGTTATTGGAAGTTTAATTAAAAGCTCCAGTATTACCGCCGATGGATTTCATTCTCTCTCAGATGGTTCTTCTAACATAGTAGGATTAATTGGTATAGGCTTGGCCTCAAAACCTATAGATAAAGACCATCCCTATGGTCATAAAAAGTTTGAGATGCTTTCTGGTCTATTTATAGCTGTAATGTTAGTTTTTATGGGAGGAAAAATTATTATTAATGGAATAGTCGGATTTACAGTTCCTAAGGCTTTAAGTATAACTCCAGAAAGCTTAATAACCATATTAATTACGCTTTTTATAAACATTCTAGTTTCAAAATATGAATATAGTATTGGTAAAAAACTCAACAGTTATATATTAATTTCTGACTCTCTTCACACTAAAAGTGATATTTTTGTATCTTTAGGAGTATTAACTACCCTTATAGGTATAAAACTTGGACTTCCACCCATAATAGATTCCATAGCTTCACTGGTGGTAGCTGGTTTTATTCTTCATGCTGCCTATGAAATTTTTATATCTACCAGTGGAATATTGGTAGATAAAGCTATATTAGATGATGAATTTATTAAAAATGCTATCTCAGATTTTAGTGAAATTAAAGATATTCATAACATTAGAAGTAGAGGAAGTGAAAATAATATATTTATAGACATGCATGTTATGATAGATCCAAAATATAGTGTAGAAGATTCTCACGTACTACTTCATAAAATTGAAAACAAAATTCGAGAAAAAACCAATAATAATACAGAAGTAATAATACATGTAGAACCTTATTATGAAAATATATTAAGCCGAGAATAAATCATTTACACTTATTATAGTTTTAGTAACTTGTATAGTTGTTAATTAACTTAGCCTAGTTATAGGCACTTTAAATGGTAACTTAAAAATTCTTCGACATATTATAAAATTTATTTATTCTATTTACTTTAACAATATATTCAAAAAGTGGATTCGATAAGAATCCACTTTTAAATATATAAGCTATTTTTATTTAAAATTAATATATCTATATTTTATTTAGATAATTAAAGTATATCGCCTAATTTAGGCAATTTTATAAAAAAAATAATCCTAAAAAATCTTCTTTATTTATATTTCCAAAATATTTTTTCATATTAATATTATCTATTACGCTGTGAATTTCTTCATTATTATGCTTTTTACCTATAAGAGCTTTTTCAATTTCTTCAATATTTTCTTCTCCAAAGAAATCTCCAAAAATTCTTATATGTTTCATTACACCTTTTTCAACATCAATACTTAACTCTATAGTACCAGCAGAAAACTTTTTCTCATTATAAAAATTATATTTGGGCGACTGTCCAAAATTCCACTGCCAAGTTTCGTATTTGGTTTTAACTAAATTTTTAACTTCTTCAATTTCCTCATTATCTAAAGTAGTTATAACCTTATCTTCCTCTGCCCTGCTTATATACTCAAATATTTTATTCTTAAAATCTATAAC
The DNA here is from genome assembly GCA_002453475.1 of Clostridium sp. UBA6758. Taxonomy (GTDB): domain Bacteria; phylum Bacillota; class Clostridia; order Clostridiales; family Clostridiaceae; genus Clostridium_J; species Clostridium_J subterminale. Next base: position 15,833 of record DKGY01000101.1, on the reverse strand, counting down.
ACTAAGAGATTCCTGTAGGTATTCACTAATGTTTGTAATTCTACTAGATACAGATTTAACTGCCTTATCTGAAAATTTTATAGGCTTTGAAATTAAAGCATCACTTAAATTAACTATGTCAGAGGAAAATAATAAAGTTCCATGATGCATTACTCTGTTTTTATATTTACATTGAGCATTTCCAGAAAATTTTTTCCCCTCTATCAAAAGGTCATTTCTCCCTGAAAACTCTGCTTTTACACCCAATTCATTTAACACACCTATTATTGGAATAACGAAAGTCTCAAAATCATTAAACTTTTTCCCATCATCCTCTACTATAAATGTAAAATTTAAATTTCCAAGATCATGAAAGACAGCGCCACCACCACTCTGTCTCCTTACAACCTTTATATTATGCTTTTTAATATATTCTTCATTAATTTCCGATAAAGTATTTTGATTTTTTCCAACTACTATACAAGGTTCATCTCTCCAAAGTACAAAATACTCACCATTCTTTTCTCTTAATAGATACTCTTCTAAAGCTAAATTAAAATAAGGGTCTGTATAATCATTATCTATATATCTCATTTTTTCTCCTTTTTGTTTAGAATAAGTTATATCGCTACATACATTTAGAATAATAGCTACTTATTTATACTGTGTATAGCCTCTTTGTTCAAGCCTAAAACTGCTTCATGTAGTGCCTCACCTAGAGTAGGATGACTATGAACTACTTCTTTCAATTCTGAAACTGTCATTTTCTTTTCTACCATTATCGTTCCTTCTAATATTAAATCAGACGCATGAGGTCCAAGAATATGCACACCTAAAATCACATTATTTTCATCACTTATAACTTTTACCAAACCTTCACCCTCGCCTAAGGCTAAAGCTTTTCCATTAGCTCCAAATAAAAACTTATTTTTTTTATAGCTTATTCCCTTATCTTTTGCTTCTTCTTCTGTAATTCCTACTACTGCTATTTCAGGAAAAGTAAAAATACAAGAAGGAATCACTGCTTTATGACAGGTTTTATTTAATAATATATGCTCTACAGTTTCTACACCTTGATGAGAAGCTGCATGTGCAAGAAGTGAAATTCCATTTACATCTCCTATAGCATATACTCCCTTTAAAGAAGTTTCATAATTATCATCAACCACTATACCTTTTTTATACGTGTCTATTCCTAATCTTTCCACATCAATACCTTCATAATTAGGTTTTCTTCCCTTTGCAAGAAGTACTTGCTCCCCTTTTACTTCAAACTCACCTTTTTTACCTTGACATTTTATAATAACTTCTTCTTCATCACTAAAGCTCATTACTTTAGTTGAAGTAAGAATTTCTATTCCAGATTTTTTTGCCATAGCTGAATATCGCTTTGAAATATCCTTATCTATATCATACAGTATAGAATTTCTTGCAACTATAACAGTAACTTTACTTCCCATAGCATTAAAGATGCTGGCAAATTCCATTCCAATTACTCCACCGCCTATAACTACTAAGGATTTTGGTATATGGTTAAAATCTAAAAGTTCAGTACTGGTTATAATATTTTTACTACTATATACTCCTTCTATAGATGGAATTTCAGCCTGAGATCCGGTAGCTATAATTATATTTTTAGCTTCAATAGTTATTTCTCCATCTTGGGTGCATACTATTGCAGTATTTTTATCGATTAATGTAGCTTTACCTCTTATAAGTTCTACATTATTTCCCTTTAAAAGCGACTCTATTCCAGTTACTAAAGTTTTTATAATATTTCCTTTTCTTTCTTGGATTTTATATACATCTATTTCAGGATTGTATGCTTTAATACCAAAATCTTCAATATGACTTAAATTATTAAAAAGCTCTGCAGTTCTATATATGGTTTTAGTTGGAATACACCCATAATTTAGGCATGTCCCGCCTAGGCTTTCTTTTTCTATAAGACATACTTTCGCTCCTAATTGAGCTGCTCTAATAGCGGCTACATACCCACCAGGTCCTCCACCTATTACAATTATATCTCTCATAACTACACTCCTTAATACATTCTGTATGATTTATTATAGAAACCTTTTATATACAAATTTATTTTGGTTAAAATTTTAACAAATCTGTACATAAAGGCATTAATATAATGATGTCAAAGATTATATTAATGCCTTTAGAAAAATTAACCTTGCCTCTCCATTTCCAATTCTTACCTCAAAAGTTATTTACTCCACTTTAAAATCGGTGTTCTAGCTGCTTTGACTTGATCTAATCTTCTTACTAAAGCATTTTGGGGAGCTTCATGTAAAATTTCTGGAGTCTCTTTGGCTTCTATAGCTATTTTTTTCATAACTTCAACAAACTCATTGATGGACTCTAAGCTTTCACTTTCAGTAGGTTCTATCATAAGAGCATCTTCAACTATTAGAGGGAAATAAACTGTTGGTGGATGTACGCCATAGTCAATCAACCTTTTAGCTACATCTAAAGTTGATATGTGATTTGGGTTATCTTTTAATCCAGCAAAAATAACTTCATGTTTACATATCTCATTTATAGCCACCTTATAATAATCTTTTAAAGCTTCTTTTATATAATTAGCATTTAATACAGCATTCTCTGAAGCAGCTTTCAATCCTTCTCTTCCCATAGTTAGTATATAGGTATATGCTCTAACTAACACGCCAAAATTACCGTAAAAACTTCTTACTTTTCCAATGGAATTAGGTCTTTCATAATCATATACAAACTTATCTTCTTCCTTTTTTACAATTGGAACTGGAAGAAACTTCGAAAGTTTGCCACATACGCCTACTGGACCTGCTCCTGGACCACCACCACCATGCGGTGTTGAAAAGGTCTTATGAAGATTTAAATGACACACATCAAATCCCATATCTCCAGGACGAGCTTTTCCCATAATAGCATTCAAGTTTGCCCCATCATAATATAAAAGACCACCAGCTTCGTGAACTAACTTGCTTATATCCTCTATATTTTTTTCAAATAAACCTAAAGTATTAGGATTTGTAAGCATAAGCCCTGCTACTTCATCATTTAAAACTTTTTTAAGCTCTTCTATAGAAACTAACCCATCCTTATCAGATTTAATTTCAACAACTTCAAATCCTGCTACTTTAGCACTTGCAGGATTTGTACCATGAGCTGAATCAGGAACTATTATTTTTTTACGTTTAAAGTCATTTCTACTTTCATGATATGCTTTTATTAATAAAAGCCCTGTAAATTCTCCATGAGCTCCAGCAGCAGGTTGCAATGTAAAATCATCCATGCCTGTAATTTCACATAACTTTAAAGAAAGGTCATGCATAAGCTCTAAAGCACCTTGTACATTTTCAGCTGATTCATTAGGATGAATTTTACTAAAGCCAGGAATCACAGCCATGTCTTCATTAATTTTAGGATTATATTTCATAGTACAAGAACCTAGAGGATAGAAACCCTTATCCACACAATAGTTTTTATTAGAAAGAGCAGTGTAATGTCTAACTACATCAACTTCACTTACTTGTGGAAGATAAGCATCTTCTTTTCTTAACATATTTTTAGGTATAACAGACTCTATATTTATATCATCCACATCTATTTCTGGAAGCTTATAACCTACGTTACCCTCACATGATAGTTCAAAGATAACTTTATTATAACTTTTCATTATATCTCCTCCATCACTTTAACTAATTTATCTATTTCATCCTTTGATCTTTTTTCTGTTACACAAAGTAGCATAGAGTTATTATATTGAGGGTAATCTTGTTCTAAAATATATCCACCTAAAATATTATTTTCTAATAATTTATTATTTATTTCACATGAGCAAGAATCTGATTTAATTACAAATTCTTTGAAAAATGGTTTATTAAATAAAGGTCTATATTTTCCACTTTCTATTAATTGTTTAAATGCATAGTGAGATTTTTTAATGCATTGAGCTCCTATTTCTTTTATTCCTTCTTTTCCTATAGCGGCCATATATACAGCAGCTCCTATAGCCATCAATGTCTGATCTGAACATATATTAGAGGTAGCTTTTTCTCTTCTTATATGTTGTTCTCTTGCTTGAAGTGTTAATACATATCCTTTATTACCATGACTATCATCAGTTTCGCCAACTATTCTTCCTGGCATTTTTCTCATAAGCTTTTTAGTAGTATTTAGAAAACCTAGACCCGGTCCACCAAAGTTAATATTAGCACCAAGACTTTGGCCATCACCTATAGCTATATCTGCACCTAATTCACCAGGACTTTTTAAAATACCTAAAGATAATGGATCCACACTCATAATAAATAAAGATTTATTTAAATGAATCTCTTTTTCTAATTCATCTACTTCTTCTATAATTCCAAAGAAGTTTGGACTTTGTATAATAACTCCTGCTATCTCTTTATTTAATAATGATTTTACCTTTTCAATATCTGTAACTCCATTATTTTCGTCAACTTCTAATAAATTGTATCCTTTATACTTTAGATAAGTCTTTAGAACTTGTCTTGTATTTGGATGTACTGTTTTAGAAACTATTATGGTATTTCTCTTTGTATTTTCTATAGCCATTACAGAAGCTTCTACTGCAGCTGTAGCTCCATCATACATAGATGAATTTGAAACTTCCATACCTGTTAAGTTACAAATCATAGTTTGATACTCAAAAATTGCTTGTAAAGTTCCTTGGCTAATTTCAGGTTGATATGGAGTATATGCTGTATAGAACTCTGTTCTTCCCGTTAAATGCTTACATATAGAAGGAATATAATGATCATACATACCTGCACCTAAAAAACAACTCAACTCCTCTGTAGATTTGTTTTTATTAGCTAATTTAGTCATAATCTTCTCAACTTCTAATTCTGATAAGCCTTTAGCAATATTTAATTCTCTATTTAATTTCAAATTATCAGGAATATCTCTAAATAAATCCTCTATTGATTTTACAGAAATAGAATCAAGCATTTGATTTTTTTCTCTTTCTGTAATAGGAATATAAGGAAACATATTATTCACCTTCTTTACATAGGTCTTTGCATATTTCTTGATATTCTTCAGCCTTTAATAAATCTTTTAGTTCATCTTCATCTGATAATTTTATGCAAATCATCCAAGCATCATAGGCATTCTCATTTATTAAAATAGGGTTATCACTCAACTCTTCATTTACTTGTAATACGATACCACTAGCAGGCATGAAAATCTCCTCAGCCGCTTTAACAGATTCAATTGTTGAAAAAGCTTCTCCCTTAGAAAATTCATCTTCTTCTGATGGTAAATCTACAAAAACTATATCTCCTAATAATTTTTGTGCACAATCTGTAACACCTATATAAGCCTTATCTTCCTCTACTCTTATCCACTCATGATTCTTTGTATATAATAAATTTTCTAATACTAACATAATTACTCCCCCTTATTTTTGAGTTTTTTTACTATAAAACTTTTTATTTACAACTATTGATTTTAGCTCTTTGTTTCTAACCTTTATAAAAATTTCAGTACCTAATGCTGTATACTTAGCATCAATTAAAGCAAATCCTATGGTTTTGTTTAATGTAGGAGACAAATATCCAGTGGTTACATGTCCTATTTCTTCACTATCCTTAATCACTGCATAACCATGTCTTCCTATCCCTCTATCTACCAATTCATATCCTACTAATTTTCTAGTTAATCCATTTTCCTTCTGTTTTAATAAAGCATCTTTACCAATAAAGTTTTCTTTATTAAGTTTTACAAAAAATCCAAAGCCCATTTCTAAAGGTGTTATAGTTTCATCCATCTCATTGCCATATAACGGAAGTGTAGCTTCAAATCTTAGTGTATCTCTAGCACCAAGTCCAATAGGTTCAACTCCTTCATTTTCTCCGGCTTTAATTATTTCTCTCCACAATAGTACTACATCCTCTGGTTTTGCATATATTTCAAAACCATCTTCACCAGTATATCCTGTTCTTGAAATTAAAACTCTTTTACTACATATGTCCACATCGTTTTTAAACTGGAAGAATCCTATCTCTGATAAGTTAAGTTGTGTTAATTTTTGTAATACCTCTTGAGCTTTAGGCCCTTGAAGTGCCAATTGAGCAACACTTTCTGAAATATCTTCAATAGTTACTTCAAAATTAGCTTTATTATCTAACATCCATTTAAAGTCTTTTTCTTTATTGCTAGCATTTACAACTAAATAATAATAATCTTCTGAAAACTTATAGGCTAGTAAGTCATCTACCACACCGCCATTAGGATAACACATAAAACTGTATATAACCTCTCCATTTTTAAGTGTCTTTACATCATTAGTTAAAAGAAAATTCACAAAATTTTCAGCATCTTTCCCCTTTACTAATACTTCACCCATGTGAGAAACATCAAATAAACCTGCTCTTTCTCTTACGGTCTCATGCTCATGTAGAATTCCTTTAAATTGAGTTGGCAATTCATATCCAGCAAACTCTACAATTTTGCCACCATACTTCTCATATTCTCCTCTTAAAGGAGTAACTTTTAAATTGTCCAATTAAACCCCTCCTTAATTTAAAAATAATGTATATAAGTCTATTATAACGCTAATATATTTATATGCAATATTTTACTCAAAATACAATATTTAAGAATAAAATATTGCATACCTACTTAATACTAATACTAAGCATAAATTTTATATAATTTTTTAAATAACAAAAGAAAAGTCATAAATATAATTATGACTTTTAATTAAATATATCCTCAATATTAATCTGATTAGTAAAATTATTTAACTATGCTAATGTTCGATAACCATTTTTTCACCTTATCTTGTTTTTCTTCTTCATCATTAGAATCTATGAAATCAGCTGTTCCAATTACTTTATTTCCATTTAAAGCAATTTTTAACTTTTCAAAACATTTTTCTGCACCACCACCAGCATGTGAAGCAAACAATAAAACACTTTTCCCCTTTATTTCATTATCAGTAATAAAAGTGTTTACCGGTGGTGCATAAGTACTCGCCCAGATAGGCGTTCCAATGAATATAGTATCATATTCTTTTAGGTTAGGAGTTTTGTTTTTTAACCTTGGCTTTTCCTTAAATATTACACTCTTACCGCCCCATAAAAACTTTCTAAATCCAGTTCTAGGAATTTCTTTTTCTGGTTTCAATTCAAGGAAATCACAGCCTAATTCATCTGCAATAATATTAGCAATAAATTTGGTATGACCTTCTAATGAATAAAAAACTATTAAACCCTTCATTTTTTCACCCCTTATTAAGATAATCCTTCTGTAAATTGTAAATATTTAAAGTGGCTATAATATTTTATAGCCACTTTGTACAAAATTTACGATCCAATATTTTTTTCTAATATATATTCTATATTATTTCCACTTAGAACTAATATATCACCTTTCTTAATTAGTGTAGAGCCTTTTGGAACTATTATTTCATTATCTCTTTTTATCATTACAATAAGTATCTCCTCTGGAATATCCGCTTCCATTATAGATTTTTCTATCCAATTATTATTAGAATCAACATTATACTCTATTAATGTTGTAGACCTATCTTCTTGATAGTCAGTAAATGTTTTTAATACTGTTTTTGTATCGTCTACTAGATCTAATTTTCTAGCTACTTTAGGGATTAGTGTTCCTTGAATTGCTACTGATAATAAAGCTATAAAAAATATTATATGAAATATATCATTTTCTAATGGTATTCCTGATGTTATTGCATATATTGCAAATACAATTGAAGCTGCCCCTCTTAAACCTACCCAAGAAACAAACAACTGTTGTTTAAATGGTATCTTAAACCAGCTTAAAACACTAAAGGTTGCAATTGGACGTGCAATTATTATCATAAATATTGATATTAATATAGAGCTCCCTATAACACTTGGTAATTCAGAAGGAAATGCTAATAAACCTAATACAAAAAATAGCATAATTTGCATTATCCACGATACCCCATCAAAGAAATGCACTAAACTTCTCTTATGTGGAATTTTGCTATTCCCAATGATAATACCCGCTATATAAACACTTAAATATCCATTACCTCCTATCCATTCACTTAATGCATAAGATAAAATAGCAATTGCCGTTATAAAGATTGTATAAAATCCATCCACCTCAAAATTTGCATTTCTCATTATATAGATAGTTATCTTAGATAATATCACCCCAACTAATATACCAAAAATAATTTGAGCAATCACTGTAGGTACTATTGAACTAATACCTCCATTATTCATTAATGTCAAAACTATTAATGTTAGCATATATGCAATAGGGTCATTACTTCCGCTTTCAACCTCTAATATAGATGCAATTTCTCCTTTTAGGTTTAATTTCTGTGAACGTAATATAGAAAATACCGATGCTGCATCTGTAGACCCAACTATGGAGCCTATTAGCATCCCTTCTAAAAGACTTGTTTTAAGGACAAAATAACAGAACAATCCTGTCAATCCTGATGTGATTATTACCCCAAATGTAGACATTAATATTGATTCTCTTGCAACAGGTTTAGCTTCCTTCCAATTCGTACCAAACCCACCATAGAACATTATAAATACCAACCCAAAGGAACATAATTCTCTTGTAAGTTCATAATTATCAAAATATATTCCTACTACACCATCTGAGCCAAATTACATTCCTAAAATGATGAATATAAGTAACATTGGTACACCAAACTTATATAGTACTTTACTGGATGTTATGCAAATTAGTAATACTAATCCACATATAATCATTAACTCAAGCATATTACCTCCTTAATTTATATTATTTATTTTAAAATAAAGTTATTATAACTAAAATACTTTTCTCGTATTAATTGTTCTTATATATATTATACAATAAAGTAGTATTCAATACATTAAAACTCTACACTTAATTTAGCTATTTTAATATTTTTTATGCACTTATAATAATTATTATACTTTTCCCATTATGTAAAAAATAATATAATATTTATTAATTAACTATATATCAAAAATATAGGAATAAAATCATATATAAAATTCACAAAATTAATGTTAAAAATTTGAGAACAGATGAAATAAAAATTTATATTCAAAAATATATTATGCATAATGCAATGAGTATTTTTATTACTAAATTTGAATATTGAAAAATTTAAATATAAAAATAGTAGCTCATCATTTAGGGTAAGCTACTATTTTTATATTATTTAGATTTTATTTCAATCCATCTTTCATCATAAAGCTTAATGTTGTCACCAAGATCTGTGAAAGATTCACATTTATCAAGAATAGCTTTATCTGGATATGCTACTGGGTTAGATTTAACATCTTCTGATAGCATTTCAAGAGCTGCTTTGTTTGGTGTAGAATATCCTATATAATCTATGTTTTGGACAGCATTTTCTGGCTCTAACATAAAGTTTATAAATTGCTCTGCATAATCTTTATTTTCTGCATCTGTTGGTATACATAGTCCATCTACCCACTTATTTGTACCTGTTTTAGGAATTCCATAAGCTAAATTTTCATTTTGTTCCATAAGAGTTACTGCATCTCCTGAATAAACTATTCCCATAGCAGCTTCTTCTCCTAAAAGCCTATCTTTCCCTTCATCATTAACATAAGCACGAACTAAAGGTCTTTGAGCTATTAATTTAGCCTTAGCTTCATCTAGCTCTTTTTCATTTATACTATTTTGAGAATATCCTAGCTTCATTAATGCAATAGCCATAGTATCTCTAACTGAATCAAGCATTAAGATTTCTCCAGAGTATTTCTCGTTCCATAAAATATCCCAGCTATCTACAGGATCACTTACCATATTCTTGTTATATAGAATTCCGAAAGTTCCCCAGAAATAAGGCACACTATATTCATCATTTTCATCATAGCTAGGCTTTTTAAAGCTTTCATCTATATTCTTATAGTTAGGAATTTTAGAATAATCTATCTTTTGAATTAATCCCTCATCCTTCATCTTTTCAATCATATAATCTGATGGGACTATTAAATCATATTNNTCATATTTTGATCCACCACTTTTAATCTTCTGATACATGATTTCATTTGTATCATAAGTTTCATATACTACTTTTATCCCAGTTTCTTCTTGAAATTTTTCTATTAGAGATTCATCTATGTAATCTCCCACATTATAAATATTTAAAACTTCACTAGATGACTTTGTACCACAAA
>DKGY01000101.1:216-5610 GCA_002453475.1 Clostridium sp. UBA6758 | reverse complement strand
CTGTAAGCATAGTTGCCATCATTAGACCTGTACATACTAGAGCTATAATCTTTTTTAATTTTTTCATATTTGTTACCCCTTCCTTACCATAGATTGCTTTCTGTTAGCTAATAATAATAGTATTAACACCGTTATAAACATTAATGTAGTTAGTGCATTAATCTCTGGTTTGATACCTCTCTTTGCCATAGAATAAACTTCAATTGATAAGTTAGTTACACCATTCCCAGTGTTAAAAAAACTTATAATAAAGTCATCTATAGACATGGTAAATGCTATTAAAAAGCCTGAAATTATACCTGGCTTTATCTGTGGAAGTATTACCTTTCTAAGGGTATACATAGGTTTTGCACCTAAATCCATAGCTGCTTCTTCTACATTGTCTGGAAGCTGTTTTAGCTTTGGCAATACAGATAAAACTACATAAGGTATATTAAAAGTTATGTGTGCAAGTAACATAGTTAAAAATCCTAATTTCATATTAAAAAATATAAAAAGTATCATAAGACCTATTGCTGTTACTATATCAGGGTTTAATACAGGTAGATAGTTTACATTGAGAAGCATTGCCTTTTTAGGCCCTCTCATCCTATCTATTCCTATAGCACTTATTGTTCCTATAACTGTAGCTATAGCAGATGCTAATATTGCTACTACTACAGTAGTTATTAAAGCTGAAATTATTCTATCATTATGAAATAATTGCTGATACCACTTAAAAGTAAAGCCTTCCCATCTCGCCATAGATTTTGAATCATTAAAAGAAAATAGTGCTAGAGCAAAAATAGGAGCATATAGAAATATAAATATTAAAACCAAATATATATTTGAAAATAATTTTTTTACTTTTACCATAATACTCTCCCTCCTCCTTTTTCATCACCATCTGAAAACTTAGAGGTTAATCCCATAGCCAATAAAATCAATATCATCATAAGGATAGATATCGCAGATCCAAAGTTCCAATCTCCAACGGAAGTAAATTGCTGCTCTATTAAGTTACCTATGAGCATATGCTTTCCACCACCTAGAAGTTGTGATATTACAAAAGTAGACACAGCTGGCATAAATACCATAGTTATTCCTGAGATAACTCCTGGTATACTTAATGGGAAAATAATCTTCACAAAAGCTGTAATCTTTCCTGCTCCTAAATCATAAGCTGCATTAACTAAATCTTGGTCCATCTTTAATAGGGATGTATATATTGGTAGCACCATAAATGGAAGGAAGTTATACACCATTCCAAGAAGTACTGCTCCATTTGTATATAATATATCTACTGAATTTAATCCAATGCTGTTAAGTAAGTTATTAAATAAACCATTCTTACCAAGGATTGCAAGCCATGCATAGGTTCTAAGTAAGAAGTTCATCCACATTGGAAGAATAAATAACATTATAAGTATTCCTCGTTTATGTTCTGGTTTTCTTGATATCATATAAGCAATGGGATATCCCATTACTAAGCATAAAACTGTTGATTGTAAGGCTAAGCTAATAGATCTTATAAATACATTTATATATAAAGGGTCCATTAGTCTTTTAAAATTATTCATAGAGAATTGGTAGCTTCCGCCTACCTTTTCTGTAAAACTAAAAAATACAATTAGAAGAAGAGGTACTATTATAAAAAGAGAGCTCCATAATACATAAGGATAAGCTAAATATGATTTCTTTTTCATTCTATGCTTCTCCTGATTTTTTCATTATATGAATATCTTCTGGATAGATACCCATTCCTATTTTTGTGCCTATAGCAAAATTCTTAGTATTGTGAAGAATAAATGTCATGTTTTCTTCCTCTACTTCTAATTCATAGTGAACTCCCTTAAATACAGAGGACTTTACTATCCCATTTAGATTTCCCTCTTCTCTATGTACTATCTTTATATCCTCTGGTCTTATTACCACATCTATCTCTTCATTTTTTTCAAAGCCTTTATCAACACATTCAAATACACGTCCGCAGAATTTAACCTTAAAGTCTTCTAACATTATCCCGTCTGTAATATTACTTTCTCCTATAAATCTAGCTACAAATTTATTCTCTGGCTCATTATATATATCTTCTGGAGTACCCATTTGCTGAATTACTCCCTTATTCATTACCACCACAGTATCAGACATAGTTAATGCCTCTTCTTGGTCATGAGTTACAAATACGAAGGTTATACCTAATTGCTTCTGTATTCTTTTAAGTTCTATTTGCATTTCTTTTCTAAGCTTTAAATCAAGAGCCCCTAAAGGTTCATCAAGTAGTAATACCTTTGGCTCATTAACAATAGCTCTTGCTATAGCTACTCTTTGTTGTTGACCACCACTTAGAGATTCAATTTTTCTTTTTTCAAATCCTTTAAGATCTACTAATTTCAAAACTTCACTTACTTTTTTATCAATTTCACTTTTAGAAAGTTTTTTAATTTTTAATCCAAAAGCTATATTTTCATATACATTCATATGAGGAAATAGTGCATACTTTTGGAATACTGTATTAATTTGTCTTTCATATGGAGGTAAGTCATTGATTTTCTTATCTTCGAATATAACTTCACCTTCGTCACAAGTTTCAAATCCTGCTAAAATTTTTAATGTAGTAGTCTTACCACACCCGCTAGGTCCAAGTAAGGTTACAAACTCATTCTTTTTAATTCCTAAAGTTATATTGTCTAAAACCTTATTATCTTCAAAAGTTTTAGATATTCCTTTAATTTCAATTATACTATCAACCAACATAAACACCTCTTTTAAAACATAATGTTACTTATACTCTTCGTGTAAATATAAACAGAGTTCTTTGGTTCAGAGGGAGTTTTTCTCCCACTGAAGCTTAGAAATCGTTATCCAGGGACGTAGCCGCTCTTTACTCCCACTTTGAAGAATATGGGAGTATTAGAGCGGGTAGTCATCGGATTAAATCTGTCTATTTAAAATGACGGTGGCGTACTTACCCATATTACTGTTGCCTCAGTCTTTCCTGTATTAGAAATGTAGTGATTAGACTTTGGCTTAAAGTAGAAGCTTTCTCCCTTACGTATTTTATATACTTTATCTCCTAAATGTAAGTTTACAATACCATGAAGTACAAGACCAAATTCCTCTCCCTCATGAGGAGTTTCTTCTTTATATTTTCCATTTGGTTCTAATGTGAGCATTATAGGCTCCATCTGGTTTTTTTGAGCATCAGGTACAAGCCACTTTAATCTATACTTCAACTCTTCATCCTCAGTCTCAAACATATCGTCATTTGTAAACTTAACTCTTTCATTGATCTTCTCGCTAAAGAATTCATTTAAATTTGTGCCTAGTATCTGAAGAATGTCCATAAGGGTTGCAATAGATGGAGATGTGAGATCATTCTCAATTTGCGAGATGAACCCCTTGGATAATTCACATCTGTTTGCAAGTTCTTCTTGTGTTAACTGTTTTTCTATTCTAAGACTTTTAATCTTCTCTCCAATTTGCACGATTCCACCTCAATTTTATGTATTTACTAAACCTTAAGTTTACATTTACTAAACAAACAATATTATTCTATATTTTTTTTATTAATAAATCAATAGATTTACTAAATTTTTTTATATTTTTATAAATTTTTTTCATAATGAACCTTTGAATATACCTCATGTTTATGAAAATATGTTTATATTAATATTCTTCATGTTTAGTAATACTAAATATACCCATAATAAAAACTTCCTAGTATTAATTGTACTAATTTCAACTAAATACTAGAAAGCTTTTTCACTTTAACTAATTCTTTATAATAACTGTAAATAAATCTTCGATATTTGTTTGTAAAATAATGTAATTATTAACATTTTCCACAACTTTATCCACAATATAATCAACACTAAGTGGATAAGCCTTAGATTATACACCTTTTTTCTGAAAATTTACTTTACTTTATCCACATTTCTCAAATTTTTTAGAAAATAATAAACAACTAAGGTGTTAATTACCTAGTTGCTTATTTTTCATTAGATTCTACTAAATCTCATTTAATTTTTCTAAAAGTCTATCAAATTCTCTTATCTCAACCCAATCATAAAGATTAATATTTTCTTTTGAATGATATATTCTAAAATCTTCTAATGATACTTTAACTTTATTTTCTTCCTCAGTTGTAAAACATAGGTATCTTTCATTAAAATAATTCAATTCTTTTATTTCACTAAAAGGGGTAATATCATCCTCATAATAAAATCTAACTCCACTTTCAGTAAGGCTTACATATACGTCTATTATTCTATTCTTAAGCTCATCCATAAGTTTCCCTTCCTTCTAGGTCTTATAAATGTTTAATTTATTATTATAACCTACTTTAGCTAGAAATCTTCTTTTTGTTTTCTAGAGCATTCATGGCCATTATATATCCATATTCTCCAAATCCACATATCTGGCCTATACATGCTGGAGCTGTAACAGATTTTTGTCTAAACTTTTCCCTATCATAAATCTGTGATAAGTGAACTTCCACAGTATCTATGTTTACACTTTTTATAGCATCATAGATTGCGTAGCTATAATGGGTGAATGCACCTGGATTAATTATTATCCCATCATATTTTTCATAGTATGCTCTTTGGATAAAGTTAATAATTTCTCCCTCTATATTGCTTTGGAGCATATCTATATCATGTCCGAATGATTCAGAGTATTCCTTTATGTAAGTTTCAATCTCTTCAAAGCTTTTTGATCCATATATATGTTTTTCCCTTATGCCCAAAAAATTTAGATTAGGTCCATTTATAACCATCATTTTCATAGCCATCACCTCTTAAAATTAGCTAAACTCTCTATTTAAAATTTCATATATATCCTTAATTACTTGGTCATCAATAAAATTCTTTTGCCATATTTCCTGTGCTTTTACGCCTTGCCCTATGAGCATAGATAACCCCCCTACAACTTTTTTACCTAATCCTCTTCCCTTTGATAAAAACTTTGTCTCTGATGGATTATATACTATATCCACAACTGTTTGAAAATTATTTATTATAGTGTCATTAACAGGAGTAGCATCTTCATTAGGAAACATTCCCACTGGAGTTGCATTAATTATCATGTCTCCCTTAATTTCTTTTAACTGTTCATAGCTTATTAGTTGAACTTTTTCATGATTTATTCCCTTAATTTTTTCTGGAGTCCTACTTACTATATAAATCTTTTTAACTTCATTGTCTAATAAATAGCACATAGCAGCCTTTGTAGCCCCACCATTTCCTAAAATTACAGCTACAGAGTCTTGTATATTAACATTATGTACCTTTAACATATATCCAAAGCCATAGTAATCTGTGTTATAACCATATAGTTTATTATCTTCTAGTGATATTGTATTAACAGCACCTATTCTTTGTGCTTCTGGTGATATCTCATCTAAATACTGCG
>DKGY01000101.1:0-206 GCA_002453475.1 Clostridium sp. UBA6758 | reverse complement strand
CTAAATACTTCATAATTTCTTCCTTGTAAGGAATAGTTACACTGGCTCCTTTTATTTTTAAAAGTTTAAGTGCATCTATGAACTTTCCTAAATTTCCTTTAGGTATTTCAAATAGTTTGTATGCACCTTCTACTTCCATAGCCTGAAATATTATCTTATGTATTCTCGGTGATAAGCTATGTCCTAATTTTTCACCTAGTATGCCG
>DKGY01000115.1 GCA_002453475.1 Clostridium sp. UBA6758 | reverse complement strand
AAGGGTAAGCATACCACCAAGTACCTTGTGTTTTTCAAATACCGTTACCTTATAGCCATCAAGAGCTAAATAAAAAGCACAAGATAGACCTGAAGGACCAGCACCTATAACTGCAATTTTATTACCATATTCATGTCTTAATTTTGGTACATAACGAGTATCCATTTTTAAATCTTGTTCAGCAATGAATTTTTTGATTTCATCTATAGCAACTGGTTCATCAATATCCCCTCTAGTACAAGCAGATTCACATTTTCTTGGACAAATACGTCCGCATACTGCCGGAAATGGATTTTCATTTTTGATAAGTTCAAGTGCTTCTTTATATCGTCCTTGAGATGCTAGCTTAACATAGCCCTGAACAGAAATATGTGCTGGACATTGTGTTTTACAAGGACTTGTACCTGTTTCAACAACATTTTCTTTGTTAATACGATGATCAACATTCCATTTATCTGGACCCCACTCTGTGTTATGAGCAAAGTCCACTCTCTTCTTCTTAATAATTGGTGTTTTGGTACATAATTTTTGACCTAATTTCAATGCATTAACTGGACAAACCTGAACACACTCTCCACAACCAACACATTTGTCTTTATCCACTTTTGAAACATAATTTGAACGTACCATATCGTTGTTTAGGAACATTCCAGCAATTCTCGTAGCGAAACATGAACAACCACAACAATTACAAATAGCATGGGTTTTCCCTGGACCATCTGCATTTGGTATTTGATGCATTAAACCGTTTTCTTCAGCTCTTTTTATGATTTCAAAAGCTTCTTCACGGGTAATTTCTCGGCCTCTACCTGTCCGAATATAGTATTCAGCAGCATGACCAAGTTGAATACACATATCTTCCTTCAAATGGCCGCACCCTTCTCCCATAGCTTCTCTTGATGTACGACAAGAACAATCTGAAACGGAGAAAACAGTATTTTCATTGAGATATTTAGAAACTTCCTCATAGGATGCTCTTCTTGTTTCACCTTGGATTGATGTTTCTATAGGAATAACACGCATAGGGCCTGTTCCTACTGGAAAAATACCTGCTGTTATAGGTGCTTTTTTTCTTCCATAGGCCTCAAAAGCCTCAGCAATTTGCTTATAATTCTCAACATTTTCCTTATGTGGGTGGTTAACTATCATTTCCATGTGTCCTGGAACCCAAATCTCAAACCAGTACTTGTCAACGTCATCTTCTTCACCAACAAAGCAAACACCGGCAACAGCTAGTTCCCATAGGATTCTCTTTGTTTCCTCTAAAGATTTACCACACAAAACGGCAACTTCTTCTGCGCTCTTTGGTTTACGAAATTCAACGCAAAGTCCTACTTCTGCCATTTCTTCTGTAACAACTGGCTCCAAAATTTTATATTCTGGATCCTCCGGCTTTATCTCATTTTTTGAACCAGGTTTTATCTTACTTATATGATTGGCAAGTTCTAATACTTTTACTTTTACCACACGTATTCCCCCAATAACTTTTTAATATAACCCTATTTTTCATTCCAATCTTTTACTTCATTACGTATCCAGTTAACCCAGTCATCAATTCCCTCACCAGTTCTAGCAGAGATTGGGATAACCTTGATATTTGGATTCAACTTTTTTACACGCTCTTTCACAGCTTCTAAATTAAAGTCAAAATAATCTATTGCATCTATCTTGTTAATTAATAAAACATCAACAATGGAAAACATCAGAGGATATTTTAAAGGTTTGTCATCTCCCTCTGGTATACTTAATATCATGGCATTTTTTGATGCACCAGTATCAAATTCCGCTGGGCATACTAAGTTTCNNCCAGATGGCACATACCACCGGTGTGCAATTGGATTACCTTTGCACCAGTCTTTGAAACAGTATTAGCATCCACATCTGAGTCAATATCAGCTTCTAAAATCCCAATGCTCATTTCATCTTTCAAAGCTTCAATTGTTCTTAAAACAGTTGTTGTTTTTCCTGAACCTGGTGATGACATTAAATTCAACAAAAAAGTCTTATCTTTTTTTAAATCTTCCCTAAGTAATTCTGCTTGTCTATCATTGTTTTCGAAAACATTTTGCTTAATCTCAAGAACTTTATACATATCCATGCCATTCTACCCCCATTTAATTTTTATTTTTTACATTAAAACATAAAAAATATTACTTACAATAAAATTGTATCATGTAATCCATATTAATGAAATATATTCCTTTATATGCTTTAATATGATATATTTTACTGCATACTATCTATTATTTTCCCATTGATTATTTATAAAATTTCGTAGTACGATAGCTACCAAGACTTTGAACATTTTATCTCTGTGAACTATTAACAAACCAAATGAAATTCTACATTGGATAATAAATAACCATACTTAGTGAACAAGTATTGATAACTATTTTTGAATTAAAAGTTAATGTAATAATCGTTGTTTTCATTATCTTGCCACTCTCCCTACTACTTAATTTGATTATAATTGTTAGTAGTATATAACTAAAACTAATTTTAAAATTACATTCTTCAGCTACCTATAGTTCTTATTACTCTAACTAAAGTATAAACCCTAGAGTATACTCTAGGGTCAATAGTTTTTTTGAATTCAGTATATTAAGTCTATTTTATTCAAATAATAAGGTCCCTATGTGTTATACATATACATATAAAAAATCGCACCTACTTATGGTGCGATTTCCCTCTTTATGTCTCATCTTAACTTTTTTAATTCGTCCATTAAATATGAAATTGCTTCTTCTTTTGTTTCAGGTTCATCATGTCCCAAAATATAAGTATTAAAATCAATTTCCTTAATTAGTGAGATAAAAGATTCTAATTTATCCTTATCATAATGACCTTTATTATCATAGTGATCTTCACAATCTGCATCACCAATAAAAACCACTTTTTCTTCGGGCACATAAATCAATACCGAATCTTCTGAATGAGGTGCTTCAATTTCAGTTATTTCGCAATAAATTCCGCCTAAATCAAATTTTAAACTTCCACTAAATTCTATATCTGCAGAAACTACTTTTATATCTTGTCTGTTTGAATACTCCAGTTTGATACATTTGTCACACATTTCAATATCTTTACCTGTTTCAAGTCTACTTTTCATATCATCATCAGACCATTGCCATGTTGCAACTTCTTTCAATTTATTATTTGTCAATTGTCCAGCAATTGTCTTTCCTGCTACTGAATGCATGCCAAATGTATGATCCCAATGCCAATGGGTAATCACTGTATAATCTGGTAATTTCAAACCTGCATTATTTAATTCACAATAAAATTTCTCTACATGTTTAGATGAATTACCTGCATCTATAGCCAATGAATATTTATCTCCTTTGATATATCCAATAACCGGCCTATCAGTTTCTTCTTCGGCAGGTAAATAATAAATTCTATTAGATATTTTTTTTAATTCCATAAGTTAACTCCCTCTTCTTTCTTATTTGAAAATATTTTACGTTTAGCTAGACATACCCTCTATTCATGCATATTTACGTATATTTAATATAATATCTATGCAGTCACTATTACTTATAATAATATTTTTCACTACTAAAACCACTCCTAAGCTAAGTATATCATCACTTAAACAAACTATTGCTCTTTTTCTACTTCTTTTATAAAGTCCCATGTTATTCCTTGATCTTTTGATTGATACAAGACTTTGCTATCCCCATTATAATCACCATCTGCTCCTTGTCCAACTAACATATTAAGAGTTCCCTCTTGCTCATAAGGCATGCCTGGAAAATCGAAAGGACTTATAGTTGCACTACCGTCTAATTTTACTTCATGAACTGGAAAGGTTATCTGTTTATAAGATAAACCTCCATCTTCTGTACGATATAACTCCCCGTTAGCTCCACCACTATGAGATAAACATGAAAATCCAAGTTTATTATTTATAAAAGTTATCTCCGATGCAACACCACTCATTCCTATGAATGGATCACCATTTATCACTTCCCATGTTTTTCCACCGTCAACAGTGCCACTTAAAGAATAAAATCTACTGCCTGCTGCTACACCCGTAATATCTAAACGATAACCAACTTCCTTAGATAGGTAAAATTCTACATTATCATTATTTAATTTTTGCGAATTATTTTCACTATTATTTTCTTTTGGAACCGTTGTTGACTTACTCCAATCCGAGTTATTTTTCAAATTATATCTAACAGGAGTATACTCATTTTCTTTTCCTGGTACAAATAAAGATACAGTATATCCAATAATATTAGAAGTAACATCTATTGTTTGCTGTTCATTTCCTTCTTCATCAACATTCACAATTCCTTCTGTATTAAATCCCCAATCCCTTTTTCCATAATAAACCAAACCATACTCTTTCTCATTCCACTTACTTACTGTATCCTTTATAGAAATAACCTTAACTGTACTAATTAGTGGTTCTAATAGTTTATCATCATTATAATCAGAATTTACATTTCTATTTAACTCTACTGCAATATCCTTTGATTTATTCTTATCATAATAGATTAAATAGGTCTCTTCTTTCCCTTTATCACTCTTTCCATAGACAAATGTTTCAAATGATATGATTGTTCCATCTGAATTAAAATTAAGCTTAAAATTATCTGAGATATATAATTTATTTGGTAAAGTATATTTTTTCTTAATATCATTAAAAATACCTTCAACCCCATCTTCATATATATTATTATGATCAAAATTCACTGAATCTTTGTTTTTAATATCATCTATAACCCACGAAAGTTTACCATTATAATTTGTCGCACTTTTATAAATCCTTACTCCATAAAATAATGTTATTGCAACAATAATTAAAATTGAAATATATCTCCATACAACTTTATAAACTAATTTTTTAGGCTCCTTTTCTTCATTTTTCATCTTTTTTATAGTTGTAATTGTGGTAAATATAATTATAGCTATAAAAAATACTGTGAATGCTAATAAAATAGAAGTATTGTTATTCATTCTTCCAAATTTACATATTGAAGCTAATTCATGACAACAAATCCAATATGTAATTATTAATATTGGATTTGTTACTAATGATATAAATAATCTTTTTATAATTTCCTTAACCATTCCATCTCACCACCATAATTTTTTTCTCCTATTAAACTACATATAAATATACCTCGTTTTTCTATATATGTATATTATTAATATATCATAAATAAATGATTATCCACAAATTAGTTTCCTTTACAATTACTTTCACTGAACTCTTACTATCAAGTCTAGTCCATATTTGTTGGACATGCAAAAATAACATCCATTTTGGGTGGATGCTATTTTATATGTTTACCTTATTTTATCCGATGACTATCAGC
>DKGY01000114.1:1324-14591 GCA_002453475.1 Clostridium sp. UBA6758 | reverse complement strand
AATTTCAAAGTGGGAATCAGGTAAAGCATATCCAGATATAGATAACCTTATATTATTAAGGGATATATTTAATGTTAGTTTAGATGAATTGATGGTTAATGAAAAAACAGATAAAGGAAAAAGCACAAATCAAGAAGAGCATGTATCTAGTGATAACAAAGATAGTTATGATGAAGAGGATGAGGAAGAAGATTCAGTAAATTTAATGCTTGGAGGTTTTATAATTGGGACAGGTGTTGGTGTAATTACAGGGAACTTTATGTGGGGAACTGCAGGGGCTTTTATAGGTATGGGAATAGGATATGTGTTAGAAGTTATTAGAAGAAAGAATAAAGAAAAGAGATAATTTTATAGTCCAATAGCAACCATAGCAATTAGAGCCTTTATGGGTATTGGAAGCGTTGGTGGTGTAATAGAAGTTGATGGATAGATTTAATGATGTTGCAACTAAACATCTTGCTAATTACATATATTGGTTTAAGTGGTTAGAGGTCTTTAACACAGAGAAAGATACCATTAAGAGTAAAAATATATTAGCACATTCTCATACCTCTCTTTCTGACACAAAATTAAATGAAATTAGAATTAGAGAAGCAATTTATACAGCTTATGTTAGGTATCTTTAATATTGAAAATATATGGTATATAATCAAATAAGTAGGTAATTAAGTAATGGGGATTTAGAATGGAACTAAATATAAAGCAAATGAATTATAATGAAGCAAAGCAAATTTCAAAATGGGTTTATAAAGAACAATTTTCAATCTATAGTATGGATGAAAGTAATAGCTGTATAAGTGAACTCCTTAATGGATATTATTTTTCGGTTTCTGACAAAGAGAATAATCTAATAGGCTACTATTGCTTTGGTGAATCTGCTCAAGTTCCAGTAGGAAATCAATTTGGTGTTTATGATTGCAAAGATATTACTGATGTTGGTTTAGGAATAAAACCAAATTTGTGTGGCCAAGGATTAGGGTTTGATTTTTTTAATAGTGGTTTAGACTTTGCCAGAAATAAACTATCAGCAAAAGTATTTCGTTTGACTGTAGCAACTTTTAATAAACGAGCAATTAAGGTATATCAGCGATTAGGATTTCAAAAAATTAACTCTTTTGAAAGTATATCAGATAATGGGAAAATGGAGTTTAGGATTATGATTCTTCACTAAGAAGAAATTAGTAAATAAATTTATTTATTTCTATTCATATATTCTCCCTATAATATATCAGTAAGATTAATTATTAGAATTAAATTTTTTGCCTAAATTTTTATTTAAATAGGAAGGTGCTAAAAATGTATAATGAAAAAGAACAGCTAAAAGCAAATTTAATAAGGATTAAAGAGAATGAATACAACCTTGGAAATGTTGAAAATATTAATGATTATGTTAATTTAATGCTTAAGTATATTGGTGACAATGATCCAGAAGTAAGAGATGAGTTGATATATACTACTTTTGTTAATTGGATTGAAGAAAAAGGGTATTTTACTGATGAAGAGTTAGAAATATTATTAAATACTATATTAAGTAAAGACTTTGCTTTTTATAACATTGGAAGTGAAGATGATGATTCAGTTTTAAGAAGAAGTTTTTCTATACTTTTGGTAAATCCAATCTTATGTGTTCATTTAGATAAAGAATTTTTAGATGAAGAAATGATTCTAAAGACTAAAGATTGCTTAATTAAATATTTAAATGAAGAAAAAGATTTACGTGGATATGATAAAGAAAAGGGGTGGCTACATGCTATAGCGCATGTAGCTGATGGAATACATGCATTAATAAACTGTAAAGGAATTACTGAGGATATATGTAAAGATATTATGGGGACTATAGAAAATAAGTTACTTGAAGGAAGAGAAGTTTTCAATGCAGAAGAGGATGAAAGGTTAATTACAATAATATATTATGATATAATATCAGACAACTTATTAAGTAATAAATATATTTGTAATTGGATAGATGGGCTTAGTAAGGTTGTTGAAATAGAAGATAGAAGAACAAGATTTATGGCTAGAACTAATGTGAAAAATTTCATACGTAGCCTGTACTTTAGACTATTACATCTTGAAAATAATGAGGAAATATCAAAAGCAATAATTGACTTAGAAAGGAAAATAAATTTATACTTAGATTAATAATGTCATAAAATAATGGAGTGAATGTAGGGAGATAGCCCCTTTCTCATTCTTATTAAATAAAATCTTTGAAACTAGCTGCATATTTGGTAGGAATAAATTCAATAATTTCATAACTGGCGATTTTTTCTTTGTAAAATGGGTCTTCACTGAGTATGGCATTAACCTTCAACATTTCAAAAGATAGTCTATAAATACTTCTTTCAGTAGGCATACAAACTACTTTATTTATTGTTGCTAGCAATACAAAATTTAATAGAATATCTAAATAGAAATTTTATTAAGGATGAAATTTTAGAAAATGAGGTGAGTAGAATGACAAAAACATTATATGATCCAGAGGTTGAAAAGAGGGGCATAGAAAAGGGAATAGCAGAAGGAATAGAAAAAGGCAAAGCAGAATTACTAATTAAGCTACTAATAAAAAAATTCAAAAGTTTACCAGAAGGATATGAGAATAAGATAATGAATTTACCCATTAATACCATTGATAGAATTGGTATGGATATTTTTGATATAAATTCTGTGGAGGAATTGGAAGAGTATTTTAAGCTTACTAAAGTATAACAAATCATATAAATAAGTAATAGTATTTATTTTATTTGTATTGTATTTAATAAGCTTAAATAAAGAAACTGGAGTTAAGGCATGGGATTATATGATAATCACCATGTCTTTAAAATCATTTTATGAAGTAAAACAGCATTAGATTAATAGTATATTAGTGCTTGACAAGAAAAATCATCCATGATAGCATAGATACCAACGGTAGGTATGGAGGTGGATGCTGTATGGCGCGAAATAAATATCCAGAAGAAACAGTTAACCTAATCTTAGAGGAAGCCTTAAAGCTCTTTATTGAAAAAGGTTATGAACGCACTTCAATTCAAGATATTATCAATCATTTGGGGGGGCTTTCCAAGGGGGCAATCTATCATCATTTTAAATCCAAGGAGGAAATTTTTCAATCAGTATGTGAGAAAATTGGCAATGAAAACACAGCTTATTTCAATAAACTCCGTGATGACAAGACCATGACTGGTTATGAAAAGCTAAAAATGATGATTAAAGCCGGCTACGCTAATCCGGGTAGTAATGCGATTATAGCAATGTCAAACAAAATTATGAGTGATCCTAAATTTGTGATGAAACAAGTCATAGAAATCTATGAATTGATTGTACCATGCTATATTGAGCCTATCATCAAGGAGGGAATAAGTGATGGTTCAATTGAAACCGCTTATCCAAAGGAACTTGCTGAGGTTATCATTACGCTAATGAATATTTGGGTAAACCCTGTGTTTGCAAAATCTACACCTGAAGAAATGCGTAGGAAAATGGAATTTTTCAGTGTTCTTTTGAATGGAATAGGAATTGATATTTTAGATACAGAAACTATATTACAATATGTAGAGTATGGTAGTCGCTACAATGGGTAAAAAATAACTGCTCCCGAGGGGGCAGACTATTTTTAGTAAAATACATACCGAACGTCGGTATATGAATAAGGAGAAGTATATGGAACAGCAATTTGCAGTGCATACAAACAGACTATGCAAGGAATTTTATGGCAAGACCGTATTAAATCGTTTGGAAATGAAAGTGGAACAGGGTGAGATTTATGGCATATTAGGCGTAAATGGAGCAGGAAAAACAACCCTCTTAAAGCTTATGGCTGGGCTGCTTGAGCCAACTGAAGGGGGTGCATATGTTCTGGCTAAAAATGCTTGGGCCCAAAGAGACCAGGTACTCGGTAACATCGGTAGTCTTATTGAGGTGCCATATTTTTATGAGCATCTGAATGCTGCCCAAAATTTGTCCATTCATCTTAGATATATGGGAATGGATGCAAATATATCAAAATCCCTTGAATGTGTCGGCCTTGGTGATGTGGGCGATAAGCCAGTGTCAAAGTTTTCTCTTGGCATGCGTCAGCGTTTAGGCATTGCTAGAAGTATGATACATAGTCCCAAGGTATTGCTGCTTGATGAGCCAATTAATGGACTTGATCCTGTTGCAATTAAGGAAATGAGAGATTTATTTGTTTCCCTTAAAAACCAAGGGGTGACAATTTTACTTTCAAGTCATATTTTAAGCGAAGTTATACAAACCGTTGAAAGAGTTGCGGTCATTGCAAATGGCACGTTAACCCTTGAAGCTAATGTGAATGACTTAATTGCAGAGCATAAAAACAATCTTGAAGATTTCTTGATTGAAAAAATGAGAGGAGGAAAATTATAATGATAAAACTTATAAATTTAGAACTTGAAAGAAACAAAATTAGATCTTATATTGTGGCATCCTTTCTTATCTTGATTTTTGGATTTGGATTTTGCTTCTTAACAGCATATATACCACAAATTGAACAATCACAGCAGATGATCCAAATTAGAGGCGGTGTTTCCCTGCCTACAGATTTGAGTATGTTTAGTCAATGGAATAATTTTATATCTTTGATTTCAATACTGTTTGTTGCTGCATTCGGTGTCTTATCTGCTATCATGCACGCTAAATTTACAGTTGAAGAATATACTGGTAAAAGAGCAATTCTATTGTTTTCTTACCCAATAAAGCGAAGCAAAATTCTCTTTGCAAAATGCAGCTTTGTATTTTTCTTCACTGCTATTGCGGTAGCTATATGTAATATTGTTGCAATCAGTATGTTTGCTTTTTTCTCAAATGCTTTTCACATTTTACCCAATATGTTTACAGGTGAAATGTGGCCAAACCTACTTGTTACAACAGGAGTTTCAGCACTGCTGGCTGCTTCGATAGGGCTTATAGCAATGCGTGTAGGGTTTTGGAGGAAGTCATTGGTAGCTACTGTAGTAACATCCTTTCTGTTAATTATTCCATTTGGCAATATGATGTCGTTTATACATGAAAATTCTTTGCAAATCAGGCTAATAGGAATGGTTGTTTTACTGGCGTTAGGTCTTGCAGTATTTATGGAGCTGTTGTCAAAGGTAAATAAGATGGAGGCATTGTAATATGGAACAAACAAAACTGTTTAATAGGAACTTTACACTTGTAGTAATCGGGCAAATCATTTCAATGTTTGGTAATGCAATCTTGCGATTTGCGCTTCCTCTTTATCTTTTGCGAGAAACAGGCTCAGCATCTCTTTTTGGAATTGTGACAGCGTCCTCCTTTCTTCCCATGATCCTTCTCTCATTTTTGGGAGGTATTTTGGCCGACAGAGTGAACAAGCGAAATATCATGGTGGCACTTGATTTTTTAACGGCAAGCATTATTTTTCTTTTCTTTATGGCTCTTGGAAAACTGCCCATAGTTCCACTGTTTATTGCTGTTTTAATGTTACTTTATGGCATTAATGGCACCTATCAGCCAACAGTGCAAGCAAGTATTCCATTGCTGGTTTCAGAAGATAAAATTTTATCAGCAGGTGCGATAGTCAACCAAGTTGGTGCTCTGGCAGGGCTTTTGGGACCTATTATTGGTGGTATGTTATTTGGTGCCTTTGGCATTGTACCAATCCTTCTCATTAGTATTGCTTGCTTTGCCGCCTCTGCTATAATGGAGATTTTTATACACATACCCTTTGAAAAAAGAAATAATGCAATGAAAATATCTGCAATTATAAAAAGTGACTTTCTTGACAGCACAAATTATATGAAAAAAGAAAAACCAGTCCTCATTAAAATCATTGGTCTGGCTACCATTTTCAATCTGGTGCTATCATCAATGTTGATTGTTGGCATGCCTATTCTAATTATTGGCACACTTAAAATGAGTGATGAATTGCTTGGGTTTTCACAGGGAGCCATGGCACTTGGCGGACTTTGCGGCGGAATCTTAACCGCCGTATTCAGCAAAAAACTAAAGCTTACAAGTTCACACATTTTGATGTTTCTTTGTAGCCTATCCGTGGGGGTCATGGCGATTCCACTGCTACTGGGCATGGCAAACATGGTAAGTTATGCGGTAATTACAGCCACAAGCTTTGTCATCATGGCACTTGCCACAATGTTCAGTGTACAGATGATTGCAGCAGTTCAAAGTGAAACACCACCAGAGCTTGTGGGAAAAGTAATCGCAGTGATGATTTCTCTCTCCATGTGTGCACAACCGATTGGGCAAGCCATATATGGGGTAGCTTTTGATCAATTTTCAAATCATACAGGGATTATTCTGCTAGTGGTTGCAATTTTGTCTGCAGCCATCTCCATTACATCAAAGGATATATTCAAAAATATGGATGCATCATGATAATTCTTATTATGAGCAAACCCTCCGAAACTGACCTAAATCCACTACCAAAGAAAATATTATTTTAGATAAAGAAATTTTTTAAGTAAATATCATCTTAAGAAAGAAGAGATTATAAAGAGTGGAATAGTTTGGGACACTTTAGAAGAAATATATAAGGATTTCAATGAGGTTTTAGAATTAAATCTTTTGCTATTTAAGTGAGAAAAAGTGGACCAACTTTTAAAGTTAGTTCACTTTTTTCTGACACTTTCACCAGGTCTTATTATCTAGAGTATCTGTTGGTGTGGACGAAAGGTTTAATTTTTAGTAATGATGGAACAATTAAAACTATTGATAATTATGTCTTCTTGATAGAAGAAGAGTCATTTCAAATATTTTTATAGAAAAACTTTTATACTTTAAATTTAAAAATCGCTTCAATAGACCGGGGTATTCATAGAATTTAGTCTTATCTTACAATCTACATAGTATCCTTATCTATATCATTTGCTGAATATACTGGTATACTCGCACCTTGACATATTAACCGACAAATATCCAATTGCAACCTCCTAAATACTTATTTATTTAAGAAGTGTAAACTGATTATAATCATAATTTTGCTAAAACTTATTTATTCCTTCTAATAAACTAAGATAATATAAATACTAATATTCTCTTAGATGGGATATACCTATTACAACATTGGTATCAACAGTTTCAACACCATTTACATAACTAACTATAGGATGAGCCAAACTTACAACGAAATTACCTTTGCTAGAAGAAAAAATTAAATTTGTTTTGGAATCATTCCCTGGGTACATAACAAATTATGAACACACTTCATTTTATTTATCATTGAAATTTCATGAAACACCATAATGTATAAAAACAATAAATATTCAAAAAATTTCAAATTATTTCTTGACCACTACCTTAAAATGTCATATAATGTAACTATACTTTTGTGGAATTCGAGTTAAGGATAAAAGTATTTGGTAGAAAAGACATAAAAAAAGGATATGTTAGGTTATATTAAGGGGAAATGTAGATAGGTAAATGAGAGCTTATCTATATTATGATTAAGTATTTTAAAGGGGAGAATTAGTATAGAGAGGGGGATTAGATGTAATTGATTCAGGTGAGATGCCCAATTTGTAATAATAGATTATTTGATGTGGAAAAGAGCTACGTTGGAATGATAGAGATAAAGTGTAATAAGTGTAGAAAACTTCTAGGGGTAAAGAACAATATTAAATTAAGAAAAATAGAATTTTCATATATAATGAGTTAAGATATAGGTTAGGAAGTATAATAAGACATACCGAGCAATGGAGAATTAACTACCGAATAGCCGGATGGTTGCTAAATTAGCAGTCATTCGGCTATTTTTTTATTTTAACAGAATTTAATCCTTATAGGGTTAGTTTTTAAAGCCTTTCATTGTGGAAGGCTTTTTTTATATAAGCATCTCCACCTAGGCTTTGAATAGCTTCAT
Source organism: Clostridium sp. UBA6758 (assembly GCA_002453475.1). Taxonomy (GTDB): domain Bacteria; phylum Bacillota; class Clostridia; order Clostridiales; family Clostridiaceae; genus Clostridium_J; species Clostridium_J subterminale. Next base: position 6,736 of record DKGY01000114.1, on the reverse strand, counting down.
AAAAGTTTTAATGAAAAATTTGAAGCTAGGAGAGATGAATATGAAAATTAAGTATGAATTTATTACAGGTGAAGTTCAGAAGGTAGATATTCCTGATGAGCTTATTAACGTTGTAATGGATATGGAAAGGCAGGTTCATAATAATAATCGCAATGAGAGACGTAGACACAATTCTCTTGAGGAAATGGAGGAGCATGGCTTTCAATTTAAATCTAATGATATGGAAGTTACTGAGGTTATTGAAGAAATATTAATTAATGAGAGTCTTAATAAAGCACTAGGTAAATTATCTTTCGATGAGAGAAAGTTAATTTACCTAGTGTTTTTTCAAAGAAAAACTATTGTTTCCATTGCCAAAGAGAGAGGGGTTAGTGAGGGGAATATAAGAAGGATTCTTAAGCTCATATATAAGGAAATAAGAATGATTTTAAAAAATTTTTAAGAAATTTTCAAAAAAAGCTACGAATTGATTGCTACGAAGGCTTTATATATAGAGGGTATTTTTTTGAAGGAGGTTTTATTATGGATATCAATATTAATGTGAACTTTAATTGTAAAGAACTTATCAAGCTTTTAAGGTTGTCAGCTAGGTTTTTTGAAGCCTTGGATGAGAAGGAGTCTAAGGCTTTAGATGGTGATGGTGAACTACCTAAGGATAAGGAAGATGGACTGATTTGGAAGCTAGAGGATGTTAAGAAGGAAAGTGAGGAAAAAGATGCTAAGGAAGAAAAAGAATCTGAGAACTTTAAGGAGCCAATGGCTAAGGAAGAAAAGCTGCAGAAGGAGGATGCCTATATCCTTTGTAAGGAAGAGATTACTCTAGGTGAAATTAGAGAAAAGTTAGCTGCTATGTCTCAAAAGGGTGAACATGAAAGGGTTCGTCAGCTACTGAAAAAGTATGGTGGTGAGAGGCTTTCGGATGTTCCAAGGGAGAGATATGGAGACTTACTTAAGGAAGCAAATGGGTTGTAAACATAAATTTATATTATAAGGAGGAGTTAATTATGTCAGTTAAGGTTAATACTAAGGTTATTACAGGAAAGGTTAGGCTTTGCTATACAAATCTCTTTGAGCCAAGGATTATGGATCTTGGTCAGGAGCCTAGGTATAGTGTTTGTATTCTTATTCCTAAGTCAGATAAGAAAACTCTAGAATCTATTGTAAAGGGTGTTGAAGGAGCCAAGCTATCTGGAGCAGCTCTTTGGGGAGGTAAGATTCCTGTGGATTTGAAGCTACCTCTTAGGGATGGAGATGAAGAGAGAGGGGAGCATGAGGAGTTTGCCAATCATTATTTTATCAATGCTACTTCTAAGCAAAGGCCTGGGGTTGTGGATAGAAGTCTTAGGGATATTTTAGAGCCTGGAGTTGTTTATTCTGGTTGCTATGGCAGGGTCTCTATAAACTTTTATGCCTTTAATCAAGGAGGAAATAAGGGGGTTGGATGTGGCCTTCAAAATGTGCAAAAGCTAGAGGATGGAGAGTTTTTAAGTGGTAGATCTAGAGCTCAGGATGATTTTGAAATGGTGGAGGATGAAGATAATGAAACATGGTAATGAAAGGCTTTTAGCTATTGATATAGAGACTTATTCTAGTAGAGATCTTAGTAAGTGTGGAGTTTATGCCTATTGTGAGGCAGAGGATTTTGAAATTCTACTTTTTGCTTATGCCTTTGATGATGATGAAGTTAGGGTTATAGATTTAAAGTGTGGGGAGGAAATGCCTAGGGAAGTTATGGAGGTTTTGACTAGTGATGAAGTTATTAAGACTTCCTTTAATGCTAACTTTGAGAGGATATGCATATCTAAGTATTTTAACTTGGACCTTGTAATTGAGCAGTGGAGGTGTACTGCTGTAAATGCTCTTTTATTAGGACTTCCTGGAAGTTTAGAGGGAGCTTTAAATGCCTTGGAAATGAAGGAAGGAAAGCTTAAGGAAGGTAAGGAACTTATAAAGTATTTTTCCATGCCTTATAACTATGGAGATGATGGACAACCTTTAAGACATATACCAGAGGATGATTTTATTAAGTGGCAGCTTTTTACTGTATATTGCAGAAGAGATGTGGAGGTTGAAAGAGCCCTTAGAAGAAAGTTAAGTAAGTTTAAACTCACACCTAAGGAAGAAAAGTTATGGTATCTTGATCAGAGGATTAATGATTATGGAATTTTGGTAGATGAGGAGCTTATAGCCTGTGCTAGAGAATGTGCTAAGGAAAGCGATGATTATATAAAGGATGAAATCACTAGGGTTACAGGAATTGAAAATCCTAACAGTAATGAAATGTTAAAACAATGGCTTTTAGATAGGGATGTGTATACAGATAGTCTTAGTAAGGAGGCTATAGAAAGGCTATTAAACCGTGATATCAGCGAGGAAATTAAGTCGGTCCTTAGATTAAAATTAATTCTTTCTAAAACCTCTATTAAAAAGTATGAAGCTATGGCTAGTGCCATGGGTAAGGATAAGAGAATTAGAGGATTATTTCAGTTTTATGGAGCTAGTAGAACTGGAAGATGGGCTGGAAGGCTTGTTCAGGTGCAGAACTTACCTAAGACTACCTTAGATGATTTAGATATAGCCAGGGATCTTTTAAAAAGTAGAGATTACTATGAACTGGACAGGTGTTATCCAAGTGTACCTAAGGTTCTTAGTGAACTTATAAGGTCATCTTTTATTCCTAAGGAGGGCTCTAGATTTATCATTGCAGACTATAATGCCATTGAAGCTAGGGTTATAGCCTGGCTAGCAAATGAAAAATGGAGATTAAATGTATTTAATTCTCATGGAAGGATTTACGAAACTTCTGCGGCTAAAATGTTTCATTTATCTGAAAAGGAGGTTACCAAGGGGAGTATTCTTAGGGAAAAGGGAAAGATTGCAGAACTTGCTCTAGGATATCAAGGTGGTAAGGGAGCATTACTTGCCATGGGGGCTTTAAAAATGGGTCTTGATGATAAGGAGGTTACTAACTTAGTTATCACCTGGAGGGCTGCTAATAGAAATATAGTAAAGCTGTGGAAGAATATTGAGAGAGCTGCTTTAAAGTCTGTAATCCATGGAAAGGTTGTAAAGATGCGTAATGGGATTATTTTTTCTATGGAGGATGGAATTTTGTTTGTAACCCTGCCTTCAGGAAGAAGTCTAGCCTATATAAATGCTAGAGTGAAGAGGGATTTTAGACTTAATAAAAATGTCCTTACTTATGAAGGGGTAGACCAAAATAAAAAGCAGTGGGGAGTTCTTAAAACCTATGGAGGTAAGCTGACGGAAAATATTGTACAAGCTATAGCTAGGGATTGTCTTGGAGAGGCCATGTTAAACCTAGAAAAGGCAGGATATAAATGTGTTATCCATGTCCATGATGAAGTGGTTTTAGAAGTTCCTGAGGGCTTTGGCTCTGTTAAAGAGGTAGAGGAAATCATGAGTATGCCTATACTTTGGGCTATGGATTTACCTTTAACAGCTGAGGTTAATGAAAGTAGTTATTATAGAAAATTTTAAGTAAAAAGGAGTATGTAAGTTATGAAGGAAAAGAATATTCAAGGGTCATTAAAATATGAAGGAAGCCTTACTCTGGCAGTTGGAAAAAGTAGAAGGGATAAGCAGTGGAATAATGTTCATGTCACATGGGGTCAGCTAATAGAAAAACTTAGTAGTACTGTTTATACCTCTGAAACCTTTGAGGAGTATAGAAATGCCCCTAAGGACCTTCAGGATAATATAAAAGATGTGGGAGGCTTTGTAGGTGGTACTTTAAAGGATGGTAGAAGGACAAAGGCTTCAGTTACGGATAGGCAACTACTAACTTTAGATTGTGATTATGCCACTTCCTACCTTTGGGATACCTTGGATATGCTATTTGATTTTGCTGTAGTTATATACTCCACCCATAAGCATTGCAATGAAAAGCCTAGGTTTCGTTTAGTTATTCCCTTAAATAGAAAGGTAACACCTGAGGAATATGAAGCTATAGGAAGAAAGGTTGCAAGGGATATAGGCATGGATTACTTTGATGATAGTACCTATGAATCTTCTAGACTTATGTACTGGCCTTCAACTAGCAGTGATGGAGACTTTGTATTTCACTATAAGGATGCACCTTGGCTTGATGCAGATGAAGTTTTAAATACCTATGAAAATTGGAAGGATAGGAGTTCTTGGCCAGAATCCTCTAGGGTTAAAAAGGACAGGAGAGCTTTAGCCAATAGGCAAGGCTCTCCAAGGGAAAAGGCTGGAATCATAGGAGCCTTTTGTCGTAGTTATTCCACTACCCAGGTTATAGAAAAGTTTTTAAATCATATATACATTCCAACCATGGACAAGGATAGATATACCTATACAAATGGCTCTACTTCAGGAGGATTAGTTATTTATCAGCAAGGGGATTTCGCATACTCCTACCACAGTACGGACCCTATGTCAGGACTTCTTTGTAATGCCTTTGATTTAATGAGGATTCATAGCTTTGGTCATTTAGATGAAGGAGTACCTGAGAATACACCAAGTATTAATTTGCCTTCTTATAAAGCTATGATAGACTTTGCAAGAAATGATAATGAAGTGAAGCTAACCATTGGAAAAGAACGGCTTTTGCAAGCTAAAATGGATTNNTTTAAGGTTGAGGAAGACATTTATGATCATATGGATGAAGGTCATTATAATAAGAAAGAAGATATTTATAACAATGAGGAAACGAAATATTCTTATAATAATAAGGCAGAAGAAACTCCTTACAATAAAGAAGAAGTAAACTCTTATAATAATAAGGAAGCTATAGCCATGGATAAGAAGGTACAAAGAAATGACCTAAAGGAAAATGACGAAGTTAAAGTATTTGTAGATAATCAGATGCCCAATAAGGATATAGTAGACCTTCCAGAAAATAATAAGGAAGTAGTAAATAAAAATATAGGTGAAATAGCTTTAAGTGAAGAGCATTGTCATTGGATGCAGCACTTAGAGGTTGATAAGCTTGGGCAGTACAAGTCCACCATAGAAAATATAAGTTTAATTCTTGAGAATGATGAAAACTTAAAGGGGAAAATAGCTTTGAATGAATTTTCACATAGAACTGTGATTAAAGGAAATCTCCCATGGCATAGGCTTCTTAATAAAAAAGAAGGGGATCAGTGGAAGGATAGTGACGATTCAGCACTAAGGCATTATATAGAAAAGGTTTATAGGATAACTAGTCCAATGAAGATTAATGATGGACTTTTAATTGTAGAGGAAAAAAATAAGTTTCATCCCATTAGAGATTACTTTAACTCCTTAGTGTGGGATGGAGTTAAAAGAGTGGATAATTTATTTATAGATTATTTAGGAGCTAGTGATAACAATTATACTAGAATGGTTACAAGAAAAGCCTTGGTGGCTGGGGTAGCTAGAATTTTTAATCCAGGAGTGAAGTTT
>DKGY01000114.1:886-1313 GCA_002453475.1 Clostridium sp. UBA6758 | reverse complement strand
TAAGAGCCATATTTTAAGCCTTCTTGGACAAAACTGGTATTCAGATTCCTTTAATACAGTTCAAGGCAAAGAAGCCTATGAACAACTTCAAGATGCTTGGATTATAGAAATGGCCGAGCTTACTGCTGCGAAAAAAGCAGAGACAGAGGCAGTAAAACATTTCATATCTAAAAGGGAAGATATTTATAGAGTTGCATATGGAAAGAGGGTTACAAAGTTTCCAAGGCAGTGTATATTTTTTGGCACCACCAATGAAATGGATTTTTTAAAGGATAAAACGGGAAATAGAAGATTTTGGCCTGTAATGGTAGATAAAAATAGGGTTAAAAAGGATTTATGGAGAGAGGATATAAAGACTGAAATTCACCAGATTTGGTCAGAGGCTTTTCACCTTTGGAAGAAGGGAGAAGGATTATTCTTAGAGCTC
>DKGY01000114.1:0-871 GCA_002453475.1 Clostridium sp. UBA6758 | reverse complement strand
GAGCTAGAACTAGAAAAGCAAGCTGTTAAGATCCAAGAGCAGCACACAGAGAGAAGTTTCATGGAGGGATTGATTCATGAATATCTAGAAATGCCAATACCTGAAAATTGGGCTGACCTAGACGTTGCAGCTAGAAGAAGTTATATTCATGGAGATACCTTTAAGGAAGAAGTAATACCCACTAAAAAAAGAGATAAAGTATGTGCCATGGAGATATGGGTGGAGCTATTACAAGGAGAGCCTAAGTATATGAAACCTATGAATTCTAGAGAAATTAATGATGTTCTTCGTATCCTTGAGGATTGGGAACCCTATAACATGGGCACGGGAAAGCTAAGGTTTGGTAAAAATTATGGAATTCAAAGGGCTTTTATAAGAAAGGCTACAGATGAAAGTTCTTAAAAACTGTGTCCTTTGAGTCAAAGACATGGAGAAAAACACAGTTGAAGACACCACTTAAACCTAGTAATAATAAGGTTTAACCTCATATGTATCTACTATGTCCATGATATTCTATTAGAGCATATTATATATATAAATGATAATATATATATCCCTATATACGTATATATAGGGATATATATGGACATGGAGACACAGGAGGTAATAGCCTAAGAGAAAGGATTTTTGTTATGAAGAATTATGCCAAAACTCATGAATTGGTGACAAAAGCAAAGGCTGGGGAAGATGCTGCCTTTGAAGAGTTAATTTACATTAGCAGAAACATTGGCTAAATGCTGATTTATGAAATTTTACTAAATATATATAGAATTTTAAATTTAAGTTAATAGATGAGACTAGATAATATGGTAAAATTGTAAATTATAAGACGATATGGCAGAGTGACATATATAAACAGAGTTCTTAGCTT